>NZ_JBITEZ010000006.1:0-618449 GCF_044455665.1 Nonomuraea sp. NPDC051191 | reverse complement strand
GCCATGAAGTTCACCGAGTCGGTCAGGTCACGCCAGGTGCCGGCCACGCCCTCCACCTCGGCCTGACCGCCCAGCTGCCCCTCGGTGCCCACCTCACGCGCCACCCGGGTGACCTCGTCGGCGAAGGAGGACAGCTGGTCGACCATCGTGTTGACGGTGTTCTTCAGCTCCAGGATCTCCCCGCGCGCGTGCACGGTGATCTTCTGCGACAGGTCGCCCCGGGCCACCGCCGTGGTCACCTGCGCGATGCTGCGCACCTGATCGGTCAGGTTCCCGGCCATCGCGTTGACCGACTCGGTCAGGTCCTTCCAGGTGCCCGACACCGACGGCACGTCGGCCTGGCCGCCCAGCCGCCCGTCGGTGCCCACCTCACGGGCCACCCGGGTCACCTCGGAGGTGAACAACGACAGCTGGTCGACCATGCCGTTGAACACCGAGGCGATCTCACCGAGCAGCCCGTCGGCGTCCTCGGGCAGACGGGTGCGGAAGTCGCCGTCCCGGACCGCCGTCAGCCCGCCGAGCAGCTGACGCAGCCGAAGCTCGTCGACCTCGGCACCCCCGGACGCGCTACGGGAGCCACCGGTCATCGCTTCGCTCATGTCACCCTCGTGTCCTACGACGTTGTCAGGACTGTCCTGCGACGACCTCGCGAACGGCCCCCATCAGGAGACCATGAGCGAGGTCATTGACGGGACAATCGTGGTTGTTGTCCATCCGGATTCTAGAACCGGCGCCCGTGATCTTCATCCCTGTCCGCCGACAAGCGGCGCGGACGCGGGACGGTCACGACGACTCACGGAGGTCGTCGGGGCGCGGCGCGCCCATCGCCGCCACGGCGTCGCCGACGTCTTCGTGCACGGTCAGCGAGGACCACACACCGGTGACCTTCAGCACGCGCTCGGGCAGCTCCTGCACGGCGGCGAGGCGGAGCACGCCGCCCTGTTCGAGCACGGCGGCGTTGAGGCGTAACAGTATGTGCAGGCCACGGCTGTCCATGAAGGTCAGGCCGCCCAGGTCGAGCACCACTCCCGCCCCGGGCCGCCGGCGCCGCTCGGTGAAGGACTCCAGCCGCGGTGAGTTGGAGGAGTCGAGCTCGCCCGTCACGGTCACCAGCACGCCACCGGGCAGGTCGCGGCCGGTCAGGGTCAGCGGGGTCACGGGGCCTCCGGCCGCCGGGCAGCACGAAAGCCCGTCCGGCCGGAAAGGCAGGCGGACGGGTGCGAAGGCGGACGGAGAAGGTCAGGCATCACGGCCCGGAGATGGGATCGGCTCAGTCACGTGACCGGCGCGGTCGGCCGGCCACCGGAACTGTGCCCGCTCTTGAGCGCCTGGCCTGCGGCTATGGCCTCGCCACGGTCGCGTGGTGCTGCCGCTGTGGCCGGGACTCAATCGCGATCATCTCCTCCCGCGCCGCTGTGATCCGTGCTCGCCTCCAACCCTTGACCCTTCGGCGGTGGCCGGTCAGCACACGGGACGAAGAATCCGGCTCACTCCTGTCCACGGAACGAAACGGGCGGGGGAGAGCCGGTCGCGGCGTGCAGGGTCTCGCCGGGCGCGCAGCCGAAGGCGGCCCGGTAGAGCTGGGCGAACCGCCCGGGGTGGAAGAAGCCCCAGCGGGCGGCGACGGCGGTCACCGTGGTGGCGGGACCGCCGGCCTTCAGCTCGGCGTGCGCGCGGGCCAGCCGGGCCTGGCGCAGGTAGCCCAGGGGGGTGGTGCCCAGGTGCCGGCGGAAGGCGTACTGGAGGGCGCGGGGGGTGACGCGGGCGGCGGTGGCGATCTCGTCGATGCCGATGGGCAGGTCGGCGTGGTCGTCGATGAAGGCCGTGGCGCGGCGCAGCGCCTCGGGACGGGCGCCGGGGGCGGCCGAGGCGTCGGCGTTGGTCGGCAGCGCGGTGAGCACGCTGGCGGCCAGCAGCTGACCGGCGGTGGAGACGACGAGCGGCTCGGCGGTCAGCTCGGGATCGGCCAGCACGTCGTCGCGCAGGTAGGCGAGCGTGCGGCGCAGATGGCGGGCGGCGGCGGGGGAGACCGGACGGTGCCCCACCAGCCGCACCGGCTCGGCCCGGCGGCCGGGCAGCGTGCCGGCCACCTGCTGCAGCAGCGCGGGGTCGAACATGATGATGTCGTAGCGCGAGCGGCGGATCTCGCCGGTGTAGGGCAGGTCGTGCGGGGCGAACAGCACGGTGTCGCCCGGGCCGAAGACGTCCTCCTGGCCGCCGGCGACCTGCTGGGCGATGGTCCCGGACTCGACCGAGCACAGGCACACCTTGCCGAGGGGGTTGACGTCGTAGCTCATCGCGTATTGGAGGTGGAGCTGGTCGATGCTGACCGAGCCCATGACCTGGCGCGAGATCCGGGTGCGGGGGTTCTTCACGTCGGAGCCGATGCGCATCTTGGCATATGCCTTGCTGAGGAACTCCTCGGTCTGGCCGATGTCACGGCTGTCGAAGACCTCTGGGCCCATCGGACCACCTCTTTCCTGTCGGGGCGACCGCGCGTGCCGCGGCCTGTGCCGATTTTCTCACTCGGGTACGACAACGGCCGGCGCGGCGGCGACAGGGGCCTCTGCCTGGGGCGATCCGGGTTTGGTATACCATTTTTCGGGTGACTTCCTGGACAATCGCCAACGTGCGCCCCTGGGGCGGCCCGCCCGTGGACCTGACCATCGACGGTACCCGGATCGCCGGCGTGCTCCCGGCCGGGACGGCCCCGCCCACAGGCGAGGTCGTCGACGGCCGGCGCCTGCTCGCCCTGCCCGGATTCGTCAACGCCCACGCCCACGTCGACAAGAGCTGGTGGGGCCGGCCCTGGGTGTCGTACGGCGGCGTGGCCACCACGCAGGGCCGGATCGAGCACGAGCGCGCGGAACGGGACCGGTACGGCATCCCGGGCGTCGAAGGGACCGTGGCGGTGCTCCGGGAGTTCCTGCGGCACGGCACCACGGCCACCCGCACCCACGTCGACGTCGACCTCGGCGTCGGCCTGCGCGGCATCGAGGCCGTCCGCGAGGCCGCGCAGCGCCTCGGCGGGGCGATCGACGTCGAGATCGTGGCCTTCCCGCAGGACGGCGTCGTCCGCCGGCCGGGCGTGCTCGACCTGCTCGACCAGGCCGCCCGGGCGGGCGCCACCAGCATCGGCGGCATCGACCCCGCGAGCATCGACCGCGACCCGGTCGCCCAGCTCGACGGCCTCTTCGCGATCGCCGAGCGGCGCGGCGTCGGCCTGGACATCCACCTGCACGACGGCGGCGAGCTCGGCGCGTTCCAGTACGAGCTCATCATCGACCGCACGCTCAGGACGGGCCTCCAGGGCAAGGTCACCGTCTCCCACGGCTTCGCCCTCGGCGAGCTGGCCCCCGAACGCCAGCGCGCCCTGCTCGACGACCTCGGCGCGGCGGGCATCTCCTGGGCGACGGTCGCGCCGGTGCGCACCGCGCCCCTTCCGTGGCGGGGCCTGGCCGAGCGCGGGATCGGCCTCGGCCTCGGCACCGACGGGATCAGGGACCTGTGGTCGCCGTTCGGCGACGGCGACATGCTGCGCATCGCCCTCGGCTTCGCCCGCCTGCACGGGCTGCGCGCCGACGACGAGCTCACCGCCGCCGTCGAGCTGGCCACGACCAAGGCGGCGCCGTTCGTGCACCGCGACCGGCACGACCTCGTCGCGGGGGCGCGGGCCGACGTCGTGCTCATCGACGCCGAGAACGTGCCGGACGCGCTCGTACGGGTGCCGGCGCGGGCGCTCGTGGTCGCCGGCGGCCGGGTGGTCGCCCGAGACGGCGAACCGCTCCTGGACGCCTGACGCCCACGCAGGGTCAGGGACGGGCCCGCCGGTCCGCGTGCTCCCTGGTGAGGCGGCCGCTGGTCTCCTCGTGCCGGGCGACCAGCTCGCCGACGCGGGCCACGTCGCGGTCGGCGATCGCCTCGTAGAGCTCACGGTGCTCGTCGGCGACGAGCTGGAGGTCGTCGTGCCGGCCGAGCAGCCAGCGCATCCGGCTGCGCAGGACCTGGCCGAGCTCGACCAGCAGATCGTTGCCCGCGATGGCGGCGGCCGTCTCGTGGAAGTCGGCGGCGGCGCGCCGGGCGCGGATCGCGTCGCCGGCGTCCGCCGCCCGCAGCTCCGCGTCGAGGTCGGCGCGCAGCCGCCGCAGGCCCTCGGCGTCGTGCCGCAGGGCGGCGAGCCGGAAGGTGACGGCCTCGAACGCCGAGCGCACCTCCACCAGGTCGGCGACGTCGCGGGTGCTGAACTCGCGCACCACGGCCCAGGTGCGGGGACGCAACGTCACCAGCCCCTCGGCGGCCAGGGTGGCCAGGGCGTCGCGCACCGGCACCCGGCTCACGCCGAGCTCGGTGGCCAGATCGCGTTCGACGAGCTTGCTGCCCGGCGGGCGGACGCCGTCGAGGATGTCGTCGCGCAGCCGCCGGATGACGCGTACGGACTCGGGCTCGAACCCGGCTCCTGCCATCATGCCCCTCAGTCTCCCACCGGCGCCGCGTCGGACGGGTCGCCCGTCTCGCCGGTGTCGAGGTCGCGGGCCTGCTGCTGGAGGTGGGAGAGCATGACCTTGCCCGCGGGCGTGAGGGCGCGCGCGCCGGGCAGGGTGGCGCCGACCGAGCGGCGCACCGACGGCAGCGGCACCTGGAGTTCGAGGAGCTGGGGGTCGGTCCTGACGAAGAGCGCAGGCAGCGCGGCGATCATGTCCGTGCCGAGCAGCAGGGAGCGGATCGTCAGGATGGAGGTGCACTCGGTGCGGTCGGGCGGCAGCGGCAGCCCGTTGCGGTGGAACACCTGCTCCAGTTCCCGCCGCAGCGAGGTCTGCTCCAGCGGCAGGATCCACGGGTAGGCCAGCAGGTCGGCCAGCGCGCGGGCGTGCGCGGCCGGATGCCCGGCGCGGGCGACCAGCAGCACGGGCTCGTTGTAGAGCGGGAGCTGGCGCAGGTCGGGGCGGTCCTCGATCGGGTTGAGCCGGCCGAGGATCAGGTCAAGGTCGCCGCCGGTGAGCTGGGGGACCAGCGAGTCGAACGTGCCCTCCTTGACGATCACGGTGATGCCCGGCCGTTCGGCCTTCAGGGCGGCGATCGAGCGGGGGAGCAGCACGTTCGTGGCGGCCAGCAGGGTGCCGACGGTGACCGTGCCGGCCGTCCCGTCGGCCAGACCGGCGATGCGCTCGCCCGCGCGGCGCAGCTCGGCCTGCACGGCGCGGGCGTGGTCGATGAACGCCTCGCCGAAGAGGGTGGGCGTGACGCCGCGCGATCCGCGGGTGAACAGCTCCACCCCGAGGATCTGCTCCACCTCCCGCAGCCCCCGGGTCACGGCGGGCTGGGCCAGGTGGAGGTGCTCGGCGGCGCGCAGGACGCCGCCCTGCTCGGCGATGGTGGTCACGAGCACGAGGTGCCTCAGCTTGAGCCGGCCGTTCAGCAGGTCCAGCGGACGAGATATCACGAAATCATCATATGAGCAGGGTGAACCTGCTCTATTTCGCTATGTCGGCGAGGGCCGGCTGGTCGCCCAGGCGTTCGGCGTCGTTGCGGGGGATCAGCAGCGCGGCGACCAGGCTGATGACCGTCACCACGGTCAGGTAGGCGGTGATCGACAGCGAGGTCCCGGTCGAGGCGAACAGCGAGGCCGCCACCAGCGGCGTGATGCCGCCGCCCAGCAGCGAGGCGAGCTGGTAGGCCACCGACGTGCCGGAGTAGCGGATCGCGACCGGGAAGAAGCTGGCGGTCAGCGTGCCCTGCGGCGCGTGCGTCATGGCCAGCACCGCGCCCATCACCAGCATGAACACCACGATCAGCGGCTTGTTGCCGGTGTTGACGACCGGCAGGATCGCCAGGGCGCCGGCCAGCAGCACCACCGAGCCCCAGGCGAAGACCGAACGCAGCCCGTGCCGGTCGCCGAGGTGCGCCCACAGCGGCGCGGTGACCAGCCACACGGCGGCGCCGCCGATCACGCAGCTCAGCAGGAACGTCCGCGACAGACCGGCCGCGGCCTCGCCGTAGCCGAGGATGTAGACCATGAAGATGTAGGCCAGCGCGCTGTTGCCGATGATCACGCCGATGGTGTGCACCACCTCGCGCCAGTGGTCGCGCAGCACCACCGCGATCGGCAGCTTGACCGGCTTGCGCCGCTCGACCAGGTCGGCGTAGTCGGGGCTCTCCTCGATGCGCAGCCGCAGGTACAGGCCGACCGCCACCAGCACGATGCTGAGCAGGAACGGCACCCGCCAGCCCCAGGCCATGAAGCTCTCCTCGCCCAGCAGCGAGGACGTGCCGAGGAAGACGGCGTTCGCGCAGAGCATGCCCGCCGGGGTGCCCATCATCGGGAACGCCCCGTACAGGCCGCGCCGGCCCTTGGGCGCGTGCTCCATCGTGAGCACCACCGCGCCGCCGAGCTCGCCGCCCAGGCCGATGCCCTGGGCGACGCGCATCACCACGAGCAGCACCGCCGCCCAGACGCCCATGCTGTCGTACGTCGGCAGCACGCCGATCAGCGTCGTGCCGATGCCCATGATGAGCAGCGAGACGACGAGCGTGTTGCGCCGCCCGATCCGGTCGCCGAAGTGGCCGAAGACGATGCCGCCGAGCGGGCGGGCCAGGAATCCCACGGTCATGGTGCCGAAGGAGGCGATGGATCCGGCGACCGGGTCCATGGCGGGGAAGAACTGCTTGTTGAAGACGAGGGCCGCGGCGGTGCCGTAGAGGAAGAAGTCGTACCACTCGATGGCGGTGCCGATGAAGGCGGCCCGCGTGACGCGGCGGGCGGCCAGACGGCGATCTGTGTCCATCACTCTGTGCCTTCCGGATATGGGTACGGAAGAGGATGCACGCTGGTGGTATGCCAGAACGAATACCGATTCGGTCGGGAGGCATAGCAGAACTGACATATAACGAAATAAGGATGGCCAGGCGATATTTCGGTATTGGACTGTTATGGCGGGCAATCTGGAGAATGTCGGCCATGAAGCCCGCGCACTACGTCAACGGCGTCTTCACGACGGCGGGGACGGACTTCCCCCTCATCTCGCCCGTCGACGGACGCACCGTCGGGACCGTCCCCGAGGCGTCCCGCGAGACCGTGGACGAGGCCGTCAGGGCCGCCCGCGCCGCGCTCGACGGCCCCTGGGGAACCGCCGGAACCGAGGAGCGGTGCGCGTACCTGCGCCGGATCGCCGACGGCATCGAGGCCAGGTTCGAGGAGTTCGTCGAGGCCGAGGTCGCCGACACCGGCAAGCCGCGCGAGCTGGCCGCGACGGTCGACATCCCGCGCGCCGCCGGCAACTTCCGCGCCTACGCCGACCTCGCCTACGGCCGTCCCGAGCGGGCGTACTCCACCGGCGTCCCGGCCTGGAGCGGCAGCGGGCAGGCGCTCAACTACACCGTGCGCCGCCCGCTCGGCGTGGTCGCCGTCATCTCACCGTGGAACCTGCCGCTGCTGCTGCTCACCTGGAAGGTCGCGCCCGCCCTGGCCGCGGGCAACGCCGTCGTCGCCAAGCCGTCGGAGGAGACCCCCTCGACCGCCACGCTGCTGGCCGAGGTGATCGACGCGGCGGGCCTGCCGCCGGGCGCGTTCAACCTGGTGCACGGCCACGGCGCGGGGGCGGCCGGCGAGCACCTGACCGCCCACCCCGGCGTGGACGCCATCGCCTTCACCGGCGCCTCGGCCACCGGCAGCGCCATCATGCGCAACGCCGCCGCGCACGTCACCCCGGTCTCCTTCGAGCTGGGCGGCAAGAACCCGGCCCTGGTCTTCGCCGACGCCGACCTGGAGGAGGCCGTCGAGGGCACGATCCGCTCCAGCTTCACCCACTCCGGCCAGATCTGCCTGTGCACCGAACGCGTCTACGTCCAGCGCCCGATCTTCGAGGCGTTCACGCGGGCGCTGGCCGAACGGGCGAGGGAACTGCGCGGCTACGGGCCGATGATCTCGGCGGAGCACCGCGACAAGGTCCTGTCCTACTACCGGCTCGCCGTCGAGGAGGGCGCGACGGTGCTCGCCGGCGGAGGGGTGCCGGAGTTCGGCGACGCCCGCGACGGCGGCTTCCACGTCGAGCCCACCGTGATCACCGGCCTGCCGCCGCACGCCAGGACCGTCCGCGAGGAGGTCTTCGGCCCGATCTGCCACGTGGCGCCGTTCGACGACGAGGACGAGGCCGTCCGGCTGGCCAACGACAGCCCGTACGGACTGGCCGCCACCGTGTGGACCACGGACCTGTCGCGCGCCCACCGCGTGGCGCCCCGGATCCAGGCCGGCATCGTCTGGGTCAACTGCTGGAACCTGCGCGACCTGCGCACGCCGTTCGGCGGCGTGAAGGCCTCCGGCATCGGGCGCGAGGGCGGCGAGTACTCGCTCGACTTCTTCTCCGAGCCCGTCAACGTGTGCGTCAAGATATGAGGACGAAAGTGACAGACAACCATCGCGCCGCCGCCGCGCGGCTGCTGGAGGCGTACGCGTCCGGCAGCCCGTGCGAGCCGGTCCGCGACCTGGTCGACGGCCTGGAGGCGGCCTACGCGGTGCAGAGCCTGCTCACCGAGCGCTGGGTCGGCGAGGGCAGGCGGATCACCGGCCGCAAGGTGGGCCTGACCAGCAAGGCCGTGCAGCGGCAGCTCGGCGTCGGCTCGCCCGACTTCGGCGTGCTGTTCGCCGACATGGCGGTGCCCGACGGCGAGGAGATCCCGGCCGGCGCGGTGCTCCAGCCGCGCGCCGAGGCGGAGGTCGCGCTCGTGCTCGACCGCGACCTGCCGCACGAGCGCCACACGGTCGCCGACGTGATCGCCGCGACGGCGTTCGCGCTGCCCGCCATCGAGGTCGTCGGCAGCCGCATCCGCGACTGGGACATCACCCTGGCCGACACCGTCGCCGACAACGCCTCGGCCGGCCTGTACGTGCTCGGCAACCGCCCGGTCCCGCTGGGCGATGTGGACCTGCGGCTGGCCGGGATGGTCATCGAGCGGCGCGGCGAGCAGGTCTCGACCGGCGTCGGCGCGGCCTGCCTGGGCCACCCGCTGCACGCCGCCGTCTGGCTGGCCGACACGCTGGCCGCGCTCGGCCGTCCGCTCCGGGCGGGCGACACCGTGCTGACCGGGGCGCTCGGCCCCGTCGTCCCGGTGCGGCCGGGCGACGTGCTGGAGGCCCGCATCGACGGGCTCGGCGACGTCCGCGCCGCCTTCGCCGACGGGTCCGCCGCCGACGACGAGAAGGAGGACCGGTGAACGCGCTCGCGCAACGCCTGGACGACGCCACCCTGACCGGCCGCCCCATCCCCCGCCTGACCGACGCGGCCGACCTCGACGTGCCCGCCGCGTACGAGGTGCAGCGCGCCCTGATCGAGCGGCGGCTGGCCCGCGGCGAGCGGATCATCGGCGTCAAGATGGGCTTCACCAGCCGCGCCAAGATGGTCCAGATGGGCGTGGACGACGTCATCTGGGGCCTGCTCACCGACGCCATGCTCGTCGAGTCCCGGCTCGACACCTCCGGCCTGATCCACCCGCGCATCGAGCCGGAGATCGCGTTCCTGCTGGACCGCCCGGTGCGCGGCCCCGCCGACGCGGCCTCGGCCGTCGGCGGCGTCGCGGTCGGGTACGAGGTGCTCGACTCCCGTTACGAGGGCTTCAGCTTCACCCTGCCCGACGTCATCGCCGACAACGCCTCGGCCAGCGGCTTCGGCGTCGGCCCCTGGCGCCACCCGCAGGACGCCGGCGACCTCGGCAACGTCGGCCTGATCATGGAGATCGACGGCCGCCAGGTCGCCGGCGGCTCGTCGGCGGCCATCCTCGGCCACCCGCTGCGCGCCCTGACCGCCGCCGCCCGGCTGACCAGGGCCGCCGGGATCGAGATGGAGGCCGGCTGGATCGTCCTGGCCGGGGCGGCCACGGCGGCCGTGCCGCTGCCCGCCGGGGCGCACGTGCGCGTCGGCGCCGCCGGCCTCGGACACGTGGAGGTGACCACCCGATGAGCGACGACGCGCTGCTGGTCGAGGGCAAGGCCCGGCCCCGCGGCAGGTTCCCGCACGTCAAGCGGGCCGGCGACCTGGTGTTCGTGTCCGGCACCAGCTCCCGCCGCCCCGACGGCTCCTTCGCCGGGGCGAGCGCGGACGAGCTGGGCACCACCAGCCTCGACATCCGCGAGCAGACCAGGGCGGTGATCGAGAACATCGCCGACCTGCTGGCCGCCGCCGGAGGCGGCCTGGAGGACGTGGTGAACGTGACCGCGTACCTGGTCAGCATGAACGACTTCGGCGGTTACAACGAGGTCTACGGCGAGTACTTCGACGAGAGCGGCCCGGCCCGCACCACGGTCGCCGTCCACCAGCTCCCGCACCCGCACCTGCTGATCGAGATCTCCTGCACCGCCCTCATCCCGCAAAGGAGTCCGGCATGATCCCCCCCTTCAACCTGAACAAGTGGATCGACGAGCACCAGGACCTGCTCAGGCCGCCGGTCGGCAACGCGCAGATCTGGAAGGACGCCGACCTCATGGTGACGATCGTGGGCGGCCCCAACCAGCGCACCGACTTCCACGACGACCCGATCGAGGAGTTCTTCTACCAGCTCAGGGGCGGTATGGTGCTGCGGGTCATGGAGGAGGAGGGCAAGCCGCCGGTCGACGTGCAGATCGGGGAGGGCGACGTCTTCCTGCTGCCGCCGCACGTACGGCACTCGCCGCAGCGGCCGGTGCCCGGCTCGATCGGCCTGGTCGTCGAGTTCGCCCGTCCGCAGGGCGCGCTCGACGCCTTCGAGTGGTACTGCGTCAACTGCCACCGCCTGGTCCACCGCGCCGAGGTGCAGCTCCAGTCGATCGTCGACGACCTGCCGCCGGTCTTCCGCGCCTTCCACGAGGGCGACCGCACCTGCCCCCACTGCGGCGCCGAGCACCCCGGCAAGGACTGGCCCGAGCATCTGCGGCCGGTGGTCCGGTGACCATGATCGACGTGCACGCGCACGTCTTCCCGCGGATCAGCCGCGAGGAGGCGAGGATGCTCGCGGGCGCCGGCGAGCCGTGGCTGCGCGACGGCATGATGATGAGCGGCGAGGACGACTACCGCCCGGTCACGCCCGAGCTGTGGGACCCCGAGGCCCGCGTGGCCGCGATGGACCGCACCGGCGTGGACGTCCAGGCGATCTCCTCGACCCCGCTGCTGTTCGGCTACGCGGCCGACCCGGCCCGCGCCGCCGAGTGGTGCGCCATGGTCAACGACCGCGTGCTCGACCACTGCGCGCAGGCCCCCGACCGGCTGCTGCCGCTGTGCCAGGTGCCGCTTCAGGACGTCGCCCTGGCCGCCAGGACCGTCACCGAGGCTAAGGCGGCCGGCCACCGCGGCGTGCACATCGGCAACCACGTCGGCCCGCGCAACCTGGACGACCCCGACATCGTCGCCTTCCTCGCCCACTGCGCCGAGCAGGACATGCCGGTGCTCGTCCACCCCTGGGACATGCTCGGCGCCGACCGCATGCGCGGCCACATGATGCCGTGGCTGGTCGGCATGGCGGCCGAGACCCACCTCGGCATCCTGTCGCTGATGTTGTCCGGGGCGTTCGAGCGGCTGCCGACCTCGCTGCGGCTGTGCTTCTGCCACGGCGGCGGCAGCTTCGCCTACCTGCTGGGACGGGCCGACAACGCCTGGCACCACCGCGACATCGTCCGCGAGCACTCGCCGCGGCCGCCGTCGGCCTACACCGACCGTTTCCACGTGGACTCGGCCGTGTTCGACCCGCGCGCCCTGCGGCTGCTGGTCGAGGTGATGGGGGCCGACCGCGTCATGCTCGGCACCGACTTCCCGTTCCCGCTGGGGGAGCAGGAGCCGGGCGCGGTCGTACGGGCCTGCGCCGAGCTGGACGACGAGGGCCGCGCCGCCGTCCTGGGCGGCAACGCCGCCGCCTTCCTCGGGCTCGCGGGATGACGGTCGCCGACACGCCTCTCGGGGCGCTGCGCGGCGTCCGGGCGGGCGGCGTGAGCACGTTCAAGGGGGTGCGGTACGCCGCGCCCGCCCGCCGCCTCGCCGCGCCGGAGCCCGCGCGCCCCTGGCGGGGCGTCGCGGACGCCCGCACGCCCGGCCCGCCCGCGCCGCAGCGGCCCGGCCGCATGGCGTGGGTGCCGGGCCTGGAGATCGACCCGGCCGCGTCGGACGAGGACTGCCTGTTCCTCAACGTCTGGACGCCCTCCACCGAGGGACGCCGTCCGGTGCTGGTGTTCCTGCACGGCGGCGCGTTCGTCTTCGGCTCCGGCGCCCAGGCGATGTACGACGGCACCGCGCTCGCCCGCGACCACGGCCTGGTCGTGGTGACCGTCAACTACCGGCTCGGCCTGCCGGGCTTCTGGCACGGCGACGGCGTCCCGGCCAACCTGGGCCTGCGTGACCAGATCGCCGCCCTGGAATGGGTGCGCGGCAACATCGCGGCCCTCGGCGGCGACCCGGCCGACGTCACCCTGGCCGGGCACTCGGCGGGCGGCACCTGCGTGCTGGCCCTGCTGACGTGCGCGCCCGGCCTGTTCGCCAGGGCCGCGGCGATGAGCCCCGTCCCGTACGGGTTCCGCACGCCCGCCCAGGCCGCCGACTGGACCGCGGCGGCCCGCTCGGCGCTCGGCGCGGACCCGTACGCGGACCCGTACGCCGTGCCGCTCGCGGACCTGCTGGCCGCCGAGGAGGCCGCCGTACGCGCCTGCGGCCCGGCCCCGGACGGCCTGCTGCCCGTCGCACCCGTCGTGGACGGCGACCTGCTGGCCGTCCACCCGATGGAGGCCATCCGCACGGGCGCCGCCGCACCGGTCCCGCTGCTGGTGACGACGACGGCCGAGGAGACCCGCCTGTTCAGCGCGATCGGCCAGGACGGCCTGGACACCGATGCCGTCTTCACCGGCCCCGCCCAGGAGATCGCCGCGGCTCACCACGGCCCCGCCGGGCACCGGATCTGCGGGCACCGCTCGCCCATGAGCCACGGCGGGATCGAGCTGGGCGCCTGCCACCTGGTGGACGTCCCCCTCTACCTCGGCACCCACGGGACCCCGCTGACCGGCACGGGCCCGCACGTGGACGCGCTGGCGCACTCGATGACCACCGACTTCGCCCACTTCTGCCACGGGGCCCCACCCCCCGGCTGACCCGCCGGCGGGACACCGTCAGGGGCCGTCGGGGGCGGTGAGGGGGTGGCCGGGGAGAGGGGTTGAGAGGATCATGGTGCTGGACGGCGGGCCGTAGACCGCCAGGCGGTCGATCAGGTCCTCGAAGGCCACCATGGAGACCGCCACGATCCGCAGGATGCTGCACACGTCGCCGGTGACCCGGTGGATCTCGCGCACCTCGGGCCAGCCGGCCACCTCCGGGTCGCGCAGCACGCAGCGCGCGCCGTAGCAGGACATGCGGATGAAGGCCGACACCGGCCAGCCGGCCTGCACCGGGTCGACCGTCGCGTGGTAGCCGGTGATCACCCCCGACTCCTCCAGCTTGCGTACGCGGTCGGCCACCGCGGGCGGGGACAGGTGGATCCGGCGGGACAGCTCCTTGAGGGAGAGCCGGGCGTTGTCCTGGAGCTCGCGCAGCAGCTCCCAGTCCATCTCATCCACGATCAAGCCTTCCGTTCGTAAACCCCAAATCACGATTTATCCCGAAACATAAGCCTATATCGCGATATAGCCGTTCATATGGCATTCCTTCGCCGCCCTCCCGACGCCATCATGGAGGGGAGAACAACGAGAAGGGCAAGCGCGTGGACGCGACGCGACAGTTATCGGCACTGCGGCCGACCACGGCGGAGGAACGCGCCGAACGAGCCAGGACCACCGGCGGCGCCCCCACCCTGGACTTCGAGACCCGCACCCCCTACGACGCCTACGTCCGCACCGACGTGCTGCACGAGTTGCAGCACCCGATGAGCGACGACGCGGGCGAGATGTCGTTCCTGATGATCACTCAGGTGATGGAGCTGTACTTCAAGCTCATCGCCTTCGAACTGCGCAACGCCCAGGAGCGGCTGCGGGCCGACGACGTGTGGGCCGCGCTGGACCCGCTGCGCCGTACCGCGCTGCACCTGGAGGGCCTGAACGCGAGCTGGCGCGGCCTGCGCTGGATGACCCCCGCGGACTTCAACCGCTTTCGGGACGAGCTCGGCGAGGCCAGCGGCCTGCAGTCGGCGATGTACCGGCACGTGGAGTTCCTGCTGGGGCTGAAGAACCCGGCGCTGCTGCGCCCGTTCAGACGCCAGGACAGGACCCACCGCGACCTGCTCAGGACCCTGGAGTCGCCGAGCCTGTGGGACGACGCCATCGCCCTGCTGGCCCGCGACGGCCACGACCTGCCCGGCGAGTTGCTGGAGCGCGACTTCGCCGCCGAGCACGAGCCGCACCCGGCCGTCGAGCGGGCCTGGGTCGAGGTTTACCGCGACAGCGGCCCCGGCAACGCGCTGCGGCTGCTCGGCGAGGCGCTGACCGACGTGGCCGAGCTGTTCGGCGACTGGCGGTACGCGCACGTCACCGCGGTCCGCCGGTCGATGGGCGCCAAGCCCGGCAGCGGCGGCTCCAACGGCCTGGCCTGGCTGGAACGCAGCATGGCGCGGGTGGTCTTCCCCGAGCTGTGGTCCGCCCGGACCCACATGTGAAGGGCGGACCCCACGTGACCGACGACCGGAAGCCCGCCGAGCAGGACGCGCTCCGGCGCGACCGCGACGACCCGGGCCACCGCGACCTCTTCCTCATCCCGCCCGCCACCGGCGGCGGCCACCCCGAGTGCGCCTACTTCGCCGGCAACTCCCTGGGCCTCCAGCCCCGGGCGACCGCGGCGGAACTGGCCGAGGACCTCGACGCATGGGCCCGGCTCGGCGTGGAGGGACATCTGGAGGGGGCCCGCCCCTGGCTGCCCTACCACGAGCGGCTCACCGGACCGGCGGCCCGGCTGGTCGGCGCGCTGCCCGAGGAGACCGTGGTGATGAACTCGCTGACGGTCAACCTGCACCTGCTGATGGTCTCGTTCTACCGGCCGCGCGGCGCGCGGACCCGGATCGTCATCGAGGACACCGCGTTCCCCTCCGACAGCTACGCCGTGCGCAGCCAGGCCCGCCTGCACGGCCTCGACCCGGACGAGACGGTGGTCCGGCTGGGCGGCGGCCAGGACGTGCTCGACTTCCTGGCCCGCGAGGGCGACACGGTCGCGCTGGTCCTGCTGGGCGGCGTCAACTACCTGACCGGCGAGCTCCTGGACATCCCGGCGATCACGGCGGCCGGGCGGGCGAGCGGCGCGGCGGTCGGCTGGGACCTCGCGCACGCCGCCGGGAACGTCCCGCTTGAGCTGCACGCGTGGGGGCCGGACTTCGCCGCCTGGTGCTCCTACAAGTACCTCAACTCCGGGCCCGGGGCGCTCGGCGGCGTGTTCGTCCACCAGCGGCACCTGGGCGACCCGGCGCTGCCGAGGCTGGAGGGCTGGTGGAGCACCGAACAGGCGACCCGGTTCGAGATGGCGCCGGTCTCCCGTCCGCCGGCCAGCGCCGACGCCTGGCAGATCTCCAACCCGCCGATCCACGCGATGGGCCCGGTACGCACCTCGCTCGGCCTGTTCGACCGGATCGGGATGACCGCCCTGCGGGCCCGCAGCGTACGGCTCACCGGATACCTGGAGAGCCTGCTCGACCGGATCACCCCCACCAGGCCGATCACGGTGATCACGCCGCGCGACCCCGGCCGCCGGGGCTGCCAGCTCTCCCTGCGGGTCGGGCGCGGCGGCGCCGCCGAGCTGACCCGGCGGCTGCGCCACGAGCACGGGGTGATCGCCGACGCCCGCGAGCCGGACGTCGTCCGCCTCGCGCCGACGCCTCTGTACTCCACCTATCACGACTGCTGGCGGGCCGCCGTGGCGCTGGCCGAGTGCGTCGAGGAGGACCGATGAACGTCACCGTGATCGGGGCGGGCCTCACCGGCTGCCTGCTGGCCTGCTACCTGGCCCGCCGCGGCCTGGACGTGACCGTCCACGAACGGCGGCCCGACCCGCGCGCCGGCAACGCGCCGCGCGGCCGGTCGATCAACCTGGCCATCTCCGAACGCGGCCTGGACGCGCTGCGCCGGATCGGCCTGGAGGAGAAGATCATGGCCGACGCGCTCCCGATGCGCGGCCGGATGATCCACCCCGTGCGCGGGCCGCTCGACTTCCAGCCGTACAGCCATGACGGGGTGCGCTCGATCAACTCCATCGGCCGCGGCGCGCTCAACAACACGCTGCTGGACGCCGCCGAGTCCGCGCCGGGCGTGAAGATCTTCTTCGGGCACCGGCTGACCGGCCTCGACCCGGCGACCGGCGCCATGGCCTTCGAGACCGCCGACGGCCCGGTACACGCGAAGGCCGACGTCGTGCTCGGGGCCGACGGCGCGAACTCGGCCGTACGGGGACAGTTGCTGGCCCACCGGGGCATCCACGAGAGCCTGGACTTCCTCGGCCACGGCTACAAGGAGCTGACGATCCCGTCCGCGGACGGCGAGTTCGCCCTCGACCCCGGCGCCCTGCACATCTGGCCGCGCGGCACCTCGATGATGATCGCGCTGCCCAACCCCGACCGCTCCTTCACCTGCACGATGTTCTGGCCGACCGGCGGCACGTCGAGCTTCGCCTCCCTGAGCAGCCCGGCGGCGATCGAACGCCACTTCCACGACCACTACCCGGACGTGCCCCCCCTCGCGCCCGGTCTGGTACGGGAGTACCTGGACAATCCGGTCGGCCTGCTCGGCACCGTCCGGTGCGCGCCGTGGCAGGCGGACGGCAGGGTCGGCCTCATCGGCGACGCGGCGCACGCCATCGTGCCCTTCTACGGCCAGGGCGCCAACTGCGGCTTCGAGGACGTGACCGTGCTGGACCGGTGCCTGACCGACACCGACGGCGACTGGGCCCGCGCGCTGCCGCTGTTCGAGCGGCGGCGCAGGGACGACACCGACGCGATCGCCGAGATGGCGCTGGCCAACTTCGTCGAGATGCGCGACAAGGTCGCCTCCCCGGTCCACCGGCTGACCAAGAGCGTCGAGCACCGGCTCGAACGCGCGCTGCCCGGCCGTTACGTGTCGCGGTATGAGCTGGTGTCCTTCTCCACGGTGCCGTACACGCAGGTCAGGCGGCGGGTGCGGCGGCAGCACCTGGCGCTGGCCGGAGCCGGGGCCGCGCTGCTGGCGGCGGGCGCGGCCGGGGTCGCCCGGCTGTGGTCCCGCCGGCCGGCCGGGAGGTGACGGTGGAGAACCGCGCCGTCCTGACCCGCCCGGCCCCCGGTCCCGTCCGCGCCCTGCGGTACGGGCCGGACGCCGACCAGGTGATCGACCTCTGGCCGGACGAGGGGCCCGTGGTGGCGCTGGTCCACGGCGGGTTCTGGCGTCCGGAGTACGACCGGACGCACCTGCGGCCGATGGCCAACGCGCTGCACCGGGCGGGGTACAGCGTGGCCGCCGTCGAGTACCGCCGCAGGCCGGGCGATCCGGCGGCGACGGTCGCGGACCTGCGGGCCGCGGTCGGGCTCCTTCAGCCGTCGGTCGTCGTCGGGCACTCGGCCGGCGGTCACCTCGCCCTGTGCGCCGCGCCGGCCGGGGCGGCCGTCCTCGCCCTGGCCCCCGTCGCCGACCTGCGGCTCGCGGCGCGGCTGGGGCTCGACGGCGGCGCGGTGACCGACTTCCTCGGCGGGCCGCCGGACGACCATCCCGGCCTGGACCCCGTCCGGCTCCCGGCCCCGGCGGGCCCGCTGGTGATCGTGCACGGCACGGCGGACGAGCGCGTCCCCGTCGAGCTCTCGGAGTCGTACGCGGCGGCCCATCCGGCGGCGTCGCTGGTGCGCGTCCCGGGGGCGGGCCACTTCGTGCTCATCGACCCGGAGAGCCGCACCTGGCCGCTGGTCGAGCGGGCGCTGACCGCCCTCCTGCCCGTCTGACCGGCGGCGCCCCGGCCGGGGCGCCGGGGCTCAGGCCGGGTCCGCCCGCCTGGCGGCGTCCGCCCCGAGCAGCGCCGCGCCGAGCTGCACGGCGACCAGCGAGCGGAGCGGGATCGGCGTGCCCATCGCCTCGGACTCGGCCTCCTCGAACCACTCGTCGAACCGCGCGCCGAGCCGGGCGCGCTCGGCCCGGATGACGGGCGTCAGGTTGCCCGCGGCCAGCTCGGCGTCCAGCATCCGCAGGTAGGTGCCGCAGTACCGCAGCCGCATGGTGTGCACGAGCTGCCGGCCGCCGACCGCCTCGGCCACCGTGGCCGGGCGGTCGGTGCCGGGCAGGTCCTCCCACTCGCTGATGAACTCGTCGTGGGCGCCGACGAAGTCCTCCAGCGCCCGGCGGAAGGGGGACCGCACGGTCAGGTCGCCCTTGGCGCGGGCGAGCGAGGCGGCCAGCTCGCCGATCAGCTCGCGCTGCCCGGCCAGGGAGTCGCGGATCGTCTCGTGGTACTTCTGGCCGGTCGGGGTCTGGTCGGCGACGCGGGGGTCGGCCCAGTAGGGCAGCTCGGCGATCAGGTGCAGGGCGCCGAAGCGCTCGGCGTAGTCGACGCTGCCGCCGCCGATGCCGTACGTGGCGGCGATGTCGGCGCCGCGCGGCGTCAGGTAGGCCGCCGGCGCGATCTGGACGGCGCCCGGCAGCTCCGGCGGGCCCATGTGCAGCGGCAGGCCCTCGGCCATGGCGATGGCGGTCAGGCGGGCGGCGAGCGCGGGGTCGTTCCGGCTGAGGTAGTAGAACGCGCCCTGGAGCTCCCCGTTGTGCAGGGAGTAGACGAAGGCGGGCCGGACCTCGTCCATCAGCCGCATCAGCGCCTCGGTCTCCGGCAGGGTGCGGTCGAAGAAGTAGTCCTCGCCGGTGAGCGGGAAGGTCCATTCGACCTGGTCGGCCTCGGCGGGGCGGTAGAAGTGCTCGGCGTAGGCCCGGCGGTCGCTCGGGCGGGCGTACCAGCCCTCGTTGAGCCGGGCGCCGTCGGGATCGGCGCACGGGATCAGATGCCAGCGGTAGCCGAAGTCCTCGCGCAGCGCGGCGTCCTCGACGAGCAGGCGCAGCAGCGCGCTGACGGTGAGCGCGCCGATGGGCTCGTTGGGATGGGGACCGCCGATGATCACGGCGTCATGGGGGCCGGCGCCGATGGTCGCCACCCGCAGCGGCTCGCCCAGGCGGGACGTGCCGATGCGGCGCAGGCGCACCAGGTCGGGGTGGGCGGCGGCGAGGTCGTCGAGCTCGGCGTGCATCTGGTCCACCGTCGGGAACGCGGTGAAGCCGGGCACGCGGCTCATCTGGGGGGCGACGTCCATCTACGAGCCTCCTGATAATCTGGATTATTCTAGTAAATCAGATTATCGTTACGGCATGCAGGAGACGCCATGCGGCTGACCAGAGCGGAGAGCAAGGCCGCCAACAGGCGCGCGCTGATCGAGGCCGCGCGCGAGATCGTCGGCAGGGACGGCTCGAAGGCGAAGCTGGAGGACATCGCCGAGCTGGCCGGCCTGACCACGGGCGCGGTCTACTCGCTGTTCGGCGGCAAGAACGGGCTGATGGCCGCCATGGTCGACGACTACGTCGGCCCGCTCGACCTGCGCGCGACCGAGGCCGGCGGGCAGAGCACCCGCCTGGACGAGGTCGTGGCCGAGATTGCCCGCCGCTTCCTGCGCATGTCGGCCGACCCGCAGGCCGCAGGCGGGCTGCTGTTCGAGACCCGCGTGCTCGACCTCGTGCTCAACGACCCCGAGCTGCGCGGCAGGCTCAACACCTCGATCAGCTCGACCGAGGTCGACCTCGCCGCGCTGTTCACCGGCCGCGAGCACGACGGCGCCGCCGTCACGGGCGGGCAGGCGCTGCGCCTGGCCCGCGCGCTGAAGGCCCTGCTGGCCGGGCTCGGCCAGGGCGTCGTGCTCGGCGCCCACGAGGGCGACGAGGAGTTCTTCGTCCAGACCGCCCAGGCGCTGATCACGCCGAAGGTGCTCGGCCCGGCCTAGATCACGGCCGGGGTTCGGGGGGGACCACACGGCCGCACGTCACCCCACCCCGAAAGGCAGAACCATGTCCAGATCCGGCTTCGGCGTCATCGGCGCTCCGGTGTTGTTCATCGGCGTCCTCCAGACCATGGAGATGACGCTCTCGCCCGCGCTCCCGCTCGTCCAGCAGGACCTGGCGGCCTCCCCCGGGGCGCTCGCGTGGATCTTCACCGGCTCGCTGATCAGCTCGGCGATCAGCACTCCCGTCGTCGGCCGCCTGGCCGACATGTACGACAAACGGCGGGTGCTGCTCGCGCTGATGGCGATCAGCGGCGCCGGGGTCCTGCTCGCCGCCCTGGCACCGAACATCACCGTGCTGATCGCGGGCATGGCGGTCGAGGGCATCTGGCTGGGCGTGCTGCCCCTGACCGTGGGGCTGTTCCGCGACACCCTCACCCCCGAGCGCGCCGCCACCGGCAACGGCCTGGTCATCGGCATCGCCGCGCTGGCCAGCGCCCTCGGCCTCATCCTGGCCGGGCCGATCAGCTCGGCTCTCGGCTACCGGTGGCTGTTCCTGCTCGCCGTGATCGGCGTGGCGGCGGCCTTCGTCCTGGCCTGGTACACGGTTCCGGCCACCCCGCGCGCGGCCGGCGGTCGCGTCGACTGGACGGGCGGGCTGCTGCTCGGCGGCGGCGTGGCCCTGCTCATGCTGGGCCTGACCGCCGCCTCCGCCTGGGGCTGGACGGCCCCGGCCACCCTCGCCCTGTTCGCCGCCGCCGCCCTGACGCTGGGCTCGTGGGCGGTCGTCGAGCTGCGCGTCGCCGACCCGCTCGTGGATCTGCGGCTGCTGGCCGGACGCACCCCGGCCGGGGTGACGGCCATGGGGGTCGTGTTCGGCTTCGCCTCCTTCGGCCTCGTCGTCGCGCTGCCGATGATGCTGGCCGCGCCCGCCGGGACCGGGTACGGCCTGGGCGCCGACACCCTGTGGATCGGGATCTACATGTTCCCCATGGGGATCGCGGGCACCGTGGTCGCGCCGCTGGTCGGGCCGATGACCAGGCTGCTCGGACGGCGTGCCGTGCTGGTGCTCGGCAGCGCGCTCGTCTGCGCCGGGACCGGCGGGCTGGCCCTGTGGCACTCCTCCCCGTGGCAGGTCATGGCCGGGGTGACGGTCATGGGGCTGGGCGGTTCCATCGGCCTGACCGCCGGGCTCAACGCGGTGGCCTCCGACGTGCCCGGCGACCGCTCGGCCGGGGTCAGCGGCGTGGTCTTCGTCGCCAAGAGCATCGGCGGCACGTTCGGCGCGCAGCTCGGCGCCATGGTGCTGGCCTCCGGCGCGGTCGCGGGGGTGCCCACCGAGCAGAGCTTCGTCGACACATACCTGCTGTCGGCGGCGCTCGGCCTGCTGGCCGTCGCCGCCGCCTTCGTGATCCCCGCCGCCGGGCGGCGGGCACGAGCCGGGGACGCCGCTCCCGCCCCGGCGGCGAAGTCGGCCGTGCGGCCCGGTGAGAGCGCGTGACCGCCAGGACGGCCCTGTGCGGCAGACCAACCACGCGGCCCCCAGGTTTGCCGCTCCGGACAAGTGTTTCGAACCAGGACATCCAGATACTTGAACGATGGATTTTGAGCAGGTAGAACGCGCGCTCGACGCCCTTCCCGGCCTCCGCCCCGACGGGCCGGGGCTGGCGGTCGGGGTCTACGCCGACGGCAAGGTGCTGCACACCTCGGCCAGGGGCGTGGCGACCGTCGAGTTCGGCGTCCCGATCGACTCCCGCACCCGCTTCGACATCGCCTCCATCAGCAAGCAGTTCACCGCCGCGTGCCTGCTTCTGCTGGCACGCGACGGCAGGCTGAGCCTGGCGGACGACGTCCGCGAGCACGTCCCCGAGCTGCGGCTCGGCGTGCCCGTCACGCTCGACCAGTGCCTGCGGCACACCGGCGGCCTGCCCGAGTGGTACGGCCTGCAGGCCGTCACCGGCGTCCCGTTCACCCTGATGGACGAGGAACGCCTGATGAAGATCGTGGCGGGCGTGCGCCGGACCTCGTTCGAGCCCGGCACCCGCTTCTCCTACTCCAACACCGGCTACGTCCTGGCCGCCGTCGTAATCCGGCGGCTCACCGGCCGGTCGCTGGCCGACTTCGCCCGCGAGCGGCTGTTCGGCCCGCTCGGCATGGACGACACCGTCTTCCGCGACGACGCCTCCGTCCCGCTGCCGCGGATGGCCTACGGCTACGACGGCGCCGGCGCGCGGGCCGACACGCAGGAGAGCGCGGTCGGCGACGGCGGCCTGGTGACCGGTGTCGCCGACCTCGCCCCCTGGTTCGGTTTCCTGGCCGACGGCCGGGTGCTGGGCGCCGACGTGCGCGCCGCGCTGCTGGAGCGGACCGTGCTCGCCGACGGCGCCGTCCTGCGGTACGCCCGCGGCATCTGCCACCTGGCCGTCGGCGAGGCGGCCGGGTACGGCCACGCCGGCGGCATGCACGGCTACGTCGGCAACCTGCTCCACCTGCCGGAGCCCGGCCTCGGCGTGGCCGTGCTGACCAACCACAGCGGCCTGGACCCCGTCGGCCTCAGCCTCCGCCTGGCCCGCGCCCTCACCGGCCAGGACCCGGCCCCCCGTCCGGCCCCCGCCCGCCGGGCCGACGCCGAGGCGGCGCGGCCCGCCCTGCTCGGCCACTGGCACGACCCGGAGACCGACGCCACCCTCACCCTCGAACCCGCCGACGGCGACGACGGCGGCGGCGGAATCTCCCTGACCGGCGCCACCGACTTCGAGCTCGCCCTCGACGAAGACGGCCGCTGGTACGCGCAGGTGCCGGCCGGCCGGATCTGGCTCGTGCCGGAGGACGGGCGGCTGCTGCTCGGCCACGACGGGTCGATCCGGTGGCCGCACGTGTACGAGCCGTGCGACCCGCCGGGGGAGGGGCCCGTCCCGCATGGCGCCTGGCTCAACGACGAGACGGGCGTGCTCGCCGTCATCGACGAGGGCACGCTGCGCGTCGGCCTGACCTTCCAGGCCCCCGTCGCCCCCGCACCCGCCGGGACGTGGCGGGCCGGCCCGTTCACCCTGCGCCTCGACGGGGACGGCGACCTGCTGCTCAGCGGCTTCGGCCTGCTCGGCCTGCGCTTCGCCGCCCAGCCCGAGGGCACCGCGCCCGTCGGCGTCCCCCCTGGTCTGGTCTAGGGCCGTGTTGGCCTGCAGCACGAGCCGGGGCGCGCAGAGTTTGGCTGCCGGGTCAGTGAACGAGGGAGGCCGGGCTTCTAGCGTCCGACTATTCCCCCCGCTCACTCCCCGAGGTGGTTCCATGACATCCGCAACCGCACTCGCCAGGCTCGCGACGGGCGCTCTGCTCGTGCTGGTGACCGGCTGCGCCGGAGCCGCGAGCTCCGGCGCGGCCCCCGACACGCTCCGCTGGGCGATGGGGCTCGCCCCCAACAGCCTCGACATCGCCCACGGCTTCAACGACGCCTCCACCACCGTGCAGTTCGCCGTCCTCGACACGATGGTGACCCTCGGCCCGGACGGCAGGGTCATCCCGAGCATCGCCGCCTCCTGGACCCATCCCGACCCGCGCACGTACGTCTTCACCCTGCGCGAGGGCCCGAGGTTCAGCGACGGCACGCCGGTCACCGCCGAGGACGCCGCCTACTCGCTGACCCGCCACCTCGACCCCGCCGTGACCTCCCAGGCCGCCAGCTACGTCACGCAGGTCAAGAAGGCCGAGGTCACCGGCCCGCGCATGGTGAAGGTCACCCTCGGCAAGCCCAGCCCCGCCTTCCTGGCCACCGCCGCGCTGGCCTGGCAGATCGTGCCGAAGAAGCTGGCCGCCGCGCACCCGAAGGACCTCGGCTCGCCCGAGGTCGGCACCCTCGGCTCCGGCCCCTTCAAGGTCACCAAGTTCTCGCTCACCTCGGGGGTGACGCTGGAACGCAACGAGCTGTACTGGGGGCCGAAGCCGGCGCTGCGCAGGATCGAGGTCAAGGCGATCGGCGACCCCGAGACGTTGCGCCTGGCCGTCTCCTCCGGCGAGGTGGACGGCACCAACGACATCCAGGTCAGCGAGACGCGCAAGTGGAGCGCCCTGTCCGGCGTCACGACCGCCTTCTACCCGGCCAACAACATCGCCTACCTGTCCCTCGGCGTCCGCGAGGGCCCGCTCAAGGACGTGCACGTACGCCGCGCCATCGCCCACGCCCTCGACCGGGAGGCGCTGGCCACGCTCATGACCAGCGGCCACGGCGGCATCGCCGACCTGATGCTGCCCAAGCCGCAGATCGCCGCCCTGTACGGCGGCAAGCCGCCCAAACTGCCCGCCCACCCCTACGACGTGAACGCCGCCAAGGCCGAGCTGGCCAAGTCGGCCCACCCCGGGGGCTTCACCCTGGCCGCGCCGTACGACAGCGGCAGCGACGACGTCAAGGCGCTCCAGGCCATCGCCGCCGACCTGGCGGTGATCGGCATCAAGCTCGACCTCCAGCCGCTGCCCACCGAGCAGTACCGGCAGCGCATGTTCAGCCACCAGGACACCCCGCTACAGCTCGTCGACCTGCTCTACGGCACCCCCGACCCGGGTGAGGTGCTGCCCGACCTGGTCAGCCGCGCCTCGGCCGGGCCCCAGGGCTTCAACTTCAGCGGCTACGGCTCGCCCGAGACCGACGCCCGGCTCGACGACCTCGGCACGCACGAGGGCGCCGACCGTGCCGCCGCCGTCACCGAGGTGCTGGCCGAGATCGCCGACCAGGTGCCGTACGTGCCGCTCTACACCAAGGAGGCCGCCGTCGCGCTGCGCAAGCGGTTCACCGGCCAGTTCGGCACCTGGACCATGAACGTCTTCAGCACCATCCGCCCGGGGGCCGGTGCCTGATGGCCTTCGTCGCCCGCCGCCTGGCCGCCGCGCTGCTCCTGCTCGGCGTGCTGTCCGTGCTCACCTACGCGCTGCTGGCGCTCGCCCCCGGGGACCCGGAGCAGGTCCTGCTCGGGCCGCGGCCCTCCACCGCCGAGTCGCGCGCCGCCGTCCGCGCGCAGTACCACCTCGACGACCCGCTGCCCGTCCGCTACGCCACCTGGCTCGGCGACGCCGTGCGCGGCGACTTCGGCGCCTCCCTCTACAGCCGCGAACCGGTCGCCGGCGTCATCGCCGACCGCCTGCCGGTCACCGCCGGCCTGGCCGCCTACGCGATCGTGCTCACGCTGGCCGTCGGCCTGCCCGCCGGGCTGGCCGCCGCCATGCGCAGGGGCGGCCCGCTCGACCGGGGCATCACGCTCTCCGCGCTGGTCGGCCTCGCGATCCCGCCGTTCGCCATGAGCATCCTGCTGCTGTACGGCTTCGCCGTCACCCTCGGCTGGTTCCCCGTCTTCGGCGCGGGCGAGACGTTCGCCGAGCGGGTCGCGCACCTGACGCTGCCCGCGATCGCGCTGGCCACCGGGCAGGCGGCGGTCGTCATCAGACAGATGCGGGCGGCCGCGCTCGACCTGGCCGGGCAGGACTACATGACCTTCGCCCGGGCGCGCGGCGTCGGCCGGGCCCGCTACTGGATCGGGTACGCGCTGCGCAACACCGCGCTGCCCGTCCTCACGGTCGGCGGCCTGCTGCTGGCCGCCAACCTCACCGGCGCGCTGTTCGTCGAACGGGCCTTCGGGCTGCACGGCGTCGGCGAGCTGCTCGTCAGCGCCGTCGGGCAGAAGGACCTGCCCGTCGTCCAGGCGCTCGTCCTGATGGGAGGCGCCGTGGTGGTCGCCGTCAACCTGCTGATCGACCTGGCCTACCTCGCGGTGGACCCGCGGGTGCGCCACGGGGCGGTGGCCGCGTGAGCGTCGTGCCGGGGACCGTGCGCCTCGGCGGACGGGCGCGCCGGCTGCGCCGGACCGGGCCGGGGCCGCTGACGCTGCTGTCGGGCGGGATCCTGGCCCTCATGGCGGCAGCCGCCCTGTTCGGAACGTGGATCGCCCCCTACGACCCGGCCGCGCAGGACCTCGCGCTCGGCGCGACGATGCCCGGCTGGGCCCACTGGGCGGGCACCGACGAGCTGGGCCGGGACGTGTTGTCGCGCTGCCTGGCCGGAGCCCGCTCGGCGCTGCTGTGGCCGGTCGTCGTCGCGCTGGGCACCTGCGCGATGAGCACCTCGCTCGGGCTGCTGGCCGGCTACCGCCGCGGCTGGATCGACGCCGTCATGATGCGCGTGGTGGACCTGCTCATCGCGATGCCGGGGCTGCTCATGCTGATCGTCCTGGTGGGCGTGCTCGGCGGCGGCATCGGCTGGGCGGTGCTGGCGATGGCGGTGCTGTTCACGCCCGGCGACATCCGGGTGGTGCGCAGCCTCACCATGGCCCAGCGCGAGCTGGCCTACGCCGAGGCGGCCCGCACGCTCGGGCTCAGCCGCACCCGGATCATGTTCAGGCACCTGCTGCCCAACATCGCGCCCACGGTCGTGGCGGGCGCGCTGCTCAGCTTCGTCGCCGCGCTGGTCGCGCTCTCCGGTCTGTCCTTCCTGGGCATCGGCCTGCCCGCCGGCACGCCCGACTGGGGGCTGATGATCGAGGAGAACCGCGGCCTGCTCGACCTCAACCCGTGGGCCGCGGTGGTGCCCGCCGCGCTGGTCACCGTCGCCGCCACCGCCGCCACCCTGCTGGGCGACCAGCTCTTCGAGAGGCTCTCCGATGCTTGAGACACGCGGCCTGCGGGTCGTCGGCGACCGGGTGCTCGTGGACGGCGTGGACCTGACGGTCGCCGCGGGCGAGACCGTCGGGCTGGTCGGCGAGTCCGGCAGCGGCAAGTCCCTGACCGCCCGCGCCCTCGTCGGCCTGCTCCCGCGCGGCCTGCGCGCCGAGGGGTCGGTCGAGGTCGGCGGCGCCCAGCTCGTCGGCGCGTCCGAGCGGCTGCTGCGCGGCGTGCGCGGACGGCGGATCTCGCTGCTCATGCAGGACCCCTTCGCCATGCTCAACCCGCTGCGCACGGCCGGCGCGCACATCGCCGAGACCCTGCGCGGCCGGACGTCCCGGCAGGAGATCGCGCGCAGGCTGGCCGAGGTCGGCATCGACGACCCCGCCGTGGCCGGGCGTTACCCCTTCCAGCTCTCGGGCGGCATGCGGCAGCGCGTCGCCCTGGCCGCCGCGCTGGCCGGCGACCCCGAACTGCTCGTCGCCGACGAGCCCACCACCGCGCTGGACGCCACCACCCAGCACGAGATCCTGGCGCTGCTGCGCCGTGTGCAGGAGGCGCGGGGCATGGGCGTGCTGCTCATCACCCACGACCTGCGCGTGGCGTTCGCCGTCTGCGACCGGGTCGCCGTGATGTACGCCGGGCGCGTCGTCGAGCAGGGGCCGGGCCCGGAGCTGGCCGCGGCGCCCGCGCACCCGTACACCTCGGGGCTGCTGGGCGCGCTGCCTTCGGCCGAGCTCACGCTGGAACGCCTGGTGGGCATCCCGGGCGCCGTGCCGCGGGCGGACGCGGTGGCCGGCGTCTGCGCGTTCGCCACCCGTTGCGACCGGGTCGCGGACGCCTGCACCGCGGCCAGGCCGCCGTTGCGCCCGATCGGCCGTGACCGGCTGACCGCCTGCGTCCACGACACCGCCGGGGCCGCCCGCCCGCCGCTGCGCGAGGCCGCGCTCCCCGCCGTCCCGGCCGGCGGCGAACCGCTGCTGCACGTCGAGGGCCTGCGCAAACGGTACGGCGCCCACACCGCCCTGGGCGGCGTCAGCCTGCACGTGAACCCCGGCGAGACCGTCGGCCTGGTGGGGGAGTCGGGCTCGGGGAAGACCACGCTGGCCCGCTCGGTGCTCGGCCTGCTGACCCCCGACGGCGGCCGGATCCGGCTGGCCGGACTCGACGTCACCGACCGCGCCGCCCTGGACCCGCGCGAGCGCGCCCGGGTGCACCGGCTCGTCCAGTGCGTCTTCCAGGACCCCTCCACCTCGCTCAACCCCGCCATGACCGTCGGCGCGACGCTGGCCGAGGCGATCGCCAGGGCCGCGCCCGCCGACCGGATCGGCGTGGGCGAGCTGCTGGAGCTGGTCGGCCTGCCCGCCGCGTACGCCGCCCGCCGCCCCAAGGCGCTGTCCGGCGGCGAACGCCAGCGCGTCGCCGTCGCCCGTGCCCTGGCCGTCCGGCCCGCGCTGCTGATCTGCGACGAACCGGTCGCCTCCCTGGACGTGTCGGTCCAGGCGCACGTGCTCGAACTGCTGCGCGGCATCGGCCGGGAGCTCGGCACCGGGATGTTGTTCATCACCCACGACCTGGCGGTCGTCCGCCAGGTCGCCGCCAGGACCGTGGTGCTGCTGAAGGGCGTGGTCGTGGAGGAGGGGACCACCTCGGCCGTCCTGGACGCCCCCGCCCACGACTACACCAGGCGCCTGGTGGCGGCCGTCCCCTGACATGACCGACGAATCTCGTATGGGAAAGGTAATACCTGCATGCACGACCTCATCCTGCGCGGCGGCACTCTGCACGACGGGTTCGGCTCGCCCGGCCGTACCGCGGACGTGGCCATCGGTGGCGGACGCGTCACCGCGACCGGCCGCGACCTCGGCCGGGCCGCCCGCGTGGTGGACGTGGACGGCATGGTCGTCGCGCCCGGCTTCATCGACCCGCACAGCCATTCCGACACCGTGCCGTTCATGGCCGGGGAGCAGCCGTTCAAGCTGTGGCAGGGCGTCACCACCGAGATCATCGGGAACTGCGGCTTCTCCTGCGGACCGGCCTACCCCGAGTCGGCCCATTTCGCCCCCGGGATCTTCGGCGAGCACGCCTTCACCACCTTCGGCGGTTACCTCGACGCCGTGGAGCGGGAGGGCACGACCAACAACCTGGCCGCGCTCGTCGGCCACAACACGCTGCGCACGGCCGTCTGCGGCATGGACGCCGCGCCGCCGCCCGGCGCGCTCGACCGGATGACCGAGCTGGCCGAGGAGGCGTTCGCCGCGGGCGCGTGCGGGCTGTCCAGCGGCCTGGAGTACGTGCCGGGCGCCTACGCCGGCACCGGCGAGCTGATCGCGCTGGCCCGCGCGGCCCGGCGCTGGAACCTCGTCTACGCCACCCACCTGCGCAGCGAGAGCGAGGGGCTGGCCGGCGCGCTGGACGAGGCCGTCGAGGTCGCGGCGGCGGCCGGGGTGCGGCTGCAGATCTCCCACTGCAAGGCGTCGGGCCGGGCTGTGCACGGCTCGTCGGCCATGCTGCTGGACAAGCTGACGGCCGCCCGGGTCCGGGGAGTGGACGTGCGGGCCGACGTGTACCCGTACCGGGCGTTCTGCACCGGGCTGGTCGCGCTGCTGCCCCCCACCGCGTGCGAAGGCGGTGAGCCGGAGCTGCTCAGGAGGCTGGCCGACCCGGCGGAACGGCGGGCGCTGCGCGCGCTGGCCGAGGATCCCGAGCGCACGACCGGCGTCGGCCTGTGGCGGGAGACGCACCCCGAGGACGTGCGGCTGCTGCGGCACACCTCCGCCGGCGTCACCGGCCGCTCGCTGGCCGACCTGCTGGACGGCCGCGAGCCCTGGGACGCGCTGTGCGACCTGCTCATGGCCGACCCGCACGCCGACGGCGTCTTCCACACCATGCACGACGACGACGTCACCCGGATCATGCGGCACCCCCTCGTGTCGATCGGCTCCGACGGCGGGCCGCCCGACGGGCCGACCCATCCGCGCACGTACGGCACCTTCCCCACCTTCCTCGGCGAGTACGTGCGCGAACGCGGGCTCGTGCCGATGGCCGAGGCGATCAGGAAGGTCGGCTCGGCCACCGCGGCCCAGTTCGGCCTGGCCGACCGGGGCTGGCTGGGCAGGGGAGCGGTCGCCGACGTGTGCGTGTTCGACCCCGCCGCCATCCGCCACGACGGCACCTACGACGAGCCCGCCACCCGCCCGGCCGGCGTCACCCACGTGCTCCTGGGCGGCCGCATGGTGATCGACGACGGCGAGTTCACCGGCGGCCGGCACGGACGCCTCCTGCGCGGGGGGCGGGCGTGAGCGGCCAGGGCCGGGTGACGCTCGGCGTGCTGCTCGACAGCCTCGGCGCGGAGACGGTGAGCGCGCTGTGCCTGCCGTCCGGCCGCCAGGCGATGGTGGGCGCGCCGGTCATCCACGGCTCCGACGAGCCGCTGGCCGCCCACGCCGGGGCGCTGCTGCTGGCCACCGGCAGGCCGGAGCCGTCCCTGCTGGAGAGCGCGGCCGGGGCGGGCGTGAGCGCGGTCGTCGTCCGGGCCGGGATCGGCGACGCCGCCGCGCTGACCGAGGCGGCCCGCGGCGCGGGCGTGGCGCTGCTGGCCGCCGCCCCCGGCCTGGCCTGGGGCCAGCTCTACGCCCTGGTGGACGCCCTGCTCGCGCTCGTCGCCCCGGCCGCGGACCTGGGCGGCGGCCAGGCGGGCGACCTGTTCGCGCTGGCCAACCAGGTCGCCGCCCGCGTCGGGGGCGCGGTGGCCATCGAGGACCTGGCCATGCGCGTCCTGGCCTACTCCACGATCGGCCAGCCGATCGACGACCTGCGCAGGGAGGGCATCCTCGGTCGGCGCGTGCCCGAGCACCCGACGAACGCCGAGGAGTACGCCGCCGTCCTGCGCTGCGAGGGGGCCGTGTGGAGCCACGAGCCGCGCGAGTACCTGCCCCGGCTGGCCATCGCGGTCCGCGCCAGGGGCGAGGCGCTCGGCACGATCTGGGCCATCCAGGCCGACGAGCCGCTCGCGCCCGACGCCGACGCGGTGCTCGCCGAGGCCGCCAGGACCGCCGCCCCGCACCTGGCCCGCCTCAGCCTGGCCGCCGACGAGGCCCGCCGGACCAGGGACGAGTGGGTGGGCCGGCTGCTGCGCGGCGCAGGCCCCGCCGGGGAGCTGGCCGCCTCCTTGGGCCTGCGCCCGGACGAGCCGGTCAGGGTGGTGGCCGCCGGGGACCCGGCCGGGCGGACCGACGTCTTCGCCGCCACGCACGCCGCCGACCTGCTGCGCACCGCCTACGCCGTCTACCGGATCAGGGCCGCCGTCGGCGCCGTGGAGGGCCGGACGTACGCGATCGTGGCGGCCGGCGCCGGGACCCCGCTGCTGCGCCGCGTCACCGCCGACACCCTCGCCCGGATCACCGACCGGCTCGGCGGGCACTGGCGGGCGGGCGTCGGACGGACCGCGGCCTCGCTCGCCCAGGTCCCGGCCGCCGCCCGGCAGGCCGACGAGGCGCTGCGTGCGATGGGCGGCCCGTTCGCGGGCGGCGAGGTGGGCCTGCACGAGGAGCTGGCCGCGGCGCTGTTCCTGCTGGACGCGGCCGCCTCGATGCGGTCCGGCCCGGCGGCGGCAGGCGAGCCGCTGTCCCTGGTGGCCGAGCACGACGCCGGGCACGGCACCGACTACGTCCGCAGCCTGCGGGTCTGGCTGGCCGCCCACTACGACGTACCCAGGGCGGCCGAGACGTTGTCGCTGCACCCCAACACGCTCAGGTACCGGCTGCGCCGCATCGGCGAGCTGATCCCGCTCGACGACCCCGACGTCCGGCTCGTGCTGGGCCTTCAGCTCCGGCTGGCCGAGATCGGCGCGGGCGGCACGGGCGGAACGGCGGGCGGCCGGAGCCCGGCGTCCGGCACAAACAGCGGCGGCTGAAGTTGGGCTTGCGCGCCAACGATCCGGCGGCGGTCCGGCGGAATGCTGGTGCCATGCTCGAAATCCGCATCCTCCACGGAACCTCCGAGTTCCAGGCCGCCGACCGGCTGCTGCGCCGCGTCTGGAACACCAGGGCGGGCGACGATCCGCCGGTGGCCGTCGACCTCATGTGCGCCCTTGAGCACACCGGCGGGTACGTCAGTGGCGCCTTCCTCGCCGGCGAGCTCGTCGCCGCCGCCTCCGGGTTCCTGGCCGAGGGGGCCGCCCTGCACTCCCACGTGGTGGGCGTGGCCGCCGAGGCGCGGGGCCGGGGGGTCGGCCAGGCGATCAAGGCACACCAGCGGGCGTGGGCCGCCGAACGCGGCCTGAGCTCCATCTCCTGGACCTTCGACCCGCTCGTACGCCGCAACGCCTTCTTCAACCTGGGCAGGCTCGGAGCGCGGGCCGAGCGGTACGTCCCCGACTTCTACGGGCCGATGAACGACGGCATCAACGGCGGCGACCTCACCGATCGTCTGTTCGCCCACTGGCCCGTGAACCCTGCCCCTGCCCTGGATCCGGCGCGGAGCCCTGTCCCGGCGGCCCCGGACCCGGGGCTGTCCGTCCTGGGCGGGACCGAGAAGGCCGAGGTGATCCTCGACGAGACCGGGGCGCCGCGCGAGCCGGGCGGCGCGGCCGTACTGCGCTGCGCGACGCCCGCCGACGCCGAGCGGCTGCGGCGCGAGGACCCTGCGGAGGCGGCGCGGTGGCGGGCCGCCCAGCGGGCCGCCCTGGGCGGCGCGCTCGCCCGCGGCTACCGGATCGCCACCTTCACCAGGGACGGCTGGTACGTGCTGGAGCGTGCGGCGTGAGGATCGCCGAGGCCGAGCTGCACACGGTCGCGCTGCCGCTGCTCACCCCGTTCCGCACCTCGCTCGGCACGCAGACCGAGCGCCGGGCGCTGCTGGTGCGCGTGCGCGGGGCCGAGGGGGAGGAGGGCTGGGGCGAGTGCGTGGCCGAGGACGAGCCCACCTACAGCCCCGAGTACCTGGAGGGCGCGGCCGACCTCATCCGCCGCTTCCTGCTGCCCGCCCTGTTCGCGGTGCCCGGCCTCGACCCGGCCGGCGTCGCGCCCGCGCTGGCGCACCTGCGCGGCCATCCGATGGCCAAGGCCGCCGTCGAGACGGCCGTCCTGGACGCCGTGCTCAAGGCGCGCGGCCTGTCACTGGCCGCCTACCTGGGCGGGGTGCGGCGCAGCGTACGCGTCGGCGTGTCGGTCGGCATCGCCGCCACCCTCGACGACCTGCTCGACACCGTGGACCGGCACGTCGGCGCCGGGTACGCCCGGATCAAGCTCAAGATCGAGCCCGGCTGGGACCTGGAGCCGGTCCGGCTGGTGCGCGAGACGTTCGGCCCCGGCCTGATGCTCACCGCCGACGCCAACACCGCATACGCCCCCGCCGACGCCCGCCACCTGGCCCGCCTCGACGCGTACGGCCTGACCCTGCTGGAGCAGCCCTTCGCCCCGGACGACCTGCACGGCCACGCCCTGCTCGCCGCCCGCATGGACACGCCGATCTGCTTGGACGAGTCGATCACCTCGGCCCGCGCCGCCACCGCCGCCATCAGGGCGCGCGCCTGCTCGGTGATCAACATCAAGCCCGGCCGGGTCGGCGGCTACCTGGAGGCCCGCCGGATCCACGACCTGGCCCGGGCCGCCGACGTGCCGGTGTGGTGCGGCGGGATGCTGGAGACCGGGCTCGGCCGGACGGCGAACCTGGCGCTGGCCAGCCTGCCCGGCTTCACCCTGCCGGGCGACATCTCGGCGACCGCCCGCTACTTCGAGCGCGACCTCACCGCGCCGGTCGTGCTGACCGGCGACTCCATCACGGTCCCCGACGGTCCCGGGATCGGCGTCGCGCCGGACCCGGACGCCCTGGCGGCGTTCACCGCCGAGCCGCCCGTACGCGTCACCCCTTCTCGATGAGGTGGTCGAGCAGGACCTGACTGATGTCGGCGAGCTGTCGCAGCTGTTCCTCGGTGAGCAGGTCGACCAGGTGCTCGCGGACGCTGGCGACGTGCTCCGGGGCGGCGGCCCGGAGCGCGGCGAGCCCGTCGTCGGTGAGCACCGCCAGCCAGCCGCGCCGGTCGCCGGCGTAGTGCTCCCGGCGCACCCAGCCCTTCTGCTCCAGCTTGTTGACCGCGTGTGAGATGCGGCTCGGCTTGGAGTTGGTCCAGTGCGCCAGCTCGCTCATGCGCATCGTGCGCGCGGGGGCCTCCGACAGCAGGACGAGCAGCTCGTAGTAGGTGGGCGGCATGTCGGCCGCCGCCATCAGGTCGCGTTCCAGACGATCGGTCAGCAGGCGGGTGGCCAGGCCGAAGGCGCGCCACGCCTGTTGTTCGTCGTCGGTGAGCCAGCGGGTCATGCGTCGAGCGTACTGGAAAGTTGCGTGCTGAAATAAAGCTATGTACTGTCGTGCCGAATCTTCCAGTGCTGAACTAATTGGAGCGCGACCATGTACCCCAGCGAGCTGAGCGGCCACTACACCATCGACCCGGACCACAGCCGGTTCGGGTTCGTCGCCCGCCATGCCATGGTGACCAAGGTGCGCGGCAGCATCCCCGTCCAGGAGGCCACCGCCCGCCTGGACGCGGCCGACCCCGCCGCCTCCGCCGTCCGCGTGGTGCTCGACGTGGCCGGCATCCAGACCGGCAACCAGATGCGCGACAACCACCTGCGCACCGGCGACTTCCTCGACGCCGCCGCCCATCCGCACATCACCTTCGAGTCCGCCTTCGTCGTGCACGCGGGCGGCGACAGCTTCGAGGTCACCGGCGACCTGACGATCCGCGGGGTGACCCGGCGGATCACCGTCCCCCTCGACTACACCGGCACCGCCGTCGACGCCCAGGGGCTGACCCGGGTCGGCTTCGAGGGCAGCGTGACGGTCAACCGCAAGGACTTCGGCATGACGTACAACGCCGCGCTGGAGACCGGCGGGGTGATGATCTCCGATCGCATCACGCTGGAGTTCGACCTGTCCGCCGTCCGCTCCGCCTGACCACACCCCAGGACCCCCGTCATGAGCAATCCCCTCCTTTCTGGAATCTCGGGGAGGCCCGTCGTGCGCAGGCTCGCCGTTCCCGCCCTCACCGTCGTGCTCGCCCTGGCCTTGGGCATCACCCCAGCCGGCGCGCATCGCGCCGATGGGTGGCGGCGTGGGGCGCCGCCGTCCAGCCCGCCACCCCCAGCACCTCCTGGTACGGCCCCAACTGGTCCGAGGACGGCTTCGCCCGCCGGGGTCCCGAGACCCGGCGTCCGCACCGTCATCATCATGGACGGCATCAACGACCTGGCCGAATGGAACAAGCCTCACCAGGCGACCGCCCGCCGGATCATCGACGGCCACAAGGAGCTGATCCGGGCCGCCCACGCCCGGGGCATCCGTGCCGTCGGCGCCACCCTCACCCCCGTCAAGGGCTCGCCGCTCGCCTACAGCCCGGCGGCGGAGGCCGTACGCGACCAGGTCAACGAATGGATCCGCACCAGCGGCGCGTACGACCACATGGTGGACTTCGAAGCGGCCGTCCGCCGCCCCGACGACCCCGACTCCCTGCGCCCGGAGTACGACTCGGGCGACGGCGTCCATCTCGACGATCGCGGCTACGACGCCCTCGCCCGAGCCGTCGACCTCGACGCCCTGTGACGCCCCGCACGATCAGGGCCAGGCCATGACCAGCTGGGTGTGACGCTTGCGGAAGACCCGACCGGCGGCGGGAGGCGGCACGACGGCGCCCGCGGGGTGAAGGGTGAAGACCGGGTCCGGACGGTCCCGCAGGCGGTGATCCCAGGTCCGCACATGATCGGCCAGCTCCCGGGCGAGCCCGGCGCCCTCGCGGCCGTGGCCAGAGGCCCCGAACTCCCAGCGCCGCCGGTCGTCCTCGCGGACGCACGACTCGCGGATGGTGAGATAGGCGAAGCTGTCGCGGGTGATGAGCGCGGGACAGTACCAGCGCATGGCCGGCCGGACGAGCCCGCAATCGCGCTCGGGATCCTGCCAGAACATGCCGAACCGCGCGTCGACCGCCGCGATCGACAGGTGCATCGAGTCGAACGGCTCACCATGGCCGACGGTGACGCCGGTCCACAGCTCGGTCCGGTCGCCGCCCAGCGCCCGGTCGAGGGCGGCCCTGTCGAGCGCGGGGCCGCTCTCCAGGGTCAGCCTGACGGCTCCGCCCGCCAGAACCGGTTCCTGGTCGGGCAGCATTCCGGCCCCCTGGCAGGGGACGAAGCCGCAGACCGTCGGGTTCAGCCCCAGGAAGTGGTCGCCCTCGCGGACGAAGGTGAAGGACCGGCTGACGGTGGAGAAGCGCAGCGGCACGACCATCCGGCCGCCCGGCGCGAGAAGGTGTCCCCAGGGAACGTCCCAGACGCCGACGGTGACGATGACGGCGTCGAAGCCGCCGCTCGGCGCGTGTTGCTCGGCCGCATGCTCGGCATCGCCCAGGACGACCTTCACCTGCCCGTAGCCGGTCTCGGCGAGGAAACGGCCCGCGCGCCCGGTGACGAAGGGGTCGATGTCCACGGTGACGACCAGCCCGTCCGGCCCGGCGATCTCGGCGATGAGGGCGGCGTTGCAGCCGCCGGAACCGACCTCCAGGACCTTCGCGCCGGGACGGATCCGTGCCGCTTCGAGCATGTCGGCCTGCAGCCAAGGCGCGCTGATCGAACTCGTGGCCCTGCCGTCGGGCCCGCGCTTGGTGACGACGACGTCGTGGGCCGAGTAGGCCGCGCTCGGCGACACCTCAGGCGCGAAGCGCTCCCGCGGCACCTTGGCGAACGCCGCTTCGACCTCGGGGGAGCGGACCCAGCCGCCCCGCCTGAGCTCGGCGACCAGCTCGGCCCGGAGACGGTCGGGGGAGTCGGACGACAGGGTGGTCACCACAGCGAGGGTAGCCGGGCCCTGCGGGGTGGAACGGAGATTCGAGGCGTGGCGCGGGACACCTCGGCGACCATATTGCCCTGCACCGAAGCAAACGTGACCGTTCCGCGGCGCTGAAGGCAATGCGAGGCGCCGGGGCCCCGTGGTCAGGCGGCGGAGTCGGGGTGCTGGGTGGCGGCGTCGGTGCGGGCGCCGGAGAGGATGGCGTCGAGCAGGCCGGGGTAGCGGGCGTCCAGATCCTCGCGCCGCAGGACGAGCAGGTTCTCCCGCCCCGAGGGCTGCTGCCGGATGACGCCGCTGTCGCGCAGCACCCGCCAATGGTGCGTCATGGTCGACTTCGCGGTGATCCCCAGCGTGTTCAGGACGCTGGTGCAGTTGTGCTCGCCCCCGGCGTCGAGGATGCGGACGACCGACAGACGCACGCCGTTCCCCAGCGCCGACAGCACGTCTTCGACCCGGATCTGGTCGCGGTCGGGATGACGGAAAGCCATGGTTCAACTGTACCGCGACTGTCGAACAATCCTTCTCCGGTCTGGCATAGTACGACTGTACGTAAATCCTCGTACGATCGTTTCGTGCGGCGGGCTTCCGCGTGCCCGCTCCCCGGCTCCCTCCGAAGGGCGTTCCATGTCCACACCATCCACGCTGCCCGCGGCCGTCGCGGACGGCGTCAAGCCGCGACTCGGCTGGACCCTGGCGTTGCTCGCCCTGGCCCAGCTCATCTACGCGCTCGACCTCAACATCGTCTTCGTCGCGCTTCCGCAGATCGGCACCGAGCTGGGCTTCCCCGGCCAGACCCAGCAGCTGGTGGTCAGCGCGTACGTCGTCTTCGCCGGCGGCTTCCTGCTGCTGGGCGGCCGGGCCGCCGACCTGCTCGGCCGCCGCCGCGTCTTCGTGCTCGCCCTGGCCCTCTACGCGTTGTCCTCGCTGGCCGGCGGGCTGGCCGGCGGTCCCGTCGTCATCATCGTCGCCCGCGCGGTCCAGGGCATCGGCGGGGCGTTGCTGCTGCCCTCGACGCTGGCCCTGCTCAACAGCCTGTTCGCGGAGGGGCCGCAGCGCAACCGGGCGCTGGCCGTCTGGGGTGGCGCGGGCGCCAGCGGGCTGACGATCGGCGCGCTGCTCGGCGGCGTCCTCACCCAGAACTTCGGCTGGCCCGCCGTCTTCTTCGTGAACGTCCCCCTGGCCGGGCTGGTCGCGCTGGCCGCCCTGGCCGTCATCCCGCGCGACCCGGCCAGGGGGGAACGGCGCAGGTTCGACCTGCCGGGGGCGCTCACCGTCACCGGCGGGTCCACGCTGCTGGTCTTCGCCCTGGTCGAGGGGCCCGAACTGGGCTGGGGCAGCTCGCCGGTCGTGGGCGCCTTCGCGCTGGCCGCCGTCCTGCTGGTGATCTTCGCGCTGGTCGAGGCCCGCAGCGCGGATCCGCTCATGCCGTTCCGGCTCTTCCGCAACCGGAGCCTGACCGTCGGCATGCTGGTCACCTTCGTCTACATGGCCACGTTCGGCGTCCTGCCGTACTTCCTCACCGTGCTGCTGCAGAGCGTCCACGGTTACAGCGCCCTGCAGACCGGGCTGGCCTTCCTCATCCCCTCGCTGGCCATCGCCGCCGGCACGCAGAGCGGCGAACGTCTGGCGACCCGGATCGGCACCCGTCCCACGCTGCTGATCGGCTTCGCCGTCGGTGTCGTGGGGACCGCCGTCCTGGCCCTCGGCTTCGACGCCGACGCCGGGTACGGCCTGCTGATCCCCGGCCTGGTCGTCTCCGGGCTCGGCCAGGGCATCGTCTGGACCGCCATGTGGATCGCCGCCGCCACCGGGACCCCCGCCCACGAACAGGGCGTCGCCAACGGCATCGCCTCCACCGCGCTCAACATCGGCAACGCCATCGGCCTGGCCGTCTTCACCGTCATCGCCGACCTCGGCACCGAGGGCAGGACCGGTCAGGCCCTGCGCGCCGCCACGGCGGACGGCGAGTTCCTGGTCGTCCTGCTCACGGCGGCGGCGATGATCGCCGGGCTGCTGATCACCCTCACCCTGCCCCGCCGCACTCCCCGGCCCCCGGCGCCCGTGCAGCCGGACGAGTCGCTCGCGACCGGCTGACCGCACGTCGTCGCCCGCGAGCACCTGGCCCGCACCCCGGGTGCTCGCGGAACAGGAACCCGCCGCCGACGTGACGCCCGGCCGGTCAGTGCCGGTGAGCCTCTTCCAGGGACGCCCCCGCCAGCCGCGCCTTGACCACGCCGGTGAAGGACGAGCACTCGAAGACGTTCTCGTGCGGGCACGCCATGCCGTGCGCGATGGCGGTGCGCGCCACCTGGGCCCGGGCGATGCGCTCGTCCAGCTCGTCGAGCTTGCGCCGATACAGCTCCCGCCACGCGTCGCCCGGCTCGGACCGGACCGCGAGGAACGTCTTGACCTCGCGCAACGTGAGGCCGACCTCGCGCAGCAGCAGGATCGCGGCGACCAGCTCGACCGCCGACGGCGGATAGCGCCGCTGCCCCGAGACGCGCTCCGGCTCCGGGATCAGCCCGAGCTCCTCCCAGTAGCGCAGAGCGGAAGTGGCGACCCCGGTGCGCTCGGCCAGCTCGCCGATCGTCAACTGCTCACTCATGGAACGCCAAGCATACGTGTCGGGCCCGCGTCGGCGATCGAGCAGCCGCTCCTTCGCGGGGGCCGGGACGCGGCCGGTGTTGACAGTGGTCGGCGTCATCTCTAATCTCTTCTTCGGTGCAGATAAATCTTCAAAGAAGTAAATGCTTCCGAGAAGCTGCTGAAGGAAGGCAACGACCATGCACAACACCCTCACCGCCGCCGACGCCGCCGCCATCAACGCCGTGCTCGACCGCCTCGCCGACGCCTGGCAGCGGGCCGACGGTGACGCGTACGGGGCCCTGTTCACCGACGACGCCACCTACATCACGTACGTCGGCACCCTCTACACCGGCGCCCAGGAGATCGGCGACGCCCACCAGGCGCTGTTCGACAGCTTCGTCAAGGGCACCAGGCTGGCCAGCGAGACCCTCGGCATCCGCCTCGCGGGCCCCGACACCGCCCTGGTGATCACCCGCGGCGACACCTACAAGGGCAAGTCCGGGAAGCTGCACAAGATCCAGACCTACACGATGGTCCGCCAGGCGGACGGCGACTGGAAGATCGCGGCCTTCCAGAACACCAAGCACCAGGCCCTCATGGAGGCCATCTCCTTCAAGTTCCAGCCCGCCAGCAAGCCCGCCGCCCACGCCTGAACCGCAGCCCCGGAAGATCCCGCCACAGAAGACCCAGCCCCATGACACCCGCCACGGAAGGCCGCGCATGACCTCCCTCGCCGTCATCGCCGCCACGGGCCGCACCGGACGCCTCGTCGTCGAACGCGCCCTGGCGGCCGGACACACCGTCACCGCCATCGCCCGCCGTCCCGGTGAGCTCGGCCTCGACCATCCGCGGCTCGTCCGCCGCGCCGACGCGGGGCCCGTCGCCCGGCTCTTCGGCCGCGTCCTGCACCACGTCATGCGCCATCCGTACGCCGACATGGCCCGCATGGAACAGCCGCTCTCCGGGATCGGGCTCACCTGGACGGCCGTCCGCCCCACCGGCCTGACCGACAGGCCCGGCGCCGGCCGTCCCCGCGTCTCGATCGGCGCGACCGAACGCCTGGGCGCCCGTACCTCCCGCGCCGACCTGGCCGCCTTCATCGTCGACCACCTCGGCGACCCGCGCACCCACCACCTCCCCGTCGCCGTCTCCTCCTGACCGCGACCGGACGCCGTCCCCAGCGGAACGGCCTCGACCCGGCCGCGGTCCGCCTGCGGAGACCCGGCCTCACGCGTCCGGCGAAGAGGCGGGCTCGGTACGGGTGAAGGCGCCCGCGGACGCCGCCAGCACGGCCGTCCGCGCAGCCTGGTCCGGGAGGTCCGGGTCCGGGGGCGTGCGAAGGAGCACCAGGTGGTGGTAGAGCGGCGCGGTCGCGGCGACGAGCAGCCGCTGCGCGTCGGTGTCCGCCGGAAGCTCGCCCCGCTCGACCGCCCGCCCCACGATGACCTCGCACCGGGTGTACCGGTCCTCCCAGAGCCGCCGTAGCCCGCGGGCGGCCTCCTCGGAACGGAAAGAGGCGGCGATCAGGGCCGCGGCGATCGACGGCTGCGCGGTCAGGGCCGCCTGGTTCTCGTGGTTGAGCGCGGCCAGGTCGCCCAGCAGGGACCCGGTGTCCTCGGGCAGCCAGTCGTCGTCGCCCGTCGCCTCCAGCACGTCGGCGAGCAGGCCGCCGACGTCCCGCCAGCGCCGGTAGACCGTCGCGCGGTGCACGCTCGCGCGGGCCGCAACGGCGTCGAGGGTCAGCCCGTCGTAGCCGTGCTCCCCGAGCTCGGCGCGGACCGCGTCGAGAACCTGCGTACGGATGCGACCGGTACGGCCACCCGGACGGCGGCGCGGACCGGGCGACGGGCTCTCGGACGTCATCGCTCCCTTTCCCGTTTGCGAGGCGGACGGCGACATGACACCATCTTAATGTACAAGTTGTCGCATTAGCAGTGGCGGAAGGAAAGATCCATGAACGCCCAGGCCCCCGCCGACCCGACCGTCATCCACCCGATGCCCGGCCAGCCACGGGTGGCGCTGCTGCGGCCACTGGTCAAGTCCCCGCTGATCGAGGTGGGGGAGTACACCTACTACGACGACCCGGACGACCCGACCGCGTTCGAGACCCGCAACGTGCTCTACCACTACGGCCCGGAGAAGCTGGTCATCGGCAGGTTCTGCGCCCTGGGCACCGGGGTGCGGTTCATCATGAACGGCGCCAACCACCGCATGGACGGCCCCTCGACCTTCCCCTTCCCCACCATGGGCGGCTCGTGGTCCGACCACTTCGACCTGCTCACCGGCCTGCCGAACCGCGGTGACACCGTCGTCGGCAACGACGTCTGGTTCGGCTACGGCGCGACGGTGATGCCCGGCGTGCGCATCGGCCACGGCGCGATCATCGGCGCCGGCTCGGTGGTCACCTCCGACGTGCCCGACTACGGGATCGTCGGCGGCAACCCGGCCCGTCTCATCCGCACCCGCTACCCCGCCGACGACGTCGCCCGCCTGCTCGCACTGGCCTGGTGGGACTGGCCCGCCGAGCACATCACCGAGCACGTGCGCACGATCATGTCGGGCAGCGTCGCCGACCTGGAGGCCGCCGCCCCGGGCGCCCGCCGCGCCTGAACCGCCCGCCCGCCGCCCGTTCCACCGCTCGAACGTCGCGTAGAACCCGAAATGAGTGATCGTCCATGTCCCGCCGCCGCGCCCACATCGCCATGGTCGGCATCCCCGCCGTCAGCCACGTCCTGCCCAGCCTGGAGATCGTCCGCGAGCTGGTGGCGCGCGGCCACCGGGTGACGTACGCCAACGACCCGGCGGTCGGCGAGCTGGTCACGGGCACCGGCGCCGAGCTGGTCCCCTGCTCCTCGACGCTGCCGGTCGCCGACAACAAGTGGCCCGACGACCCCGTCGCGGCGATGAGCCTCTTCCTGGACGACGCCGTCCAGGCACTCCCGCAACTGCGCGCCGCCTACGACGCCGACCCCGCCGACCTCTACCTGTACGACATCGGCGCCTACGCCGCGCGGGCCCTGGCCGAGACGCAGGGCCGTCCCCTCATGCAGCTGTCGCCGACGTTCGTGGCCTGGGAGGGATACTCCGAGGAGGTGGCGGCGCAGCTGTGGCGACTGCCGGGAGCCGACGCCTACCTGGCCAGGTTCGCCCGCTGGCTCACCGACTGCGGCGTCTCCACCACCGACGTGGAGACCTTCTCCGGCCGCCCGCCGCACACGCTGGCCCTGATCCCGCGGGCGATGCAGCCGCAGGCCGACCGGGTCGACACCGGCACCGTGACCTACGTCGGCCCCTGCCACGACCCGCGCGGGCAGCAGGGCGGCTGGACCCGTCCCGGTGACGCCGCGAACGTCCTGCTGGTCTCCCTGGGGTCGGCCTACACCCGTCAGCCGGAGTTCTACCGCCAGTGCCTGGCGGCCTTCGGCGACCTGCCGGGGTGGCACGTCGTCCTGCAGATCGGCAGGTACACCGACGCGGCGGAGCTGGGCGAGATCCCGTCCAACGTCGAGGTGCACCCGTGGGTGCCGCAGCGGGCGATCCTCGACCAGGCCGACGCGTTCGTCACCCACGCGGGCATGGGCGGCTGCTGCGAGGGGCTGCTGGCCGGTGTGCCGATGATCGCCGTGCCGCAGGGCGCCGAGCAGTTCGCCAACGCCGACCGGCTCGTGGAGCTGGGCGTGGCCCGCCGCATCGACACCCCGGACGCCACGGCCGAGACCCTGCGCGCCGCCCTCGGCGAGCTGACCGCCGACCCGGAGGTGGCCCGCCGCCTGACGCGCCTTCAGGCCGAGGCACGGGCCGAGGGCGGCACCGCCCGCGCCGCCGACCTCGTCGAGCAGCTGCTGGGCTGAGCCGCCCGGACTGGGAGATGATCTGTGGTAGGTACTCTCCGCATGGAGTTCTTCTGCTATCACCGTGACCGTCCTGACTCGGGCGCCCTGCGCGCGGAACTGGTCGAGGCGCACTGGTCCTACATGGACCGCTACGAGGCCGAGCTGATCGCCCGCGGCCCGACCTTCGACCGCGACACCGACACGGCCACCGGCAGCGTGCACATCGTCGACCTGCCCGACCTCGCCTCCGTGCGGGCGTTCGCCTTCGACGAGCCCAACTGCCAGGCCGGCGTCTACCGCGACGTGCTGGTACGCCGGTGGCGCAACGTGCTGGGACGCACCATGTGGGAGTTCCCCGGCGGCCGGGAGGGCGGCAACCGGTATCTGGTGCTGGGCCTCGGCTCCGGGCAGCCCGCCGACCTCGTCCCGCCGGCCGGCGGCGACGAGCTGATCGCGTACGGGCCGCTGCTGTCCGACGACGGCGCCACCTGGGTCGGCACCGCCCTGCTGGTCCGGGCGCCCGACGCGGACGCGGCCCGCGCCGTCCTCACCGCCGGCCGGTACGCCGACATCGAGGTGCACGACTGGGAGTTCGGCGGCCGGCGCTGACACCTGCCGGCCACCAGGACGTCAGACGGCTTCGGTGGGGCCGGCGGCTTCGAGCGCCCCGGCCCTGGCGTCCCGGAGCGCCTCCACTGCGGCGACGGCCCGGGTGACGTGGTCGTGGATCGTCACGAGCTCCACGGTGCCGGTGATCTCCAGCAGCCGGGCCACCGTGGGCCGGAGGCCCGCCAGGTGCACGTCCACGCCGTGCGCGCGGGCCAGCGTGGCGGCGGCGAGCAGGACGGACAGGCCGGAGCTGTCCAGGAACGCCAGCCGGCTCACGTCGAAGATCAGGTGCTCGTCCAGGCTGCGGCGTACCTGGTCGAGGTAGGCCTCCAGATGGCCGGAGGCGGTGGCGTCGACCTCGCCGGCCACCGTGACCACCGTGATCCCCGGCAGGTAGCTGCTGGCCAGGTGCATCACAACCGCTCCACATCATCCGGCAGTCGATCGGGCGAGGCGCCCCGGGCCGCTGCGACGGCCTCGTCCACGCAGGCATGGATGTGCAGCACGTCCCACACCCCGGTGATCTGCAGGATGCGGGCCGGGATGTCCCGTACGGCGGCCAGGCGCAGGCAGCCGCCCGCGCCGCGGACGTCGTCGTGCGCCCGCAGCAGCACGTGCAGACCGCTGCTGTCCATGAAGGTGAGCTCGCCCAGGTCGAGGACCAGGGATCGGCCGGGTCGACGGGCGTCGCGGATGGCGGACTCCAGTCGATCGGCGTTGGTGGCGTCGAGCTCGCCGGAGACCGTGAGCAGCACGCCGGCCGGGACCGGCCGGCAGGTCATGTCGAGCACGGACATGGCGGCTCGGTGGCGACGGCAAGGTACGTCTGGGCGACGGACATCTGTTGTTCCCCAAGTGGGCCTGGCCGGTCGGAACGGCATCGAGCCGCCCCAGCACCAAGATTAGGGGCGAAGCTGGTTGCAGGAAAGAGGTTTCGTCATACGATCTTCAGGTGACCGCTCGGCGGGTCCGGGACGCCCCTGCGGACCGTCCGGCCAGGACGCCTGACCCGCCGGGGCACGCGTCCCGCGGGCGCTCGGGGTCGCTAAGCTGCGCGTATGGCGCGGATTCTCCTCCTGCATTCGATGTACGGCCTGCGGCCCGCCGTCCACCAGGCGGCCGACAGGCTCCGGGAGGCGGGGCACGAGGTGCACGTCCCCGACCTGTACGACGGGCGCGTCGTCGACACGTCCGAGGAGGGCATCGCGATCAAGGAGGAGATCGGCAGCGAGGAGTTGCTGAAGCGGGCCATCGCGGCGGCGGCCCCGCTGTCCGGCGACGGCCTGGTGTACGCGGGCTTCTCCCTCGGCGCGGCCATCGCCCAGAACCTCGCCCTGGGCGACGAGCGCGCCCGGGGGCTGCTGCTCATGCACGGCACCTCCGACATGGCCGAGGGCGCCACCGCCGACGACCTGCCGGTGCAGCTCCACGTCGCCGACCCAGACTTCTACGAGCCGGTCGACTGGCTCAACGCCTGGTATCTCCAGATGCGCCGGGCGGGGGCCGACGTGGAGGTCTTCCGGTATCCGGGGGTCGGCCACCTGTTCACCGACCCCGGCCTGCCCGACCACGACGCCCCGGCGGCCGAACGCGCCTGGGCCGTCGCCCTCGACTTCGTCGCCGGTCTCTGACGCCCGCGCCGGCCGGGATACGACCCCGGCCGCCAGGGGTAGGGGCCGGGGATGAGGTTCGGGGGCTGGGACGTGCGACCGCTGGGCGGCTGGATCGGTTGCCTGGCGATGATCCTGATCTCGCTGCTGCTGTCGATCGTGCTGACGGTCGTCGTCAACTGGCTGCGCTGACCGGCCCCCCGGACGTCAGGCCAGTGGCTTGACGTCGAGCCGTCCGCCGTCGCACACCTGGCCGGCGTCGAACGGGACGTTGACGTACGACTGCTCGTCCGGCGGGATGACCAGCAGGCGGGCCGGGCTCGGGCAGTGGGTCTCGTCGCCGGTCTCGACGACCGTCCAGTGCAGCGTCGTACTGGCGCTGCCGCCCGGCTTGACCGTCACCTGGTGCTTGGTCCCGGCGGCGCGGCGGACGCGGGTGCGGAGGGCGTCGCCCTGCTTGTCGATCATGATCAGGCCGGGGTGGCCGTACAGCGTGCAGGTGGTGCGTGAGCTGTTGGTGAACACCAGCGGCGCGTTCCTGTTGCCGGCGCCGGCGTCGATCGTGCCCAGGCGCACCTGGAGCTGGGCGGCCGAGCAGCGGCGGACGGGCGAGGACTGGCCGGCCATCGCGGGGGCGGCCCCGCCCGCCAGCAACAGCCCGGCCACGAGCGTGGCGGTGGTGAAGCGTCTCATGGTGTGTTTGACGCAGGGAACGCGGCGAAAGTTATGACCGGCTGTCATCCGGCCCGTTCGCGGGAGGCGTACAGCAGCACCAGGACGCCGGCGGCGGCGAGAAGGGCCGCGCTGAACCACAGCGGCGAGAGCCCGAAGGCGAGCCCTTCCCCCGGGTCGGTGACGAACAGGCCGTCGGGATACAGCGGCAGGTCACCGGACGGATCGCGCATCGAGGAACGCTCGGCGGTGAGCGCTCCGGCCACCCCCTGGACGAGCAGCACGGCGACCGACACCCAGCCGGCGTACGGCTCCGGCAAGGAGTACAGAAGCGAGAAGGGCGGCAGGGAGAGGGCGACGTCGACGTAAAGGACGGCGCGCAGCAGGGCGATCCGGCGGTCGGCGGCCGGTCGCGCACCGCGCCGGGGCCCGCGCAGCATCTGCCAGTAGACCCAGCCCTGCACCGCGCCGACCAGCACCAGCACCGGCACGAGCCACCAGGAGTCGGGCGGGTCCATGGCCCACCCGCGGACGACGGCGAACCAGAGCGGGGAAACCTCATGGGTGACCAGCGAGAAGACGCCGAGGCCGAGGACAAGGACCACGTAGGCCACCGCGACGGGCATCGCGACGAGGCCGAAACGGTAGCGGCGCACGGGCACTCCCACCCAGGACAGGCGACCGAGGCGCCCACCCTACTGAAGGGCCACGTACGTGATCAAACAGTGGGAAACCAGAACGGAGGGGGTCCGGGTGGACCCCCTCCGTTCCGGCCCTCAGTCACCCCCCGGGTTGCGGGGCGCCGGGCGGATCGTCATCCGATCCGCTGCCAGAGAGCCGGTACGACGTCGGGCGTCCAGTCCGGCTGCGAGGTGTGGGCGATCACGCAGCGGTAGCGGACACCCTGGTAGGTGACCTCGTCGCCGGCGTTGTAGGCGTGCCATTCCTGCCAGGTGTCACCGCCGCCGCCACCGTTCACCGTCAGCGAGAACGACGTGCCGTGGCTGGCGGCGCCGTTCGCGTTGAGGGTGATCGTGTACGTCTGCGCCGGCGTGCCGGCCGACGTGGTCACCGTCACCGTGGACGACTCGCCCGAGTTGATGGACGCCGGGCTGAACGTCACGGTCGCGCCCGGCGGCACGCCGTCGGCCGCCAGCGTCAGCGGGATCGGCCGGCCGGTGGTGACCTGTGTGCTCAGCGTGGTGGTCGCCGTCCCGCCCGCCGTGACGGTGGCCGACGACGGGTCGGCGGCGACGGTGAAGTCGCCCGCCGGCGTGCCGCCGGTGACCGTGAGCGCGTAGCTCGCCGTCTGCGTCTGGGCGGTGCCGGCGGCCGTCACCGTGATCGGGTAGGTGCCGTTCTTCGCCGTCGAGGCGACGGTGAAGGTTAGCCTGGACGACTGGCCCGACTGGATCGTGGCCGGGTCGAAGGCCACGGTGACGCCGTTCGGCAGCTTGGTGGCAGACAGCGTGACCTGCTGCGGCTGGCCGCCGGTCGTCGCCGTGTTCACCGTGGTGGCCGCGGTGCTCCCGGCCGTCGCGGTGCCCGCCTCCGGGTCGAGCCGGACGGAGAACGCGTCCGGGTCACCGGGACGGGAGACCGTCAGGGTGTAGTTCGCGGTCTGCGTCTGGGCCGTGCCCTGGGCGATCACCTGGAGGGTGTACGTCCCGGCCGGCACGGTGGACGCCGTCGCGATCGTCAGCGCCGACGACTGTCCCGACTGGATGGTGGCCGGGTTGAAGGTCGCGGTCACGCCGGTCGGGAGCGTCCCCGTCCTGAGCTGGATCTGCTGGGCGTTGCCGCTCGTCGTCGTGGTGGTCAGGGTCGAGGCGGTGCTGCCGCCCGCGTCCACGGACCCGGACGCCGGGCTGAGCGCCAGCGAGAACTGGTCGGGGATGGGCCGGTTGACGGTGAGCGAGTAGTTCTGTGTCTGCGTCTGGGCCGTGCCCTGAGCGATCACCTGCACGGTGTACGCCCCGGGAGCCGCGTTCGCCGCCACGTTGAGGGTCAGCGTGGACGACTGTCCCGACTGGATGGTGGCCGGGTTGAAGGTCGCGGTCACGCCGGCCGGGAGCGTCCCCGTCCTGAGCTGGATCTGCTGGGGGTTGCCGCCGGTCGTCACCGTGGTCAGGGTGGTGGAGGCCGAGCCGCCCGGGTCGGCCGCGCCGGAGCCGGGGCTGACCTGCAACGAGAAGGTGTCCGGGTTGGCCACGCAGCTCGGGTCGCTGGTGGCCCGGACGCTCACGGCGTCCCAGGCGGCCTTGACCGCGTTGAACTCCACGCAGCTGTTCGGGAACAGCGACTTGGCGGCGTTGAGCGAGGCCACCCGCGCCTTGGCGTGGGTCCACGGCTGGGTCTTGGCCTGCAGTGTGCCCATGAAGATCTTGCCGGCCTTCTGGATGCCGATGCCGGTCACCGAGGACGGTCCGCCCTGGCAGATCGGGCTGCTCGGCTTGCCGCCGCCGGGGTTGTTGCCCTCGGCCAGCAGGTAGAACCAGTGGTTCTGCGGACCGGCCGCCGCGTGCACCTCGGTGGTGGGGATCGCGGTGCTGTAGCAGTTGGGGTCGCCCACCTGGGACGGGTTGTACATGTACCGGATCGGGCCGTTCCCGACGAGGTTGACCTCTTCGCCCACCTGGTAGTCCGGCGGGTCGTTCGGGTTGTTGGCGTACGCCTCGGTCAGCGCGCCGAAGATGTCGCCGGTGGACTCGTTCAGGCCGCCGACCTCGTTGTTGCCGCTGTCGCCGCCGGGGGTGTTGGTGAAGACGGAGTGGCCGAACTCGTGGCCGACGACGTCCATCGGGGTGGCCTGCTGATTGCCGGCCTGGTTGTGGCCGAAGGTGGTGTACGAGCCGTTCCAGAACGCGTTGACGTCGTTGAGGCCGACGCGGATGGGGAAGGACCGGCCGTTCCCGCTGTGGCCGTTGCGGCCCAGCCAGTCCCGCAGCATGTTCCATTCCATCTGGGCGGCGTACAGCGCGTCCACGCAGGCCGTCTCCAGGTCGGTGCCCGACCCGTTGCCCCAGGAATCGGTGCTCTTGGTGTAGGCCGTCCCGCCCTGGCCGCCGCACTGGAGGCCGGGCCTGGTGGTGTCCACCATCCGGTACGAGCCGGCGGACCCGCTGGTGTCGATCGTCACCGTGCCGTCGTAGTAGCCGCGGCCGGTGCCCTCCCGCACCTTGTCGAACTTGTCGATCAGCGAGCCGGACCGCGCGTCCACGAACACGTCGAGGATGCTGGGCCTGCCGGTGGCCGTCCGTCCGGTGACCTGGACCTGCCAGGCCAGCCTGGGCGTGGCGGTGGTCGCGTGGACGACCAGCTTGGCCGCGGACACCTCGTCCACGTCCGGCAGGAGGGCTCGGGCGGTGGCCGACGCCTGCTTGCCCGTCACCGACGGCTTGACCCCGAGGTCGATCTTCGCGGTCTGGCCGGTGACCACCTGCTGGATCACCTGTCCGGCCCGGTCGGTGCCGACGACGACCTCGCCGCCGAAGACGGGCAGGCCCTTGTACGTGCGTTCGTAGGTCAGATATTGCAGGCCGTAGGTTCCGGCGACGTTGGCCGAGAGAGTGAAGGCGTCGCCGGAGCCCTTGTGCAGGCGTCCGGCGTCGGCGGCGAGTGCCGCGTCGGCGTTCACTTTCGCGCGGTCGCGCGACTTTGGGTCCGCGGGCGCGAACGCCGGCGGTTCGGTCCGGGCGACGGTGGTCGCCGCGATGGATCCCGTGCTGGATGCCGTGCTGGATGGCGTGGTGGATAAGTGTGCCTTCGACGTGGCGCCGGCGGCGCCCGTCATCGGGACGGCCAGGGCCGCCGCCGCCAACATGGCGATGGCGCCCGACTTGAACGTGCTGTTCACTCTGGGTGACTCCTCTCACATGTCCCCGGGGGTGTGGGGATCGAAGGAGCCCTTTGGCTGGGGCTTGATTAAACTTGCCACCCAAGGTCGTCAGGCGAACAGCTCACAAATTTCCATAACGCCACGGTATGCCGGGCGCACCGGGAGCTCCGGGTCCGCAAGTCCTTGATCTTCATCAAATGGACGCTGATATCCTCCGAAAAAGGGCGGGCTCGAAGGGCGGGGGACGCACGGCTCACCGACGACGGACCCGCCACGGGCCGCCGTCCGTGGCGCAGGGCGACCCGCGGCCCGTGGTGAACCGGCCCGACCGGTTCCGGCCGGCGATCGACGAGGTCTGACACCGCGTACGGACGCAGGAGGGCACGTGCAGCACGCACCGGAGCAGGCAGGCGGGATCCGCGCCTGGGGGCGGGTCGCGGTCGACATGCCCGGCCCGGAGTTCGAGCCGTTCGGGCCATTCGGCTCGTTCAGGCCGTTCGGCTCGTTCAGGCCGTTCGGCTCGTTCAGGCCGTTCGGGTCGTTCGGGTCGGAGCCGCCGCGCCCGCAGGGCGACGCGTGCCCCGACGCCGGGCTGCCCGGCGCGTCCGCCTCGACGGTCGGGGCGTCGAAGGCGTGCCGCGCTTCGGTGTGGGCCGTCCACGCCCAGCCCGACGAGGGCCGTCCGGCCCCCGATCTCACCGCTGCCCTCCGACATCTCGACGACGACCGGACGCTGCTCGCCCCGTGGCCGAGGGACGCGGCCCGATGAGCGGCCCGACGGGAGGTCCCATGGGCGGCGCGGACCGGGTGGACCGGGCGGACCTCGTTCTCGGCCGGCGTCTCGGGCAGGGAGGCCGGGGGACGGTCCACGAGGTGCCCGGCCGCCGGATCAACGGCCAGTGGGACGTCGTCTACAAGGAGTACGACCCCGCCGTCCTGCCCGGCCTCGACGCCGGCGTGCTCGCCGAGATGGCCGGGCTGATCGGCCGGCTTTCCGGATGGGACGCTGCCTGGCTGTGCGACAGGACCGCCTGGCCCGCCGAGGTCGTCGAGTCCGGCGGGGTGGTCTGCGGCTTCCTCATGCGGTCGGTGCCCCACCGGTTCTCCTTCGCCAGGCAGACGCCGTCAGGCACCGAACACCGCCCTGCCACGATGAACCTCCTGCTCGACGACAACGCCTACGCCGTCGGCACCGGCCCGCACGTCGGCCCGCGGGTCGGCGAGCGCGACCGTCTGCTGTTGCTGGCCGACCTGGCCGACACGCTGGCCCGTCTGCACGCGATGGACATCGTCGTGGGGGACCTGTCGCCCACGAGCCTGCTGTTCGCCACGGAGGGCTCCCCGGAGTGCTTCCTCATCGGCTGCGACGCGATGCGGCTGGCCGGGACGGAGGCGTTACCGCAGGTCGAGACGCCCGGCTGGCAGCTCCCCGCCGACGAGCCCAAAGGCACCCCGCAGACGGACGCCTACAAGTTCGCGCTGCTGGCCGTCCGGCTCTTGGCCCGCGACCGGACCTCCACGGACCCCGGCCGGCTGGCCGCCGTCGGCCCCGGGCTCGCCGACCTCGCGACGGCGGCGCTCGGCGGCCCTGCGGACCAGCGTCCCCGCCCGGAGCAGTGGGCGAAGGAACTGCGCCAAGCCGCATCCTCAACCACCCCCACCCCCAAACCGCTCCCCACCCCCACCACCAACCCGCTCCCCACCACCAACCCGCCACCCACCCCCGAACCGCCACCCGCTCCGGGATCACCGCCCACCCTCCAACCACCGTCCGCCCTCGGATCACCGCCCGCGTCGGGACCGTCGCCTGCTTTTGGGCCATTGCCCGCGTTCGGATCGCCGTCTGCCCCCGAACCGCCGTCCGCGCTTGGACCGCCACCCTCCCAGGGGCCGCCACCCTCCCAGGGGCCGCCGCCCGCGTTGGGACCGTCGCCTGCTTTCGGGCCATCGGCCGGCCTCGGGCCTCCGCGTGGTCCGGTGCCGCCTGGCCCGGTGCCGCCGGGGCCGATGCGGCCAGGGCAGATGCCACCGCCTCCGTCCGGCAGCGGGCTCAGCACCGGGATGAAGGTCGGACTCGGGGCCGGGGTCGGGGTGATCGGTGTGGTGCTTGCCGTGGTGGGGGCGGTGGTCGTGGTGTCGGCGGTGAAGGGTCTTGACCGGGGAAGCGGGGAGAGCCTGCTGACCGCGGCGTCCTCCGGCCCGCCCGTCGCCACCGTCCCGACGCCCTGGCCGTCGCCGTCCTCAGTCACCCCGGGCCCCAGCGAGCAGCCGACGGCGACCCCCACCGACCCACCCACGGAGACGCCCACGCTCGACCTGCCCACCGACGAGCCGTTCGACCCCGGCGACCTCGACCGCCAGGACACCGACCCGACCCCGCTGACGCCGAGCGCCCTGCTGCCCCGCTCCTTCACCACGGCCAAGGGCGTGCGCTACACCCTCCGGTCGAGCGGCGTGGACAAGTGCCCGGACGCCTACCACGCGGCCAACGTCCGCTCGGTGCTGCGCAAGGCGCGCTGCTCCAAGATGGTCAAGGGCTCGTACGTGAACCCGGGCGCGCCGGCGAACAAGCGCATCATGGTCTCGGTGTGGGTCGTGCCGCTGAAGAACGACGGCCGGGCCGACACCGCGTACGCGCGCCTCGACGACGCCTACGCCGACGCCTGGGGGATCGTGTGCCCGAGGAAGGGCCCCGGCTCCGGGCTGTGCCACTCGACGAGCTGGAGCAGGGCCCAGACCTGGGGATGGGTCGGGTACACCCACCGCTACCTGCTGCACACCATGGCCGTCTACACCAACCGCGCCAACGCCACCAGCACCCGGCCCTGGCTCAAGGACGCCTCGAAGGCGGCGTACAGGGCCATCGGGCCCACGGTCTACCAGGACACGAACTGAGGCGGCACGTCAGTCGCGGCGGTTCAGCGCCGAGTGGCGGCGCCCGTAGGCGAAGTAGATCACCAGCCCGATCAGGAACCACACGACGAACCTGAGCCAGGTCAGCGGCTCCAGGAACGTGATCAGCCAGATGGAGAAGAGCACCCCGATCGCCGGCACCACCGGCATGCCCGGCATGCGGAACCCGCGCGGCAGGTCGGGACGCCGGTAGCGCAGCACGATCACCGCCGCGCAGACCACCACGAAGGCCAGCAGGATGCCGATGTTGGTCAGCTCCGCCGCCTCCCTGATCGGCAGGAACCCGGCGATGAGCGCCGAGGCGACGCCGACGATCCAGGTCACCCTGACCGGCACGTGCCGTACGGGGTGGAGCTTGGCGAACCAGGACGGCAGCAGCCCGTCGCGGCTCATCGCGAACCACACGCGGGTCACGCCGAGCATGAACGTGAACATGACGGTCAGGATGCCGACGATGGCGCCGACCGCGATCACGCTGGCCAGTCCCGACAGCCCGACGGACGCGAACGCCGAGGAGAAGCCGCTCTCGGGGTCGATGTCCTGGTAGTTCTGCATGCCGGTGAGGACGAGGCAGGCCAGCACGTACAGGACCATCGAAATGGCCAGGGAGTACAGGATGGCCTTGGGCATGTGCCGCTGGGCGTCCTTCGACTCCTCGGCGGCCGTGCTCATCGCGTCGTAGCCGAAGACGGCGAAGAACACGGTGGCCGCGCCGGTCACCGCCCCGCCGAACCCGAAGGGGAAGAACGGCGTGTAGTTCTCGGTGCGGATGTAGAAGAAGCCCACCACGATCACCAGCAGCACCACCGCGACCTTGATCATGACGACGAACGTCTCGAACCGGGCGGCCGACCGCATCCCGAGGTTGAGCAGGAACGCGATGAACAGGCACAGAATCCCGGCGAACAGGTCGACGACGTGCCCCGGGCCGGTGCCCGGCGCGCCGAGCATCCAGGCGGGCAGGTCGATGCCGAGCTGGCCGAGGAGGAAGCCGAAGTAGCCCGAGATGCCGATCGCCACGACCGCGACGATGGCGGTGTACTCCAGCAGCAGGTCCCAGCCGATGAACCAGCCGACGATCTCGCCGAGCACCGCGTAGCCGTACGTGTACGCCGATCCGGCCTTCGGGATCATGCCGGTGAACTCCGCGTAGGAGAACGCGGCGGCGGCGCTGGCGATGCCCGCGATCAGGAAGGAGATCACGACGGCGGGCCCGGCGGTCTGGTTGGCGACGGCGCCGGCGAGCGCGAAGATGCCGGCGCCGATGATGCCGCCCACCCCGATCGCGGTGAGCTGCCAGAGCCCGAGCACGCGGTTGAGCTCACCTTCGTGCTCGGTGGCGATCTGTTCTACCGGTTTGCGGCGGAAAATCCCGGACCCGCCGCCGAAGTCTCGCGCAGACGTCATGGCGGGGTCCTGCCCTGACAGGATGCCCGCCATGCGCATGACACCGGAAGTCGGACGGGCCGGCTCAAGGCGGGCCGGCCCGTCCGCGACCTAGCCGACGCGTCCCACGGTGATCCGGGTGCGGGCCTCGGTGGCGTTGCCCGCCCGGTCGACCGCCCGGTACGTGACCGTGTACACCCGGTCCTCGGCGCCGTCCCGCTCGGCGCGCAGCGCGAAGGCGGTGTCGTCGGTGCCGGGGTCGGCCCCGCGGACGTCGTCCGCGGCGTCGCCCTGGGAGCTGGTGACCGAGACCAGGGTGACGGTGACGGGCCCGGCGTCGGACGCCTTCAGCGCGACCCGCACCGGGACCAGCCTGCGGTTCGGCGGCCACAGCCGGGCGGGGTCCGGCGTGACGGTCAGCGTGGGGGCCGTCGCGTCGATCCGGACGGTGACCGTCCTGGGCTCCTCGACGTTGCCCGCCCGGTCGGCGCTGCGGAAGGCGAGCACGCTCTCCCCTTCGCGGTCCACCCGCACGGGGGCCGTGTAGGGCTGCCAGGCTCCGTCGCCGAGCCGGTACTCGGTGCGCTCGACGCCGGAGCCCGCGTCGGCGGCGGTCAGGACCACGGTGACGGGCTCGGCCGACCAGCCGGAGGGCACCCCGGACGCGGTCGTCACCGGCGCCTCGCCGTCCTCGGTCGCGGGAGCGGAGTGGATCTTGAAGCCGTCCACGATGAAGTACGAGCCGTCCTTCTTGACGCCCTTGAGCGTGTGCGGGCCCGGCGCGAGCCCGGTCTTGCGGTAGACGACCTTCTGGTACACCCGGGTCGGGTTGCTGTTGTCGATCGTGGCGTCGAGCTTGCCGTCCAGGTAGAGGTCGACCTTGCCCTCGTCGGAGTTGACCTGGGCGACGTACTCGACGCCGGTGCCGTGGAAGGCCAGCTCGAAGGAGTCGCCGTCGTTCTGGGTGGCGTGCAGGTCGTCGAGGGTCGAGCCCGCGCCGCCGCGCCGGTCGTTCTTCCAGTCCCAGCCCTGGCCGGTGTAGGTGACGCCGGAGACGTTGTCGATGGTCTCCACGCCGTACGCCTTGGTCAGGCTCACGTCCGTCAGCGCCTGCGCCCGCCAGACCTTCAGCGCCACCGGACGCCCGGCGGGCGTGCGGTTGTAGACCTTCCAGAAGCTGTCGCGGTCGGTGACCTTGGTACCCGCGATCTCCCTGATCACGTCGCCGGTGCGCAGCCCCTGCCCGTGGGCGTGGGACCCGGCCGGGACGGCGGCCAGGAACAGGCCGTCGTAGTCGGTGAGCCCGACCGAGGACTTCACCTCGTCGCTGTGGATCTCGGTGGCCGTGGCGCCCATGAGCGGCTCGGCCAGGTTGCCGATCGTCATGCCGGTCTCGGGCTCGCGCCAGGTGAGCGGCGGCGGCGTGGGCGCGCCGGGCCTGCCGAAGCCGGTCATCGGGAACGGCTGGAAGCCCAGCGTCAGGGCGGGGGAGCCGGCCTTGAGCGTGTAGTCGAGCTTGGCCGGGTCGGCGTACGGGCTCGGCCCCTCGAACAGCGGGTCGGCGACGACCGAGCGGGTGTCGAGCCCGCGGGCCCGCCAGGCGGCGGTGATGTCGGCGACGGGTCTGCCGTTGTTCCAGAACAGGTTGTCGTCGTAGACGGTCCCGGAGGTGGACGGGTCGCTCTGGATGAAGTCGTAGGGGTCGTCGGTGACGAAGATGTTCTTCTCGACGACGTCGCCGTTGTTCTCGTAGGAGACGTGGAAGTGGCCGCCGCCGTTGACGAAGACGTTGCCGCGCACGGTCCTGTGGAAGCCCTCGCGCAGCTTCACCCCGCCGTTGAGCAGCAGGTTCCCGGTGATCTCGTAGTTGGAGGAGCCGTCGTCGAGGTCGATGTCCCATTGGGAGGAGTGCCGGATCCGGTTGTGCCGGATCTTCGTCGTCTCCGTCGCGTCGAGCTTGGCGTACGCCTTCTTCTGGGCGTCGCCGGCCGTCAGCGGCCAGAACCGGTCGCGGCCCCAGGAGTTGATCGGCCCGTGGTCGGAGGTCTCCTTGACGCAGTCGAAGATGTCGTTGTCCTCGATGACGTGCCCGCCCCACGTGCCGTCGTTGATGTTGACGCAGGCGCGCGGGCCGTCGTGCACGGTGTTGCCGGAGACCGTGACCCGGCGGCTCATCGAGATCTGCACGCCGGAGCTCTGCTTCTCGAACCGGCCGTTGCGGGTCATGTGGTTGCCGCTGACGGTGATGTCGCGCGGGTAGTCCTCGGTCTTCGGGCCCGGCGTGGTGTCGGTGATCGTGCGGCGCATGTCGTCCCAGGTGGACGGCTCGCGGACGGCCGCCGGCGAGCCGACGATGGCGACGTCGCTGGCCCCTGACTCGCGGAACTCGCCGCCGGAGACGACGTTGCCCTCGGCGTAGCCGTCCATGAAGACGGCGTTGCCGCCGACCTGGTCGAAGCGGGCGTCGCGGATGGTGATCTGCTTGCTGTTCTTCAGGTAGACCGCGCCGGCGCGGACGATCGCCCAGTCGCCGAGCTGCAGTTTCTCGTACGGGCGGCTGAACAGCGTGCGGTGGGTCTGGGTGAAGGTGAACCCGGTGAAGGTGAGGTCGTGCACCGGCGCGGACGGCGAGTCGCCGACGACGCGGACGAGTTCCTCGCGTTCGGCGGTCTCGACGCGGGCCTCGGCAGGGTCGAGACCGGCGGGCGGCTGGAGGTAGAGGCGGCCGGCGTCCTTGTCGTAGAACCACTCGCCGGGGGCGTCCAGCTCCTCCAGGACGTTCTCGACCATGCGCTTCTGCGGGTGCAGGCCGTCGCCCCGGTTGTTGTCGCCGACCCACTTCAGGATCGGGTCGCCGCCGGGGGCGACGCCGGTCACCTTGAAGGAGTTCCCGCCCCATTCGCCCTGGTGCAGCCCGCGGACCAGCGCGGTCGTCGGGTTCTTCCAGCGGGCGACCCGTTCGGGGGAGATCGCGTCGGCGGCGTACCCGTCGAGCACGGCGACCGTGGGGTCGGCGTTGGGGTAGCGGGCCAGGACCTGCCGCGTGCCGTCGAGGAACAGCTCGTCGAAGTCGAGCCCCGGACCGATGTCGGCGACCAGGGTCGCGCCCTGGTACGGGGTCCAGGCGGGGGTCAGCCGGCGTCCGCCGCTGAGCACGACCTGCTCGCCGGGGGCCGCCTCGTAGACGGCGCCGGAGTCGGCGGGGGTGAAGGTGAGGGGCTCGGCGAGGTGGTAGACGCCGCCGCGGACCCGTACCCGGGGCGGCTCCTGCGCGGACGTCAGGGCCGCGCGCACGGCGAGCTGGGCGCGCGCGATCGTCCTGAACGGCGCCGCCTCGGTGCCGGCGGCGCTGTCGTCGCCGTCGGGGGAGACGTGGAAGACGGTGCCGGCCGCGTTGGCGGAGGCTGGGGTGAGGGCGGTCAGTCCGGTCGCGGCGAGAGCCGCCGCGAGGAGCAGCCGCCAGGGCTTGCCATGGCGCACAAGGGCCTCCAGTCGGGGGATGGCCCTCATTGTGGCCAACCCCTCCGGTGAAGACGATCACGCCGAGGTCACGTTTCATCCGATCTATCAACGCCTGTACTCGCCAAGTGAGGCTGAAACAGCCCCTGAATCCCTTTCGTGCTCTGCTTATGATCGGATCTTTCGTCGCGGGGGGAATGAGGAACGAACCTTGCCGCATCACCTCCTACGGTGAAGGGGAACGCATCGAGGAGGAATTCGTGATCGAACTGTCGTGGCCGCAGGTCAGCGCGCGGCGTCTGGAGCGCGCCCACCTGGCCGCCCCCGCCGCGGACAAGGGCCAGGCCGCCGTCGTGGCCGCCATGTGCGGGGCGCACGCCCAGGTCATGTCGGCGGCCGAGCTCTCGATCGGCCTGCGCCTCGACGGCGTCACCCGCCTCCACGTGCGCGAGGCGTTGTGGGGCGAGCAGGCCCTGGTCAAGACGCACGGGCCGCGCGGAACCGTGCACCTGCTCCCGGCGGCCGAGCTGCCCATGTGGTGGGGCGCCCTGTCGTCGATGCCCGCCGGGCCCGCCGGGGCCGAGGGTGCCCGGATGACGGCCGAGCAGACCGACGAGGTCGTCCGGGCCGTGCGCGACGTGCTGTCCGTGGCCGACATGACGATCGACGAGCTGAGCGACGCGGTCATCGCCGCCACCGGGCCGTGGGCGGGCGACCTGGTCATGCCGGCGTTCCAGGGCATGTGGCCGCGCTGGCGGCAGGCGATGGCCACGGCGGCGCACCGGGGCGCGTTCGTGTACGGGCCGGCCAGGGGACGCAAGGTCACCTACCGCGTCGCGCCGGACGTCCCCGTGCCGGCGGACGGGCGGGCCGGCCTGGTCAGGGCCTACCTGGCCGCGTACGGGCCGGCCACCCCGGCCCAGTTCGCCCAGTGGGCCGGGGCGCCGGTGCGGTGGGCGGCCGAGGGGTTCGCGTCGGTGGAGACCGAGGAGGTGCTGTTCGACGGGCGTCCGGCCCAGGTGCTGGCGGGGGACACGGCGGTGCCGGACGGGCCGCCGCGCGGTGTGCGGCTGCTGCCGTACTTCGACGCGTACCTGGTCGCGGGCCGCCCGCGCGAGCTGCTCTATCCCGGCCCGGCCTTCCGGCGGGCGCTGGCCGGCGGCCAGGCGGGCAACTTCCCCGTGCTGCTCGTGGACGGCGAGGTCCGCGGCGTGTGGCACCAGCGGCGCTCCGGCGGCAGGATCGACGTCACCGTCGAACCGCTGTCCGGCCTGACCGCCGCCCAGCTCCGCGAGCTCGACGAGCAGGTGGAACGGGTGGCGGAGATCCTGGAGGGCAGGCCGCGCCTGACCATCGGCCCGGTGACCGTGGGCGCGCACGCCTGACGGTCGGCCCGGCCGTCCCGTTTGGACAGACTGTCCGAACTGGACATAAGATCCGAGATGTGACGGAGACGGATGCCCGCGTGCGGCTGTGGTCACCGGTGTGCGAGGCGGTGGCGGCGCTGCTGGCCCCGTACGCCGAGGTGATCCTGCACGACGTCCGCGGCGACCGGGTGCTGGGCGTGTGGAACCCGATGTCCGGGCGCGCCCCCGGCGCCCCTTCGCTGCTCGGCGAGCTGGACCGGCTCGACTCCTCGCCCAACGGCGTCTACGGCCCCTACGAGAAGCTGACGGCCGACGGGCGGCGGCTGTCGTCGGTGAGCGCCGTGCTGCGCGACCCCGACGGCGAGCCGTCCGCGGTGCTCTGCGTGAACCTCGACCGCACCCCGCTGGAGCAGGCCGCGACCCTGCTGGCCGCCTTCGCCGCGCCGTCGGCGCCCCGCCCCGAGGCGCTGTTCGAGCAGGACTGGACCGATCGCGTCCAGCGGATCGTCGGCGCCTACGTCCGCGAGCACGGGCGGCCGGTGGAACGGCTGACCCGCGAGGACCGGCTCGCCGTGGTGGCCGAGCTCGAACTGGCCGGGGTCTTCGCCGTCCGGCGGGCCACGGCCGTCGTCGCGGGGGCGTTGCGGACCTCCCGTTCCACCCTCTACGCCCTGCTCGCCGAGCTCAGGAGGAGCCGACCGTGACCCGACTGCCCGACTTCCGGCTGGAGGTCTACTTCTCTCGCTGGGAGTTCACCGCCCGGCACCACATGGCCGCCTCCGACGCGCAGACCATGACCATGTCCGGCCTGCTCGCCCTGGCCGGCGACGACGACCGGCACGCCTGGGAGACGTTGTCGCTCGGCTACACCGAGACCTTCGGCGACCCCGGGCTGCGCCAGGCCGTCGCGGACACCTACGAGCAGCTCACCGCGGACGACGTGATCGTCTTCGCGGGCGCCGAGGAGGCCCTGTACCTGGCCATGCAGGTGCTGCTCGGCCCCGGCGACCACGCCGTGGTGGTCACGCCCTGCTACCAGTCCGCCGAGACGGTGCCGGCGTCGTTGTGCGAGGTCACCGGCGTCGCGCTCGATCCCGACCGCGACTGGGCGCTCGACCTCGACGCCGTGGCCGCCGCCATCCGGCCGAACACCCGCGTGGTGTCGGTCAACTTCCCCAACAACCCGACGGGCAAGGTCATCGGCGCCGCCGACCTCGCCCGGCTGGCCGAGCTGTGCGAGGAGCGCGGCGTCCACCTGTTCAGTGACGAGGTCTACCGCGGCCTGGAGCTCGACCCCGCCCTTACGCTGCCGCAGGCCGCCGACCTGTCGCCGACGGCGCTCTCGCTGAACGTCACCTCCAAGTCCCTCGGCCTGCCCGGCCTGCGCATCGGCTGGATCGCCTGCCGCGACCGCGAGCTGCGCGCCCGCCTCGAACGCGCCAAGCACTACACGACCATCTGCAACTCCGCGCCCAGCGAGATCCTGGCCCGCATCGCGATCAAGGCGCGGGAGACCATCCTGGAGCGCAACCGCGGGATCATCGCCGCCAACCTGCCCAGGTTCGAGGCGTTCTTCGGGGAGTTCGGCGACCTGTTCGAGTGGCGGGCGCCCGACGGCGGCTGCGTCACGTTCCCGCGCTACCTGGGCGCCGACGGCGTCGAGGCGTTCTGCGCCGAGCTGGTCGAACGGGCCGGCGTGCTGCTGCTTCCCGCGAGCGTCTACCGGTCGGAGCTCACGCCCACGCCGGACGACCGGTTCCGCCTCGGCGTGGGCCGCAGCGACCCCGGGCCGGCCCTGGAAGCCTGGGCGTCCTTCCTCAGGAGGCGCTGACCCCGGCGGGCGCGGGTCAGCCCGCCCCGACGGCGACCTCCACGCCGTCGAGCAGCACGGTGAGCCCGACCGTGAACGCCTCGTTCACCTTGTGCTCCACGTACGGCTCGCCCTCACCGGGGACGCCGCCCTCGCTCTCCACCCAGGCCACCATGGGGAAGCGGGCCGCGAACCCCGGCGCGACCTCCTCCAGCAGGCGCGACCGGGTGAGCCACCACTCCTCGTCCGACACGCCGGTGGCCGAGGGGGCCTGCCGGGACTCGGCGACCGTCCTGGCCGCGCCGCGGACGAAGTCGAACAGCAGCGACACCACGCCGCGCAGCCGGGGCGGGCGCAGGCCGGTCTCGCGCAGGATCGCGACCAGGCTCTCCAGCAGCGCGAACTCGTTGGGGCCGAGCACCGGCCGGGCCTGCGACACCTGGAGCAGCCACGGGTGGCGCTGGTAGAACCGCCACAGGTGCTCGGCCCACGCGGTGACCGCCGCCCGCCAGCCTCCGGCCAGGTCGTAGGCGGTGGGCAGCTCGCCCAGGGCCTTGTCGTACATGAGGTCCACCAGCTCGCCCTTGCTGGGGACGTAGGTGTAGAGGGCCATGCCGGTGCGGCCCAGCCGTTCGCCGACCTTGCGCATCGACAGCGCGGCCATGCCCTCGGCGTCGGCGACGGCGATGGCGGCGTCGACGATCACGTCCACGCTCAGGCCCGGTTTGGGGCCGGGACGCGACTCGCCCGGCTCCTCGGTCCGCCACAGCAACGCCATCGAACGGCGCGCGTCCCCCTGCCCGGCGAAGACGACCACAGTACCGACTCTCCTCTGCCGTGGATCTCTTTACGGCAGAAGATATCAGCGGCCGGGGGCCTGCCCGGGAGCCGCCGCGGGGACGCGCCGATCCCGGCACCCTCGCGGGGCGCCGGGATCGAGGTGTGTGAGGGGGCCGGTCCTAGACGCCGACGCCCGCGCCCGGGCCGTAGCCGTGACCGATCCAGTTGCCGTTGCCGCTGCCTGGCCAGTTGTGGCGGCCGTGGTCCTTGTGCTTCCAGCCCCAGCCCTCGTCGTCGCCGTCGAAGCCGTGCTCACCGCCCTTGCAGGCGTCGGCGTCACGGGTGCCGGCGAACCTGCCCTCCTTCGTGACGTGGTGGTACGTGGAGTCGTCGTTCGTTCCGAGGCTGCAGTTGTCCGGGTACCAGTGCCTCTCGTCGTTCCAGGTGTCCGCGGCGGCCACGCCGGCCATGCTGAACACCGTGGCCGCGACGAGCAGCGCACCGCCGGCGGCGATGAGGTTACCTCTCATGAGCTCCCCCTGTAATCACGAAGTGACATCGGCCATCACTATACGTAGCGATCTTGGACGGCTTCCGCAGCGCCACACCCGGTTTCCCCCAACAGCGGGCCCCCGACCAGCAAACTCCAGGACGCCGGCGGCCCCGGCCTGGCAAGGGAACGCGGGCCGCCGGACCGCCGTCCTCACTGTCGATGAGGAGCGTGGGCACGGCGAGGCCGGCGTACCGGGACAGCGTGGCCGTGCCGGTCAGCCGGAGGTCGTGGACGAGCGTGGGCGCGATGCCCTCCAGCACCGGACGGGACGGCGACCCCGCCATGGCCGCCACCATCTCGGGCGGGATGCCGACCGAGAGCTGGAACGCCTCGACCGCCGCGCCGCGCCGCCCCTCCTTGAACAGCCTGTCCAGCTCGTCGCCCAGCCCGGCGTCGTCGCCGCTGTCGCCGCTGTCGCCGCGCCCGCGCCGGTCGTAGGTGAGGACGGTGAAGCCGCGGGCCAGTTCGGCCGCCAGCGGCCCGCCCGGCCCCGAGCCGCGGAAGCGCATCGCTCCGTCCACCAGGACGACGGCGGGCCCCTCGCCTGCCTGGTCGTAGGCGATGCGGGTGCCGTCACCGGAGATGACCGTGTTCATCGTTGTCCCTTCCCGTTGTGTTCCGATGCCCTCCCGACGAACGGGACCCGCCGGGACAGACACCTTCGTTCAGCCGTCTTCCGGAAGAAGCAGCACCTCGGCGCCCATCGGGAGGTAACCCGCCGCGAGGAAGGCCCGTACGCTCGCGGCGTTGCCCGGCGCGATCTGCGCCCACAGCGGGCCGGGCGTCAGGTGCCTGGCCGCCGTGGCCAGCGACCTGCCGAGCCCCCGCCCGCGGTGCTCCGGCTCCACCTCGACGGCCGCCTCCCAGCGTCCGGCCACGCCGCGTCCCAGCGTGACCAGGCCGCCGCCGTCGACGGTGACCCACACCCGTACGGCGTCGCGGTGGCGGCGGGCCCGGACGACCCGCGGATGGTCGGCGGCGGCGAGCTCCTCCAGCGGGAGCGGAGGCGGCCCGGGGAGCGGGGTGGCCAGCGCGAGCAGGTCGAGGTTGCCGGTCCGCCGGCCGGTCGCGGCCTCCATCGCCGTCAGGAACGCGGGCATGAGCGGGGCCGACAGGTCGCCGGCGGGCAGCAGGGCGTGCACCCGCGCCGGTTCGACGTCGGCGAAGACGATCGTGTGGGCGGTGAAGGCGATGATCCCCGCGTCGCGCTCCGACGGCTGGGGCAGGACGGTCACGGTGCCGTCGGGGGCGGGCGGGCGGCCCGACGCCGCGTCCGAGAGAAGGTCGGCCAAGGTCTCCATGCCCCTCATTCCAGCAGAACGATCAAGCGGAGGCCGCGCCCTCGTCCGCGGCGGACCGCACGGCGGCCAGGTAGGCGTGGATGGCGTCCCGGTTGCGGGACAGGCACTCGATGCGCTGCTGGATGCGGCCAGCCTCGGCCTGCAACAGCTCGGCCAGCTCGGACGTCAGGCACGCCGGATGCAGGTGGATCTCGTCCGGCCTGGTCAGGAACGGCAGGATGCGGCGGATGATCTCCGTGGTGAGGCCGGAGTCGAGCAGGCCGCGGATCTGCTGGACCCGGTAGACCGCCGACTCGGGGTAGTCCCGGTAGCCGTTGTCGGCGCGGTCGGGGTGCAGGAGGTCCTGCTCCTCGTAGTAGCGGAGCATGCGCGTCGGCACGCCCGTACGCTGGGACAACTGTCCGATCTTCATGCTTCCCTCGGGTGATTTGCCTTCACACTGATGTGAAGGTTTCAGCATAGGCGGCATGTCTCCTGCGAAACTCCCGTGGGCGGGCCTGCTCGCGCTGTTCACGGCGGCGTTCACGGCCGTGATGACCGAACTCCTCCCGGCGGGCCTGCTGCCGCAGCTCTCCGGCGCCCTCGGCGTGCCGGAGGGAACGGCCGGCTTCCTCGTGACCGCCTACGCGGTCGCCTCCTTCCTGGCCGCGATCCCGCTGACCGCGCTGCTGCGCGGGCTGCCCAGGCGGCAGGTGCTGGTGGCCGCGCTGAGCGGGTTCGCGCTGCTCAACGCCGTCACGGCGGTGTCGTCGTCGTACGCGGTGACGTTCGGGGCGCGGGTCGGCGCGGGGGCGATGGGCGGCATCCTGTGGGCCATGCTCGTCGGGTACGCCGCCCGCATGGTCCCCGCCGAGCGCCGCGGGAGGGCCATCGCGATCGTCTCGGCCGGGATCACCGTGGCGCTGTGCGCGGGCATCCCGGCGGGGACGCAGCTCGCGGCGGCCGTCGGATGGCGGGCGGCGTTCGGGTCGCTGTCGGCGGTGGCGGTGGTCCTGGTGGGCTGGGTCATGTGGAAGGTGCCGCCCTTCCCCGGCGAGCCGGCGGCGCGGCGGGTGCCGCTGCGGCGGGTCGCGGTCATCCCCGGCGTCAGGACCGTGCTGGCGGTGACGGTCCTGGTGCTGCTGGGGCACCAGGCGATGTACACGTACCTGGCGCTGTTCGCCGAGCGGGCGGGGTTCGGCCGGCCGGGGACCGTGCTGCTGGTGTTCGGCGTGGCCACGGTGGCGGGGATCTGGGTGGTCGGCGCGGTGATCGACAGGCGTCCGCGGGCGACCCTGCTCGCGGTGCTGGCGGCGGTGGCCGCGTCCATGTCGGCCCTCGGCCTGTACGCCGGGTCCGCCGCGGTGCTGCTGGGCGCGGTCGCGTTGTGGGGCATGGCGTTCGGGGGCGCGCCGACGTTGTTGCAGACCGCGCTGGTCACCGCCTCGGGGCCGGACAACGCCGACGTGGCCACGTCCATGCAGACCACCGTCTACAACGCGGGCATCGCGGCCGGATCGCTCACCGGAGGGCTGGTGCTGGAGGGCGCGGGGGCGGGCGCGCTGCCGTGGACCGCGCTCCCGGCCGCCGTCGCCGCCCTGGCCATCGTGGCCGCCGCCCGCCGGTACGCCTTCCCGGCGCCCGGCGGCCCCACGGTCAGAAACCGTGCCTCGACAGCGGCGCCACCAGCTCCCGCTCCTCGTACGACAGGTGGGACAGCAGCGCGTCGCTGAGCAGGTCGACGGCGGTACGCAGGTCGTCCAGGCCGCCGGGCTCGCCGACGAAGGCGACCAGCGTGCGGTCCACCCGTTCGATGATCTTGTGGATCGCCTCGTGCTCCTCCTGGAGGCGGTCCAGCACGGGCGCGAGCCCCGGCTCGGCCCGGCGCAGCTTCGGGAAGACCATGCTGTCCTCGCCGGTGTGGTGCATGGTGACGAGCCGGCAGTACGACTCGCAGTACGCCCCCAGCGTCCAGTTGTTCTGCCGCATCGTCATGGTCGCGATGTGCGAACGGGCGGCGCCCGCGTCGATCGTCCCCGCGGCCACCTGCTCGACGAGGTCGCGGAGCTGGGCCAGCTCGGCCCGCAGGTGGTCGTGCACGTCCACGAGGTGCTGCCCGGCGGCCTGCTCCTGCGGGGTGTAGCGGCGGCCCGGGTCGGGGTCGGGCGCGGTGGGGCGGGTGGCCTCGTCCCAGACGCGGGTCTCGGGGCGGCGTTCCGGCTCCGGGGACCGTCCGCGCCCGGCGGCGACCAGCTCGCGTACGGCCGGGGCGGTCTCGGCGGCGAACCGCTCGAACTGCCGCGGATCGCCGGACATGAGGATGAAGCCGCTCACCCCGTGGACGAGCGCGAGCTCGGCGAGCTGCTCGGCGGGCAGCGGCTCGGCCAGGTTGAGCAGCCGCCGCACGTCGGACGGCGACCGTCCGGCCTCGGTGGCGGCCTCGTCGATGACGGCGTTCCCCTCGGCCAGGGCGGCGGCGTCCGTGAGGCGGGGGAGCGAGGGCAGCCAGCCGTCGGCCAGCCGCCCGGTGAGCCGGAGCATGCGCGGCTTGTACGCCCCGATCCAGATCCCGATGTCGTGGGCCGGTCGCGGGCCGCGCTTGAGCCCGTCCACCCGGTAGTGCTCGCCGCGGTGGTGGATGCCGCCGCGCGTGCCGGTGTCCCAGCTCGCGCGGATGATCCCGATTCCCTCCTCCAGTGCGTCCACGGCCTGGGCCGGTGTGTGCCGGGGGCCGCCCATGGCCTCGATGGCGTCCCAGTAGCCGCCCGCGCCGAGCGCCAGCTCGAACCGGCCGTGGCTGAGCAGGTCGAGGCTGGCCGCGGCCTGGGCGAGCACGGCCGGCGGGCGCAGCGGCAGCGGGTGCACGTTGCCGGCCAGCCGGATGTGCTCGGTGCGCGCGGCGACGAAGGCGAGCAGCGTCCAGGTGTCGAGGAGGGCGGGCTGGTAGGGGTGGTCCTGGAAGGTCACCAGGTCCAGCCCGGCGCGCTCGGCGAGCTGGGCGAGGGCCACGACCTCGTCCGCCTGCCCGGCGGCCGGGACGAGGTTGGCGCTGAACATCAGGTCGTGTCCGTAGTCGGGCATGAGGGGCTCACCCATTAGTTGGTTGTACGAACTGTTTGTGTCGCGAAGTAAATTTAGTTCGTGCCGCCAACTACTGTCAATTACACTGGTCGCATGGTCGCCACCGAAGCGCCCGGCCTGAGCCTCACCGAGGCGCTCGTCCGCCTGGCGCACCTGGTCCATCAGGTCTACGGCGAGGTCAGCAGGGAACACGACCTGACCCCGCAGCAGGCCCAGCTCCTGTGCCTGCTGGTCGACGGGCCCATCGGGATGACCGGGCTGACCCGGGCGCTGCACCTGGAGAAGTCGAGCCTGACCGGGCTGGTCGACCGCGCCGAGAAACGCGGGCTGGTGGCCCGGGTGCGCGACGCGCGCGACCGCCGCGCCTGCCTGATCGAGCTGACCTGCGCGGGCGCGGAGATCGCGGTGCGTGCCCACGACGGGGTGACGGCCCGCCTGGAGACGCTGGCCGCCGGTCTGCCCGCGCCGCACCGCGACCTGCTGGCCGGGACCATCGGGACGATCCTGACCGAGGACACCGCCCGTACGGGCCGCGCCTGGGCCGCCCCCGAGCCCGGCCGCTGACCGGCCGGCCGGCCGCCGTGGCTCGGCGTCAGGCGTAGTCGGGGGTCATGGCGGCGGCCAGGGTCAGGTGCGGGGCCGCCTGCTCCGGGTGGCCCTGGCGGTGGAGGGTGCGGCCGAGGAGGTGACGGGCGTAGGAGTCGTCGGGTGCCTCGGCGACCAGGCTCTCCAGGGCCGTACGTGCCCGGCCGAGCTGGGCCGAGGCGAAGTACGACCTGGCGGCCAGCAGCCGCACCCCGCGATCCGTCCCGTGCTCGTCGAGCAGCGGGCGCAGCAGCGTGAGCGCGCCGAGCGGGTCGCGCTGGTCGAGCAGCGACTCGGCGAGGCGCAGGCGCTCCACCTCGGCGGGCAGCCGCCTGACCGGGTGGCCGGCGGCGTCGGCCAGGAACTCCCTGATCACGTCCGGCGGCTGGGCCCCGGCCAGGGCGCGGTCGCCCGCCACGATGGTCGGCGACGTGCGCACGCCCTTGGCCTTGCCCGTGAGCAGCAGCTCGCGCACCAGAGCGGCGCCCCGCCCGTCCCACGGCACTCCGGACTCGGCGGCGATCGCCGACAGCACGGCCGGGTCGCCGATGTCGCGGGTCTCGACGAAGTGGGCCGACAACACCCGCTCGACCACGGCCGACTGCAGGGCCGTGCCGCCCGTCTCGTACGCCACGGCGATCAGCCGGTGGGCCTCCAGCGTGTTGGGCCGCCAGGCCGCCCCCCACTGCTCCCCGAGCCCCTCGTCGGCGGCGATGCCCGCCACCCGCACCCGGTTGTCGGCCGGGGACAGGCCGGGCGAGCAGGCCTGCAGCGCCTCGTCGGTCATCGGGTCGCGCAGCGCCTCCGCCAGCGGCTCGGCCTTCGCGGGGGCCGACGGATCGATCTGGTACGGCCGCCAGACCACCTCGACCGGCTCGCCCTCCCAGGACGCGAGGGCCTTCTCCAGCCGCCGCTTCCCGATGTGGGCCCATCCGCAGACCATGTCCGCCCAGACTTCGATTCGCATGGCAGGCAATCTATGCGACAACTGTCGATTAGTCAACACATGTCGTATAGTGGCGGCGTGAACCCGGATGATCCGCGCGCGCGGCGTACGCGTGCCCGTCTCAAGGCCGCCGTGCTGGAGCTGGCCGCCCGGCAGGAACTGGGCAGCATCACCATGTCCGCGCTCGCCCAGCACGCCGAGGTCAACCGCGCCACGGTCTACCTCCACTATCCGGACGTCGACGCGCTGGTCACCGACGCCATGGAGGACGCCGTCACCGCCGTGGCGCGGGCGGCCGCCCTGTGCCCGCTCGACGCCCCCCGCGACCGGCCGCCAGCCCCGCTGGCGGAGCTGTTCGACCACGTGGCCGCCAACGCCACCCTGTACGAGCGCATGCTCGGCGGCCAGGGCAGCGCCCGCTTCGCCGCCCGGATGCGCGAGCGGCTCACCGAGGAGCTGACCGGCCGGTTCGCCGCGGGCAATCGTCCGGCGGGGTTCGAGGACGTGCCCGCCGACGTGCACGCCGCCTTCCTGGCCGGGGCGCTCATCGGCGTGATCACGCACTGGGTGTGCGGCGGCCGCCGGGACGCCGGCGCGGCCCAGTCGTTCTGGCGGCTGTTCCGGCCCCCGCTTCCCGGCTGAGCTCCGCCGCCCCCTTGATACGCTGCGTCGCGACATCGCTGGACGGACGGCAGTTCACCGGCCCCTCGCCGAGGTCGACACCGCCCTTCCCCGACACCGCCCAGACCGCCAGGACGACACGATGACCATGCTCCCCGACGAGCTCAGGACCGCTCTGGAGTCGGCCCTGGCCCGCTACGCGCCGCACGACCTGTCCCGCGCGACGGAACAGCTCACCGAGCGCTACCGCACCGGCCCGTCCGCCGCCGCGCCGCACCTGCGCACCCCGGCCGACATCGCGGCCTACGCCGCCTACCGCATGCCCGCCACGTACGCCGCCGCGGGCACCGCCATGCGCCGGGCCGCCGCGATGACCCCGGGCTTCGCGCCGCGGACGCAGCTCGACGTGGGCGGCGGCACCGGCGCGGCGGTCTGGGCGGCCGGGCCGGTCTGGCCCTCGCTGGAGCGCGTCACCGTCATCGAGCACGACCCCCAGATCATCGAACTCGGCCGGCGGCTGGCCAGGACCGCGCCCGTGCGCGACGTCACCTGGCGACGCGCCTCGATCGACCCGGGGCTCGACCGGCCCGCGGCCGACCTGGTCACCATGTCCTACGCCCTGAACGAGCTGCCCCCGCAGCGGCACGCCGACGTCGTGCGCTGGCTGGCCGGGGACGCGACGATGGTGATCGTCATCGAGCCCGGCACCCCCGCCGGCTACGCCAACATCGCCACCGCCCGGGAGACGCTGACCGGGTGCGGCCTGACCATCGTCGCCCCCTGCCCGCACGACGGCCCCTGCCCGATCCGGCAGGGCGGCGACTGGTGCCACTTCTCCGTACGTCTGCCGCGCACCTCTCTCCACCGCCGCGTCAAGTCGGGCACGCTCGGCTTCGAGGACGAGAAGTTCTCCTACGTGGCCGCCGTACGGGGGGAGTGGCCGCGGGCGGCGGCCCGCGTCCTGCGCCACCCGCAGAAGCGCAAGGGCATGGTGTCGCTGCGCCTGTGCACCGGCGACGAGGTCCGGGACGTGGTCGTCTCCAAGCGGCAGGGCGAGCTGTACCGGCTGGCCCGCGACGTCGACTGGGGCGACGACTGGCCGGCCGCCGACTGACCGCCGCCCGGCGGTAGGGTCGGCGAAATGGACCATGACGAGGTTTTGGCGCTGTTCGACCGGCAGTCGCGGCGGGAGGCGCGCCCCGACGGGCCGGGCGCCAGGGTCGAGCGCGACGGCGACGTGGTCCGCCAGGTCGGGCCGCCGCACGCGTGGAACGGCGTCCTGTGGTCCGGCCTCGACGAGGAGAGCGCCGACGCGGCCGTCGCCCGCCAGGTGCGCTTCTTCGGCGACCTCGGCCTGGGGTTCGAGTGGAAGCTGTACGCCCACGACCGGCCCGCCGACCTGGCCGACCGGCTCCTGGCAGCCGGGTTCGCCGCCGAGCCCGCCGAGACCGTGATGGTGGCCCGGATCACCGACCTCGACACCACGGTCGAGCCGCCCGACGGCGTGCGCCTGGTGCCGGTCACCGACGTGGCGGGCGTGGAGTCGCTGGCCGAGGTGCACGAGCTGGCCTTCGGCACCGACAGCGGCCGACTCCGCGACCACCTGCTGGCACGACTGTCCGACGACACCGTCGTCCCCGTCCTGGCGGTGGCGGACGGGCGGCCGGTGAGCGCGGCCCGGCTCGACCTGACCCCCGGCACGAGCTTCGCCGGGCTGTGGGGCGGCGGCACCGTGCCGGGCTGGCGGGGGCGCGGGCTCTACCGGGCGCTGATCGCCTGGCGGGCGCGGCGGGCCGCCGACCGCGGCTACGACTACCTCCAGGTCGACGCCTCCGACCAGAGCCGGCCGATCCTGCTCGGGCTCGGGTTCGTCCCGCTGACCACGACCACGCCGTACGTGCGGCCCTGACCTCGCCGGTACCCTGGGCACACCCCGTCGTGACAAGGAGAGCGTTGCCCGAGAGGAACCCGCGCGAGCTCGGCCTGCTGGCCGACTGCGAGAGCTGTTTCGCCCTGTGCTGCGTCGCCCTGCCGTTCGCCGCCTCGGCCGACTTCGCCGTCGCCAAGGACGCCGGCCGTCCCTGCGTCAACCTGCGCGACGACTTCCGCTGCGGCATCCACGCCCAGCTCCGGCAGCGCGGCTTCCCCGGCTGCACCGTCTTCGATTGCTTCGGCGCCGGGCAGAAGGTCTCCCAGGTCACCTTCGAGGGCCGCGACTGGCGTGCCGCGCCCGAGACGTCCGGGCAGATGTTCGCCGTGTTCCCGGTCATGCGGCAGCTCCACGAGCTGCTGTGGTACCTCGCCGAGGCGCTGACCCTCGACGCCGCCGCGGAGATCGCCCCCGAGCTGCGGGCGGCGTACGAGGCGACCGAGCGCCTGACCCGCGAGAGCCCCGGCGTCCTGGAGCGGCTCGACGTGGCCGCCCACCGGGGTGAGGTCAACACGCTGCTGCTGCGGACGAGCGAGCTGGTCAGGGCCGGTCGGCGGGGCAGGGAGCACCGCGGGGCCGACCTGATCGGCGCCAACCTCAAGGGCGCCGACCTGTGCGCGGCCAACCTGCGCGGCGCCTACCTCATCGGCGCGAACCTGCGCGGGGCCGACCTGCGCCTGGCCGACCTGATCGGCGCCGACCTGCGCGGCGCCGACCTGTCCGGGGCCGACCTCACCGGCTGCGTCTTCCTCACCCAGGCCCAGGTCAACGCGGCCAAGGGCACCCCCGCCACGAAACTGCCCGCCTCCCTGGCCCGCCCCGACCACTGGACGGCCACCGCCGGCGAGCCGGCGCCCCGCGGCCGCCGCGACAGGGCCGGCTCCCGTGGACGGCAGGGCCGCCGCGGCTGACACCCGAAAGGGACATGTAGTATCCCCTTTCATGCGCATGGGTGAAGGCGTCGAATGGGGGCTCCACTGCTGCCTGGTGCTGGCGTGGCTGGAGGACGAGGCCCCGCTGCCCACCGGGCGGCTGGCGGCGCTGTTCGAGCTGCCGCCCGTCTACCTCAAGAAGCGGCTCCAGGCGCTGGTACGCGCGGGCGTCCTGGCCTCGGTGCCGGGCGCGCAGGGCGGGTTCAGGCTGGCCAGGCCGCCCGGCCGGATCACGCTCATGGACGTCGTGGCCGCGGTCGAGGGCCCGGACGAGGCGTTCAGGTGCACTGAGATCCGGCAGCGCGGCGCGGGGGCCGAGGCGCCCGCCCGCGAGTTCGCCCACCCCTGCGGGGTCGCGGCGGCCATGCGCCGGGCCGAGCTCGCCTGGCGGCGCGAGCTGGCCGCCCAGACGGTCGCCGACCTCATGGCCGCGGCTCCGGCGAACGCCCCTGACCGCGCGCGCCGCCACTACGAACGCCTTCGCGGCTGAATCCGACCCCGCCCACAGGGCGCACACGTTTAAGGAGAATCGGGATGTCGAATGTCCCGAATGAGACGGAGCCCCGAGGGCTCGCCCCGACGCTCGTGCTGGCGCTCGGGACGTTCGCGGTGGGCACGGACGCGTTCGTGGTCGCCGGATTCCTGCCGGACCTGGCCGCGTCGCTGGGCGTCACCGAGGGGGCGGCCGGGCAGTCGGTGACGGTGTTCGCCGCGGCGTACGCGGTGCTGTCGCCCGTCCTGGCCACCGTCGCCGCGCGGGTCCCGCGGCGGGTCCTGTTGGTCGCGGCGCTGGTCGTGCTCGGGCTGGCCAACCTGGGGTCGGCGCTGGCGCCGTCGTTCCCCGTCCTGGTGGTCACCCGGGTGCTGGCCGCGGCGGGGGCGGCGGCGTACACGCCGGGCGCGGGCGCGGTGGCGGCCGCTCTGGTGCGGCCCGAGCTGCGGGCGCGGGCGCTGGCCGTGGTGGTGGGCGGGCTGACGGTCGCGACGGCGCTCGGCGTGCCGCTCGGCGACCTGGCCGGCGAACGGCTCGGATGGCGGTACGCGCTCGGCGCGGTGGCCGTGGCCTGCCTGGCGGTCGCCGCCGGGGTGCGCGCCGTCATGCCGGTGCTGCCGGGCGCGCCGCCGGTGCCGCTGCGTGCCAGGCTGGACGTGCTGAGGCGCCCGGCGGTGACGGCCATCCTGCCGCTCACGGTGCTCGGGATGGCGGCCAGCTACACCGTCTACGCCTACAGCACGCCCGCTCTGCGCGCCGTGGGCGTGGAGGGGACGGCGGGCCTGCTCTTCCTGTACGGGCTCGGCGCCGTCCTCGGCAACCTGGCCGCCGGGTACGCCACCGACCGGTGGGGCGCGCACCGGGTGCTCCCGGCCGCGTACCTGGTCATGGCCGTCAGCCTGGGGCTGCTCGGCTGGATGGCGGCGCCCGGCGCGGCGGCCCCGTCCGGCGCGCTGTCCGGTACGCCGTCCGGCACGGTGTCTGGCATGGTGTCCGGCATGCCGTCAGGCGTGCTGGTCGGGGTGCTGGTCCTGGCGTGGGGCGCGAGCAGCTGGTGCCAGACGCCGCCGCAGCAGCACCGGCTCATCGCCGCCGCGCCCCTGGAAGCGCCGCTGGTGGTCTCGCTCAACTCCTCGGCGATCTACGCGGGGATCGGCGCGGGCACGCTGCTCGGCGGGCTCACGCTGCCGTCGGGCGCGGCCCTCACGTACGGGACCGGCGCGGCGCTGGCGGCCGTCGCCCTGGCGTACGCCCTGGCCACCCGCCACCGGGACCGGGACCGGCCATGACGACCACCGCGCCCTACCTGCCGGACCTTTCCGTCCTCTCGCCGGTCCCGCCGGTCCCGCCGGTCCCGCCGGTCCCGCCGGTCCCGCCGGTCCCGCCGGTCCCGCCGGTCCCGCCGGTCCCGGCGGGCTCGGCGGGCCGGTGGCCGGGCCGGGGGCGGTGGGTCAGCGTCTGCGTGGCCTGGTCCGTACGTCCGTCGGAACCTTGCGCGGCAACGACGGTCTCGTCAGGGGCTCCGTCGACGGCCCGTTCCAGTCCGGCCTCTTCACCTCTCCGCCGCCCTCGGCGGGATCCGCGCCGTCGATGGACAGGATGCGGCCCTTGAAGGTGGGGTGCTTGGACTCCCAGTACCGCCAGCCCTCCACCCTGGCGGGCACGTTGGCTATCCCCGCGCCGACCTCGACGTTCCGGCAGGTGCCGAGCACCGACCAGGCCGACCAGCCGATGCGGTAGCCGAAAACGCGGTACCACATATTGCCGTACATCCCTTTGCTGATGGTCCGGCTGTATTCATGGCCAGTGAAAACCATATGCCGCACTTCGAGGTGCGGCAGGCCCATCTTGCGCAGATTGTTTACCAGATCTCCGGTCGTGATCGAGGATTGCCGCTCGTTCTCCGTCTCCCGGAACGCCCTCACTTCGTATTCCCGCGTCACCGTCACCGTGATGGTCCCGCCGGGGCCGTCAATGTAGCGGGTGCGGGGGATGAAGAAGTTCCTCGGCGAGAGGGAGTGGATTTTGAAGAAGGTGTGCTCGTCACAGGGCCCGCCGTCGTCCGCGTGTGCCGCCGGAGGGACCAGGGCGAGGACGAGGGCCGTCGAGAGCGAACCCCGCGCGACCGCTCGCGTCGTGGTGCGCCCAAGACGACGTGCTGTCGATCGGAAGGGGTTGATGACGGCTTTTGTTCGCCTATCGGGTGAGAACATGTACCGTTCCTTTCGGAATGTAGCCCAAAGTCGCCACCCGAACCCGTAGACCGGAATGCGGCCTTTCCGTTCGGCGAGCAGGGCATTTAGACCGGTACGATGTTTACACTTGCCCCGAATCGCTTATCGACGCCACACCGGAAACGCATTCCCGGTGACCGGCAAGATTCAGTCGCAGAAGTGCCATGGATCAGAAGCGACGGCGTCCGTCACATCGATCAGGCGCCGGCGGGCCACCGCGCCGCCCGTGTCAGGGGGTGCTGTCGCCGAGGGATTCGAGCAGGTCGCGCAGGGTGGTGGCCAGTTGTTCGCGCCGCCGTCCGGTGAGCGCCGCCAGCAGTCGCTGCTCGGTCGCCAGGTGGTCGGGCAGCGCGCGGTCGACCAGCGCGAGCCCTTCGGCGGTGAGCGTCACGTGCACGCCGCGCCCGTCGGAGTCGCTGGGCGTACGCCGCACCAGCCCGCGCGACTCCAGCCGGTCGAGCCGCTGGGTGACGGCCCCCGAGGTGACCATGGAGGCGCGCATCAGGGCGGCGGGGGTCAGGCGGTGGGGCGGGTCGCTGCGCCGCAGCGTGGCCAGCACGTCGAACGAGGCCCGGTCGAGACCGTGCCCGGCGAACGTGCGGCTCAGCTCGGCGTCGATCAGCCGGGACAGCCGCGACAGCCGTCCGATCACCGCCATGGGGGAGACGTCCAGGTCAGGGCGTTGCGCGTGCCACTGCCTGAGGATGGAGTCAACCTGGTCAGCCACGTCCGCAGCCTACAAGTGTCTTAGCGGTGAGGAAAATCACCTGGCTGGAACGTCCGGAGTTAGGTTAATTTGTCTTAGTGCTAAGTAATCGAACGGGAACCGTTCTGCTGACCGCCCTCACGCCCGCCATCTGGGGGACCACCTATCTGATCACGACAGAACTGCTGCCGCCCGGCCGCCCTTTGCTGGCCGCGTTGATCCGGGCCCTGCCGGCCGGGCTGATCCTGATCGCGATCACCCGCCGGCTGCCCGAGGGGAGCTGGTGGTGGCGCGCCCTGGTGCTCGGGGCGCTCAACATCGGATTGTTCTTCGCCTTGTTGTTCGTGGGCGCGTACCGGCTGCCCGGTGGGGTGGCAGCGACCGTCGGCGCCATCCAGCCGCTGCTGGTCGCGTTGTTGTCGGCGGGACTGCTGGGGGAGCGGGTGACCTGGCGCGTCGCGCTCGCCGCGGCGGCGGGCGTGGCCGGGGTGAGCCTGCTGGTGCTGCGCGCCGACGCCCGGCTCGACCTGCTGGGCGTGGCCGCCGCGCTGGGCGGCGCGGTGGTGATGGCGGTGGGGGTCGTGCTCAGCAAGCGCTGGAAGTCGCCCGCGCCGTTGCTGGCCACCACAGGCTGGCAGCTCACGGCCGGCGGCCTGCTGCTCGCCCCGGTCACGCTCCTCGTCGAGGGGCCGCCGCCCGCGCACCTGACCGGCGAGAACCTCGCCGGGTACGCCTACCTCGCGATCATCGGCTCGGCCCTGGCCTACACCCTGTGGTTCCGGGGCATCCGCGAGCTGTCGGCCACCAAGGTCACCTTCCTCGGCCTGCTCAGCCCCGTGGTCGCCACCGCGCTCGGCTGGCTGGTGCTCGGCCAGCGGCTCACGCTCGCGCAGGTGATCGGCGCGGTCGTCGTGCTCGCCGCCCTCGTCGTGGCGCAGCTCCAGCCCGTACGGCATCGCGCCGCGCCCGAGCCGCTGGCCCCCGTGCCCGCCGGCGACAAACGGTGATCGCGTACGCCGTTAGGATCGGGGCGAGGAGGCCGGTATGAGCATCAAGGCGTACCCCGTCACCGATCCGGTGGCCGAGCACGGCGAGGGGCCCGTGTGGTCCGGCCGCTGGGGCGGGCTGCGGTGGGTGGACATGCTCGCCGGCGACGTGCTCGCCCTCGACGACTCCGGCGGCGTGCGGCGGCGGCACGTGGGCGAGGTCGCCGCGGCCCTGCGCCCCCGCGTGTCCGGCGGCTACGTGGTCGCCGGCGAACGCGAGCTGCTGCTGGCCGACTCCGACGACCTCGACGCGCCGCTGCGCTCGCTCGGCCAGGCGTGGAGCGACCCCGGTGTGCGCATGAACGACGGCGGCTGCGACCCCCAGGGCCGCTTCTACATCGGCAGCATGCCCTACGACGAGACCCCCGGACGCGGCTCCCTCTACGTGGCCGGGCCGGACGGCGCGCTCAGCCCGGTGCTGACCGGCGTGACCGTCTCCAACGGCCTCGACTTCAGCCCCGACGAGAGCCTGGCCTACTACGCCGACACCGCCACCGGCCGGGTGGACGTCCTCGACCACGACCCGGCGGGCGGGCTCACCGGGCGCCGGCCGTTCGTGACGATCGATCCCGCCCAGGGCGCGCCCGACGGGCTCACGGTCGACGCCGAGGGCGGCGTGTGGGTGGCGCTCTGGCAGGGGCACGCCGTGCACCGGTACACCCCCGACGGGCGGCTCGACGCCGTCGTCGGGCTGCCGGTCGGCAAGGTCACCGCGGTCACGTTCGGCGGCCCGAGCCTCGACCGGCTGTTCGTCACCACGTCGAGGCTCGGGGTCGACGCCCGGGAGCAGCCGGAGGCCGGGGCCCTGTTCGCGGCCGACCCCGGCGTGCGCGGCCGGCCGGTGCTGCCCGCCGCCCTGTGACGAGGGCGGTGACGGTCAGCGGGGACGGTCGCCGGTGGCGCCGTCGATCAGCTCCCGCAGGATGTCCATGTGGCCCGCGTGCCGCACGGTGTCCTCGATCATGTGGATGAGCACCCAGCGCAGCGTCACCCGCTCGCCCGCCCACGAGGTGCCGGGCGCGTCGAGGGGGAGGTCGGAGATCGCCTTGTCGGCGGCCGCGCGGGCCCGGCCGTAGAAGGCGGCGATCTGCTCGGTGGTCTCCCGCTCGCCGATCTCGAAGTCGTCCTCGGGGGCGAACCACAGCGGCTCGACCTCGCGGCCGAACGTCGAGCAGAACCAGCCGTACTCGACGGCGGCCAGGTGTTTGACGATGCCGAGCAGCGACGTGCCGGACGGTGTCATCGGTCGCCTGACCTGCTCCTCGCCGAGGCCCTGGAGTTTCCACACGATGACGTCGCGGTGCCGGTCGAGGCTGGCGTGCAGGCTCTCCTTCTCGCCACCGGACGGAGGCACTCTTCTTCCCATGCCCGCGACCGTAACAGCGTGGTCCGACACGTTGCCGCCGCGGGCCGGGGGCCGCGATACTCCGTGCATGATCGGTCATATCGGCATCAACGTCCCCGACATGCGGGCGGCCAAGGAATACTACGACGCCCTCCTGCCCCTCCTCGGCTACAAGGAGTTCTTCGACAGCGAGGAGGAGATCGGCTACATGCCGGCGAACGACAAGCCGGGCACGTACCTGTTCCTCTACCGCTCGCAGGAGCCCGGCGGCTACTCGCGGCACCGCACCGGGCTGCAACATCTGGCGTTCATGGTGCCCAGCCGGTCAGCGGTGGCGGAGGCGCACGCGCGGGCCGTGGAGCTCGGCTCGGAGGTGCTGCACGAGCCCAAGGAGTTCCCGGAGTACCCGCCGCCCTACCACGCCGCGTTCTGGCTCGACCCGCACGGCGTCATGCTGGAGGCCGTCTGCCACCACGACCGCGACTGACCTGCGGCGATCCCGGTCCCGCGCGGCTGGACGGCCTCCGCCGGGGAAGGTCCCCTGTCGGTGCCGCCGTACGACGTGCGGGCGCGGACCGGTGTGCGATCTTCAGGTACGAGGGGGCGAGGGCTAGCCTGGAGCGTGAGTCCCGCACGTGCCCGGCGGCCGGCCGGGCGTGGACGACGCGCGGCCCGATGTCATGATGTCCCCGACGCTCGACCGGGAGGAAACGATCGTGGGGCCTTTCGCGGGCGGTGGGCTGCCCCCGGACGACGTCGTCGTGGCGGCGTTGCGCGCCGGGGACGAGTCGATGTTCGCCGCGCTCCTCGACACCTGGTCGCGGGGGATGTTGCGGGCGGCCAGGTCCTACGTGTCCACCGACGACTCGGCCGAGGAGGTCGTGCAGGACACGTGGCTGGCGGTCATCGGCGCCATCGACGGGTTCGAGGGACGCTCCTCGGTCAAGACGTGGGTCTACCGCATCCTGGTCAACACCGCCAAGAAGCGCGGCCTGCGGGAGAGCCGCACGCTGCCGTGGAGCGCGTTCGAGCCGCCGGCCGGGCCGGCCCAGAAGGAGCACGGCCCCACGCCGGAGGGCGCGGTGCTGGCCTCGGAGGCCCGCGGCCTCATCGGGGAGGCGCTGGCCGGGCTGCCGCCCCGGCAGCGGGTCGTGATCACGCTGCGTGACCTGGAGGGATGCACGTCCGAGGAGGTTTGCGAGATCCTGGAGATCTCGGCCGCCAACCAACGAGTGCTCCTGCACCGGGCAAGGGCCACGGTCCGAGATCGGCTCGAAGGCTACTACCAGTCCGTGAAGCGGTCAGAATAGGTTAAACGGTTCAACGTTCAGAGGTGAGGCGGTCAACGTCGTGAAGCGGTTCACGTGCGACGAGCTGGTGGAACTCATCACCGCCTATCTTGACGACGCTCTTGACCGGCCCGAACGCGAGGGGTTCGAGGCGCATGCGGCGTCCTGCGCCGACTGCGGGCGGCAGCTCGACCAGTTCCGCGAGACCATCCGGGCCCTCGGCCAGTTCCCGCCGGAGCGCAAGCTGTCCGACGGCACCCGCGACCGCCTGATGTCCGCCTTCAGGGCCCGCCGCCATTGAGGGTGACGCTCCCGCGCGAAGGGTGCGAAAGGGGCAAATTTAGGCGGATCATCAGATTTCGCGTAACGCTGGCGGGCCTCGCGGGTCTGTATCCACATGCGCCACGCGATGACCGGCCCGGTGGCCGGCGGGTCCGGCGCCTCGGAAGCGGCCGGCCGGCCGCTGCGGGGCGTGCCGGAGGTCGAGGAGTTCGCACGCAGGTGCTTCGCCCCCGCCCCGGGTGACCGGGTGGGGGCCGAGCTGGAGTTCCTGGTCTTCGACCGGGCGGACCCGGCGCGGCAGGTGCCGATGGGCCGGGTCGAGCGGGCCGTCCCGGCACTGGCCGGCGGGAGCCGGGTGACGTACGAGCCGGGCGGCCAGATCGAGCTGTCGGGCCCGGCCGGGCCGCTCGCCGAGGCCGTCGGGCGGCTGGCCGCCGACGTCGCCGCCGTACGCGCGGCGCTCGGGCGGGCCGGGCTGGTGCTGGCCGGGGTGGGGCTCGACCCGCTGCGCCCGGCCCGGCGGCAGCTCCGCCAGCCGCGCTACGACGCCATGGCCGAGTTCCTGGGCCGCCCGTACGGGCCGCTGATGATGTGCTCGACCGCGTCCGTCCAGGTCAACGTGGACCTGGGGGAACGGCCGGCGGCCCGGTGGGAGCGCGCCCGGCTGCTCGCGCCCGTCCTGACCGCGGCCTTCGCCAACTCGCCGCTGAGCCACGGACGCCCCTGCGGCTGGATGTCGGGCCGCCAGGCCGTCTGGGAGAACCTGGACCCGACCCGCACCGCCCCCGTCGACGGCTCCGGCGACCCGGCGGCGGCCTGGGCGGCGTACCTGCTCGACGCCCGGCTCATGCTCGTCCGCGAGGACGAGCGCCGCTACCGCGCGGTCGGCGACGGCTCGACCTTCCGCGACTGGCTCGACGGTGCGGGCGAGCGCCCGCCCACCCCTGACGACCTGGCCTACCACGCCACCACGCTCTTCCCGCCGGTCCGGCCGCGCGGCTGGCTGGAGATCCGCTACCTCGACGCCCAGCACCCCGACGACTGGCCGGTGTGCGTCGCGGTCACCCACGCGCTGATCACCGACGACCGCGCCGCCGACGCCGCCCTGGCGGCCGCCGAGCCCGTCGCGGGCCTGGCGGAGGTGGCCGCCAGGTGCGGCCTGACCGACCCGCGGCTCGCCCGCGCCGCCGAGGCCGCCTTCCGCGCCGCCGTCGAGGCGCTGCCCCGGCTCGGCGTGCCCCCCGGCCTGGCCGCCGAGGTGTCCGGCTTCGCCGCCCGGTACGTGAGCGCGGGCCGCTCCCCGGCGGCCGACCTGATGGACCTGATGACGGACCCGGTACGGCGGCTGCCGGCCTGGTTGAGCGGAGAAGGACAGGCATGAACGACATCAAGCAGCGCATCGCCGCCGAGCTGACCGCGGTACGCGACCGTTCGCTGACCTACACCGAGGCCGAGGACGACCTGCTGCTGCGCCAGCACTCCCCGCTGATGTCGCCGCTGGTGTGGGACCTCGCGCACGTCGGCAACTACGAGGAGCTGTGGGTGCTGCGCGAGGCCGCCGGGATCACGCCGCTGCGCCCCGAGATCGACGACATCTACGACGCCTTCAAACACCCCCGCAAGGACCGTCCCACCCTGCCGATCCTCGGCCCGGAGGAGGCCAGGAAGTACATCGGCGGCGTACGCGGCCGGGTGCTCGACGTCCTGGACGCGATCGACCTGGAGTCCGCCGCGCCGCTGCACCGCGACGGGTTCGTGTTCGGCCTGGTCATCCAGCACGAGCACCAGCACGACGAGACGATGCTGGCCACCTGGCAGCTGTCCGGGCAGCCCGGCCTGATCCGCGACGGCGACCTGCCGCCGGGCCGCGCCGCCGGCTCCGACGAGGTGCACGTCCCCGCCGGACCCTTCCAGATGGGCACCGGCACCCTGCCGTGGGCCTACGACAACGAACGCCCCGCCCACCAGGTCGACCTGCCCGCCTATTGGATCGACCGGCTGCCGGTCGGCAACGCCGCCTACGCCGCGTTCGTCGACTCCGGCGGCTACGACGACCCGCGCTGGTGGCACCCGGACGGCTGGCGCTGGCGGCAGCGGAGCGGAGCCGCCGCGCCGCTGTTCTGGACCCGCGACGGCGGCACCTGGTGGCGCACCCGCTTCGGCCGCGCCGAGCCGGTCCCGATGGACGAGCCGGTCCAGCACGTGAGCTGGTACGAGGCCGACGCCTACGCCCGCTGGGCGGGCCGGCGGCTGCCGACCGAGGCCGAGTGGGAGAAGGCCTGCGGCTGGGACCCGGCGGCCGGACGGGCCCGCAAGTACCCGTGGGGCGACGAGGATCCCCGTCCGGACCTGGCCAACCTCGGTCACCGGGCGGCCCGGCCGGCCCCGCTGGGCGCCTATCCGGCCGGGGCGAGCGCGTACGGGGCCGAGCAGATGGTCGGCGACGTGTGGGAGTGGACCGGGTCGTGGTTCCAGCCCTATCCCGGATTCCGCAGCTTCCCGTACAAGGAGTACAGCGAGGTCTTCTTCGGGCAGGAGTACCGGGTGCTGCGCGGCGGCTCGTGGGCGGCCGACCCGGCGGCGGTGCGGACGACGTTCCGGAACTGGGACTACCCGATCAGGCGGCAGATCTTCACCGGTTTCCGCTGCGCCCGCGACGCCGAGCGGGCCTAGATGTGCCGGCACGCCGCCTGGCTGGGCGTGACGAGGGCGCTGACCACGCTGATCCACGAGCCGGAGCACGGCCTGCTCGCCCAGTCGTACGCGCCCCGGCGGCAGCGCCACGGCACGGTCAACGCCGACGGCTACGGCATGGCCTGGTACGACCCGGCCAGGACCGAGCCCGTGCGCTACCGCCGCGCGATCCCCATCTGGGCCGACGCCAACCTGCCCGCCCTCGCCGAGATCGCCCGCTCCCGCTGCCTGCTGGCGGCCGTGCGGTGCGCCACGACCGGCATGCCGGTCGAGGAGAGCGCCACCGCGCCGTTCGCCGGGGGCGGCTGGCTGCTCAGCCACAACGGCCGGGTCGAGCGCGACGCGGTCATGGACCTGGCCGACGACCTGCCCGAGAGCCCCTGCGACTCGGCCTGGCTGGCCGCCGCCGTGTTCGCCCGCGGGAGCGCGGGGCTCGGCCTGGCCGCGGCGCTGGCCGACGTCGTCGTGCGCGCGGGGGAGAAGGACCCCGCCGCCCGCCTGAACCTGCTCGCCTGCGACGGCACCGCGCTCGCCGCGACCGTCTGGGGCGACACCCTCTTCTTCCACGCCGACCAGGACGGCGTGTACGTGGCCAGCGAGCCGCTGGACGACCGGCCGGGCTGGCAGGCGGTGCCCGATCACAGCCTGCTGACCGCCACGCCGGACGACGTACGCGTCCAGCCGTTGTGACCTTCTGAAGGAGGATCTCGTGCCCGTCACCCAGCCGACCGTCCGTGTGATCAACCATCTTGACCCCGGCTACCTGCGCCAGGCGCTCGAACACGACGTCAGGACCGGGCTGACGGCCACGCCGAAGTGGCTGCCGCCCAAGTGGTTCTACGACGAGGCGGGCAGCGACCTGTTCTCGCGCATCACCCGGTTGCCCGAGTACTACCCGACCCGCCGCGAACTGACGATCCTGCACGCGCGGTCGGGCGAGATCGCCGCGGCGAGCGGCGCCGACACGCTGGTCGAGCTGGGGTCGGGCACGAGCGAGAAGACCGTGATCCTGCTGGACGCGCTCACCGCGGCGGGCACGCTGCGCGCCTACACGCCGGTGGACGTGGACGCCGTCACGCTGGAGGCGGCCGCGCGCCGGCTGGGCGGCCGTTACTCCGGGCTGGAGGTGCGGCCGGTGTGCGCCGACTTCGAGCGGCACCTGCGGCTGCTGCCGCGCTCGGGCAGGCGCATGGTGGCCTTCCTCGGCGGCACGATCGGCAACCTCGAACCGGCCGCCCGCCAGGTGTTCCTCAAGGAACTGCGCGCCACCCTGCGGCCCGGCGACACGTTCCTGCTCGGCGCCGACCTGGTCAAGGACACCGCGCGGCTGGTCGCCGCCTACGACGACGCCGCCGGGGTGACGGCCGCGTTCAACAGGAACGTCCTGCGCGTGGTGAACCGGGAGCTGGCGGCCGGGTTCGAGCCGGAGGCGTTCGAGCACGTCGCCCTGTACGACGAGCGCAACGAGTGGATCGAGATGCGGCTGCGGGCCACCCGGGACATGCGGGTGCCGGTCGGCGCGCTCGGGCTGACGGTGGACTTCACCGCGGGGGAGGAGATGCGGACCGAGATCAGCGCCAAGTTCCGGCTGGAGCCGCTGGGGGAGGAGCTGGCCGCGGCCGGGTTCACCGTCCTGCGCTCGTGGACCGACCCCGACGGCGACTTCGGGCTGCTGCTGGCCGGTACGTGATGGCCGAACACCGGCGGGCTGCTGCCGGCCGGTACGTGATCGCCGAACGCTGGCGGGCCGCGCGCTCGGCCGGGCCGCCCGGCCACCTCGACGCGGCCGGCTGCAACGTGCCCAGCGACCGCGTGCTGGCCGCGACGGTCGAGCACCTGGAACGGGAACGCGAGCGCGGCGGGTACGCCGCCGTGCCCGGCCTCACCGGGCCCAGGTCCGCGCTGGCCGCCCTGACCGGCGCGGCCGCCGCCGACGTCGCCTTCCTGGAGAGCGGCACGGCCGCGATGGCGGCGCTGCTCGGCGGCTGGCGCCTGCCGCCGGGCGCCCGGGTCGGCTTCACCCGCTCGGAGTACGGCAGCACGCTCATGCTGTTGCGCCGCCTGGCCGCCGAGCGCGGCTGGACCCTCGGCGAGCTGCCCGCCGACGACGACGCCCGCCTCGACCTCGACGCCCTGTCCGCCGCCCTGCGCCGCGGCCTGGACCTGGTCACCCTTCCGCACCTGCCCTCCCACCGGGGGACCGCGCAGCCGGTCAGGGAGATCGGCCGCCTGTGCCGGGAGGCCGGCGTGCCCCTCGTCCTGGACGTGTGCCAGTCGCTCGGCCACCTGGACGTCACCGGCACGATGGCCACCGCCTACGTCGGCACCTCCCGCAAGTGGCTGGCCGGGCCGCGCGGCGTCGGCTTCCTCATCGTGCCCGGCCTCACCGAGGAGATGGACGCGGCGGCCCCCACGCTCGGCGGTCACGTATGGCTGGACGACCCGCCGCGCACCGGGCCGCTGCCCGGGGCCGCGCGCTACGAGAGCGCCGAGTCGGCGGTCGCGGCGCGGGTCGGCCTCGGCGTCGCCGTCCTGGAGCACCACGACCTGGGGCCGGACGCGGTCCGCGGCCACCTCGCCGACCTGGGCGCGACGGCCCGGCGCACGCTCGACGGCCGGGGCGGCTGGCGGGTGGTGGAGCCGTACGACGAGCCGACGGCCGTCGTCACCCTGCGCCCGCCCGACGGCGGCGACGCCGCCAGGACCGCGGCGGCGGCGGCCGGGGCGGGCCTGCTGGTGGGCGTCGCGCCGGTCGCCCGCGCCCCGCTCGACCTGCGCGAGCCGGTACTGCGCGTCTCCCCGCCCCCGGGCACCCGGCAGGAGACGTTGGACGCCCTGGCCCGCCTCCTCGACGGGCGCTAGAGCGGCCGTCGAAGACGGACGCCGGACCAGGCGGTCGAAGAGGGCGGTCGAAGGCGGGCGTCAGAGCAGGCGGTCGGCGGCGGGTGTCAGAGCAGGCGGTCGGCGGCGGGTGTCAGAGCAGGCGGTCGAAGCCCACCGTCAGGTGCGCGGGGCCGCGCAGCGACGCGCTGTGCCGGTACGGCGGCGGGTCGGCGGCCAGTTCCGGCCCGACCAGCCGGGTCACCAGCGCCCCCAGCGCGGCCCGCGCCTCGATCCGGGCCAGCGGCGCCCCCACGCAGTAGTGGACGCCTCCGCCGAACCCCAGGTGCTGGTTGTCCCGGCGCGCCGGGTCGAAGCGGTCGGCGCCGGGGAAGCGGGCCTGGTCCCGGCTGCCCGAGGCCAGCAGCAGCGCCACGTCCGCGCCCTGGGGGATGGTGACCCCGGCGATCTCGATGTCGGCCAGCGTCGTGCGGGTGCGGAACTGCACCGGCGGGTCGTAGCGCAGCACCTCCTCGACGGCCGGCACGATCAGCGCGGGGTCGGCGCGCAGCCGCGCCAGCGCCTCCGGGTTGCGCAGGAACGTCAGCATGCCGTTGGTGATCAGGTTGACGGTCGTCTCGTGACCGGCGATGAGCAGCAGGGCCATCGTCGCGATGATCTCCTGGGGATCCATCCGCTCGGCCTCGCCGTCGGTGAGCAGCGCCGACAGCAGGTCGTCCGACGGGCGGGCGTGCCGCTCTCCGGCCAGGCCGATCAGGTACGCGCGCAGCTCCGGCGCGGCGGCCTCGGCCTGCCGCACCTCCTCCTCCGACAGCCCCTCGGGCGGGTCCAGCGTACGGGCCAGCGCCGAGGCCCAGTCGTGGAAGCGCGGCTCGTCCTCCTTGGGCACGCCGAGCAGCTCGCAGATCACCGTGACCGGCAGCGGGTAGGCCAAATCGTCCACCACGTCCATGGAGTCGGAGCCGGCGCGGCGGTCGAGCAGCTCGGCCACCAGCGACACCACGTCCTCACCGAGCCGGTTGATCCGCTCGGGGGTGAAGTGCCGCATGACGATCCGCCGCAGCCGGTCGTGGTCGGGTGGGTCGAGGAAGATGAACGCCGGTTTCCGCGAGTCCTGCCCGTCCTCGGCGTTCTGGGCGGCCATGAGCCTGCCGGAGGCACCGAACGAGCCGGAGCCGCTCCTGCTCTTGCGCTCGTCGGAGCTGATCCGCGGGTCGTGCAGCAGCGAGACGATCTCGGCGTACGTGCTCACCGCGTACAGGTCGTCCCCCTGGCGGGCGACGGGCGTCTCGCGCATCCGGGCGTACAGCGGGTACGGGTCCGGGCGGCTCGCCTCGTCCAGGACCTGCGCGAACAGGCTCTGCGTCACCTGGTGGGCCATGGTCGTCCTCCGGCTCTCATTCCAGCGGCGGCGCGGTCAGCGGCGAGCGGGGGTCGCGCTCGCGCGGCACCTCGCGCGCGGTCGGGCCGGGCCCGGTCACCGCGGCCGTCGGGCTGTGGGTGGACTGGCCGTCCACGGCGAGGCCGGCGGGCACCGGGAGCAGCGCGCGCGGCCCGTCGGCGGCCCGCAGGTCGGGCGGGAAGGGCGCGGCCGCCTCGATGAGGTCGGCGTAGGCGGGCAGCGCGCGCGGCGCGTCCACCGCGACCGCCGCCACGCACCGGCCCTGGCGGCCGAAACAGGCCACGAAGCGGCGCTCGGCCACCGAACCCTGCGTGACCACCACCTCGTCGGCGATCGTCGGCAGCCCGACGGACTTGATGCTGACGCCGAACTGGTAGGACCAGAACGCGGGCAGCCCCCGGTGCGGGCGCGGCCGGTCGGCGACCATGTTGTGCGCGGCCGTGGACGCCTGGCGCACCGCGTTGTCCCAGTGCTCCACGGCCAGCAGCAGGCCGTCGTAGTGCGGGTGCGGCCAGCGGGCCACGTCCCCGGCCACGAAGACGTCGGAGGTGACGATCGCGTCGGCGTCGAAGGCCCGGCAGGCGGCGTCGCACACCACCCCGCGCGGGTCGGCCGCCAGGCCCGACCCGGCCAGCCACTCGGTGTTGCGGACGGCCCCGAGCGCCACCACCGCGACCTCGACCGGCAGCACGTCGCCGTCGGACAGGTGAGCGGCGCGCAGCCGGCCGTCCGCGTCGCCCTCCAGGGCCATGACCGTGGTGTTCACCCGCAGGTCCACGCCGTGCTCGCGGTGCAGCCGGGCGGCCACGCTCCCTGCCGCCGCGCCCAGGGCGCCGGCCAGCGGGGCCGGGCCGCGTTCCGCGACCGTCACGGCCAGGCCCATCTCGCGGCAGACGGAGGCGATCTCCGAGCCGGTGAACCCGCCGCCGATGACCAGCACCCGGCTCGGCCCGGCGGCGAGCGCGGCCTGAAGGCTCGCCGCGTCGTCGCGTCCGCGCAGCGTGAAGACGCCGTCCAGGGCCGCCTCGGCGGGGTCCGGCCAGGGCCGCGCCCGGGTGCCGGTGGCGATCAGCACCCGGTCGAAGCCGATCTCCCGCCCGCCGGACAGGCGTATCTGGCGGGTGCGCAGGTCCAGGCCGGTGGCGGGCTCGCCGAGCAGCCAGCGCGCCCGCAGGTCCTCGGCCATGACGAGCGCGGTGTGCGCGGGCGAGGCCCGTCCGGCCAGCACCTGCTTGGACAGCGGCGGCCGGTCGTAGGGCTCGTACGGCTCGTCGCCGATCAGGGTGAGCTCCCCGGTGAAGCCCTCGGCGCGCAGCGTCTCGGCGGCCCGCAGCCCGGCCAGCGAGGCGCCGACGATCACCGCGCTACGCACGGTCGTCCGGCGAGTAGCTGATCGCCTGCACCGGGCAGGCCGCGGCGGCCTCCCGTACCTGCTCGCGCATCGCGTCGGCGGGGGCGTAGTCGTACTCGAGTGACTCGGCGCCGTGGAAGCGGAAGACCGCCGGCGCCGCGAACACGCACTGCCCGTAGCTCAGGCAGCGGTTCAGATCGACGAGCACTCTCATGTCCGCCAGGTTACGAACGGCTGCTCCAGCCACGTTCCAACCTGATCCCAAGTTTTCCTGATTTGCCAAACCTAGGAGCCCTAGGATAAAACCTAGGAAGGTTAGGTTTGCTGCTATGGAGGTGGAGCATGATGGCTCGGGCGGGTCTGACGGCGGACCGCGTGACGGAGGCGGCCGGGGAACTGGCCGACGAGGCCGGGTTCGACAACCTGACGGTCTCGGCGCTGGCGCGCCGCTTCGGCGTCGCGGACGCGAGCCTCTACTCCCACGTCAGGAACCTCCAGGACCTGCGCGTACGCGTGGCGCTGCGGGCCGCCCGCATCCAGGCCGACGCCCTGACCGCGGCGGTCGCCGGCAAGGCGGGCAAGGACGCGCTGGCCGCCTTCGCCGCCGCCTACCGCGACTTCGCCCTGGCCCACCCGGGCCTGTACGAGGCCACCCAGCTCCGGCTCGACCCCGAGATCGTCGCCGCGTGCGCCGACGTGCAGCGCATCTTCACCACCACCAACGCCGTCGTGGCCGCGTACGGGCTGCCCGAACCGGCCCACACCGACGCCATCCGGCTGCTCCGCAGCACCTTCCACGGCTTCACCAACCTGGAGGCCCGCGGCGGCTTCCAGGCCTCCCGCGACGTCCGGCAGTCGTGGGACGCGATCATCGACGCGCTCGACAGCGCCCTCAGGCATTGGCAGGTGTCCCCATGACCGGCACAAGCGCGCACGCGCACACCGCAGGGTCTCCGCCCGGCCTCGACCGGCGGCTGGTGACGGTCGCCGGGGTGCTCACCCTCGGCGCGTTCACCGCGCTGCTCGACGGCACCGTCGTCGGCGTCGCCACGCACACCCTGGCCCGCACGTTCTCCGCCGACCTGGCGGCCACCCAATGGGTGACCACCGCCTACCTGCTCGCCCTGGCCGCGGTCATCCCGGCGACCGGGTGGGCCGCCCAGCGGTTCGGCGCGGGAACGGCCTGGACCGTCTCGCTCGGCGTGTTCCTGGCCGGCTCGATCCTGTGCGGGTCGGCCTGGTCGCTCGGCAGCCTCGTCGCCTTCCGCGTCGTGCAGGGGGCGGGGGCGGGCATGTTGTTCCCGCTCAGCCGGATCATCGTCGTCGAGCTGGCCGGGCGCGACCGGCTCGGGCGGATGATGGCGCTGATGGCCGTACCCGCCGTGTTCGCGCCCGTCCTCGGGCCGGTCGTCGGCGGCGTGCTGCTGGAGGCGTTGTCGTGGCGGTGGGTGTTCCTGGTCAACGTCCCGTTCGTGGCGGCCGGCGTCGTCCTCTCCGCCCTGTACGTCCGCACCGCCCGGCCTGACGGCCCGGCCGAACGCCTCGACCTGGCCGGCCTGCTCGGCGTGAGCGGCGGCCTGACCCTGCTGCTCCACGGGCTGAGCGGGGCCGGTGAGCCCGTCGCCGCGCTGACCGCGGCGGCCGGCGCGCTGCTGCTGGCCGGCTGTCTGTGGCGGGCCGCCCGCACCTCCGGGCCGCGGATCGTCGAGCCCGGCCTGTTCCGCGACCGGGCCTTCGCCGCCTCCGCCGCGCTGGCCTTCCTGGCGAACTTCTCCCTGTTCGCCGCCGTGTTCCTGGTGCCGCTGTTCTTCCAGACGGCCGAAGGCTCCGGGGCGCTCGGCGCCGGGCTGGTCCTCGCGCCGCAGGGGCTCGGCATGCTCGTCGCGGTGCTCGCCGCCGGCCGGCTCATCGACCTCAACGGCAACCCGCGCCGGATCGTCGTCACGGGCCTGGTCCTGCTGGCGGCCGGGACGCTGCCGTTCGCGCTGGCCGACCCGGGCACGGGCACGGCGCTGCTGCCGGTGGCGCTGTTCGTGCGCGGGGTGGGGGCCGCGCTCGCCGTCTCACCCACCATGATCACCCTCTACCACTCGCTGCCGCCGGCCAAGGTGCCCGCCGCGACCACCGCCAACGCCATCGGCCAGCAGGTCGGCGCGGCGGCCGGCACCGCCTGTGTGGCCGTGCTGCTCCAGCACGGCGGCTACCGGCCCGCCTTCTGGGTCGCGCTGGCCGCCGCCGCGCTCTGCCTCCTGCCCGCCCTGTTCCTCCCGTCCTCGAAAGCAGGCACGTCATGAACCCCGTCACCGAGAACGAGATCCGCTCGTCCTTCGTCAACTGCTCCAAGGGCGAGGCCCGCAGGCTCGCCGTCCCCCGGGGGCTGTCCGAGCTGCCCTGGCCCGACCTCGACTTCCTGGGCTGGCGCGATCCGGGGGCGCCCGAGCGCGCGTACCTGGTGGCCGAGCGCGGCGGCGCGGCGGTCGGCGTCGCGCTGCGGCTCGGCCAGGAGGTGCGCAGGAGCTTCACCAAGAGCACGCTGTGCTCGATCTGCGTGACCCCGCACGCCGGGACCGGGGTCGCGCTGTTCACCGCGCCCCGGGTCGGCGCGGCGGGGCGGCAGGGCAACACGGTGGGCGCGTACATGTGCTCCGACCTGGCCTGCTCCCTGTACGTGCGGGAGCTGAAGCAGACCGAGCTGGGCGTCCGGTTCGAGTCGCTGACCGTGCCCGAGCGCGTCGCCCGCGCCGCGGTCAACCTGGACGCCTTCCTCGACAAGGTGCTCGACGGCGCCCTCGCCTGACGGGGAGGGAGCTGGAGGGGCGGCGTCCAGCTCGCGTCGCAGGGCGGGAAGGGCCACCCGCGGCGTCGGCCGACACGTCTGCGCCCTCAGGCGCCCGACGCCGGCGCGGAACGCCGCCCTCGACTTGGACCCCCGCGACGGCCGCCCGGTTCCCCGGTTCCGGAACCGGCGTCCTTCCCGATGGGCGCCCGCCGGAGAACGGTGGACTGTCGGACCCGCCTGCGACACTGCCCCGATGTTGATACTGGAATTGTTGCGTCCGGTGATACGGGCCGCGTGGGGGCCCGACACCTGCGACACCGCCGCGCGGGAGGAATGGCGGCCCGCCAACCCCGCCAGAGGGCAGTGCGGCACGACCGCCCTGGTGGTCCATGACCTGCTCGGGGGAGACCTGATCCTGGCCGAGGTGCAGGCCGATGGCGTCAAGGTCGGTCACCACTACTGGAACCGCCTGCCCGACGGCACCGAGATCGACTTCGCCGGGGACCAGTTCCACCCGGGTGAGGTCGTCGTGAACCCCCAGGTCCAGCAGCGTCCCCCCGACGCGCCGCGCCGCTGCCGGGAGGAGTACGAGCTGCTGCGTCACCGCGTCGTCACCGCGCTGTCCCCGTCCCTGCCCGGCTGAGGCGTGACGCCATAGTGACGTCATAGCGTGGTTGCAATGGCGTCATCCTGCATGTCATGATGGCGTCATGGACCTTGCGCCGTATGTGGACCAACTCCGGCGCGAGCTCATGCTCGCCGCCGGGACGGGCGGCGAGGAAGCTCGTGCGCTGGCCGAACACTTCTCCGCGACGCTGGCGTCGGCCGCCCGCCTCGCCCTGCTGGAGGCCCTGTCGGCCGCCGCGGACGAGATCACCCAGGACCTCGCGCCCGGGTCGGTCGAGGTGCGCCTGCGCGGGCGCGACCCCGCCTTCGTCGTGACGCCACCGCCCGCCGCCCATCCGTTCGCGGAGGAGGGCGAAGCCGTCGCGGGTGGTGCCATGGGTGCGGCAGGGCCGGGCGCACACCCGCCACCGCAACCGCCCGCGCCGACGCCTTCCGACGCCGACGAGGGTGGTACGTCCCGGATCTCGCTCCGGGTCCCCGAGGCGCTCAAGCCGCGCATCGAGGAGGCCGCCGCGCGCGAAGGGCTGTCGGTCAACGCCTGGCTGGTCCGCGCCGTCTCGGCGGCCCTCGACCCCGGCGACGCCGCCCGCCGCACCCCCCGCGGCCCCGCCCGGCAGACCGGCAACCGCTACAGCGGCTGGGTGCGCTGATGACCATGCCGACCGACGACAAGGAGTCCGGAATGCCGGTCTTCGACACGCCCCGACCCATCGTCGTCCTCCTCGACCTGGGGACCGCCGCCGTCCGTGTCGTCGCGGGCGACCGTGCGGACACCGTGGTCGAGGTCCGCCCGAGCGACGAGCACAACGAGGCCGACGTGCAGGCGGCCCGGCACGTCCAGGTCCATCACGCCGACGGCAGGCTCACGGTGGCCGCCGACAAGGAGCAGGGAGCGCCGGTCCTCGGCTGGGGGCTCTCGCTCGGCAAGCTCGTCGAGTCGCCCGCCGACTGGGCGCGTTCGCTGCTGCTCGGCACGGGCTCGGTGGACGTCACGATCGAGCTGCCGGCCGGATCCCGCCTCGACGCCAAGACGCCCGGCGGCGTCTCCTGCCGCGGCCTGCTCGGCGAGGTGACCGTCGCCACCACGTACGGCGACATCCGCGTCGAGGAGGCGGGCCGGCTGCGCCTGAAGAGCGCCCACGGCAACGTCTCCGTCACCCGCGCCCGCGGGCACGCCGAGATCACCACGAACCACGGCGACATCCGGGTCGGCGAGATCGACGGCGCCGCCGCGGTCAAGACCGCCCACGGCGATGTGCGCCTCGGCGTGGTGACCGGTGAGCTGCGGCTCAACAGCGCCCACGGCGACATCACCGTCGACCGCCCGCTGGCCGGAGTCGTCGCCAAGACCGCCTACGCCGGCGTGCAGATCCACGAGATGTCCTCCGGCGCGGTCGTCATGGAGACCACCGGCGGCGGCCTCGACCTCGGCGTCCGGGCGGGCACCGCCGCCTGGCTGGACGTCAGCTCCAGGTACGGCACGGTCGACGTCACCCTCGACCCGGGCGACGACCCCGGCGACGGGGCGGCGATCGTCGAGGTCCGCGCCCACACCACCCATGGGGACATCGTCATCCACCGTTCCTGACGAGCTAGGAGACCGACATGCCTGACGCGATCGTGGCCGAAGGACTGACCAAGAGATACGGCGACGTGGCCGCCCTCGACGGGATGGACCTGACCGTCCCCGAAGGGACGGTGCTGGGCCTGCTGGGCCCCAACGGCGCCGGCAAGACCACCACGGTGAGGATCCTCACCACGCTCCTGCGACCGGACGCCGGCCACGCCACGGTGGCCGGGCTCGACGTCGTGCGCGACGCCCACCGGCTGCGCGCCCGCATCGGCGCGTCCGGCCAGTACGCCGCCGTCGACGACCATTTGACCGGCGCCGAGAACCTGGAGATGGTCGGCCGCCTCTACCACCTGGGCACCAGGCCCAGCCGCGAGCGCGCCCGCGAGCTGCTGGAGCGCTTCGACCTCACCGACGCCGCCGACCGTCCGGTGCGCGGCTACTCCGGCGGCATGCGCCGCCGCCTCGACCTGGCCGGCGCGCTGGTCGCCAACCCGCCCGTGCTCTTCCTGGACGAGCCCACCACCGGCCTCGACCCGCGCGCCCGGATCAGCCTCTGGGACGTCATCGCCGAGCTCGTCCGGGAGGGCACCACCGTCCTGCTGACCACCCAGTACCTGGAGGAGGCCGACCGGCTGGCCGACCGCATCGCGGTGGTCGACCAGGGGCGGGTGATCGCGCGAGGCACGGCCGACGAGCTGAAGGACCAGGTCGGCGGCGACCGCATCCAGGTCTCGGTGACCAGCGCGGCGAACCTGGAGACCGCCGCCCGCGCCCTGGCGCCGCTGGCCCTGGGGGACGTGCAGATCGACGCCGCCGCGCTGCGGATGACGATCCCGGTGACCGGTGGCGCGGCCGCGCTGACCCAGGCGCTCGGCCACCTGGCCGCCGAGCGGATCGCCGTCCGCGACGCCGGCCTGCGCCGGCCCACCCTCGACGACGTGTTCCTCACCCTCACAGGACGCCAGGCCGACGAGAAGACCAAGGAGACCGTCCGATGAACGCCCTCCAGCTGGCCGCCGCCGACGGCCTGACCATCGCCAAGCGCAACGCGCTGAAGATCCGCAGAGCCCCCGACCTGCTGGGCGGCGTGATCATGCTGCCCATCGTGTTCGTGGTGCTGTTCACCTACGTCTTCGGCAGCATGATCGAGCTGCCCGGTATGTCCTACGGCGAGTACCTGCTCCCCGGGATCTTCGTCATGACGATCGTCACCAGCGCGCAGATCACCGGCTACACGCTGACCCAGGACCTGCAGAAGGGCATCTTCGACCGGTTCCGCACCCTGCCGATGTCCCCGACGGCGGTGCTCACCGGCCAGACCCTCAGCGACGTCATCATGAACGTCACCAGCATCGCCACCATGGCGCTCGTCGGCCTGCTGGTCGGCTGGCGCGTCCACAGCTCACCGGCGCAGGCGGCCCTCGGGTTCGCGATGCTGCTGCTGTTCGCCTACGCCTTCTCCTGGGTGACGGCCACGGTCGCGCTGGCCCTGCGCACGCCCGAGGTGTTCAACAACATCGCCACGCTGACGTCGTTGCCGCTGGTCTTCCTGTCCAACGCGTTCGCCGACAGCTCGCGCCTGCCCGGCCCGCTGCGGCCGATCGCCGAATGGAACCCGGTCTCCACGCTCGTCCAGGCCGCGCGTGAGCTGTTCGGCAACACCAGCGCCGCCCTGCCCCAGCCCGGCGCCTGGCCGCTGCGGCACGCCGTGCCGGTGTCGCTGCTGTGGTCGGTCCTGCTCCTGGTCGTGTTCGTGCCGCTGGCGACGCGGCTGTACAAGAGGGCCGTCAGCCGATGAACACAGTCTCGGGCGCTGACCGCGAGCGGGCGGTCGAGCTGGTCCAGCAGGCGTACGCGGACGGCCGGCTCGACCCCGCCGAGCTGGAACGCCGGCTCGAACTGGCGCTCACCGCCACCTCCTCCCACGAGCTGGCGCCGATCGTCGGCGACCTGCCGGACGAGGCGGTCCATCTGTCCTCCACCGGCGGCAGCGTCACACGCACCGGCGACTGGGAGGTCCCGCGACGGCTGCGCGTCGACTCCAAGTACGGCAAGGTGCGGCTCGACCTGTCGCGGGCCCACGTCCCTTACGCGCGGATCGACATCGAACTCCAGCTGGCCTACGGCAGCGCCACGATCATCCTGCCGGTGGGCGCCACGGCGAACACCGACGGGGTGCGTTCCGAATGGGGGCGCGTGACCTGCAAGGTCCCCGGCCGCCCGAACCCCGGTCATCCGCACGTCCAGGTGACCGGCGACCTGCCCCACGGCCGCCTCGTCATCCGCCCCGCCCGCCGATGACCCAGGCCGGGCGTCCGCCATGCCGTTGCACCCCGGTCGCGCTGGCCGACCCCAGCCTGCCTCCCGTCCTGATCTTCCCGGCCCCGCGCCGCGCCGCGCCCCCGAACCCGGCCCCGGCGACCCGCTGCCCGACCTCCTCGGGGCCAACCGGGCCCGCATCCTGCGCTGCGTCGCCGCCACCACCGGCTGCACCACCAGCGAGCTGGCCCGCCGTACCGGCACCTCGCTGTCGTCGGCCAGCGCCCACGCCCAGGTGCTGCACCGCGCGGGCCTGATCGCCAGCACCCGGCACGCCAACATGGTCATCCACCAGCTCACCCACCTGGGCGCGGGCCTGCTCACCGGCCGAACCCCCTCCTGACGGCGCAGCCGGGCCGCTGAAAGCGGGGCTCGGCGGGCTACGGGGCCAGGTGCCGGCGCAGGAAGTCGAGCTGGAGGAGGAGCAGGCCCTCGAACACGTCCTCGTCGGAGGTCGGGGCGTGGGAGGCGCCGGACAGCGGAAGCACCTCGTGCGGGCGTCCCGCGGCCAGCAGTGCGGACGACAGGCGCAGCGTGCCCGCCGGGAACACGTTGTCGTCGGACAGGCCGTGGGCGAGTTGCAGGGGCCGGGACAGGGTGTGCGCCTCGACCAGCGTCGAGCAGGCGTCGTAGCGCTCGGGGTGGCGGTCGGGGTGGCCGAGGAAGCGTTCGCGCCAGTGGGTGTCGTACAGGCGCTGCTCGCTCGGGGCGGCCCCGGCGACGGCGGCGTGGAAGACGTCGGGACGGCGCAGCACCGCCATGACGGCCAGCGTGCCCGCGTACGACCAGCCGCGTATGGCGACCCGGCGCAGGTCCAGCCCGGGGTGGCGCTCGGCGACCGCGTGCAGGGCGGCCACCTGGTCCTCCAGCACGGGGCCGAACATGTCGCCGTGCACCTCGCGCTCCCAGTCGGGGCCGCGGCCCGGCGTGCCGGCCCCGTCGGTGACCAGGACGGCGAACCCCTGCTCGGCGAACCACTGCGAGACGAACATCATCGGCGCCTGCTCGTCGGTGACGCGGCGCGCGGCCGGCCCCGCGTACGGGTCCAGCAGGACGGGCAGCGCCGGGTCGCCGGGGCGGTGCCAGGAGGGCAGGTGCAGGTGGCTGCGCAGTTCGCGCCGGGTGGTGACGAGCGACAGGCGGCGCAGCGTCAACACGGGCCGCTGCGCCACGGACACCACCTCGATCCCAGCCTGTCCGGCCTGCGACGCCGCGGCGGGCGGGTCCTGGCGGATCACGTGGGTGCGTTCGCCCGGGTGCTCGGCGGTGCGGGTGACGTGGACGAGGGTGCCCGCTCGCCGCGTCCCGCCGTGCACGCCCGGTGCGACGCTGAGCCGCCGGACGCCCGTCGCCGGGGTGTGCAGCCACAGGTGCGTCTGGACGGGGTCGTCGGAGGCGGTGAAGAGCACGTCGTCGCCGTCCACGCCGAGGACCGCCTCCAGCTGCAGACCGGGCGGCGTGACCGGGACGCCGCCGACGGTGAGCCGCCGGGTGCCGTCCAGGTCGGCGTGGGCGACCAGGCGGCCGGAGCCCGTACGGGCGGGCGTGCCCGGGACGAGCTGGACCCAGCGCGCATCGTGCTGCTCGGCCAGCAGCCGGGTCCGGCCGGAGTCCGGGGCGGCGGCCAGCACCCGGACCGTCCGCTGGTCCCGGCTCTGCACCGACAGGTAGGGGCCGTGGGCGTCCCAGCCGGCCGCCGTCACGTACTCGAAGGCGGTCCGGTCCCAGGAGACCTCCACGCGTTCCCCGTCCGGGCGGGCGATCCAGAGGGTGACGTCGGCGTTGGCGGTGCCGGCCGCCGGGTACCGCACGGCACGGGGAGGGCGCGCGGGTTCGGCGGGGTCGCCCACGTGCCAGAGCGCGACGCGGGACTCGTCCACCCGGGTCGTCAGCAGGCGGGCGCCGTCGGGGGACCACCAGTGGCCCCGGGAGCGTCCCATGGAGCCGGACGCGGCGTACTCGGCGACGCCGAACCGCACGTCCGGCCCGTCGGGCTCGGCCACGGCGCGGTCGTCCGCGCCGTCGGCGCCGATCACCCGCAGCGCGCCGCCGGAGAGGTAGGCGACCAGCCGCCCGGACGGGTCGGGGCGCGGGTCGCGGGCCCCGGCGGGCACCGGCAGCGCGCGGGCGACGCCGGTGGCGACGTCCACCGCCCACAGCCCGCCCGCCAGGGTGAACACCGCCAGGGACGCCGCGTCGTCCGTGGCGTAGGAGGCGATCCCGCGGGCACGGCCGCCGGTCAGCGCGGCGGGGTCGGCGAGCAGCCGCTCCTGGCCGGAGGCGGCGTCCAGGGCCCACAGGCAGGTGACCGGGTCGTCGCCGGCGCGGCTGCGCAGGAACAGCACGAAGGAGCCGTCCGCGGAGACGGTGAAGGCCGAGGGGGCGCCCAGGGTGAACCGCCGGGTGCGGGCGAACTGCCGGGGCAGGCTGATCTTGTCGTCGTCGTGCTGCATGCGTGCCTGGTTTCCTCTCACTGCGGTCCGGTTTTCGGGCACAGCAAAAAGCGCACACCATGGCGGTGTGCGCTTCGTCTGTGTCAGATGATCGGCGGGATGCTGTCGTGCGGCTCCCGCGGCCGCTTCCCGCTCGCCGGGACGATGCCTGCGGTCGAGCTCAGAAGCATTCTACTGCATGATCATCGAGCGGGTGGATCCCCGGGAGGCCCCCACGTTTCCGCGAAATCGGCTCTGGTACTGTGACGGTCTCTGGCCGAGATCGTCCTTGGGAGGTGAGACCCATTACCGCTTCGTCAGGCTGGGGCTCCCTTCCGGCGCACGTGCGGCCCGCCGGGGCCAGGTGACCGCGGGGAGCGCCCATCGGCATCCCGAAAGGCTCCCCATGCATCCCTCCCCGATCCCCATGCACTCCTCCCCGATCCCCATGTCCGCCGTCGTCTCCCGGCTGCGCGCCGCCGGCTGCGTCTTCGCCGAGGACGAGGCCGAACTGCTGGTCTCCACCGCGCGTACCGCCGCCGAGCTGGCGGAGATGGTCGAGCGCCGGGCCGGCGGGCTGCCGCTTGAGCACGTCCTGGGCTGGGCGCGGTTCTGCGGGCTGCGCGTCGCCGTCGAGCCCGGCGTGTTCGTGCCGCGTCCGCGCACCGAGTTCCTCATCCGTCAGGCCGTCGCGCTGGCCCGCCGGATCGGCCGTCCGCCCGTCGTCCTCGACCTGTGCTGCGGCACGGGCGCGATGGGGGCCGCGGTCGCGGCGGCGCTGGGGGAGGCCGAGGTGCACGCGGCCGACCTCGATCCCGCCGCCGTGCGCTGCGCCCGGCGCAACCTGCCCGGCGGCCACGTCCACCAGGGCGACCTGTACGACGCCCTGCCCGCCTCGCTGCGCGGCCGCGTCGGCATCCTGATCGCCAGCCCGCCCTACGTGCCCACCGAGTCGGTCGGCCTGCTGCCGCCCGAGGCCCGTCTGCACGAACCGCTGATGGCGCTCGACGGCGGCGACGACGGGCTCGACGTCGTGCGCCGGGTGATCGCGGGGGCGTCCGGCTGGCTCGCGCCGGGCGGTCACCTGCTGGTGGAGACCAGCGAACGGCAGGCCGCGGCCACCGTCGAGGCCGCCGTGGCCGCCGGACTCTCGGCGCGCGCCACGGTCTCGGAGGAGCTGGACGCCACCGCCGTCGTCGGCACCCTTCCCGCCTGACGGGTCCTGGCGGGAAGTCGCCCGGTACCCCTCCCGCCTGAAGGGCTCTGGCGGGGAGACGTCGTCGCGGGCAGCGCGGCGCCCGGCGCGCCGGAGCGTGCCGGGCACCGCCCGCGTCCTTCCTTACGGACGCTGCGGGCGAGTGGGGTTGGCGGTGGTCCCCGTCGTGCCGGTGGTGCCGGTCGTGCCGGTGGTCCCCGTCGTGCCGGTGGTGCGGGTGGTGGACATGTGCTCAGCCGTCCCCACCGGGTTGCGGCCCTTGCGCAGGCCGGCCAGCCCCAGCAGGCCGAGCAGCCCCAGCAGGCCCCACAGACCGCCGTTGCCGCCGCCCTCTTCGTGTCTGGTCTCGGTCGGTTGCGGGCTCGGCGTCGCCTGGCTCTGGACGACGGGCGTGTCCGCCACAGCGGTGGCGGCCGGGGCCAGCGCCAAGCAGAATGCCATCCCCAGGCCGGTGAGCGTCTTGCGCATGTGGGTTCCCCCGGATCCGGCGGCTCTCAAGGCGGAGAGGCCGCCTGTCGCGCCTCCCGGGCGACGGCCCGGAAGGTTCCCCCGAAATGGAGCGAGAACTCCATACTCGCCGGTAGACATACCCTCACCCGCGAAAACAATCCCCTCAAACCGGGGCATACCGCCGCATTCGGGACGCGAGGCGTCAGCCGATGGCCGCCAGGAGGCCGGTGAGCGCGTCGGCCTGCGCGAGCCCGCTGGAGGCCGCGATCTCGTCCAGGGTCTGCGCCGGGCGGACCTCGCTCAGCCGCACGTCGCCGTCCGCCGTGACGGTGAAGCCGTGCACGGCCGGATAGGGCAGGCTGTTGTAGGCCCACGGGGTGGAGAAGTAGTAGGCGCCGGTGTCGTACAGCACGACGATGTCGCCCTCGGCCAGCTCCGGCAGCTCCCTGGCGTGCGCGACCACGTCGCCGGCGAAGCAGCACGGGCCCGCGACGTCCTGGGCGAGCAGGGGGCCGTCCTTGGGGTCGCCCGCCGGGCCGTACGCGCCGACCCGCAGCGGCCAGGCGTCCGGCATGAGCACCGTGCGGGTGGCCACCTGCGCGCCCGCGTGGGTGATCGCCACCCGCCGCGCGCCCGCGTCCTTGGTGTACTCCACCAGCGCCGCGACGAAGCCGTTCTTGGCCAGCAGCGACCGGCCGAACTCGGTGACCAGCGCGTACCGGCCGTCGAACAGCCCGGGGACGGCCGCGCGCAGCGTGGCGACGTAGTCGGCGTAGGTGGGGGTCACCTCGTCGTCGTCGAAGTTCACCGGAAGGCCGCCGCCGATGTCGATGCTGGTGATCTGCCGCGCGCCGATCGTCGCGTTGATCTCCTCGGCCAGCCGGTACGTCTCGGCGATGCCCGCCGCGATCAGCTCCAGCGGGCACCCCTGGGAGCCGACGTGCGCGTGCAGGCGGGTCAGCCAGGGCCGTTCGGCGAAGGCGCGGACGACGGCCTCGCGCGCCCCGGGGTCGCGCAGCGCGACGCCGAACTTGGAGGTGGCGGTCGCGGTGCTCATCGCGCCGATCGTCCCGGTGCCGACCTGCGGGTTCACCCGAAGGCCCAGCACCGAGGAGGAGTCCGGCGCGCGCAGCTCGTCGATGCGGCGCAGCTCGTCGAGGCTGTCGGCGTTGACCGCGACGCCCAGCGAGAGGGCCTGGCGCAGCTCCTCGCGGGTCTTGGCGGGGGAGTCGAAGACGATCGTGCCCGGCGCGAACCCGGCGTCCAGCGCGATCCGCAGCTCGCCGGGGCTGGCGACCTCGCACCCCATGCCCGACGCGGCCAGCAGCCGCAGGACGGGGATCAGCGACGCGGCCTTGGCGGCGAAGGTGTGCAGCACGTCCGGAACCTCGCCGAACGCCTCGTGCAGGGCCCTGACCGAGTCCCGCACGCCGGCGGTGTCGAGGAACCCGGCGACGGGCTCGCCGGGGCCGAGCGCGCCGGCGCGCACGGCGTGGCGCAGCACGTGGGCGGCGCGTTCGGCGGTGGTGCCGCGGGCAGGGGCGGGCGCGAGCGTGGCACTGCTCTGGATCACGTCCAAGGCTCCTGGGTGCATCGGGAAAGAGGGAGTTTCGGAGGGGGGCCAGACGAGATTCGGGCATGACCGCAGGCTGAGTCTTCATCCGGTGGGCCAAAGCCCGCCTCCGGCTTTGTCCGTCCGGCCAAGGAAAAGCCGGAGCCCCAGGTCAGCCCGCCAGGCGGACGGCGAGGGTCAGCAGGAGGCGGGTGTCGGGATCGTCGAGGTCGACGCCGAAGCGCTCGCGGACGCGGCGCAGCCGGTAGCGCAGGGTGTTCGGGTGCAGGACCAGCCGGCGGGCGGCCCGGCCGACGTCCCCGGCGGCGTCGAGGTAGGCGGCGATCGAGCGGACCAGCTCGCCGCCCGCGGCCAGGTCGGTGCGCACCAGGTCGTACACCGGGCCGCTGCCGCGCTCCCACACCGGGCGGACGGCGTCCAGCACGCGCAGCACGTCCAGGGCGGGGCCGAGGTCGGCGGCCAGGGCGTGGCGCGGGCCGGCGGCGCGGGCGCGCAGGACCCGGACGACCAGGTCGGCCTCCTCCCGCGAGCCCGAAGCGACCAGCGGCGAGGCGGCCACCGAGCCCGCCCCCGCCCACACCGGGGCGGCGCCCGGCGTCGAGGCGGCCAGCCCGTCCAGCTCGCGGGCCAGTCCGGGCACGTCCCGCTCGTCGCCGCCGCGCACCGGCACCAGCGCCAGCACCCGCCCGGTCTCCCGCAGGACCCGCACTCCCGGGCGGTAGGAGGCGGCGTGCAGCGCGAGCACTTCCATCACCCGCTCACCGGCCGACCCCCGGGCCGCCGCGCCCTCGCCGTCGGGGCCGGCCTCGGCGATCACGACGGCGCAGCGCTGGTCGGGCGGCAGGCCGAGGGTCCAGGCGTGGGTGCTCATGTCGCCCTCGCCGGTCAGCAGGCCGCGCAGCGCGTGCTCCTCGCGCAGCCGCGCGCCGCTCTCCCGCAGCCGGTGCTGCACCAGGTACGGCACCGCCACCTCCGCTGCCCGGCTCAGCGCGCTGGCCGCGTTGGGCGACAGGCTGCGGCCGTCGGCGGCGGCCCAGATCGAGCCCAGCATCTCCCGGCCGCTCCGGATGGCGATGATCAGCCGCTCGGGGGTGCCGCCGTCGGCGGGCCGGTGGATCACCTCGCCGGAGGACCACAAGGTGCGCAGCAGGCCGCTGCGCCGCAGCTCGTCCACCCGCCAGTCGGGCACCCGGCCGCCCAGGATGGTGGAGCGGCGCAGTTCGTCGGCCTCCGGCCCGGTGGCCGAGTGCGCCAGCACGCGGAACTGGGTGTCCTCGATGGTGATCGAGCCGCCGGTGAACTCGGCGACCACCGACGCCAGCGCGGCCAGCCCGCCGCCCGCCGTGGCCTCGGCCATGCGGTCGCCGCGTCCCGCCTCGCCGTAGGCGGCGGCCGAGCGCAGCAGGGTCGCCACGTCGTCCCAGTCGGCCCACTCGGCGCGGGCCAGCAGGGCGATGCCGACCTGCTCGGCCGCGGCGAGCGCGTCGTCGGCCAGGTCCTCGCCGGCGCGCACGACCACCGCCGCGGCGCCGCGCCGCGCCGCCTCGCGGATGGAGGCCGTGGCCGCGCCGGTGGAGTGGAACAGCCCGGCGGCCAGCACGATCCGGCCCGCGTACGAGCGGGCGGGCCCCTCGTCGCCGATGATCATTCCGGACACGTGGACGTCCTGGCCCGAGGGCGCGAGCAGCAGCCGCAGCACGCCGCCCTCGTCGAAGGCGAGCAGCTCGCGGAGGGTGATTTGCCCCCGTTTGTTCATGACGGGGAGCATACGCAGGTGCCGCCACCTGGCAGGCTGGGGGCCATGCGATTCGGCGTACGCCAGTTCGAGCTGGCCCTGATGCACCGCATGCGCGACCTCAACCCGCAGCGCGTGGAACAGGCGCTGGCCGACCTGGACGCCTCCCGCGCCGAGCTGCGCGCCGCCCACACCCACTGGACCCGGCTGGCCCACTCCGCGACCGCGCCCAAGGGCCGGGCCGCGCTGCGGATGGCCCTCGGCCCGCCCGCGTACGCCGGCACGACCCCGTTCGGCAGCCTGACCTGCGACGTGACCCGCTGGCGGCTGCCGTCCTGGCCGGAGCTGGAGTTCGAGGCGCTGACCGGGCCCGGCGGCGAGGTGTGGAACCTGTGGTTCGTGCGGCCCGGCGGCGACCGGCGGCTGTCGTTCGCGGACCTGACCCCGTGGGAGTGCGTCGTGGCCGACGTCGGCGCGAGCTTCCCGGTGAGCGCCCAGGGCGAGGGGTCGGCCCCCCACCACTGGGCGGTCGACTTCGCCTGCGCGGGGACGCCCCGCCGCGCCCTGTTCGTGTACGGCCTCTACCAGCGCCTGGCCTGACCTCCGTGCCACCCGGCCCCCGCCTTTGTGCCGGGTGGCACGTTCCAGGGACGGCCGGAGGTCAGGCGGTGACGAAGTCCGCGACGACGATCGTGGCGTCGTCCTTCGGGGCCGCGGCGGCCACCTCGTCGTACAGCCGGTCCAGGCACGCGGCGGGGGACGGGCCGACGGCCAGCAATTCGGTCAGGCGGTGCTCGCCCAGCGCCTTGAGCACGCCGTCGGTGACGACGGCCACGCGGTCTCCCGGCCGCAGCGGCACGGTGCCGAGCTCGGGGTTCAGCGTGGAGGCCAGGCCGATCCCGCGCAGCAGCGGGCCGTCGTCGAAGGAGTGCGACGTGGTGAGCCGGCGCGGCTTGCCGCCCTTGGCGCAGTGCCAGATCGCGCCGTTGCCGACGTGGGCGAAGCGCAGGCACGGCGTCTCGCCGGGGACGAGCACCAGCAGGTCCATCGTCGTGACCAGCGCCGGCCTGGACGGCGTGCGCACCGCCGCCCGCCGAACGGCCCGGTGGGCGGCCTGGGCGCACTCGTCCATGTCCTCGTCCCGCCGGACGGTGTGCTGCGGGCGGGCGGCGACCACGGCGCCCAGGGCCAGGGCCGCCGCCGTGTGCGCGACCTCCGTGCCGCCCTGGCCGTCGGCCAGCGCGATCAGCCGCTCCTGGACGACGTAGGCGTCGGAGGGGTGGCCGTGCGAGCCGTCGTACGTGCCGCCCGCGGTCACCAGGCGGGGCCGCGCCGCGGGCATGCCGGGCGGCCAGCCCCCGCGACGACCGCGTACCGCCATCACGGAGAGGCAGCCGAGCAGAATCGAGATCGAGAAAACAGTCATGATCGTCCCTCCGGTCGCGCGCGACGACACCTGTCCAGTACATCCCTTGTGCGGCGGATGTGACTGACGGCTGATCGGCCGTCGTGGCGGCACGACGGCCGATCAGCCGTCATGTCCGCCGCAGGCCGCGCGGCCCACAGTGAGGCGGGCGGCGAACGTGCCCGGAGAGCCGCCGGCCCCCGAGGAAGAGCCATGGAAACAGCTGACCGTCATAACGGGAACAAGCCTGTTCAAAGTCGATATTGTGAGATCCGTCCTGTGCTCTCTTCGCGGGCGGATCGCACATGGCTCACCCCGGTTCCACGAGTCTGCTCAAGTGGCTCCCCAAGTGGCCGCTCAAGAGGCTCGACACGAGATACGACTCCGCGACCCGGCAACTGGACAAGGCCGTCGCGCGTACCGCCGCGGGCGCGCGCGGCGCCGTCGGCCTGGTGTCGGTGGTCTCGGCCGCGCTCGGCGCGGTCCCGCCGGTCTCGGCCGCGTGGCTGGCTCCCGTCCTGGCGGCCGGCCTGGTGTGGACCGGGCTGTACCTGCGCCGGTTGCGCCGCGAGGAGCCGCTGCCGCACTGGCTGGTGGCCGGGGACGCGGCGACCACCGTGGCGGCCTGCCTGGCCCAAGGGCACCTCGTGCCCGTCCAGGCGTTCGACGCCGGGTCGAGCTGGATCGCGGGGATGGTCACCATGACGATCATCGTCACCGGGGTCACCTGGCGGCCCCGGGTCGCCGTGCCCGCCGGGCTGGCCGTGGCGGGGGCGTACCTGGCCGGGGTGCGGCTCGCGGCGCCGTCCCAGGACGTGGCCGGCACGCTGGGCATCCACCTCGTCCAGCTCCTGGCGATCGTGATGCTGATGACGCTGCTGCGCCGCTCGGCCGCCTCCGCCGACGCGTTCCTGCGCGGGAGCGCGCGGGCCGAGATCGCCCTCATGGTCGAACGCCTGCGCCGCGAGGACGAGCTGCGCCAGGTCGCCAGCATCCACGAGACCGCCCTGCACACCCTGACCATGGTCGGCCTCGGCATCTACGACGAGCCCTCGTCCACCCTGCGCGCCCAGGTGCGCACCGACCTCGCCGCCCTGGAGAGGCTGCGCGACCGGCCGCGCCCCGAGGCCGCCCCCATCGCCCTGGACAGCCTGCTCGACGAGGTGGCCGGCCGCGTGCCCGGCCTGGACGTACGCCGCCGGCTGACCCCGCAGACCGTCCCCGGCGACGTCGCCGAGCACTTCGCCCGCGCCGTCACCGAGGCCCTGGCCAACGTCGCGCGGCACGCCGGCGTGGCCGAGGCCGTCCTGGTCTCCAGCGGGCACGACGGCGAGGTCCGGGTGGAGGTGGCCGACGCGGGCCACGGGTTCGACCAGGACCGCCTGCCGCCCGACCGGTTCGGCGTGCGCGGCTCGATCCTCGACACGATGAACGCGCTGCGCGGCGGCGGCGCCCGGATCTCCTCCGGCGACACCGGCACGCGGGTGAGCATGTGGTGGCGGCCGTGACCGACGACATCGAGCAGGTCGCCCAGCGCTACGCCCGCTACACCGCGCTCGGCGCGGCCGTCATCGCCGGGTTCTGGCACACCGGCTACGACCTCACCGTCACCGTCACCGGCTGGAGCTCCTTCCGCTGGCCGCCGCTCGCCGGGGCCGCCTGGGCCGTCTACACGGTGGTCGGCGTGATCGCGGGGCTGTCGCTCGCGCGCACCTCGCGCGGCCCGGACCGCATCCTCGGCCTGGCCGTCGCGGCGCTGGCCGCCGACGTCGCGGTGATTGTGGCCTGCCGCCCGCAGGACCTGCTCGGCATCAGCGACTGGGGATGGGGGTCGGTCGGCTGGCTGGGCGTCATGCTGGCCTGGAACCGGCCGCGCTGGCGGGCGGAGCTGGGCGCGTTCCTCGCCGTCAACGCCGCCGTCATGCTGGCCGCGATGGCCGTGGCCGGAACGCTCGACCGGGTCTCGGTCGCCAAGTACCTGGTGGTCATCGTCGGCGGCGTCACCATGCAGCTCGGCTACACCGCCGGCTGCGCCCTGCTGCGCGCCCGCGCCGAGGACGCCGTGCTGCTGGCCCGCAGGCTCGCCGCCGACGACGCCTGGCGGGAGTCGGCCAGAAGCATCCACGCCGACCGCATCCGCAGGTACGCCGCCATCAGGGACGTGGCCGAGTCGCTGCTCCAGCGGCTCGCCGACGGCGCCGACCCCGGCGACCCCCGGGTCCGCGAAGACTGCACGGCCGGCGCCATGCGGCTGCGCCGCCTGATCACCGAACGCGAGGACGTGCCCGACGCGCTGGTGGCCGCCCTGCGCGAGCACATCGACGCGGCCGAGCGGCGCCAGGTGCTGGTGACCGCGCCGCCGTTCGGCGAGAATCTGCCCGCGCTGCCCGAGGGCGTGCGGGAGGATCTGCTCAGGGCGCCCGTCCTGGCGCTGGACGGCGCCCGCTCGCGGGCCAGGGTCACCGTGTCGGCGATGTCGGCCATGGTGAGCGTGGCCGTCGTCGCCGACAACGACGACCTGCCGGTCAGCCCCACCCCGGTGCGCGAGCCCAGCGGGGTCGTGGTCACCTACCAGCGCCAGGGAGGGGAGGTATGGGTCAACAGCATCTGGCAGCGCCCGTGACGGTCGCCCTGGTCGAGGACCACCAGGTCGTGGTGGACGGCGTGCGCTCCTGGTTCGGGCCGGGCAGCGGCGTGGAGCTGGTCGCCCAGGGGCCCACGATCGAGTCGGTCCGCGGAGTGCCCGCCGACGTGCTGCTGCTCGACCTCAACCTCAACGGCACGATGGTCGCCGACCGGGTGGGCGGGCTGTGCGCGGACGGCCAGCGCGTGATCGTCTTCTCCGAGCACGAGGAGCCCGAGATCGTCCGCGCGGTGCTGGACGCGGGCGCGTCGGCGTTCATCGGCAAGGGACGCGCCACCCGGGAGTCCTGCCTGGAGACGATCATGGAGGTGGCCGCCGACCGGCCGTCCGTGACGTTGCCCATGGCCCAGGCCATCGCCACGGACGAGGGCCCGCACCGCCCCCAGCTCTCGGACAAGGAGCGGGCGGCGCTGCTGTTCTGGTTCCAGTCGATGTCGAAGGCGTCGGTCGCGGCCCGCATGGGCATCAAGGAACGCACCGTGCGCCAGTACATCGACCGGGCCAGGGTCAAGTACGCGGCGGCCGGCCGGCCCGCGCCGACGAAGGAGAAACTGCTCATCTGCGCCATCCAGGACGGCCTGATCCGCCCCGACGAGGTCGGGATCTACACCTCCCACGCCCGCCAGGGCCCGCCCTCCTGACGCTCGGGCCCCTTCACCGGTCCCCTTCCTCGGGCGCTGTACGATGTCGCTCGCCCGGAACCCCGAGGAGTCCCTGAGGAGGATCGTGGACCTGGCCGAGCTGGGCGAGGCGTTCGCCGCGTTCTGGCGGGAGCGGCACCTGTGCACGCTCGCCACCGCCCGCGACGGAGGCCCACCGCACGTGGTGCCCGTGGGCGTGACGCTCGACCTGGACACCGCGACCGCCCGCGTGATCACCTCCGGGTCCTCCCACAAGGCCCGGCTGATCGGCACGGACGGCGCGCCGGTGTCGCTGTGCCAGGTCGACGGCCGCCGCTGGTCCACGCTGGAAGGGCGGGCCGTCGTGCGCACGGCGCCCGAGCAGGTCGCCGACGCCGAACGCCGTTACGCCGCCCGCTACAAGCCGCCCCGGCCCAACCCGTCCAGGGTGGTGCTGGAGATCCAGGTGACGCGCGTGCTGGGCAACGTCTGATCAACGGCGGTTCGTCATGACTTCCGCGCGCCCGAGGCGGATGCTAGCTTTCGCCCGTGGAGTCTGAGTACGACCGGCCGCCCGCGGCGTTACCCGAGGGCCCGGGCTGACGTGCTCCTCGACGCCGTCTACCTGCTCGCGGCCCTCGCCCTGATCCTGGCCAACGGCGTCTTCGTCGCGGCCGAGTTCTCCCTCGTCACCGTCGAACGCGGCCAGGTCCGCCAGCTCGCCGAGGACGGCGACCGGGGCGCCCAGGGCGTCGAGGCCGCGTTGCGACGGCTGTCGTTCCACCTGTCGGGCGCCCAGCTCGGCATCACCGTCACCTCCCTGCTGCTCGGCGTCGTGGCCGAGCCCGCCATCGCCGACCTGCTCGACCCGCTGCTCGGCGGCGTCCCGGTCGTGCCGGTCGTGCTGGCGATCGCGCTGTCCACGGTGGCGCAGATGGTGCTGGGCGAGCTGGTGCCCAAGAACGCCGCCCTGTCCAGGCCGCTCGCGGTGGCCCGGCTGGCGACGCCGCCGCAGCGGGCGTTCTCGGCGGCGTGCGGGCCGCTGATCCGGCTGTGCAACGCGGTGGCCGACGCGATCGTCCGCCGGCTCGGCGCCGAGCCGCAGGAGGAGCTGGCCTCCGCCCGCTCGCCCGAGGAACTGGGCCTGCTGGTACGCCTGTCCGCCGAGGCCGGCGTGCTCCAGCCCGGCACCGCCGCCATGCTCCAGCGGGCCCTGCGCTTCGGCGGCAAGACCGCCGGTGAGGCCATGACACCGCGTACGGACTGCGTGACCGTGCCGGGCACCACCAGCGTCACCGAGTTCCTCAAGCTGGCCAGGAGCCGCCGCCACCTGCGCATCCCCGTCTGCGGCGCGGAACGCGACGACATCCTCGGCATCGCCAGCGTCCCCGGCGCCTGCGCGGTGTCGCCGTCCGAACGCGACACCACCCAGGTGGCCGCGATCGCCAGGCCCGCCCTCCAGGTGCCCGAGACGCTGCGGCTGGAGGTCGTGCAGGAGCGCCTGGCCACGGCCCGCGCCGAGATGGCCGTCGTGATCGACGAGTACGGCGGCCTGGCCGGCGTCGTCACCGTCGAGGACCTGGCCGAGGAGCTGATCGGCGACATCGCCGACGAGTACGACCTGCCCGAGGAGCAGTCCGACGAGCCCTCGCCGGTGCTGCTCCCGCCGGGCGCCTCGGTGGGCCTGCCCGCGCTGCTGCGCGCCGACGAGGTCGAGGAACGCACCGGCTTCCGCATGCCGCCGGGCCCGTACGAGACGCTCGCCGGGCTGGTGATGGCCGCGCTCGGCCGCATCCCCGACCCGGGGGACGAGGTGGCGGTGCGCGACTGGGTCCTGCGGGTGGAGGCCATGCGGGGCCGCCGGATCGAGCAGGTCACGCTGACCGCGCCGCGCCAGGCGGGGGAGCGGCCGTGAGCCTCGCCCAAGGGCTGGTCATCGTGGTGCTGCTGGCCGTCAACGGCTTCTTCGTGGGCGCGGAGTTCGCGCTCATCTCCGCCCGCCGCACCCTGATCGAGCCGCGGGCGCGCGAGGGCTCGCGGCGGGCGCAGGCCGTGCTCGCCGCCATGAACGCCGTCCCCACCATGCTGGCGGCGGCGCAGCTCGGCGTGACGCTGGCCTCGCTCGTGCTCGGCGCGGTGGGGGAGCCGGTGGTGGCCGAGGCCGTACGGCCGCCGCTGGCCGCCCTGGGGCTGCCCGAGCGCCTGGCCCATCCGGTCGCCTTCGCGCTGGCGCTGCTGCTGGTGGTCGCCGCGCACGTGATCATCGGCGAGATGGTGCCGAAGAACCTGGCGCTGTCGGCGCCCGACGTGGCCGCGCTGTGGCTGGTGCCGCCGCTGTTCGTGCTGGCCAGGGCGACGCGGCCGGTGCTGACGCTGGTCAAGGCCATGGCGGGGGTGGTGCTGCGGCTGCTGCGCGTCCCGTCCGCCGAGGAGGTCCGTACGGTCTACACCTCCGGCGAGCTGCCCGTGCTCATCGAGGAGTCGCGCCGCCACCGCCTGCTCCGCCAGGACGAACGCGACCGCCTGATCGCCACCCTCGCCCTGCACGCCCGCCCGGTCGGCTCGGTGATGGTGCCGATGAGCGAGGTCGTCAGCGTGCCGGAGACCATCGACAGCGCCGGCCTGCAACGGTACGCCGGCCGCCACGGCCACTCCCGCTTCCCCGTGCACGGCGACGACCCCGCCGAGCTGCGCGGCTACCTGCACGTCCTGGACGCCCTGAACGGCCACGGGGCCCGCGAGCCGCTGCCCCTGCGCGCCCTGCCGCAGGTGCCCGCCACCGCCACCCTGGCCCAGGTGCTGGCCGTCATGCGCGCCCGGCGCGCCCAGCTCGCCGCCGTCGCCGACGACTCCGGCCAGGTGCTCGGCGTGGTCACCCTGGACGACGTGCTCGGCGGCATCCTGACTGGCTGACGACGGGGTCTCTGCGAGATCATGGAGGAGGGCCGCCGCGCGGCCGGGGAACTCGCCGAAGGGCAACGCTCGTGACGAGGATTTCGCTGATCGTGCCGTGCTACAACGCGGCCAGGACCCTGCGCCTGTGCCTGGAGTCGGTGCTGGCCCAGACCCGGCTGCCCGACGAGATCGTGGTCGTGGACGACGCCGGCTCCGACAGCTCGGCGGCCATCGCCGAGGAGCTGGGCTGCCGGGTCGTCCGCCTGCCGCGGAACCGCGGCGTGTCGGCGGCCAGGAACGCCGGCGTCGAGCACACGACCGGCGACGTGATCTTCTTCCTGGACAGCGACGTGGCGCTGCGGCCCGACGCGGTCGCCAACGCCGTCGCCGTCCTGGAGGCCGATCCGGGCGTCGGCTGCGTGCACGGCGTCTACGACACCGAGCCGCTCATCGACGACGGCCCGGTGGAGTGGTACCGGCTGCTGCACCAGGTCCACTGGCGGCGCCGGCACCTCGGCGAGGTCAACAGCGTCGTGTTCGCCCTGGCCGCCATCCGGCGCGAGGTGCTGACCGGGGCCGGACGGCTCGACGAGAGCCTGCGCGACTGCGAGGACGTCGAGTACAGCAGCCGCCTGGCCGTCCGCACCCGGATCGTGCTGACCGACACCGTGGTCGGCCGGCACGACGAGGGCCACCGGTTCCTGCCCGTGCTGTCGGAGCAGTGGCGGCGGGCGCTGCCGCTCATCCCGCTCGCGCTGGCCACGGCCAGGCGTGGCGCGGCCAAGCCGGAGAACGCCAACAGCCGCGCCGGCATCCTCGCCTGCGCGCTGGCGCTGGCCTGCCTGCCGCTCGGCCTGTTCGCGCCGGTGCTGTTCGCGGTGCCCGCCGTGCTGGTCGGGTGGTTCGTGGTGGCCGACCCGGAGCTGCTGCGGTTCGTCCACCGGCAGCGCGGCACCGCCTTCACCGCCTACTTCATGGCCGTGCACCTGGCCGTGCACGTGGTGCTGGTCACCGGGCTCGCCGTCGGCTCGCTGCGCGTCCTGCGGGGCAGCCCGGCCTGACGATCAGGAGGCGGGCGGCTTGAGAGCCGCCCGGTAGACCCCCGCCGTCGCCGCCGCCGCCCGTTCCCAGCTCAGGCCCTCCCGGACGAACCGCTCGCCGCGCTCGCCCAGCGACCGCCGCAGCCCCTCGTCCGACATGACCTCGATCACCCCGCGGGCGATGTCGGACGCCTCCGCGGCCCGCACGAACCGCACGGCGGGCCGTCCGGGCTCGTCCCCGAGGAAGATCCGGGAGAAGCCGTCGCCCAGGACGGTCGCCCGTCCCAGCGCCATCGCCTCGGTCGCCACCAGCCCGAACGGCTCGAACAACGAGGGGAACACGCACGCGTCGGCCAGCTCGTAGTACTCCAGCAACTCGCGGCCCGTGACGAAGCGGCCCGAGGTCAGCACCCGTCCCCGCAGCCCGGTCGCCTCCACGATGCGCCGGACGCCGGCCTCGTCGCCCTCCCCGACGATCAGCAGCCGCAGCCCCGGGACGGCGGCCGACGCCGCGCGCATCGCCTCCAGGAGCTGGTAGACGCCCTTCTGGCGTTCGATCCGGCCCACGAACAGCAGCACCCGGTCGCGCTCGGACAGGCCCAGCCGCTCCCGCAGCGCCGCCGCGCCCCTCCGCAGCGCGTCCCGGTCGAAGGCCGGATCGGCGACGACCCGCTCGTACGTCCCGCCGAGCGGCACCACGTCGATCGGCGTGTGCCGCCACCCGGCGGCGAGCAGCTGCGCGCGTACCTCCGGCGTGGCCACCACCACCCGCCGGGAGATCCGGGCCAGCCGGCGTTCCAGCGCCGCGAACAGGTTCAGCGGGTCGCGGATGGTGCGCTGCGCGGCCACGCCGTACTCGGTGGTGTGCACGTGCAGGACCACCGGCAGGCGCAGCAGGTAGTGGCAGAGCAGGCCGGCCAGGAAGTTCGTCGAGTCGTGCACGGCGACCAGGTCCGGACGCCCGCCGCGGCGCAGCCGCCGCACGTACCGCCAGTTGCTGGCCACGACCTGCGCCGTCAGCAGCAGGAACTCGGCCCGGCGGGTGCGGTTGAGCCGCCGCCCGCGGGTCCCGGGCAGCCGGACGCGCGGCCGGTGCACGGTGACGCCGTCCACCCGCTCGTCCACGGGCAGGCCGCCGACGTTGAGGGTGTGGACGGTCACCTCGTGGTCGCGGGCCAGGTACGGGGTGATCAGCTCGACGTACCGGCCGAGCCCCGCCGTGACGTTGGGCGGGAACTGGTTGACGACGCAGGCGATTCTCATGACAGGTCCTTGAGGTAGACCCGCGCGGCCGACACGGCCACGACGGCCAGCAGGAGAAGGTTGGCCAGCGCGAACCCGGCCAGGCCCCCGGCCAGCCCGTGCCACCGGATACACCAGGCCGGCACGGCCAGCGCCACCGGCGTGCCCGCGAGCAGGCAGCCGATCAGCACGCGGGCGCCGCGCACCCCGTCCATGGACAGCGCCACCGAGTACAGGTTGAACGCCGTGTGCGCCCCGATGCCCAGCGCCGACAGCGCCGTCAGCCCCGTCGAGTACGGGTACTCGCCGCCCATGAGCAGGAAGAACACCGTGCTCGCGGCGAAGGAGAAGACCGCCGTCACCCCCGCCACGGCCGGGACCAGCCGGGCGATCCGCCGCATCAGCACCGGTTTGTCGGCGGTGGCCATCCTGGGCAGCAGCACCAGCAGCACCCCGTCGGTGAACACCACGCCGAGCAGCCGCTTGGGGAAGCCGTTGTAGACCGAGTACACGCCGACGTCGGCCGGGGCCGCCCAGTGGTTGAGGAAGATCACGTCCACGCCGAACAGCAGGCCGGTCAGCGCGGCGACGGCCGTCACGTACGCGCCGTGCCGGTAGAGCGAGCGGGCCAGCCGCGCCGAGAACGCCCGCGGGCGCACCCCCGCCCCCGCCGTCGCCACCACCGCGAACGCCGCGTTCGTCACGATCAGCGCGACCAGGTACGGCTCGGCGTCCCTGATCCCCAGCACCAGCAGGCAGAAGCAGGCCGCGCCCAGGTAGGCGACCGCGACCGCCAGCTTGAGCCGGGCCACCAGCGCGAACCTGCCCAGCCCCCGCAGGAAGCCGTCCGCGAGCTGGTTGACCGTCATCGACACCGCCAGCGCCAGCCCGTAGGCCAGCGTCGGGACGTCCACGTTCAGCGCCGACGTCAGCAGGGGAGAGGCCGCCAGGCCCAGCGCGGCCAGCCCGGCGCTCACCGCCAGCGTCGCGGCCAGCGCCGTGGTGACCAGTGCCGGACGCTCGCCCGGCGCGGTCCTCGGCAGCTCCTGGAGCATGACGTAGTGCAGGCTCGTCAGCATGGCCACGGTGACGATCAGCGCGATCGACAGCACCACCGTGAAGTGCCCGAACGCGCTCGCCCCCGCCCCGCGCGCGACGACCAGCGTGGTGGCCGCCGCGATGCCGCTGGCCGCCGTGCTCACCAGCGTCGGCCCGGCCGCCCACCGGTGGCCCCGGACGAGGCCCGCCGCGCGCCCTCTCAGCCCGAGCACCGCGCGTACGCCCGCCGGGCGAACTCCAGGTCGTCGGCCGTGTTGACGCCGCGCGCCTCGGCCGGGTCGTCCACCGGCACGACCGTCACCGGCCAGCCCTCGGCCCGCGACAGATGCGTCAGGAACGGGAGGAAGTTCACCTCGCCGGTGGCCGCGCCGCGCGCCGCGCCCGCCGCGTACCGCTCCCACGCCTCCCGCAGGCCCGCGGTGGCCAGGCAGAACACGCCGATGTCGCTGAGCCCGCCCGGACGGCACTCCTCGCCCTCGCGCGACTGCCGCACCCGGACGAGCTCCCCGCCGGCCAGCTCGTACTCCACGTAGGGGTCGTCCATCGGCACCAGCGGCAGGGTCAGCCCCTCGCCCGGATGGGCGGCGACGACCCGGCGCACGGTCCGCGCCGACAGGTTCGCCTGGTCGCCCCAGACCACGAGGATCGTCTCGTACCCGGCCCAGTGGCCGGCCGCGCCGAAGATCGCCTCGCCCATCCCGGTCGGCCGCTCCTGCACGCTCACCGACACCCCGGGCGTCCCCGCCACCAGCTCGCCGAACGGGCCCGCGCCCGCCGGGGACACCACGACGTGCACGTGCCCGGCCGGCGGGCGCAGCCGCCGGTGCAGCACGTCCCACACGGTGACGCCGTCGGCCAGGCCGATCATGATCTTCGGCAGGTCGTGGCCGAGCCGCGTCCCGCGCCCCGCGGCCGGGATCACCGCGCACAGCCGCCGTTCACTCACCTCGCCGACCACCTCTCCAGCAGGGACACGATGTGATCCAGGTCCGGCGCCGCGACCGCGCCGGGCGCGGCCTCGGCGGTGTGCACGTGCAGCGTCGCCAGGCCCGCGCCGACGGCCGAGGCCACGCCGTGCGCGGAGTCCTCCAGCGCGACGGCCGCGGCCGGACGCACCCCCCAGCGGCGGCAGGCCGCACGGTAGAACCCCGGGTCGGGCTTGCTCACCGGCACGTCGTCGGCGGTCAGCACGTCGCGCACCGGCAGTGGGCACGCGGACAGCACCCGCTCCACCGAGGCCCGGCTGCCGCCGGTGACCAGGTAGGCCGCCCGGCCGGCCGCGCCCAGCGCGTCCAGCAGGCGGTGCGCGCCCGGGAACGGCCGGACCAGGCCCGCCTCGACGTAGGCGCGGTAGAGCCGCTGCTTGTGCCGCGCCAGCCGGGCGGCCGCCGCCGGGCCGCCGGTCAGCCGGGCGGCCACCGCGGCGGTGCTCGCGCCCGCGTGGTCGGCGTAGCGGAAGGTCTCCAGCGCGGCGGGCGCGTGCTCGGCCAGGGCGTGGCGGAAGGCGGCCTCGTGCGCGGGGGCGGAGTCCACCAGCGTGCCGTCGAGGTCGCACAGCCAGACCGTCCAGGGAAGCATCCGGCTCACCCGGCCCGCGCCAGCGACGCCTCGCCGAGCACCGCGAGCAGCGCCTCGGCCGTACGCGGGCCGCGGTGGGCGCCGGGCCTGGCCGGGTCCTCCAGGTCGGCGCTGATCCAGCGCGCCCCCGCCCACGAGCCCCGGTCCAGCACGCAGGCCGGCACGGCGGGCCCGGCCGTGCCCCGGCCGCTCAGCACATGCGTGATCGTGGCCCGCTCGTTGCCCGGGTCACCCAGGTAGGCCAGCGTGCGATCCACCAGGTCGGTGGCCGTCAGCCCCTGGACGTCGTGGTCGCCGCCGACGTTCACGACGAACACCCGGGCCGCGGCCCGACTCCCGGACACGGCCTCGGCCAGGCCCGGGGTCAGGTAGCTGGGCAGCAGCGAGGAGTGGGGGGTGCCGGGGCCGAACACGACGAGGTCGGCCTCGGCCAGGGCCCGCAGCGCCTCGGGGTTGGGCGTGACGTCCGCGGACCGGCGGGCCAGCAGCTCGCGCACCCGCTCGGCGGGACGGCCCGCCAGCGCGGCGCGGTCGGCGGCGGTCAGCGGCTCGCGCAGCAGGAACAGCCCGGTGATGGCCCCGGCGTCCTGCGGCGCGACGATGTCGGCCTCGTCGGCCAGCACCCGGCCGTCCTGCTTGAGCGCGACGAGGAAGGCGTTCTCGCCGCCGGTCACGTTCAGCAGCCGCACCGGCGAGCCGAACGTGCGCGCGCACGCCATTACCGCCGCGTTGAAGTCCTCGCCCAGCCGCAGGTACGCCCCGGCGAACACGAGGTTGCCCAGCGCGCAGTCGGCCAGGTCGAGCCCGCCGGGCCGGGCGGCCAGGCGTTCGGCGACCACCCGCAGGTCCCGTGCCGCCCCCGCGAGGCCCGCCGCGGCGATGTCGTCGGTCAGCGCGTCCAGGGCGGCCAGGGTGGTGCCAGGAGGGAGCCGGCGTTCCAGCAGCGTGTGGCGCGGGTCGCCGGGGTCGAGGTGCAGCAGGAGGTTCTTGCGGAAGTCCGACGGGCCCAGCATGCCCGGCAGCCAGCGGCGCAGCGCGCCCGTGGACAGCCCGTTGTCGTACCCGTTCACCAGCAGGGACAGGCTCGTCCCGGAGGTGCGCAGCAGCGCGCGGGCGATGCCGGCCGCGCCGCGCCCGCCGCCGAACAGGGCCACCGACACCGGGCTCATCGCACCTCCTCCAGCGAGGAGCGGCCCAGCGGGAACGGCGCGAGCGGCGCCCGCAGCACGCCCCGGCGCAGCAGCCAGCGTCGCAGCCCGAGATAGCCGACGAACAACGCCCGGTCGCGCGCGCCGCGCCAGAACCGCCAGCCCCGGCTGCCGCCGCCGCGCTCGCGGTGCTCGATCGGCAGCTCCTCCCACGCGTGCCCCAGCTCGGCGACGCGGGCGGTGATCTCGGTCGAGCAGTTCATGCCCGCCGACTCCAGCGGCAGCGCCCTGAACAGCGGGCCGCGCACCACCTTGAAGATCGAGTTGAAGTCGCGGTAGCGGGTGTGGTGCAGCAGGTTGCTGACCGCGCCGCTGGCCGCCGACCCCCACCGGTACGGCAGGCTGTCGGCCTTCCTGACCCGCGCGCCCGAGAAGGCGGGCCCGCCGCCGTCCCGGATGCGTTCCAGGAACGCGTCGAGGTTGGCGATCGGGAACTGGCCGTCGGAGTCGAGCAGCACCACCCAGTCCAGCCGGGTGCGCGCCACGGCCGCGGCGATGGCGGCCCCGGCCCCCCGATTGCGCCCGAAGGTGACGACGACGAGCTGCGGGCAGCCCTCCCGCAGCTCCCGCAGGATCTGCCCGGTCGCGTCGGAGCTGCCGTCGTCGCACACGACGATCTCCCACGCGCCCACCCCCGGGTGGCGCTCCAGGTACTCCCGCCATTCCGTCACCGCCGCCGCGATGTTGTCCGCCTCGTTGTACGCGGGTGCCGCCACGGAGACGTCGACGGCCGGCCTGTTCGGCAAGGGGGTCACCTCCTCGGGGTGGCGTCCGTGCCGGCGCCGGCCCCGGTCAGGCGTGCGATCCAGCGATCCAGCGGAAGCAGGTTGATCCCGGCGATCACCGGGACGTGCGCCAGCGTGAACACGATCGCCCCCCAGAACGGGATCGGCCCGCCGGTGAACAGGTTGATGTGCGGGGCGTCGATCCGGTCGGGGAGCTCGACCGGGTTGACCACCTGCCACATCACGTCGAGGAAGCCGGAGAACACGATCAGCACCCCGGTGGCCATGATCTTCAGGCACCGGCCCGGCGAGCCGCCCCCGATCCGGTACGCGGCGGCGACCGTCAGCACGATCCCCGGGTAGAGCAGCAGGTACAGGTGCGTGTAGAAGTTGTCGCCCTGGGCCCGCGCGCCGTCGCCGTAGTAGAACCAGCTGATCCTCGGGATGAGGTAGCCGGTCAGGAACACGAACGGCACGTACAGCAGCCAGTGCAGGCGCGGCGACACCCAGGGGAAGAACGCGATCGCGCAGCACAGGCAGGCGAAGGCGAGCAGCTTGGCGGCGAGCTGCCAGGCCGCGTCGATCTCGCGGGCGTGCGGGGTGGCCAGCCAGACGAAGGCGAAGCCGGCCGCGCCGACGGCCAGGGCGATCCACCAGATGTGGGCGGCCCAGGGGCGCGGGGCGTCGAGCAGGGGGTCGGGATGGTTCACTACCGGTCCTCGTGGGCTCATCGAAGGGTCACGGGAGCGCTCCCAACGCAGTATGTCACCTGTCCCCGTGACGGCCACCGCAATATCAGATAACGGACGCACCGGAACTTGCGGACCGGCTGACTGGTTGTAGTGCGTGCCTGAAAGACCAGCTCAGCGCCCATATGTGGGTGGTGGAACGATTCACGGCCGGAGTGACCACAAAGGGCCTGCCTGCGATGTCAAGGCCCGGCGTCGGAATCGCCTGAACGAGGTTCCGTCCGGCTCCTTTTGTGTGAAACTTGAACTGTATTCGGAAAGCAGCAGTTCAGAGGACTGTTCAGGGCTGTGGGAGCGCTCCCGCGACTTGTCATCTTTCGGGCCCGTAATTCGGTTTTCGGGCCTGTTGAAACGGCCGAAGGGTCAGGCGACCACGCCCCGCGCGCGCAGTTCCGCCACCTCCGACGCCGACATCGACAGCAGCTCGCCCAGCACCTCGTCGGTGTGCTCGCCCAGCTCGGGAGCGGGCGACGGCGGGACCTGGCGGCCGTCCACGAGAAGGGGGCCGCCGGGGGCCAGGTGGGGGCCGACGCCCGGCTGGTCGAGCGGGGACATCAACGGCTCGGCCCGCAACGCCGCCGCCCCGCCCGCGGCCAGCTCCTCCAACGTCCGGTACCGCGACCACAACACCGACGTGCCCGTCAGCGCCTCCTCGGCCTCGGCCGCCGTCCGCGCGGCGAACCACGGCGCGAGCAGCCCGCCCAGCGCCTCCCGGTGGGCGTACCGGTCGGACTCGGAGCCGAAGTCGGCGGGCAGCGCCTCCTCCAGCGCCGACACCACGCGTCCCAGCCCGGTCGCGGCGACCAGGTCGCGCCAGTGGCGTCCGGTGAGGACCAGGACCATGAGCCGCCGCCCGTCGGCGGTGACGAAGTCGCGGCCGAAGTCACCGTAGAGGTCGTTGCCGATGCGTGGGCGGCCGGCGCCGCGGAGCTGGGCCTCGGCCAGGAGGCCCAGGTTGCCCATGGTCGCCAGGGCGACGTCGTGCAGGGCCACGTCGATGCGGCGTCCCCGGCCGGTCGCGGCCCGCCGGCGGTCGGCCGCGAGCAGGCCCACGGCCAGGTAGAGGCCGCAGGCGACGTCCCAGGCGGGCAGCACGTGGTTGACCGGGCCGTCGTGGTGGGCGGGACCCGTCATGTACGGCAGGCCGAGCCCGGCGTTGACCGTGTAGTCCACGGCGGGACGGCCGTCGCGGTGGCCGAGCAGCCGCGCGTACACCAGGTCGGGGCGGCGCGCGGCCAGCTCCTCGTACGACAGCCCGGCCCGCGGCGGCGCGTTGGTGAGCACCGTGCCCGCCGCGACGGCCAGGTCGGCGACCAGCTCCCGCCCGCGGTCCGAACGCAGGTCCACGGTGACCGAGCGCTTGCCCTTGTTCAGGCCCGCCCAGTAGAGGCTGCGGCCGGAGGGCGCGAGCGGCCAGCGCCGCGCGTCGGGCCCGCCGCCGACCGGATCGACGCGGACGACCTCCGCCCCGAGCTGGGCCAGCGTCATCCCGCCGAGCGGCGCGGCGACGAAGCTGGACAACTCGACGATCCGCATCCCGGCCAGCGGCGCTGCATGATCCTCCGGCACGGCCACCTCCACCTCGACCCCGCCGATCCTACGCGCGGACGCCGTCCAAATGATCTCGCCGGAAGTTCTGGTAACAAACATTTCCCGAAATAACCGGTCTGCCCCATTGTCATTAACTGGAATTGTTGGAACATATGGTCTGAGTCACGAGTGAAGTCCAAAGATCGCCTACCGCAAGAAGGTGGCGGCGAGGGGAAAGGGGCAACGCTCATGCGCCAGCGTGCTGTCCGTAATTTGGCCAGGCTTGGCACGGCGCACGCCAGGATCACCCGGATCCTGGATGCCGCCGCCGGTGGGAAGAACAACTTCCTCGCCGACAGAGACCTGGTTCGGCATTTCGATCAAGTGACTCCTGTCGCCACCACCGCGGCCCGTGCTGTCCTTGAATACCTGTCGCGGGTGATCCGTCATTTGGCCGCTGTCGAAGGCGTGGACCAGTTCATGATCGTGGGAAGCGGGGTGCCGAACGGCCCGTCGGCCGGCAGTCGCTTGCACGACGTGGCCCGCCTGACCTCCGCCGGCCCGGACGTCCGCGTGGTGTACGTCGAGAGCGACCCGATGGCCCTGACGCTGGCCCAGGCCACCATCGAGCCCTTCTGCGACCTGGTGCGCGTGGTCGACGGTGACGTGCGGGAGATGGACGAGATGCTCGGCGACCCGGTGGTGCAGACGTTCCTCGACTGGGACAGGCCGATCGCGGTGCTGCTGCTGTCGGCCCACAGCCTGGACGACGAGTGCGCCCGTACCGTCATCAAGCGCCTGCGGCACGCCGCCCCCGAGGGCAGCTTCCTCGGCCTGCTGCACATCACCTTCGACGGCGTGCCCGGGGAGCTGGCCCCGGCCGTGCGGGGCATGCTCGCCATGACGTTGCCCGGCCTGACCGTGCGCACCCGGGACGAGGTCGCGGACCTGCTGGACGGTCTCGACCTGCTGGAGCCCGGCCTGGTCTGGGTCCCCGAGTGGCGTCCGGACGGGGACGAGCCCACCTGCGCCGACGCGCCCGGCTCGTCCGGCAACTACGGAGCCGTGGCCCGCATCCCCTGACCCTCCATGTGCGACCTCCGCTCCCCGTCCTCCCGCGTGTCCCGTGTGACAGGCGGGGCCGACCGGTGTCACTGAGGCTTGAGGGGCCATCCGCAATTCATCACCATTTGAAAACCTCCGGGGAAAACCTCTGTAATGGGTAGTGAACACCGTCGCTCAGCCGGGCGGGCGGTGTCGTCCACGCTCGTACCGGTCGGGAGTGCGTCACGGGCCGGCCGCTGCTAGGAATTTCCTTTTCCGGTCGTCGGCGCAGTGATGAACAGGTGGCCCGTTATGTGGAAAAATGTCGGACGAGCGGCTTCGGCTTTCCCGGGCCGCTCCACGACACCGCGTGAAGGTGCGGTCATGGACGACTCGGCCTGGCACATCGAGGAGGCGTCCCTGGTGCTGGTGGAGGCGACGCTCGACGCCATGGCCGCGCTGGGCGACCTGTCGGTGCCCCGCCTGCGGGTGTTGCTGGCGGTCGACCGGCACGGCCCGATGAACCTCCGCTCCCTGGCCGAACGCCTGGACATGTCGTTGTCGGCGGCCGGCCGGGTCGTCGACCGCCTGGACACCGCCGGCCTGCTGAGCAGGGCCCCGGCCGCCCACAGCCGCCGGGAGATCCGCATCAGCGCGACCCCGGCCGGCCGGGAGGTGCTGGAGCGGTTGCGCGCCGCGCGGCGGCAGCGCATCGGCCAGGCGCTGGAGAAGCTGGCCCCGGACGACCGTACGACGCTCGTCCACGTGCTACGGCGGCTGACCGAGGCGGCCGACTCCTGAACGCCTGATCCGCCGACATTTCCCCTTTATCGCGTTATTTCGGTCGATAGACCTAATGGTGTTTTCGGGGGCGGCGAAACGTTCTCGGGGAACTAACACATTCCATATGGACACTGTCGCATGCTAGAAACAGTCGTCTGACTGCACGCATCACTTTCAGTCGATTCGCCGGTTTCCGGGGTTACGGGAAGCGCCGTCCCCGCCGCACCGGCGCGGATACCCACAGCGTCATCTCCACGTAAGGGGGTCATGTGTCGTGCCTGGCGGAATACACATGCATCTGACACGAGCCGAACGCGCCGCCGACACGGCGGCCGCGCGATTGCTGGCGGCGGGCACCCAGTTGCTGCGCGCCGACACCACGCCCGACCGGCGGGCGGTGTTCCGCGGCGAGGACAAGGTCAACGACTCCCCGTACCGGCGCCGATGGGCGCACGACAAGGTGGTGCGCTCCACCCACGGGGTCAACTGCACCGGCTCGTGCTCCTGGAAGGTCTACGTCAAGGACGGCCTGATCACCTGGGAGACCCAGCAGACCGACTACCCCAGCGTCGGCCCCGACCGCCCCGAGTACGAACCGCGCGGCTGCCCCCGCGGCGCCGCCTTCTCCTGGTACACCTACTCGCCCACCCGGGTGCGCTACCCGCACGCCCGCGGCGTCCTGGTCGAGCTGTACCGCGAGGCCAGGGCGCGCCTGGGCGACCCGGTCGCGGCCTGGGCCGAGATCACCACCGATCCCCGCAAACGACACCGGTACCAGTCGGCCCGCGGCCAGGGCGGCCTGGTCAGGATCGAATGGGACGAGGCGCTGGAGATCGCGGCGGCGGCCCACGTCCACACGCTCATGACGTACGGGCCCGACCGGGTCGCCGGGTTCTCGCCGATCCCGGCCATGTCGATGGCCTCGCACGCGGTGGGCGCCCGGTTCATGTCGCTGATCGGCGCGCCGATGTTGTCCTTCTACGACTGGTACGCCGACCTGCCCGTCGCCTCACCGCAGGTGTTCGGCGACCAGACCGACGTGCCGGAGTCGGGCGACTGGTGGGACGCGGCCTACCTCATGCTGTGGGGGTCCAACGTCCCGGTCACCCGCACCCCCGACGCCCACTGGGTCACCGAGGCCCGCTACCGGGGCCAGAAGGTGATCGTGGTCTCGCCCGACTACTCCGACGCCACCAAGTTCGCCGACGAGTGGCTGCACCCGCATCCCGGCACCGACGGCGCGCTCGCCGTCGCGATGGGGCACGTCATCCTGCGCGAGTTCTTCGCCGACCGGCAGACCCCGCACTTCACCGGCTACGTCAGGCGCTTCACCGACCTGCCCTTCCTGGTGGGCCTGGAGGAGCACGACGACGGCGGGCTGCGTCCGGGCAAGTTCCTGACCTCGGCCGACCTGGGCGGACAGGAAGAGGAGGACCGGTGGCGGCCGATGATCCTCGACGCCGCCTCCGGCCGCCCGGTCGCGCCCAACGGCACGCTCGGCGACCGCTGGAGCGCCGAGCAGGGACGCTGGAACCTCGACCTGGGCGACCTCGACCCGCTGCTCACCCTGCACGTGCCCGGCTGCGACAGCGCCGAGGTGGTCCTGCCGCGCTTCGACGAGCCCGGGGTCGTCCGCAGGGGCGTGCCGGTCCGGCGCGTCGGCGACCGGCTCGTCACCACCGTCTTCGACCTGCTCATGGCCCAGTACGGCGTCGCCCGCCCCGGCCTGCCGGGCCACTGGCCCACCGGCTACGACGACCCCGACGCCCCCGGCACCCCCGCCTGGCAGGAGCGCATCACCTCCACCCCGGCCGCGCAGGCGATCAGGATCGCCAGGGAGTTCGCCGCCACCGCCGAACGCACCGACGGCCGGGCGATGATCGTGATGGGCGCGGGCACCAACCACTGGTTCCACTCCGACACCATCTACCGCTCCTTCCTGACGCTGCTGCTGCTCACCGGCTGCCAGGGCGTCAATGGCGGCGGCTGGGCCCATTACGTGGGGCAGGAGAAGGTCCGGCCGCTGGCGGGCTGGCAGCAGCTGTCCACCGCGGCCGACTGGGTGCGCCCCTCCCGCCAGATGGCCGGCACGCCGTACTGGTACGTCCACACCGGCCAATGGCGCTACGAACGGTTCTCGGCGGGAACGTTGTCCAGCCCGGCCGGGCCCCGCCGGTTCGCCGGGCGGCACACCGCCGACCTGGTGGCGCAGTCGGCCCGGCTGGGCTGGATGCCGAGCTACCCCACCTTCGCGGCCAACCCCCTCGACCTGGGCCGCCGCATCCACGACGGCGGCGAGGACCCGGCCCGCTGGATCGCCGGCGAGGTCGGGGCCGGACGGCTGGCGTTCGCCTGCGAGGACCCCGACGCGCCGGAGAACTGGCCGCGGGTGCTCACCGTCTGGCGGGCCAACCTGATCGGCTCCTCGGCCAAGGGCAACGAGTACTTCCTGCGCCACCTGCTGGGCGCGCCCGACAACGCCACCGCCGAGGAGGCGCCGCCGCGCGACCGTCCCCGGGAGGTCACCTGGCGGGAGGGGCCGCGCGGCAAGCTCGACCTGCTGCTCGCCCTCGACTTCCGGATGACCTCCACGACGCTCTTCGCCGACCTGGTGCTGCCCGCCGCCACCTGGTACGAGAAGCACGACCTGTCCAGCACCGACCTGCACCCGTTCGTGCACGCCTTCACCCCGGCGATCAACCCGCCGTGGCAGGCCCGCACCGACTTCGACATCTTCCACTCCCTGGCCCGCAAGCTGAGCGAGCTGGCCGCCGGCCGCCTCGACGTCGCCCACGACCTGGTGAGCACCGCCCTCCAGCACGACACGCCCGGCGAGATCGCCCAGCCCGGCGGCGGCGTCCCCGACTGGCGGGGGAGCGGCGTCGCGCCCGTACCCGGCCGCACCATGCCCACCGTGACGCTGGTCGAGCGGGACTACACCGCGATCGCCGACAAGCTGGCCGCCTTCGGCCCGCTGGCCGAGCGTCAGGGCATGACCGTCAAGGGCGTCACCGTGCGGCCCGTCCCCGAGTCGGCCTGGCTCGCCGCGCGCTGCGGCACGGCCGCCGGAGGTCCGGCCGAGGGCCGTCCGCTGCTGGACAGCGACGTCAAGCTGTGCGAGGCGGTGCTGGCGCTGTCGGGCACCACCAACGGCAGGATCGCCGCCGAGGGCTTCGACCGGCTCGCCGAACGCTGCGGCCCCGGCTCGGGGCTGTCGGAGCTGGGCGCGTCGGTCGCCGGGCACCGCACGGTGTTCTCCGACACCCAGGTCCGGCCGGTGCCCGCCGGGGCCAGCTTCGAGTGGTCGGGCGCGGAGGGGCACGACCGCCGGTACGCGCCGTTCACCATCAACACCGAGCACCGCAAGCCCTGGCACACGCTCACCGGCCGCCAGCACTTCTACCTCGACCACGACTGGATGGCCGAGCTGGGCGAGCAGCTCCCCGTCTACCGGCCGCCGCTGGACCTCGACGCGCTGGGCGAGAGCCTGCCCGCCGCGCCCGACGGCGGCAAGGCGGTGAACGTCCGCTACCTCACGCCGCACTCCAAATGGTCGATCCACTCCGAGTACCAGGAGAACCTGCTCATGCAGACCCTGGCCAGAGGCGGCCCGGTCATCTGGATCAGCGTCGAGGACGCCGCCGCCATCGGCGTGGCCGACAACGACTGGATCGAGGCGCTCAACGTCAACGGCGTCGTGGTGGCCCGCGCCGTCGTCTCCCACCGCATGCCGGCCGGCACCGTGTTCATGTACCACGTCCAGGAACGCCTGGTGAACGTGCCCAAGTCGCAGGCCACCGGCCGGCGCGGCGGCGTGCACAACGCGCTCACCAAGCTCCTGGTCAAGCCGACCCACCTGATCGGCGGGTACGGCCAGCTCTCCTTCGCCCCCAACTACTACGGCCCCACCGGCAACCAGCGCGACGCGGTGACCGTCATCCGCCGCAGGGATCAGGAGGTGCGTTACTGATGCGACCTATGGCCCAGATCGCCATGGTGATGAACCTGGACAAGTGCATCGGCTGCCACACCTGCTCGGTGACCTGCAAGCAGACGTGGACCAACCGGCCGGGCACCGAGTACGTCTGGTTCAACAACGTCGAGACCCGCCCCGGCCAGGGCTATCCCCGGGGCTGGCAGGACCAGGACCGGTGGCGCGGCGGCTGGCGGCTGCGCCACGGCCGCCTGGTGCCCCGCGCCGGCGGCCGGCTGCGCCGCCTGACCACGCTCTTCGCCAACCCCGACTTCCCCGGCCTCGACGACTACTACGAGCCGTGGACCTACGACTACGACAACCTCATCAGCGCGCCGCTCGGCGACGACGTGCCGACCGCGCCGCCCCGCTCGCTGATCGACGGACGGCCCACCGCCGTCACCTGGGGCCCGAACTGGGACGACGACCTGGGCGGCGGCCCGGAGCAGCTCGCCGCCGACGTCGTCCTGCGCAAGGTGAGCGACACCGTGCGCCTGGACTACGAGCGGGCGTTCATGTTCCACCTGCCGCGCATCTGCGAGCACTGCCTCAACCCCTCCTGCGTGGCCGCCTGCCCGTCGGGGGCGATGTACAAGCGCATGGAGGACGGCATCGTCCTGGTCGACCAGGACCGGTGCCGGGGGTGGCGGATGTGTGTGTCCGGCTGCCCGTACAAGAAGGTGTACTTCAACCACCAGACCGGCAAGGCCGAGAAGTGCACGTTCTGCTACCCGCGCATCGAGGCGGGTGAGCCGACGGTCTGCTCCGAGACGTGCGTCGGCCGCCTGCGCTACCTCGGGGTCATGCTCTACGACGCCGACCGCGTCGGGGAGGCCGCGGCCGTGCCCGAGGAACGTGACCTGTACCAGGCGCAGCTCGACTGCTTCCTCGACCCCGCCGACCCCGGGGTGGCCGCCGCCGCCGAGGCGGCGGGCATCCCGCACGACTGGCTGGAGGCCGCCCGCCGCTCGCCCGTGCGCCGGCTCATCACCGAGTTCCGGATCGCGCTGCCCCTGCACCCGGAGTACCGCACGATGCCCATGGTCTGGTACGTCCCGCCGCTGTCGCCCATCGTCGACGCGCTGGCCGAGACCGGCCACGACGGCGAGGACGCGGGCAACCTGTTCGGCGCCATCGGCTCGCTGCGCATCCCGGTCGGCTACCTGGCCGAGCTGTTCACCGCGGGCGACCCGGCCCCGGTGGAGGCCGCGCTGTGCCGCCTGGCCGCCATGCGCTCCCACATGCGGGCCCGCAACCTCGGCGACGAGCCGGACCCCGGCATCGCCGCCGGGACCGGCCTGGAGGCCGCCGACCTGGAACGCATGTACCGCCTGCTCGCCCTCGCCAAGTACGACGAGCGGTACGTCATCCCCACCGCCTACGTCACCTCCGACCACGCCGGGGAGGCGGGATGCAGCCTGGACGCCCCCGGCGGCCCCGGCATGCTCGCCGAGGGCTTCCACAGCCCGCCGGTCACCAAGGACGAACGGCTGCGCGGCCGGGTCAACCTCCTCAACTGGGACGGCAAGGGCACACCCGACGGCCTGTTCCCGTCCAAAGGCGAGGCGGGCGAGTGAACCGGTACGAGTCCCGCCTGATCCACCAGGCCGCCTCCCTCCTGCTGAGCTACCCGGGGGACGACTGGGCCGCCCGCCTCGACCTGGTGCGCACCGCGCTGGACACGGGGGGCGGCGCCGCCACCGAGCGCCTGCGCGGCTTCTGCGCCGAGGCCGCGGCCCAGCCCGCGCTCGACGCCGGCGCCGCGTACGTGGCCACCTTCGACCGCAGCGGCCGCCGCACGCTCCACATGACCTACTACGGCGACGGCGACACCCGCAGGCGCGGCGAGTCCCTCCTGGAGCTCAAGACGCTCTACCGCGACCACGGCTGGCAGCCCGGCGCCGGGGAGCTGCCCGACTTCCTGCCGGTGATGCTGGAGTTCGCCGCCCGCGTGCCCGGCCCCGGCGGCCGGCTGCTGCGCGACCACCGGCCCGGCCTCGACCTGCTGCGCACCGGCCTGACCGCGCGCCGCAGCCACTACGCCGCCGTCGTGGAGGCCGTGCTGATGACGTTGCCCCGCGCCACGTCCGCCGACCGCCGGACCGTGCGGGAGCGGGTGGCGCTCGGCCCGCCCGCCGAGCGGGTCGGCCGTACCGTTCTGCCCGAGGTTCCCGGAGGGGTCCGCTGATGAGACATCTGGAGATCGCCCTGTGGGGCGTGCTGCCGTACGTCGTCCTGGTGCTGTTCGCGGCCGGTGTGGCCTGGCGTCACCGCTACGACCGGTTCGGGCTGACCACCCGTTCCAGCCAGCTCCACGAGAGCCGCCTGCTGCGGGTGGGCGGGCCGCTGTTCCACTTCGGGCTGCTGTTCGTGATCGCCGGTCACCTGGTCGGCCTGCTCGTCCCCGAGCGGTTCACCGAGGCCGTGCACGTGACCGAGCCCATGTACCGGCTCAACGCCCTGGTCGTCGGCGGGCTGGCCGGGCTGGCCACCGTGGCCGGGCTCGGTGTGCTGCTGTGGCGGCGGCTGCGCGTGCGGGCCGTGCGGCGGGCGTCCGGGCGCTCCGACCGCGTCCTGTACCCGGTGCTGGCCACCGTGCTGCTCGCCGGGCTGATCGCCACCCTGCTCGGGCCGTACGGCCACTACGACTACCGGCTCGGCGTGTCGGTGTGGTTCCGCAGCCTGCTCGAACTGGAGCCGGACGTGGACGCCATGGCGTCGGCGCCGTTCGTCTTCCAGGCGCACACGCTGCTCGGGCTGGCGCTGTTCGCGCTGTGGCCGTTCAGCCGCCTGGTGCACGCCTTCGCCGCCCCCGTCGCGTACCTGGCCAGGCCGTACATCGTCTACCGCTCGCGCGGTGGCGCCCTGCCCCGATGAGCGCCGAAGCCGCCGCGACCCCGCTGATCGTGGCGCTGGGCTTCCTGCGCACCCCGCTGAACCTGGCCGTCCTGCTGACCGCCGTGGTGCTCACGACCCTCGTCCTGCTCGCGCTGGGACGGCTGCGCGCCTCCCCCGCGGTAACTTCACAGAAGAAGTTACTTCTTGGAGGATTTATCTTCTCCAGGAGGGAGAACAGGAAGTGAGGATCGTGTGCCGAACACCCCGGACCCGTCCGACGCCGGCCGGCTCTACCGCCGTTACCTGAGCGCGGTGATGCTGCACGGCCACGCCGGCGCCAAAGCGTGCGGCCTGGGCGCCACCGACCTGTACGCCCTGAACATCCTCGAACTCGCCGGCCCGATGACCCCCGGCGAGCTCGGCACCCGCACCGGCCTGACCACCGGCCCGACCACCCGGCTGATCGACCGGCTGGAACAGGCCGGGTACGTCCGCCGCGTCCCCGCCCCCGACGACCGCCGCAAGGTGATCGTCGAGCCGGTCGGCAAGCCCGCCGAGCTCGACGAGGTCATGGCCCCCGTCCGGCGGAAGATCGGCGACATCCTCGCGGAGTACCCGGCCGAGCACCGCGACGTGCTCTTCGACTACTTCGACCGGGCCGCCCGCGCCTACCAGGAGGCCGCCGAGCAACTGCGCTCCGGCTCCTGACCCGGCTCCTGAACCGGCTTCGCGGTCAGCGGAAGTCGGAGATGCGCAGCACCGCCAGCATGTCCGTCGCCCGCGAGCCGGTCGAGAAGGACGCCTCCACCCCGACCCAGCCGCGGAAGGCCCCCGTGTCGTCGATGATCTGCATCAGCGGCTTGACGTGGGAGTTGCCCGTGTAGCAGAACTCGCCGCGCTCCATCGCCAGGCACGTGCACCAGTGCCACAGCGTGTCGCGGCGGTCGGACTTGGAGATCGTCGTCAGGTAGTACTGGATCGAGCTGACGTTGGGCCGCGTCCCGCCGCCGAACTTGGGGCAGCCGCCCGACTTCTGGCACGCTCCCCGCGAGGACGGCTGCAGGTAGGTCAGGCATGAGGTGGTCGACTTGCAGGCGCGGAAGGAGGAGAGGCCGAACGGCTGGTCGCCGGCCTTGACCAGCGTGCCGCTCGCCCAGCTCGTCAGGTCCTGCCGGAGCGAGCCGGGGAAGGCCCGCACCGAGCTCATCGCGCGCCGGGTGCCGACCGCGGCGTTGCTGCCGTACCCGTAGCCGTGCGTGGCCAGGCTGCTGGCCTTGAGGTCGAGGCGGGCCAGCTTGCCGTCGGGCGAGGTGCGGACGTACCACTGCTCGGTCCAGGTCTGGGCGATCTTCCACCGGATGGTGAGCACGTTGCCCGCCAGCGTGTACGTCCCCGTACGGGTCTCGCTCGGCCCGCCGGTGTAGCCGCCCGCGGTGAGCACCTCGCAGCCGCGCGGACGGGTGGCGACGCCGCCGGCCTTCGTCGTGCAGCTCGGGTCGGGCACGGTGCCGGTGCGCTGCCTGGCCTTGGGGAAGCGCTGCCACCACAGGTACAGGGCGGCGCTCACCGTGCCGTTCGCGGCGAAGCGGTAGGTGCCCAGACGCACCCAGTTCTGCCGGGAGGCGGCCTGGAGATGGCCCTGCGAGACGACGAAGGTGGACTTGCCGCCCGGCAGCGACGCTGCGGCGGCCGAGGAGGTCGCGGTGGACGTGGTGGACGCGGTGGACGCGCCGGTGACGGCGGTCACCGGCTGGACGGGCAGGAGGGCGAGGGCGAGCACGAAGGAGAGGACTGCCGCTGCGGTACGCATGGAGATGCTCCGTAGGCTTGCGGGCGTTGGCCGATCGTCAACGGCCCACCGTATTCCGGCCTGACCGGATCTGTCCGGGAAAGCGGTCAAGAGGATCCTGACAACGCTCGACGCGCGCCCGTGAGGGCCACCCCCTAGGATGAGGGGGTTCCCGATCCCACGAGGAGGTTGATCATGTCGTTCCCACCGCCCGGCATGGTTCTCGGCGACGCCCCGGCGCGCACTTCCTCGCGGGAGGCCGCCACAGGCTGATCCACCGCGTCGAAGTGCTCTTCATGACCATCACTGGTTCGATCATGAGGAGCCCTGAGTGCTCGAGATCCGCTGGACCGAAGACGGCGAGGCCCGGTCGGCCCGCTGGCGTTCCGAGAACGGTTCGCCGCCGCCCGCGCGCGTGGTGATCGCCGACGACCGGCTGGCCGCCGCCACCGCGTACCGCCTGGCCTGCGAGGGCACGGCACTGCTGTGGCGCGGCGACTTCCACGCCGCCCGCCGGCTGCTGCGCGCCATGGCACGGCGCGCCGACCACCACCCACCCCCGCCCGCCCCCTCGCTCGCGCGTGCCTTCCACCAGCAGCGCCAGGCCCGTTCCCAGCGGGCCGTCGTGCTGGGCCGGCTGCTGGTGCCGCTCGACCCGGACCACGCCGTCCCCCTGCGGCGTGCCCCCGACGTGCGGCGCGCCTGCGCGGAGGTCTACGGCCCCGGGACGGAGGCGTCGGTGACCTCGCTGCGCGAGCTGCTGGGCATCGTCGGGGCCTACGAGTGGCGCAGGAGAGGCGTCGAGGTGCCCGCCCTGAACGACCGCGTCCATCCCCACTACGGCGTCTTCTCACCGGTACGCGGCGAGTACGTCGACCTGGTGGCCAGGGCGCCGCTGGTCTCGCGCGCCGGGGCATTCGACGTCGGCACCGGGACCGGCGTGCTCGCCGCCGTCCTGGCCCGCAGGGGCGTCCGGCGGCTCGTGGCCACCGACCGCGACCCGCGCGCCGTGGCCTGCGCCCGCGACAACCTGCGGCGGCTGGGCCTGGACGGCCGGGTCGACGTCCTGGACGCCGACCTCTTCCCGCCCGGACGCGCGCCGCTCGTCGTCTGCAACCCCCCGTGGTTGCCGGCCAAGCCGGCCTCGCCCCTCGACCACGCGGTCTACGACCCCGGAAGCCGCATGCTGCGCGGCTTCCTCGACGGCCTGGACGAGCACCTGGAACCGGCGGGCGAGGGCTGGCTGATCCTGTCGGACCTGGCCGAACGCCTGGGGCTGCGGACCCGAGCCGAGCTCCTGTCCGCCTTCGCGACGGCGGGCCTGCGAGTCGTGGGCCGCCTCCAGGCCAGGCCCCGGCACCCGCGCGCCTTCGACGCGTCCGACCCCTTGCACGCGGCCCGCGCGAGCGAGATCACCTCCCTGTGGCGCCTCCGCCGCACCTGACCCACCCTGCCCGGTCCGCACCGCGCCGAGCCGCAACCGGACCGACCCACCCGCTGCGCACCGCCCGGCTCCCGCCCTCCTGCTCTGAGGGCCGGGGGCCGTGCGGCCCGGGGGCTGCACGGAACCTTCACCTGGTGTGCCGGGGATCTGCGCACTCGTCTGGTTGGCTGGGTTCATGATCGACATCGACCCCGCCTCCCGCCCCGACCCGATCGCCTACCTCGACCACGTCGCCTCGACCGACGTCGGCAAGGGCTACAAGCGGCAGGTCCTGGACCTGCTGGACCTGCGGCCCGGCCAGACCGTGCTCGACCTCGGCTGCGGCCCGGGGACGGACCTCGCGGCCATGGCCGACGCCGTCGCCCCCGCCGGACGGGTGATCGGCCTCGACCGCGACCCGGTGATGGTCGCCGAGGCCCGCGCCCGCCTGGCCGGACGGCCGCTGGTCGAGGTGCGCCCCGGGGACGTGCACGCGCTGCCGGTCGCGGACGGGAGCATCGACCGGGCCCGTACCGACCGGGTGTTGCAGCACGTGGACGACCCGGCGCGGGTGCTGGCGGAGTTCCGCCGGGTGGCCCGTCCCGGGGCGCGGATCGTCATGGCCGAGCCCGACTGGGAGGGCCTGCTGATCGACTCGCCGCGCCCGGACGTGGGCCGCACGCTGACCCGGTTCATCGCCACCGAGATGATCCGCCACGGCACGCTCGGCCGGCGTCTGGCCCGGTTGTGCGTGGAGGCGGGCCTCGCGGTGCGGTCGGTGGTGACGGTCGCGCCCGTCTTCCAGGATCTGGCCACCGCCGACCAGGTCCTCGGCCTGCGCCGCAACCTGGTCAGGGCCGCCGGCGCCGGGTACCTCGAACCCGGCGCCGAGGAGTGGTTCGACGACCTCGCCTCCCGCCCCTTCCTGGCCTCGGCCCTGCTGTTCCTGGTCACGGCCGAGGTGGATTGAGCGTCGGGCGGGTCAGCCGATGCGCAGCGGCAGGGTGCGCGGGCCGCGTACCTGACCGGGTGCCCAGGTGACGGCGTCGGGGTCGGCGAGGGTGAAGGTGGGGATGCGTTGGAGCCAGACGTCGAGTGCGGTGCGGAGTTCCATGCGGGCCAGGTGGGAGCCGACGCAGCGGTGGATGCCGAGTCCGAAGGCGGCGTGGCGGTTGATCTCGCGGTCGATGCGGATGTCGGTGGGGTGGTCGAAGTGGGCGGGGTCGCGGTTGGCGGCGGGGAAGGAGAGCAGGATCCAGTCGTCGGCTTTCATGTCGACGCCGTTCCAGTGCATGTCGTGTTTGACGAGCCGGGCCATGGTGACGGGGGCGTAGGCGCGCAGGAACTCTTCCATGGCGGTGGGGAGCAGGGTGGGTTCGGCGACCAGGCGTTCGCGGTCCGCGGGGGTTTTGGCCAGGTGCCACAGGGACGCACCGATGGCGCTCCAGGTGGTGTCGATGCCCGCGATCAGCAGCAGGGCGATCGTGCCCGCCACGTGCCCGGCCTCCAGCTTGTGGCCGTACAGCTCGGCCTCGACGAGGTAGGTCGTGAGGTCGTCGCGCGGGTGTTCCACGTGGTCGCGGATCTGGTCCAGCAGGTAGTCGAAGAGCCGGCCCATGTTGGCGGTCCGCTGTTCGGGCGGCAGGTTGACCCCTTCGAGGGCGTTCTCGATGAACTCGCGGAAGCGCGGGCCGTCCTCGGGCGGGAAGCCCAGCATGTCGGCGATCACCCGCATCGGGATGTGCTGGGCGTAGTCGCGGGCCGCGTCCACGACGTCCTGGCCCTCCAGGCCGTCGATCAGCTCGTGGCACAGCGCCCGCGTCGACTCCTCCCGCCTGGCGACGGCCGTCTTGGTGAAGGCGGGCAGCAGCAGCTTGCGGGCGTCGTGGTGGAAGGGCGGGTCGGACGAGATCGGCGGCGTGCCGCCCACGGGCGCGCTCTCGCGCGGCGGACGGAAGTTGCTCATGATGATCGAGCGCGAGGAGAACCGCTCGGTGTCGTAGGCGACGGCGGCGACGTCCTCGTAGCGGGTGGGCAGCCAGCCGCCGCCGAACCGGTCGGTGTGCGCGATCGGGCAGCGCTGCCGCAGGTCGTCCTGGATGGGGTACGGGTCGGCGGCCCACTCCGGCTCCAGGTGGGAGAAGTCGGTGGCCCAGTCCGAGACCGGCCCGGTGACGATCTCGCTGCGGGTGCCGATCTCCTCGTCGTCGCCCGGCTCGCCGAAGTTCTTGACGAAGCGCTCGTCCACGCTCATGTCACGCCTCCCCGAGGAGGTCGATCGCCCGCTCGGGGCAGTTGGAGACGGCCAGCCGCGCCGTGCGCTCGTGGTCCGGCGTCACCGCGCCGTCGCCGAGGACCGTTCCGTAACCTTCGTCGTCCTCGCCGAACAGGTCGGGGGCGAGGTCGTAGCAGCGGCCATGTCCCTGGCAGCGCCCGGGGTCGATCTGTGCTCTCACGGCGTTCCTTCGTGCGGTGGGGCGGGGGAGAGGGCGGCGACGACGCGGATGAGCAGCCTGGCCCACTCCTCCTCGTCCACCTGGTGGGGGTCCGGGGCGATGAGCGCGCTGCCCATCGCGAGCAGGAGGCAGAAGTGGGCGACGGCCTCCGGTGACAGGGCGTGGTCGAGCTCGCCGCCGTCCTGGCCGGCGCGGACCAGGCCGGCCAGCCAGTGGGCGCGCTCGCCGACGTAGTCGCGCATGGGCAGGGCCACGTCCTCGTCGCGGCGGGCGGCGACCAGCGCCTCGACGATGAGGTCGCCGCCGGCGTCCCGGGGACGGGGGAGCCGGCGGCCGACGGCGACGAGCAGGTCGGCGACCGGACGATCGGGGTCGTCGGCGAACAGTCCGGCCAGCAGCCGCCGGCCGTGCGCGCCCAGCGCGGCCACGAGCAGGCCGGCCTTGGAGCCGAAGTGGGCGTACAGGGCGCCGTTGCTCACCCCCGCCGCGGCGGCGATGTCGGCGACGCGGGTGCCGTCGTAGCCGCGCCTGGCGAAGACGTCCGCGGCGGCGCGCAGCAGGCGTTCCCGCGTCTCGGCGGCGGTGACGCCGGCGATACGTCCCATGGACGAATTAAAAGATCGTTCATTTCATTCGTCAAGAGTCGGGCGTCTTCATCCCGTGATGGGCGCCTTGACCACCAGCACCTCCTCTCCCGCCGCGCCGTTCAGCCGGACCGACAGCTCCCACACCCCGGCCATCGGGAACAGCTCGCCCTCGGCCACGTAGCGGCCCGGCCCCTGCGCGTCGGCGACGATCTCCGGAGTCGAATGGCCCATGCCGGGCATCACCGTCGACAGCGTCACCGTCCGCGGCTCGCCGGAGGTCACCTGGACCTCGGCCGTGACGCGGCCCGTCGTCGGCCTCGGGACCACGACCGTGACGGCGTACCGCGTGCCGGCGCTGGTGAGGGTGAGCGGGCCGGGCGCCGAGCCGCGCACGTACAGGAACACCGCCAGGGCCGCCGCGAGCAGGGCGGCGACGGCCAGGATCCGCCTCATCCGAGAGCCTCCGCGACCTCGACGGTGAAGGGCACGGTGACGATCCGGTCGCCGGCCGCGTACTGGGCCCAGGCCAGGTAGCGGCCCGGGGCGGGGAAGCTGAAGGTGAAGCGCAGCCGGGGCGCGGGCACGCCCATCTCGTGCACGTGGCCGAAGAACGTGCCGTCCTGGCTGCGCACGATCAGGTGCCCGGACATGCCCAGCCACTGCCGCGGCGTGACCCCGATGCCCACCTCGATCGCCGTCGGACGCCCCGCGACCGGCACGGACGGCCGCAGCACCGGCGTGATCCCCGTGGCGGGCGGCGTGGGTAGCACGGCAGGCGCGTGCCCGGCGACCCGGAACGCGCCGTCGAGCAGCTGGCCGCCGGAGTCCTCGCGTTCCAGCTCCGCGTAGGCCAGGAACCGGCCCGGCCGGTCGGCGCGCAGCCGGACCTCCAGCCGTCCCGGCGCGGTGCGCAGCGGGTGCAGGTGCCGGAAGTACGCGCCGTCCTCGCTGGTGACGACCACGTGGGCGAGCGCCTCGTGGTGCAGGACGAGATCGTCCACCGGGTGCCCGGTCGAGCCGTCGGTGAGGTCGAGGCGCAGCGTGAACTCCTCGCCGGGGGCCGGACTGGCCGGGAGGGTCGTCACCCGTCCCCGCGCGAAGGGTCGTCCGGCCGCCGGCGCCCCCACCGCCCGCGTGTCCACCGTCGGGACGGCGCCGTCGGGCGGCGGAGGCGGCAGCGCGGGCTCGAACACGACGACCATCGCGGCCACCGTCACCGCGGCCGCCGCGCCCCCGGCCAGCAGCATCGCCGGGGTCCTGCGCGACAGCACCCCGGTCAGCAGGCCGCCCACCAGCAGCAGCCCGGCCACGAGCAGGCCGCCGTAGATCAGGAACTCGCCGGCGGAGCCCCGGTCCACCAGGACGCGGAACGGCAGCACGGCGACCTCGCCCCCCGCCGTCAGCCTGAGCTCGTGCGGCCCGGTGCGCTCGACCGGGAGCTTGACGTACCGCGGGGTGGCGGACGGCTGCGCGGTGGCCGTCACCTTGTGGCCGTCCTCGACCGAGCGCACCTCCAGGCCGACCGGCGGCCCGGTCGCCGGCTCGTAGGCGATCACGCCGATCAGCAGCGGCCCCGGCACCCGCGACGTGCCCTTGATCACGACCGTCAGCTCGGCGCCGGCGATCGTCTGGGCGAAGCGCAGGTCCGCACCGGCCGTGACGTTGTGAGCCGCGGCCGGTGCGGACCCCGCGAGCAGGAGTACGGCGACGAGACACAGGACCCGGAGCGGCCGGATCATGCCCGTCCGGCGTCGGCCGCGTCCGCGGGGAGCGCGTTCGGCAGGAACAGCGCACCGAGCGCCAGGCCGATCAGCCCGGCCACCACCGGCGCGCCGGTCCACAGCTCGGGCACCGCGGGCAGGCCGCCACCGGCCGCCGAGGCGACCCCGATGTAGAGCGACCAGGTGACGAAGGCCGACAGCCCGGCGAAGGCCCAGTAGGCGCCCCGCCGCGCGCCGGACGGGCGCAGCAGCCGGATCAGCACGTCGCTCGCCAGGCCCGCGGCGACGAACGTGAGCAGCGTCGGCACGTTCTCGAACGCCGTCTGCGCGCCGGGCATCAGGACGGCGACCGTGTACATGACGGTCACCGCGCCGAAGGGCAGGTTCCACCGCCGGACCAGCAGCAGCACCGGGGTGAGCAGGATGACGTTGCTGATGACCATCGCGGTGGCCAGACGGTCGGCGCCCGCGTCCTCGACGCTGGAGAACGCCTCGACGATGTGTGCGGACCGGTACTGGAGGGCGTCGCCGTACGACAGGAACAGCGACACCAGCGTGGCCGCGAACGCGAGCCCGGCCAGCGCCGGGAACAGCCGCCGGAGCGAGGGCCGCACGCCCGTGTCGGGGGCGTTCCAGGCCGAGCGCAGCGGTGTGGTGATGATGAGCAGCATGGTCACGATCAGCCCCAGGTGGGACGGGCTGAACAGGATGTCGACGCTCGTCTCGATGCCGAGCACGGTGTGCCAGGTCATGTCGGCCAGCCCGAAGAGGGCGAACGCCGGGATGGCGACCAGCCCGGCCAGATAGCCCTGGGGAACGGCGGCCAGCCCCTGGCGGCCGAGCCGCACGTTGCGGAACACCTGCCAGATGATCCAGCCGGACACCGCCGCGAACCCCGAGTAGAAGGCCGCGTGCCACGGCGTGAAGAACGTCTCCAGGTCGCTGCGGTTGCTGTGCGCCCACGCGTCGATCATCAGCCCGACGCCGAACCAGACCCCCAGCAGCGCGGTGACGAGATCCGTCCGGAGCGGGACCCAGCCGCGCGGCTCCCCAGAGTCCGCAAGTAATCGCCGAATGCCCGTGTTGCTCTCTGCCACTTCGCGTCTCCCTTCTTCCATGATCGAATACTTGCAGAAGCCGCGAAGTGGCGGGAAGACCAAGATCGCCATCACCGAGCGGCCCGGGCCCCCGCCCGTGGCCGCCAGTCTCATCGACGGACGCCGGACGCGCGCGACGGCGAAGGGTCCACGCGGGGGCTCATTCCGTGGCGGGGCGCTGCCTGGCCACCACCAGGTGCAGCCCGTGGGGGAGCGGATCGGTGCGGGCGACATGCAGCCCCGCGGCCCCCAGCAGGTTCCCGACCTGGGTCAGCGTGCGTTCCTGGCCGCCGCTGAACAGCGTGAGCATCTTCATGTCCAGCGCCACCGCCGACGTCGGCGAGCGGCGCGGGTCGTCGTCGAGGACGGCGTCCACGATCCACAGCTCGGCGCGGCCGTCCATCAGGGCGGCGAGCCGCGCCAGCAGCTTGGCGGCCTGCTCGTCGGGATAGTTGTGCAGGATGTTGCCCAGCAGGTACAGGCCCGCCCGGGGCAGCGGGTCGGCGAACATGTCGCCCTCGGCCACGGTGATGCCCGCCCGGCCGTCCAGGTGAGTCCGGGCCTGGGCCGCCACCTCGGGCAGCTCGAACAGCACGCCGCGCAGCCGCGGGTGGGCCGCCAGGATCGTGGCCAGGACGATGCCGGTGCCGCCGCCGATGTCGGCCACCGCGTCCACGCCGGTCAGGTCCTGCCCGGCCAGCGCGCGGGCCACGGTGACGCTGCGGGTGGCCATGAACTCGTTGAACAGGGCGCCGGCCGCGGGCCGGGTGCCCAGCCAGGCGTAGGGGGAGTCCACCTGGTGGAGCTCCAGGGCGGCGGGCTCACCTGTGGTGATCGTCCGGTGCAGCAGGTCGGCCGAGTCGCGCCACAGCTCCTCGCCCCACATCAGCGCCGCGGGGGCCAGGGAGTCGTCCCGGCCGCTGGTGAGCAGGTCGCCCTCGCCGGTGAGCAGGTAGCGGCCGCGGGCGTCCCGCTCGACCAGCCGCAGGTGGTCCAGCGTGCGCAGCAGGCGGCCCAGCAGCGTCTCGTCGGGACGCCCGGTCCCGCCCGCGGCGATCTCGTCGGCCAGCTCGTCCACGGCGCACGGCCCGGCGGCCAGCAGGTCGAAGACCGACAGCCGCAGGGCGGCCCGGACGGCGGCGTACAGGATGAAGTCGTCGACCAGGCGCAGCACCCGCGCCCGCTCCGGCGTCTCGCTCATGGGTTCCCCTTCCCCGGCTCCCAGGCCGGCCGGACGATCATGCTCTCCGCCCGCAGCGGCGCGGGCAGGTAACCGAACCTCACCATGGTGTCCACCACCGACTGCAGCCCTTCGGGCTCCAGCGCGGCGGGGAACGTGCCGAGCGTGATCGTCGGCAGGACCTCGCGCGGGATCTTCGTGTACGTCCCCAGCACCCCGGTGACCAGCGTCCGGTCCCGGGCGTCGAGCTGGGCGTGGGCCATGGCCCGCTGGAACCCGGCCACGGCCCGTGGACGGGCGCTCGCGTACGACGCGGTCGTGGCCCACCCGGCGATCGGCCACCCGGCCGGGACGTTCGCCATGGCGTCGCCCAGCGACCTGCCGCCCTGCCGGGCGTAGGCGGTGATGAACGGCTCGGTCATCCAGGCCACGTCCACCGTGCCCGCGGCCAGCGCGGCCGGCATGTCGGGCAGGGGGAGCTCCTTGAACGCGACGTCGTCCGCCGACAGCCCGGCCGCGGCGAGCACGGTCTCGGCGCTCAGCGTGCCGACCGACCGCAGCGTGGCCACCGCGACGCTCCTCTTCACGCCGCCCGACGGCCGCAGGTCGCGCACGCTCCTGATCGGGCTGCCGGGCGCCACGAAGAGCTGGAACGCGCCCGGCGCGGCGTGGTAGGCGTCGGCGACCAGCTTCAGCCGCCCCGGCTCCCGCCGCTGGTACAGAACCGCGGTGACGTAGTTGACCAGCCCGAACTCCAGGGCGCCGCCCTTCATCCTGTCGATCGCCGGGCCGCCGCCCTGCACGACCACCGGCTCGGCCGACAGCCCCTCGGCGGCGAAGTAGCCGCGGTCGCGGGCGATGTAGACCAGCGCGCTGTCGGGGATCGGGATGACGCCGATCCTGATCTTCTCCAGCGGCGCGCCGGAGCCGGTGACCCCCGGGGCGCCGGGCGCGGCCCCGCCGCAGCCCGCGGCCAGGGTGACCAGCAGGAACAGCAACATCGGACGTAATCGTCTCACGGTTCTCCCTTCGAGGTCCGCCGCCGGCCCTCGCTCCCGCTGGCGGCCTGGACACGGGTCGGAACCAACGCCCTTGAGTGCACCACCGGGACGCCTGCCTTGCAACGTCCGGTCAGAACGGGAATGGCGCCGTGTCAGAAGCGGGCACCGCTGTTGACCCGGGTCCCGGCTCGGCATACCTTCCGAAAGAAAGCCGCGCTTCCCGGCGAGCACTGGGTCGACACCTGGACCTCGATGCCGCAGCTCACCGAGCCGGGCACCATGCCGCCGTCGCCGTACACGCAGGACGGCCTGGTGCTGGCCGACACCACCCTGCGGCAGACCGTCCGCGTCTCGGCCGGCGGCAAACGTGTACGGGTGCGCTTCTCCAACGCCTTCGGCGGCGCGCCGCTGCCCATCACCCGGGCCTCCGTCGCGTTCCCGCGCTCGCGCCCCGCTCGGTGCTGTCGGTGACCGTGCATCTCGCCGACGGGCAGGCGTCGAACGCCCTCACCTCCCACCCCGGCTCCAGGACCACCTCCTACCTGGCCCGCGGCGACCAGACCGAGGCCGCCGACCTGACCGGCGCCACCCCGGTCGACCACTGGTACCTGCTCAGCGCGGTCGAGGTGCGGGCCGGACGGTCCACCGCCGCGCTCGCCGTGCTGGGCGACTCGCTCACCGACGGCAGGGGCTCCACCACCAACCGCAACGACCGCTGGCCCGACCAGCTGCTCGACCGGCTGCAACCGCGCCTGCCCGGCCTCGCGCTGGCCAACCAGGCCGCCGGCGGCAACCGGGTGCTGCACGACGGCCTCGGCCCGGCCGCCCTGGCCCGGCTGGACCGCGACGTGCTCGCCCGGAGCGGCCTGGCCTGGCTGATCGTCTTTGAGGGCGTCAACGACAGCGGCACCGCCCCCGCCCCCCAGGCCGCGCAACGCCAGGTCGCCGACGACCTGATCGCCGCCTACGACCAGATCGTCACCCGCGCCCACGCCCAGGACCTGCGGGTGTACGGCGCCACCCTCACCCCCTTCGGCGGCAACGCCTCCTACGACGACCCCGGCGGCTACCGGGAGGCGGCCAGGCAGCAGGTCGACGAGTGGATCCGGACGAGCGGCATGTTCGACGCCGTGATCGACCTCGACCGCGCGGCCCGCGACCCGGCCGCCCCCCGCAACCTGCTGCCCGCCTACGACGTCGGCGACCGCCTGCACCTGAACCCGGCGGGGTACAAGGCGCTGGCCGAGGCCGTGCCGTCCGGGCTGCTGCGCCGCTGAGGATCAGCGGTAGGCGGCGGCCTGAAGGGTGTAGAGGTCGGCGTAGAGGCCGTTGAGCGCCATCAGGGCCTGGTGGTCGCCCTGCTCGGTGACCTTGCCGTGGTCGAGGACATAGATGCGGTCGGCGTACCGCACGCTGGCCAGGCGGTGGGTGATGAGCAGGACCGTGCGGCCCTCGGAGTGATCGCGGATGCGCTCGAACAGGGCGTGCTCCGCGCGGGCGTCGAGGGCCGCCGTGGGCTCGTCGCAGATGAGCAGGTCGGCGTCGCGGTGGAAGCCACGGGCCACGGCGACGCGCTGCCACTGGCCGCCGGACAGCTCCTGGCCGTCCTTGAACCGGCGGTCGAGCAGCGTGCGGTAGCCGTGGGGCAGGCCCGCGACCACCTCGTCGGCGCCGGCGACCGAGGCCGCCGCGACCAGGGCGGCCTCGCCCTTGTCGGTGCCCATGGTGATGTTGTAGCGGGCGGTGAGCGGCCAGCGGGTGTGGTCCTGGGCGATGACGGCCGTGCGCAGGCGCAGCTCGTCGGGGGGCACGTCGGTCAGGTCGACGTCGTCCCAGGAGACGCCGCCGGAGTCGGGCTCGTACAGGCCGGACAGGATCTTGGCCAGGGTGGTCTTGCCTGAGCCGTTCTCGCCCACGAACGCGATGATCTCGCCGCGCTTGATCTCGACCGTCACCCCGCGCAGCGCCGGCTGCTCGGCGCCCGGATAGGTGAACGTCACGTCGTCGGCCACGATGCGCTCGAACCTCTCGGGCACGGCCGCCGGGCGGGCGCCGGGCACGCGGCGTTCGGCGTCGGCGCAGAACTGGAGGAAGTCGGTGAAGTAGAGGCCGTCCTCGTAGAGGCGGTTGGTGGCGTAGAGGAGGTTGGCCAGCGACGTCTGGCCGGTCCTGATGGCCAGCACCGCGGTGCCGGCGACCGCCAGCGGGATCGCGGCAAGGGCCAGCAGCAGGCCGAGCGCGACGTAGACCAGGGCGGTGCCGAGGCCGCCGAGGGCCTCGCCGACCAGGCGGGCCAGGGTCTGGCGTCTGGCCAGGACGAGCAGGACGTCCTGCTCGGCCTTGGCGACCGCGTCGTACATGCGCAGCAGGAAGCCGCGCATGGTGAACGAGCGCACCTCGGCGGCGGGCTCGCGGTCGGCCAGCAGCTCGGCGATGATCCACTTGCGGCGGCGGGCGGGGATGAGGGAGTACATCGTCGAGTAGCGCATGCGGGCGCCGCGCACGGTGGCCCACGCGTCGGGCAGCACGGCCAGCAGGAGCAGCGGCAGCAGGACCGGGTGCAGCACGCCCAGCACGCCCGCCGCCGCCGCGATGCCGACGGCCGCGGTGACGACGTTGATGGCCGAGCTGACCACCGAGCTGGCCACGCTGACGCCGCGCTGGTTGGCGCGTTCGAGGCTGTCGTGGAACTCCGGGTCGTCGTAGGCGACCAGCTCCACCTGGCTGGTCAGGCCGTAGAGGCGTTCCTCGGTGTGGCGGGAGATCTGCGGGGTGAGGCGTGACTGGGCCCAGCCCGCGCCGGCCTGGACCACCGTGCGCAGCACGGCGGCCGCGCCGACCAGGACGAGGCTGGGCAGGGCGGCCAGCACGCGGTCGGGGGTCGGGCCCTCGCTGAACAGGGCGCTCAGCACGCCGGTCGTGGCCAGCAGGCCGAAGGCGGTGAACAGGCCGCCGAGGAGGTTGAGCGCGATGGTGGCCACGGTGTCGCGGGGGCCGGCCCGCCAGGACATGCTCATCGCCTGGGCGACGAGCGAGGGCAGGCGTCTGGCGATGGTCAGGAAGCCGACCTCGGCCATCTTGTCGTTGTGGGCGTACCAGTCGGAGATGGTGATCTCACCGAGTTCCAGAGGCTCATCGGGCATGCGCTGAGTGTGCGGGCGGCCACCGACGGTTTCCGCCTCCGCGGCCGGCAGGGTGACAGGACGGTGGCCCGGACGCCAGCCGCCTGTCCACGACCCGCCAGACAGGGACGCGTCACGCGGGCAGCCCGCGAGAATATATACGAAGTGGAATATTTTCCAGCGAAAGCATTCTGGCTAGGCTCGACAGCCATGACGCTCATGAAGCCCGCCCGCCGAGTGGCCGCCGCGCTCGCGCTCGCCCTCGCCGCCGGGTTAACCGCGGCCGCCCCCGCGCACGCGCGCGAGGCGGCCCCTATCCCTGCCGTCGCCGGTACCGTCCTGCGCGGCCTGGACCTCGACCGCGCCACCGTGCTCGACCTGCAGCGCGCCATGGACCGCGGCCGCTTCGACGCGGTGACGCTCACCCGCTTCTACCTCGACCGCATCCGCGCGGTGGACCCGCTGCTGCACGCGGTCATCCAGACCAACCCCGCCGCGCTGCGCGAGGCCGAGTCCAGCGACCGGCGTCGCCGCCGCGGCGCGCACGGACCGCTGGAAGGCGTCCCGGTCCTGCTCAAGGACAACATCGACACCGCCGCGCCGCTGCGCACGACCGCCGGCTCGCAGGCGCTGCTCGGCTCCCGGCCGGGCGCGGAGGCGTTCCTCGTCCAGCGGTTGCGCGCGGCCGGGGCGGTGATCCTGGGCAAGGCGAACCTGTCGGAATGGGCGAACTTCCGCTCCAGCCCGTCCTCCAGCGGGTGGAGCGCGGTCGGCGGGCAGACCAACAACCCCTACGTCCTGGACCGCAACCCCTGCGGGTCGAGCAGCGGCTCGGCGGTCGCCGCCGCCGCCACACTGGCCGCGGTCACCATCGGCACCGAGACCGACGGCTCGATCGTCTGCCCGGCCGGGATCAACGGCGTGGTCGGCATCAAGCCCACGCTCGGGCTGGTCAGCCGGGCCGGCGTGGTGCCGCTGTCGTCCCGGCAGGACACCGCGGGCCCGATCACCAGGAACGTCACCGACGCCGCCGCCGTGCTCTCGGCCATCCAGGGGCCGGACCCGCGCGACCCCGCGACCGTCCCGGGCGGCGACCGCGACTACCTCAAGGCCCTGCGGCCCGGCGCGCTGAACGGCGCCCGCGTCGGCGTGTGGCGCTCGGTCGCGGGCGACAACCAGGAGGTGCGCGCCGCCCTGGACGCCACCGTCGCCACCCTCAGGGCCCGCGGCGCGACCGTCGTGGACGTCGAGCTGGAAGGCATGGACGAAGCCGGCGAGGCCGAGTTCCCCGCGCTGCTGACCGAGTTCAAGCACGACCTGAACGCCTACCTGGCCGCCACCCCCGGACGGCACCCCGCCGACCTGGCCGGGCTGATCGACTTCAACCGGCGGCACGCCGGGACCGAACTGCGCTACTTCGGGCAGGAGATCTTCGAGCAGGCGCAGGCCACCACCGGCGACCTGGACGACCCCGCCTACCGCGCCCTCCGGGACAAGGCCACCACCCTGGCCCGCCGCGCGATCGACTCCGCGATGGCCGCCGGCCGCCTGGACGCGCTGCTCGCCCCCACCAACCACGCGGCCTGGCTGACCGACCTGACCAAGGGCGACGACTTCACCGGGTTCGTCGCCTCCTCCGCGCCCTCGGCGATCTCCGGGTATCCAGCGGTCACCGTCCCGGCCGGTTACGCCAGGGACGTCCTGCCGCTCGGCGTCACCTTCTTCGGCGGGCGCCTGTCCGAGCCGTCCCTGATCGCCCTCGCGTACGCCTTCGAGCAGGCCGCTCAGGTCCGCAGGCCGCCGACGTACTTGCGCACCCTGCCCTGAGCGGCCCGGCGGCGGGCTACGGTAGGGACGACGACGGCCACCACGGCCAACCACGGCCACCACGACGGGAAGGAGGCGACGTGCGCACCAGGCTGCCCGCCGCCCTTCTTCTCGTCCTGTCGTGGCTGCTTCCCACGATCGGCCAGGCGGCCGGTCACGGGACCGGGCCCGGGATCGGGCACAGCCAGGTCGCCCCGCAGGTCGCGGCGATCCGGGCGGCGATCGACCAGGCCGCCGCCGTCCAGCTCGGCTCCACGCCGCCGCCGCCTCCGCTCGCGCAGATCAGGCACGGCGGGCACGACCAGGCGGGGCCGGGCGGCCCGGCGCTGCCCGCGGCCGCCCCGGCCCGCCTGCCGCAGGTCTGGTCGGCCGTCGTACGGCGGCCCGGCTCCCGCGCCGCCGCCGACCGCCCCCAGGGCGCGGCGGCGGCCCGCGCGCCTCCCTCCACGGTGCTCTGAAGATCCCCTCTTCCGCACACCTGAGCCTGTGGAGGCTTCATGTCACGTGCGCCCATGTGGCGCGCGCTGGCGGCGCTGGCCGTCATCGCGACCTCGATCATCCTGTCCCTCACCGCCACGCCACGCCTCGGCCTCGACCTGCGCGGCGGTACCCAGCTCGTCTTCGAGGCCAGAGACTCCCCGACGGTCCAGGCCGACTCCTCGGCCACCGACCGCGCCCTCGACGTGCTCCGCCGCCGGGCGGACGCGCTGGGGGTCGTCGATCCCACCCTGGTCCGCTCCGGCGAGAAGCGGATCATCGTCGAGCTGCCCGGCGTGCTCGACCCCAGCAAGGCGGCCGAGGTCATCGGCCGTACCGCACAGCTCGCCTTCCACCCGGTCACCGGCCCGGCGAAGGACGGCGACGCCACCGCGCTGCCCGACGAGAGCGGCCGCCCGCTCGCGCTCGGCCCGGCGGCGATCAGCGGCGACGGCGTCAGCGACGCCGCCGAGCGCAGCGACCCGCAGCAGGGGCCCGGCTGGTGGGTCACGGTGGACTTCCGCGACGCCGACGCCTGGCAGCAGATGACCGGCGCGGCCGCCTGCCAGCCGGAGGGCGACCCGAAGCGGCGCGTCGCCATCGTGCTCGACAAGAAGATCATCTCCTCGCCGCAGCTCGACCCGTCCGTCGCGTGCGGGACCGGCATCCCCGGCGGCAGCACCCAGATCACCGGGTCCTTCACCCACGAGGAGGCCCGCGACCTGGCCGTGCTGATCAAGGGCGGCGCGCTGCCCGTGCCGCTCGACCTGGTCGAGCAGCGGACGGTCGGCCCCACGCTGGGCGAGGCCGCCGTCGAGGCCAGCGTCAAGGCCGCGATCGTCGGGCTGGTGCTGACCGCCCTGTTCATCATCGCGGTCTACCGCCTGTCCGGCCTGCTGGCCACCATCGCGCTGATGTGCTACGGCCTGATCTCCTACGCCGCGCTGGTCGCGATGGGCGCGACCTTCACGCTGCCCGGACTTGCCGGGTTCGTGCTGGCGATCGGCATGGCGGTCGACGCCAACGTGCTCGTCTTCGAACGCGCCAGGGAGGAGTACGGCCTGGCCCCGGCACGCGGGCTCGCGCCGGCGCTCAACCGGGGGTTCAAGAACGCCTGGAGCGCCATCGCCGACTCCAACGCCACCACGCTCATCGCCGCCGGGCTGCTGTTCTGGCTGGCCTCCGGGCCGGTCAAGGGGTTCGGCGTGACGCTGGCGATCGGCGTGCTGGCCTCGCTGGTGTCGGCCCTGCTGATCACCCGCGTGCTCACCCAGGCCGTCGCCGCGCGGATCGGGCCGCGCCTGTCGGGCCTCGCCTCGCCCGGCGCCGTCAGGACGTGGCTGGCCCGCCGGAACCCCCAGCTCATGAAGGCCAGGAAGGTGTGGCTGGCGGTCGCGGGCGGCCTGGCCGTCGCGGCGCTGGCCGGGCTGTTCACCCGCGGGCTGGACTTCGGGGTCGAGTTCACCGGCGGCCGGCTCGTGGAGTTCGGCACGTCCAGGCCGGTCGAGGCCGACACGGCCCGGCGGCTGGTGAGCGAGGCCGGGTATCCGGGCGCGGTCGTGCAGGCCACCGGCGACGGCGTGGCCGTACGCGCCGGGCAGCTCGACCCGGCCAAGGTCCAGGCCGCGCTGGAGGGGCAGGCCGGCGAGGTGACCAAGCGGCGTGACGAGTTCATCGGCCCCACGCTGGGCGAGGAGCTGCGCCGCAACGCCGTCATCGCGCTCGGCGTGGCCGTGGCGGCCCAGCTCGTCTACCTGGCGGTGCGGTTCCGGTGGACGTTCGGCACGGCGACCGTGCTGGCGCTGCTGGTGGACCTGGCCGTGGTGATCGGGCTGTTCGCCTGGCTCGGCAAGCCGGTGGACGGCGTGTTCCTGGCCGCGATGCTGACCGTGGTCGGCTACTCGGTCAACGACAAGGTGGTGGTGTTCGACCGGGTGCGGGAGCTGTGGGCCGCCCGCCGCACCGCGCCGCTGGCCGAGGCGGTGAACACGGCGATCCTGCAGACCGTGCCGCGGACCGTCAACACCGGGCTCGGCGCGCTGTTCGTCCTGGTCGCGCTGGCCGTCTTCGGCGGCGACTCGCTGCGTGACTTCGCGATCGCGCTGGTCACCGGGATCGTCGTGGGCACGCTGACCTCGTCGTTCGTGGCGGGCCCGGTGGCCATCGGCCTGGCCAGGTACGACCGCCGTCCGGCACCCCAGCCGCCCGCGCCCAAGGCCGCCCGGCGGCCCCGCGAGGGCTCGGGAGCGGTGTTGTGACCGGCGCCGCGGGCCCGCCTCGCGCGGGCGGGCCTGCGGCGTCGCGGGTCAGAGCCGGGCGAGCCAGTCGAGCAGGATGGCGTTGACCTCGGCGGGCCGCTCCTGCTGGACCCAGTGGCCGCAGTCGTCCAGGAGACGGGAGGAGACCAGGCCCGGCAGGGTGGCGGGGAAGGCGTCGATCGCGGCGGAGAGCCATCGGGTGGTGGCGTCGTCGGCGCCGCCGACGAACAGCGAGGGCTGGGTGACGGGCGCGCCGTCGTGGGGCGCGAGGTCGGCCCAGTCGCGGTCCATGTTGCGGTAGCGGTTGAGCGCGCCGGTCAGGCCGGTGCGCTCGAACTCGGCGGCGTAGAAGTCGAGGTCGGCCTCGCTCAGCCAGCCGGGCAGCGTGCCGTCCGCCGGGAACCGGTCGCGCATCCTGCCGCCCGGGGCCACGAACAGCGGGTGGGGCGCGTCCGGGCCCGGCATGGTCCCGGCGGACAGGGCCGCGTACGTGCCCGCCAGCCAGCCCCGGACGTCCGGCTCGATCTCGGCCTCGGCCCGGCCGGGCGTCTGGAAGTAGCTGACGTAGAACTCGTCCGTCCCGCCCATGGCGGCGAACACCTCGGTGGGACGCGGCCCGCCGCGCGGCGTGTACGGCACGCTGAGCATGGCGACCGCGCGGAAGACGTCCGGCCGCAGCAGGGCGCTGTGGGCCGCGATCGAGGCGCCCCAGTCGTGGCCGACGATCACCGCGGTCCGCTCGCCCAGCGCCCGCACCACCGCCACGCCGTCCTCGACCAGCTCGGTCATCCGGTACGCGGCCACGTCCGCCGGCTTGGACGAGCGGCCGTAGCCGCGCACGTCCACCGCCACCGCCCGGTACCCGGCGGCGGCCAGCGCCGGGAGCTGGTGCCGCCAGGAGTACCAGGACTCGGGGAAACCGTGCACCAGCAGCACCAGCGGCCCCTGCCCCGCCTCCACGAGATGGACACGGCCGGCGGGGGAGGGCGCCAGGCGGTGGACGCCCTCGGCGACCGGGGTGGGCTGTGACATCGTTCCTCCACGCACGTGTGTCCTGGTCTGTCACCAGGATCATGCGCGGCCCGTGCCGCGGCCCGCCAACTCCGTTGCCGTTTCGGCAAACCCTGCGCTAAAGGTCGGTGGCGATGATCTTCTCGATGTTCCGCTCGGCCAGCGCCGTGATGGTGACGAACGGGTTCACCGTGGTGTTGCCGGGGATCAGCGAGCCGTCGATGACGTACAGGCCGGGGTGTCCGGCCAGGCGGCCGTAGTTGTCGGTGGCCCGGTTCAGCACCGCGCCGCCGAGCGGGTGGTAGGTGAGGTGGTCGCCCCAGATCTTGTACACGCCGAACAGGTCGGTGCGGTAGATCGTCCCCTCCTTGGAGTTGATCTTGTCGAAGATCGTCTTCGCCATGTCGATGGACGTCTGCTTCCAGGCGGTCTGCCAGCTCAGGTCCACCTGGCCGGTCGCGGCGTTCCAGGAGAACTGCGCCCGGTGCGGGGTGTTGGTGATCGACAGGTAGAACGAGGCGTACGTCTCGATCCCGGTCGGCAGCGGCGCCACCTCGGCGAACGCGCCCCCGGCCGTCCAGTTGTCGATGCCCGCGCACGGGATGGCCGACTGCAGCTTGCCGGTCGGGTCCCACAGGTGGTTGGCCCGGCCGCACATCACGTTGCCGTTGTCGCCCCAGCCCTTGCCGACCTCGTCGTTCAGGCCGGGCAGCGCGCCGGTGGCCTTCAGCCTGACCAGCAGCTTGCTGGTGCCGACGCTGCCCGCGGCGAAGAAGACCCGGGCGGCCGTGACGGTCTTGGCGGCGGTGACCGAGCCGTCGGTGGCGAGCTGGTCGATCCGGACGGTGTAGCCGCCGCCCGCCGCCGGGGCGACCGAGGTGACCCGGTGCAGCGGCGAGATCGTCACCTTGCCGGTCGCGCCCGCCCGCGCGAGGTAGGTCTTCTGCAGGGACTTCTTGCCGTGGTTGTTGCCGTACAGGATCTCGCCGGCCAGCGCCGACTGGGGGGCCGTGCCGGCCGCCTCCTGCTTCATGTAGTCCCAGTCGTACACGTCGGGCACGAAGGTGAACGGGAAGCCGGAGCGCTGGGCGTGCTTGCGGCCGACGCGGGCGTACTGGTAGCACGCGGTGGTGTCGAACCAGGCCGGGTCCACCAGGCCGACGCCGAGGCCGGAGTTGGCGCGCGGGTAGTAGACGCCGTACATCTCGTCGGCGTCGACCGACGGCAGCACCGAGGCGAAGTTCTCCCGTTTGGGCGTGACGGCCATGCCGCCGTTGACCAGCGATCCGCCGCCGACGCCGCGGCCCTGGTAGACCGTGATGCCGGCGAACTCCTCGGCGTCCAGGATGCCGGTGTAGCGAGGGATGTCCCGGTCGATGGGGAAGCCGAGGAAGTAGTTGAGCGGCGCCTTGGTCCTGGTACGCAGCCAGTACGAGCGGTAGTCGGGCTCGCGCGTGTTGCAGAAGATCTTGCCGTCCGAGCCGGGCGTGTCCCAGGCCATGCCCATCTCGATCATGTGCACCTCGACGCCCGCCTGGGCCAGGCGCAGCGCGGCCACCGAGCCGCCGTACCCGGTGCCGATCACCAGGGCGGGGACGCGGGCGCCGTCCGCGATCGGGCCGGCGGCGACGGCAGCGGCGGCGGCGCGGCCGGGCAGGGCGGCGGCGCCCAGGAGGGAGGCGGTTCCGGCGATGAAGGTGCGGCGGCTGGGGTTCATGTCACGGGCCCTCGCTCGGTCGGCTGGACGGAGACTCGGTCGGTCTGACGGAGGGGGACGGGCCGCCGGTCAGCATGCAGGCCGTGTCGAGGCCCAGCACGTGGTTGAGCCGGCCGAAGGCCCACCAGGAACCGATGCTCATGCTCAGTTCCACGATCTCCTTCTCGCTGTAGTGCTCGGTCATCCGGGACCAGAACTCCTCGTCGAGCCCGTGGTGGTCCAGGGCGTACCGCTCGGCGTACTCGGCGGCGAGCCGGGTGCGCGCGTCGAAGGCGCCGGTGGTCCGCCAGCCGGCGACCGCGTCGGCGAAGCCGTCCTCGACCTTGACGCCGTCGCGCTCGGTGCGCCAGTCGAGGCAGAAGACGCATCCGTTGATCTGCGCGATGCGCAGCCGGGCCGCCTCGAACTCGCGCAGGCCCAGCGTGGTGTGGGCGTAGACGGCCATGGAGAACTTCGAGGCGGCGGTGCCGATGCCGGGGACCATCTCGCCCCAGACGTAGGCGATCGGATCCTTGCCGCCGGGAACGTCGACGATCACGGGTTCTTCCTTCCGAGCCGGCCGGACGCGGGTCGCAACGGGACGTCGAGCGCGTCGTACAGACCGGGCGGGGCGGCGGCGAGCCAGTCGACGGCGTTCACCAGCCGGCCGGCCGCGGTGGCGTTCCCGCCCGCCGAGCGGTTGCCGCCCTCGTCGGTGGCCTCGATCGTGACCTCGATGCGCGGGCTGCCCTCGACGATCACCCGGTGGGCGCCGTCGCCGCCGTCCGGCGGGAGCGGCCAGTCGGGGGCGCAGGAGGGGTGGATGCGGGTGACGTGCTCGATCACGATGCGCGGCTCGCCCTCCACGACGCCCTGCACCTCGAACCGCACCGCGCCCTGGGTGCCGGCCTCGAACACGCCCATGCGGGCGGTGGTGACCGTACGGTCGAGCGGGCGCCGCTCCACGACCTCGCGGATCTCCTCCAGGGTGACGCCGAGGGCCCGCGCCATCAGCCGTACCTGGCCGCCCCACACCATCGACGGGACCGTGGGCGCGATCATCGGCGGCTCGTACTCCATCGGCTCGCCCATGCCGACCATGTACCGGACCGCGTCCGGGCGGTCGTAGCCGGAGTAGTCGAAGATCTCCTGGCAGCGGATCACGTCCACGACCGAGCCGAGGCCGCTGAGCAGCAGGGGAAGCAGGTCGTTGCCCCAGCCGGGGTCGATGCCGGAGGCGAACAGGGAGCCGCCGCCCTCCGCGACGGCGGCCAGCACCTGTTCCCGCAGCTCGGGCGGGGCGCCACGGTGGTCGTAGAGGGCGTACAGGGAGGGCGTGACGACGACGGCGCCGGCCCGGATCGCCCGTACGACGTCGGCCAGGGCGTCATCGGGACGCAGGTCGCCGGAGGCGGCGTACACGACGGCGCGCGGGCGGGCGGCCAGGACGGCGGCGACGTCGTCCGTGGCGGTGACGCCGAGGTCGCGGCCGAGACCGGCGAGCTCCCCGGCGTCGCGGCCGACCTTGCCGGGGGAGTGCACGAGGACGGCGGCGAGACTGAGGTCGGGATGGGCCTCCACGGCCCTGATGGCGGCGCGGCCGACGTTGCCGGTACCCCACACCACGGTGGACGTCATGGGCGGAGCGTAGCAAGCGCTTGGTTTGGTGTACAGGGCCCCTCGCCGGGGGCCGTCAGCCTGTGACGGCCTTGATGAAGAGGTCTCCCGTGGCGGTCTTGAGCAGCTCGGCGCAGCGGTCGCCGTTGACGTGGGCCATGGTCACCGACCAGCCGAAGCCCTTCATCCTGTTGCCCGGCGGGGTGGGGACGTGGATGACCTTGCCCGCCGACAGCACGTGCACCCGGCCGGTGGTGCCCAGGTAGCCGAGGGCGACGTCGTCGCCGCCGTCGCCGTCGAAGTCACGGGCGCTCGCCCCCGAGCAGTCGCCGCGCTCGGGCCGCACGACCGGCGGCCGGCTCGCGACCGCCACGGACGCCGGCATCACCGCCGGCGGACGGTTCGGGAACCGCATACGACGACACTCCCTTGTCGATCACGCCATCCTTCCCGTGCCGCCGGTTCCCGGCAGTCCGCCGCCGGTCAGGTGGCGGCGTCCAGGGCGATGCCGTACAGGTGGTCCACCCGGATCCTGATGACCAGGCGGCGGCCCTTGGTCATCTCCTCCAGGAAGGCGGCCTCGTCCGCCGCGTCGGGGAAGCCGCCGGCCATCTCCAGCAGCTCGCGTCCGGTCGCGTCGCCCGGCGTGAGCGACGGCTCGGAGATCTCCGCGCGCCCTTCCGCGACGGCGTACGACAGCACGCTGTCGCCCTGGAGGTGCACCGACGCCCGCGGGTCGGCGAGCAGGTGGCGCACCTTGACGCGGCCCTCGGCCGAGGAGATGCGCAGGACGCGTTCGGCGGCGTCCCAGCGCAGGGCCATCGAGGCCAGGTGCGGACGGCCGTCGCGCTTGAGCGTGGCCAGCACGCCGAAGGGCTGGCGGGCGAGGATGTGCAGGAGTTCGTCCTCGGTGAGAGGGCGGGCGCCGGGGCCCTGTCCGGGGCCGTAGGTGCGCTCGGTCATGATGATCAGTTCCGTTTCGTGAAAGGGGTGTCAGAGGGCGGCCGGCTGCTCGGTCCGGGGCGCCTCGGCGGGCGCGGCGGACCGGGGCCGGCGCAGGACGGTCAGGGCGACCACGACGGCCGCGGCGAGCAGCCCGGCCGAGGTGGCGAAGGCCAGATGGTAACCGCCGGTCAGCGCCGCGGCCTCGGCCGCCCCGCCAGCCCGCAGCTCCTGCGTACGGGAGGCCGCCAGGGTGGTCAGGACGGCCACGCCCAGCGCCATGCCGATCTGCTGGGTGGTGTTGAACACCCCGGAGGCCAGGCCGGCGTCGTCCGCGCGGGCGGCCGACATGCCGAGCGCGGTCAGCGCCGGCAGCGCCAGCCCGCCACCCGCGATCAGCACCATGACCGGCAGCAGGTCGGTGACGTAGTCGGCGTGCACCGGCACCCGTGTGAGCCAGGCCATCGCGGCCAGCAGCAGCACCAGCCCGGCCAGCAGCACGGCGGGCGTGCCGAAGCGGGCGCTCAGCCGCGCCGACACGAACAGCGACACGCCGCCGATCGCCACCGCCGCCGGGAGCATCGCCAGGCCGGTGCCGAGGGCGCCGTACCCGAGGACCTTCTGCATGTAGAGCGCGACGATGATCTGGAAGGCGAACATCGCCGACAGTGCGAGCATCTGCACGACGTTCGCCCCGGCGACGTTGCGGGAACGCAGCACGCGCAGCGGCATCAGCGGCGTGCGCGCGGTGGCCTGGCGTACGAAGAAACCGGCGAGCAGGGCCAGCGAGACCGCGCCGAACGCCAGGGTGTGCGCGGAGAGCCATCCGTGTTCCTCGACCTTGACCACGGTGTAGATGCCCAGCATCAGGCCCGAGGTGACCAGCAGCGCGCCGGCCACGTCGGCGCCCCGCGCGAGGCCGAGGCCGCGGTCGGCGGGCAGGGCGCGCAGCGCCAGTGCGATCGTCGCCAGCCCGATCGGCAGGTTGATGAAGAAGATCCAGTGCCAGCTCAGCGCGTCGGTGAGGACGCCGCCGAGCACCTGGCCGATCGACGCGCCGGCCGCGCCGGTGAAGCTGAAGACCGCGATCGCCCTGGCCCGTTCGCGCGGCTCGGTGAACAGGGTCACCAGGATGCCGAGCACGACGGCCGAGGCCATCGCGCTGCCGACGCCCTGCAGGAAGCGGGCGGCGATCAGCATGCCCTCGCTGCCCGCCGCGCCGGCCAGCAGGGACGCGCCGGTGAACACCGCGTTCCCGGCCAGGAACAACGTCCTGCGGCCCACGAGGTCGCCGAGCCGGCCGGCGAGCAGCAGCAGCCCGCCGAACGCGAGCAGGTACGCGTTGACGACCCAGCTCAGCCCGGCGGGGGAGAACCCCAGGTCGCGCTGGATGGCGGGCATGGCCACGGTGACGATGCTGCCGTCGAGGATGGTCATCAGGGCGGACGTCGACAGCACGGCCAAGGCGGTGTGCCGGGAGGTGAGGGACATGGTCGTCTCCTGTTCAAGGGGTGCAACAAGAGAGACCGTAGCAGATAGTTCTGTTGCAGACGATATGCGACGGAACTATCTAGCCGCGCGCCCTGGCCCGCCGGACCGGCTGCGGGGCCTCGACCGGGGTCTCCAGGTGGCCGGTGACCAGCCGGTTCAGGGCGCGTACCAGCACCTCCCGCTCCTGGTCGGGGATCGAGCCGAGGGCCGCGGTGTGCACGCCGTCCACGATCTCCTGGCTGCGCCGCGCCACCTGCGCGCCCTTTTCGGTCACGGCGATGATCCGGGCCCGCCGGTCGGTGCTCGACGGGCGCCGCTCGGCCAGTCCGGCCTTCTCCAGGGCGTCGACGGTCACCACCATCGTGGTCTTGTCCATGTCGCCGATCTCGGCGAGCTGGATCTGTGTGCGCTCCTCCTCCAGGGCGTGCACGAGCACGCAGTGCATGCGCGCGGTCAGCCCGAGCTCGGCCAGGGCCGCCGCCATCCGGGTGCGCAGGACGTGGCTGGTGTGGTCGAGCAGGAACGACAGGTCGTGCTCGGTGCGGGAGGGCGCCATCGAAGTCATGTCATCGAGGCTACCAAGTCATCCCGTAGCGGATTATCCGCTGAAGAACGTCCGCCCTGACGGTCTAGCGCAAGTTGATCTCACTATGTATGTTCGGACCGAAGGAAAGTTTCGTCCATGGAGGTATGGTGGGCAAGAAGTTTCACGTTCTGGCATTACCGATCGCCGTGGCCGCCCTGGCCGCAGTGGCGTCCCCCGCCCAGGCGGCGACAGGGTACGACCGCTGCCAGGAAGGCAACTACTGCCTCTTCTCCGGCCTCGACGGCACCGGGGACATCGTCCAGCTCCAGGCGAGCACGGCCAGCCTGGCCGCCCTGGGCATGGGCGATCGCGCCAAGTCCGACTGGAACCGCACCGACACGCTCATCCATCTCTACTCCGAGTCCGACTACGGCGGCTGCTCGGCCGTCACCGGCCCGCGCGGCAAGGGCAACTTCTACAGCACCTTCCGCGACTTCTTCGACTCCGTCCGCTTCGGCGGCCCCAACGGCCCCGCCTGCTCCATCGGCGGCGACGAGCTGACCATCAAGCGCGCCGCGACCGTCGACTCCCACGGCTGACCTTCGAACCCTCCGGCCGGCCCCGCCGATTCGGCGGCGGCCGGCCGTCGCCGTTCCCGGCCATCCGGCCGCCGCGGGTGAGCCGGGCGGTCAGGAGAAGGCGTCGTGGCCGGTCAGGGCGGCGGAGAGTTTCCACAGGCGGGCGGCGGAGTCGGGGTCGAGGGCCCAGGGTTTGACGCCGCCGACCAGCATGTCGTCGCCCGTCGCCGGCTCGGCGAGGTCGCAGTCCTGGCAGTAGGCGCCGCCGTGCGTCTCCAGCAGGGGTGACGTGGCCGCCCAGACCGCCGTCGCCGCGCCCTGTTCCGGGGTCTTGAAGCCGTCGGCCCGGCGTCCGCCGGAGGTGATCCAGCCCTGGGCGACCTGCTCCGCGTGGGGGATGCGGCGCTGGAGCGGGGTGAGGATGCTGCCCGGGTGCACGGCGAAGGCCCGCAGGCCGTCGGCCGCGCCGAGGGCGTCCAGATGGACGGCGAACAGGGCGTTGGCCGTCTTGGACTGCCCGTAGGCCGTCCAGTGGTCGTAGCCGTGGCGGAAGTGGAGGTCGTCCCAGCGGATGTCGGACAGGAAGTGCCCCGAGGAGGAGACCGACACCACCCGGGCCCCGGCGAGCGCCGGGCGCAGCCGGTTGACCAGGGCGAAGTGGCCGAGGTGGTTGATGGCGAGATGCGCCTCCCATCCGGGGCCGACGGGCCGGTGGGGGTAGGCCATGACGCCCGCGTTGCCGATGACGACGTCGAGGGTGCGGCCGGTCTCCAGGAACAGGTCGGCGAAGGCGCGGACGCTGCCGAGGTCGGCCAGGTCCAGCTCGCGCACCTCCGTGCGGGGGAGGTCGCGCAGCGCGTCCTTCGCCACGTCGGGACGGCGGGCGGGCACGACGACGTGCGCTCCCGCCCGTGCCAGCGCGCGGGTCGCCTCCAGGCCGAGCCCCGAGTAGCCGCCGGTGATCAGGACGTTCCTGCCGGACAGGTCGACGCCGGTCAGGACGTCGTCGGCCGTGCTGTGCGCGCCGAAACCCGAGCCGATTCTGTGGTGTGTACGTGCCATGCCCCCGACCGTAGAATCTAGAGTGCAATCTAGGTCAAGCTATGGGAAGGTGCCATGAGCAGGGACGCGGACCGCCTGTCCATCGGGGACGTCGCGCGGGTCACCGGGCTGGGCGTCCACGCGCTGCGCTTCTTCGAACGCGAGGAGCTGTTCCTGCGCCCGATCCCGCGTACCGCCGGCGGGCAGCGGGCCTACGACCGGGCCGACGTGGAGTGGCTGCTGCTGTGCAACCGGCTGCGCGAGAGCGGCATGCCGATCGCCACCCTGCGGAGGTTCGCCCATCTCGTGCGGTCGGGGCCGGGCAACGAGCCGGAGCGGCTGGCGCTGCTGGAGGAGCACGAACGGGCCGTCCGCGACCGGATAGCCGACCTGACGGCGAGCCTGGAGATCATCCACGGCAAGGTCGTCACCTACCGCCGGCACGTCCAGGACGGCACCGCGGCCGGCGTCTGGTCCCCGTCCCCGTAGTTCGCCGGCCCTAGGATCAAGGTTCCATGAGCCGCCTGCCCACGCTGTCCGCCACCGAGATCGCCGCCGGGCGTCTCCTGCTGCGCAAGGCCCGCGACGCCGACCGTGACGGTCTCGTCGAGCTGATGACCGACCCCGAGGTGCGCGAGCACCTGGGCGGCCCGCGCCCACGCGGCGACGTCGAGCGGTTCCTCGACGCCGCCGGGACCGCCGGAGCGACGGCCGCCCCGGGCGCCTACGTCATCGCGGACCTCGTCACGGACGGGCTCCTCGGGACGCTGTCGCTCGACCGCCGGGCGGCCGGCCGTCCCGGGCACGTGACCGGCGACGGCGAGGAGCTGGAGCTGTCGTACGTGCTGCGGCGCGCCGCGTGGGGGAGCGGGTTCGCGTACGAGGCCGCGTCCGCCGCGCTGAGGGCGGCGGCGGCCGAGCTGCCCGACCAGCCGGTCGTGGTCGTCACCCAGACGGCGAACGGACGCTCCTTGAGGCTGGCCGCCCGCCTGGGCTTCCGGCCCGTCGCCACCTTCGAGGAGTTCGGCGCCGAGCAGACACTCGGCGTCGCCGCCCTGTCCGGGTTCGGGGGCTGACCTCACCGCTGCCGCGCGGCCTCCTCCGGGGCGCGCAGGCGGGCCATGATGCGGTCGAGGGCGGCCAGGTCGCCGGGGTCGAGGGCCAGCAGGGAGCGCGGCGGGCGGGCCAGGATGCGCTCGGCCTCCTCGGCGGCGGCCGTCCCCGCCGGGGTCAGGGCGACGATCTTGCTGCGGCGGTCGTCGGGGGAGACGCTGCGGGTCACGTGGCCGCGCCGCTCCAGGTCGTCGACCATCAGCGTGGTGTACGGCTTGTCGGTGGACAGCTCCGCGGTCAGCTCCCGCATGGTCATCGGCCCGGCCAGCAGGCGGCGCAGCGCCTTGACCCGGAAGAAGCTCATGCCGAGCGTCTCGGCGACCTCCTTGCGGCGGTCCTCCTGCCGCAGGACGAGGTCGTACATGGCCGCCCAGACGCGGGCCACGGCCTCCTGGCCGGAGGTGTCGGTCATGACGCGTCCGCCGTTCTGTCGGGAGCGTGGGCGAGCCGTTCGGCGGTACGGGTGGCGCTGCGGCGGGCCCAGCCGGTCGTGGTCAGGATACCGAGCAGCAGGATGGCCAGCCCGCACCCGGCGACGATCCACCAGCCGACGTGGCTGGCCGAGGGGAATCCGGCGGCGAACGGGCCGGCCACCGCCGAGGTGACCAGCGAGCCGATGACCGCGACGCCGAGCGACTGGCCGATCTGGCGGCTGGTGGAGGCCACCGCCGCGGCCACGCCGGCCTGGGCGCGCGGCATGCCGGACACGGCGGTGTTGGTGATGGGCGCGTTCAGCATGCCGAACCCCACCCCGAACAGCACGTACGCGGCCATGAGCCGCCAGGTCGGCGTGTCCGCCGCCAGCCCGGTCATGATCAGGCCGCTGGCCGTCATGGTGATCCCGGCCACCAGCAGCGGGACGCGGGGCCCGGCGTTCCCGACGATCCGGCCCGACAGCGGCGCGCAGACCACGGTCAGCCCGGCCATGGGCAGCGTGTAGAGGCCGGCGTGCAGGGCGGACAGGCCCAGGACGTCCTGGAGGTAGAGGGTGTTGACGAACAGGAACCCGCCCAGCGCGGCGAAGCCGCACACCGCGATGACGGTGGCCCCCGTGAACGGCGCGCTGCGGAAGAAGCGCAAATCGATGAGCGGGTCGGTGCGGCGCAGCTCGTACGGCGCCAGGAAGGCCAGCGCCAGCGCCGCGACCGCGAAGCAGCCCAGTGTGCGCGGCGCCCCCCAGCCGGCGGCCGGCGCCTCGATGAAGCCGTACGTCAGGGTGGCCAGCAGCACGATCACCAGCGCCTGCCCGACCGGGTCCACCCGGCGCGGACGCGGCGCGCGCGACTCGGGCACGAACAGCGCGCACAGCGCGAACGCGGCCAGCCCGACGGGGATGTTGATCCAGAAGATCGACTTCCAGCCGACCGAGTCCACCAGCATGCCGCCGACCAGCGGGCCGAGCGCCATGCTGACGCCGACCACACCGCCCCACACGCCGATCGCCCGCGCCCGCTCGCGCGGCTCGGTGAAGGTGTTCGTGATGATCGACATGGCGACCGGGTTGAGCATCGACCCGCCGACGGCCTGCAGCGCCCGCGCCGCGATCAGCCAGCCGAGGCCGGGCGCCAGCGAGCACATGAGCGAGCCGAGCGTGAACAGCGCCAGCCCCGTCTGGAACGTGCGCCGGCGGCCGACCCGGTCGCCGGTCGAGCCGGCCAGCATGAGCAGGCTCGCCAGCACCACCGTGTAGGCGTCGATGATCCACTGGAGTCCGGACATGGAGGCGTTCAGGTCGCGCCGGATGGCGGGCAGCGCGATGTTCACGATCGTGTTGTCCAGCCCGACGATGAACAGGCTCATGCAGCAGATGGCCAGCACGAGCAGCCGCCGGCGGGGGCTGAGCGCGGACGTGGACAAGACGGGCGCCCTGCTGGTTATAGGCATATAACGATTATATTCGCATAACTAAACAGATGGCCGCCGCACCCCCCGAAAGGGACGCGGCGGCCATCGCCCGATCACCGAACGTGCCGCGGACGGGCTAGCCGATGAACATCGCGGCGGCCATCGTCAGCGCGATCACCGCGTACACCGACACCTCCCCGGGCAGCAGGAGGACCGCCAGCAGGTCCACCACGACCAGCATTCCGACGACCGCCCACGTACGCGGCCTGCGCAGGATCTCCGTCAGCCGGCTCATGGCTTGTGGAACTTGAACCAGTTGGTGAACGACCAGGTCGCCTTGGGTTGTGTGGCCATGTTCCGCGCCCCTCTCAGTACTTCGGTGCCCATCGGTAGTTTCACCCCCGCCTGGGCCTTGGCGAGCTCCTGGCCCGCCTTCAGGTAGCGGCCGGTGCCGCCCAGCGCCGCCCCGGTGAGCCCGGCGAAGGCCAGGCCGGTCACGCTGAACCGGTCGGAGCCCGCGTTCTGCACCGAGTAGCTCGCCATGCCGATCCCGGCCCCCAGCGCCACGCCGCACACCACGGTCACGCCGCACGCGCCCACGGCCACCGCGCCGACGACGCCGACGGCGACCGCCGCCACCGTCCGGCCCCAGCGGTCCCACCAGCCGCGCTTCTTCTTCTGCTTCTCCTTCTGCAGCGCCTCCTCGGCCTGCCTGCGCCTGGCCTGCTCCTCGGCGAGCGCGTCGGCGATGCGCTTGTTCTCGGCCATCAGCTCGGCGATGCGCTGGGCGGCGGCCGGATCGGTGTACCGCAGCATGCACGACTGGCTCGTGCACGCGCCGGGGTTGCTGGTGCCGCCGCCGCTGCGTCCGGTGCCGGCGCCGCGGCCGGAGGTCGGGCCGGGGGCGGGCGAGCTCACACTGGTGAGCTGCACCTGCGCCGGCGCCGGTGCCGGCGGCGGCTGGATGGGCCTCCCGTCGGGACGGATGCTGGCGTCCTTGCACTCCTGGCCGTCGCAGACGCGCAGGCCGGTCGGGTCGGACCAGGCGACCGGGTTGTTGCTCGCGTAGGCGTACCCGTTGATCTGCTGCGGGTCCGACAGGTCCATGACCGGGTCGGCGGAGACGAACCGGCCGGTGGCCACGTCGTACTCGCGCGCGCCCAGATGGGTCAGGCCCGTCGAGTCGTCCACGGTGCCGCCGACGAACCCCTTCTGGCTCGGCCAGGACGCCGGCGCGGCGCCCCGGGACCCGCCGTAGGGGGTGGTGGACCTGCGGCTGTAGGCCAGCGTGGTGGCGTTGACCACCAGCTCCTCGGTGTCGTGCCGGTCGCCGAGCAGGTAGTTGACCTTGCCGTCGCCGGTGCGCACCACCGTGGCCTGCGGGCCCTCGTAGTAGCGGGTGCCGCTCACCTTGCCCCCGGCCAGGGTCAGCTCCTGCCCGTCGAGGTAGAGGGTGACCGAGCCGGGGTCGCGGCGGATGAGCCGGTTGCCGTCGGCGTCGGCGACGAAGGTGCTCGTCCGGCCCGCGACCGTGGAGGAGCCGAGGTCGCCCTCCGCGTTCCAGGTCAGCGCCTGGTCGCCGAGGGCGGTGACGCGCCGCCGGGTGTTGCCGGTCGCGTCGTACTCGTAGGTGTCGGTACGGGCGCCGGGGCCGCTCGTCTCCACCTTCTGCAGGGTGTGCGGCTGCGGCCCCCCGGCCGCGGGATAGGTGTAGACGCGGGTGACGTCGCCCGCGCCGCCGTGCTGGACCTCCTTGGTGCGGTTGCCCACCACGTCGAAGGTGAAGGACTGCCAGTAGGGGGCCGGTCCGCCGACGGTCGAGGCCGACGGGGCCGCCGCGCAGTCGTCGGTGGCGGTCCACGCCTCGGTCAGCCGGCGCCGGTGGTCGTAGCCGAAGCACTGGGTGTCGGTCGAGGACCGGTCGTCCCGGTCGTCCCGGACGCTGGTGACGTCGCCCGCCGGGTTGTACGTGAACACCGCGTCGTCCATGGTCTGCGGCCCGCTCTTCTCCCGGTCGTCGACCGACCGGGCCAGGCGGCGGGTGGCGTCCTGGTACTCCAGGGTGCGCACGACCCGGGCGCCGACGTCGCCGAGCACGGTCTGCAGCACCTCGCCGTAGGGCGAGTACTGCGTGCCGCCGACGTACGTCCGGGAGCCGTTGTCGAGGGAGGCGAGCCGGCCCAGGCGGGTGTAGCCGGGCCTGACGGTCTCGGCGGGCAGCCCGCCGGCCGCCTGGTAGGAGGTCGAGGCGAGCAGTCCGCCGGTCGGCCGGTACGTGGTGCCGACGGTGTACGTCCCGGCCAGCAACCCTTCGGACGCCGGGATCGTCACCGTCGTACCGGTCTGGCGGCCCGCGGCGTCGTAGCCCTTGACCGCGTTGACGTACGCGCCGCCCTCGTCGTACCGGGTGGAGGAGGCGGGCAGGCCCTTGCCGCCGGGCAGGGTGTCGTAGACCCACTCGGCCAGCTTGGCGGCCCCCTGGGCGAGCGAGGTCTTGCGGCCCAGCTCGTCGTAGGCGTACGTGAGCGTGACGCCGCGGGCGTCGGTGGTGCCGGTGCGGCGGCCGGCGGCGTCGTAGGTCCAGCGGGTGAGGCCGATGTCCGGGTCGGACAGCGAGGTCCTGCGCCCGCGCAGGTCGTAGGTGTAGGCCCAGGTGTTGCCGGCCGGGTCGACGACCTTGGTCACCCGTCCGGCCAGGTCGTAGTCGTACTTCGTGACGTCGGCCCGGGAGTCGGCGAAGTCCGCGACGCGGCCGGGGTACTGCCGCAGCTCGGTCGTCCTGCCCCTGACGTCTGTCACGGACAGCGTGGCGGCGGCGCCCTCCGGCGGGACGGTCGCGGTGTAGTTGCCGCCGTAGGAGGTGGTGCCGCGCCACTTCTCCACGTTCAGCGACTTGAAGATCTCGGCGGTCTGCCGGCTCTGGCCGTCGTACTCGGTGACGGTCTGCGCGGGGACCACGTTGTCCGGCGCGCCGAACAGCGACGTGTCCGGCGGCGAGGCGTTCCAGTAGGTGGCGTTGGTCTTCCACGCCCGGCCGTGGGAGTCCAGGAAGGTGTCGGTGACCAGGCGGCCGCCGCCGTGGGCGTCCTCCTGGGTCTGCCGCTCGCGCAGCAGGCCGTCGTAGAGGGTGGTGGTCGCCTTGTAGGAGCCGTCGTCGAGCAGTTCCCTCTTCGTCACCGCCGTCGGCGCGGTGGTGGAGACGGCGTAGCCGAAGACGAGGTCGGCGGCGGCGCTCCGGTCGTGGCCGGGCAGCCACACCCTGACCAGCCGGCCCAGCGCGTCGTGGTCGGTGAACGTGGTGCGGCCGTTGGCGTCGGCCGACGACAGCGTCAGGCCCCGGACGCCGTCCAGGGTCGTGGTGGTGGTGAAGCCCTTGGGGTCGGTGACGGTCGTCCCCGTCGGGACGCCGGTGGCCGGGGTGTAGGCGGTGGTGGTGAGACGGCCCAGCTCGTCGGTCGTGCCGGTGGTCCGGCCGTAGGCGTCGTAGGTCGCGGTGGTGGCCACGTGGACGGGGGTGGAGCCGTCGAGGCGGTCGAGCGTCTCGGTCCGGGTGGCGTGCGCCTGGCCCGGCTTCGGCGCGGCCCCGAGGGCCTGGCCGTCGTAGAAGGTGCGGGTCTCGGAGGTCACCGCGCCGGGCGCGGCGCAGGTGCCGCCCGTGGTCCTCACTGTCGAGGGGTACGACACCAGCCAGGCGGCGGTGTCCCGGGCCGCGTAGGTGGTGGTGACGCACTCCTCGTCACCGCTGACCGCCGTGTCGCCCTGGTCGGCGGACGAGAGCACCTGACCCAGGTCGTCGTGGGTGAGGTCGGCGCGGGTGCGCCGCCAGGTCGTGCCGCCGGTCGCCGTGCTGACCAGCGTGCGGCTGCGCCTGACGGACGTGCCGGTGCGCCGGGCGGTGAGCGCCGCCCGGTCCTTCACCGCCCTGGTCGCGGTGACCGGCGACAGCCACGGCTCGGAGACGGACGCCGAGGCGAGCGTGCCGCCCTCCCCGGTGTAGGTGAGGGTCTCCAGCGTCGTCCCGGCCAGCGCCGGGTCGTCGCTCACCTGGTTGCCCTCGGAGTCGGTCACCGTGCCGCCCAGGCCGCGCAGGTAGACGGCGTCGCTCTGGCTGCGCGCGGACGCGCCGACCTTCGTGCGCACGGTCCGGTAGCCGCGGAACTGGTTGTACGTGCGGTGCTTGTCGAGGGTGAACTCGTTCTCGTCCTTCGCCCAGGCCGCGCCGTCCAGGTACTCGTAGGACGTGACGACGGACTCCGAGCCGGAGCCGGCGACCTTGTCGTCCTCGACCACCTGGGTCACCACGTACTTGTGGAACCAGTCCTTGACCGGCTCGGCGTAGCCCTCCGGCGTCCACCACGACGGGTAGCACCGCCGGGTGTTGGACGTCGGGTCCGGGGTGGCGCCGGCGACGCAGTCCTTGGCCGAGTAGGCGACCAGGGTGTCGGCCCCGGTGTCGGTGCCGATCCGGGTGATCCGGTACTTGTACAGCGGCGGACGTCCCTCGTCGGAGTCCACCCGGTTCTCCATGAGCGTGCCGGCGAACGTGGTCGCGGGCAGCGTGATCGCGTCCCCCGCCGCGGACCCGGTGCGGACGATCTTCGCCAGCCACAGCCCCGCCGCGGTGTTGTCACCGGTGCCGGGGAAGTCCTGCGTCAGCGCCCAGGAGTCGACGACCCGGCCGCCCACCTGTGTGCTGATGGACGTCAGCCGCTTGCGCGTCCAGAACGTCGGCCCGGCCGTCGCGCACTTGGCGCCGCGCGCGCAGTTCTGGTCGACCGGCGTGTCCGGCCAGTTGGCGGCGTGCGCCGCGTCGAAGGCGTCGCAGCCGGACAGGCAGCGCTCGGCCACGCCGAAGCTCACCCTGGCCGCGGGCGCGGCGTAGACGTCCGAGGCGCGCAGGCCGTACTCGATGCGGTTGAGGTGGCCGGCGCGGACGTAGTCGGCGTTCGCGGTGGGGGAGCCGGACCTGGCGTAGGAGTTGGTCTGCCGGTCGTAGTAGTAGGCCATGGCGTTGCCGTGCGGGTCCACCACGTAGTCGAGCTGCCAGCGCCAGCCCTGCGCGCAGGAGGAGTCGGCGAAGGCGGCCGCGTGGCACGGCTCGCCGGCGTGGTTGCCGAAGACCGGCACGGTGTAGGCCGACCCGGTCTCCGGCCTGCCGGAGGTCCAGCCGGGCAGCCGGTTGCGGCCGAACCAGTACTGCGTGCCGTCGGGCTTGGTGACGCGCCAGTACTCGTTGTCGTCGTCGCCGTTGGCGGTGTCGGCGGCGGTGCCGTTGAGGTGCTCGACCCTGGAGCCGTCGTCGTGGGCCGGGCGCCAGGCGCCCGAGGCGTCGTCGCGGACCAGCGAGGTGGTGGTGCCGTTCAGCGACAGGGTGGCGTTGTCGGACTTCCAGCACAGGTCGCCGGTCTTGGTGCTGTTGTTGGCGCCGTCGCCCTGGTCGTCGGCGCAGCCCTGGTAGGTGCGCTCGATGAAGCCGGGCTCGTACTCCCAGCCCTCGCCCAGCCAGGACGGCTGGTTGTTGGTCGCGGCGACCCGGCCGTCGACGGCGGAGGAGGAGTAGGAGAGCTCGACGGGCGGGGTGAGCCCGCCGGGCACCTGCGGCACCTCGATGCCGTAGGTGTAGCCGAAGCCGCCGGAGTTGCCGCCGTCCGACCACTGGCCCGACGGCGCGAGCGAGGTGGCGGCGTAGGTGCCGCCCGCGCCCTTCGGCGCGGCGACCGCCGCCAGCACCGCCCCGCCGGGATCGGGCACGTCGGCGGTGAGCGTCCCCGCCTGCGTGTCGTTGACCGCCGCGACGGCGGTCCTGGTGCGGCACTGCGGCAGGTCGGGGGTGGTCAGCGCGCAGCCGGGCAGCGCGACCAGGGACAGGCGCGAGGCCCAGTCACCGCCGAAAGCGCCCTTGACGGCCGCGTACCCCACCTTGACCGACAGCGCGCCCGGCGTGTCGGGCCGGACGGCCAGCAGCAGGCCCTCCACCCCCGCCCGGGCGGCGTCCTCGCGGGTGGACAGCTCGACCTCGGCGCCGCCCGGCCCGTCGGCGGCCGACGCGGCCACGGTGACCGGCAGGCCGCCCGCCCGGACGCCCTTCCAGCCCGGCGAGCCCGTGCCCGCCCGCGCCTCCTGACGCCCGGCGGCGCGCAGGTCCACCTTCACCCGGCCCGCCGCGGGCCAGGCCACGGCGGCCGGGGCCCGCCACGTGCGGGTCTGGGAGTCGGCCGGCGCCGCCGGGGCGTCCCGGCCCACCTTGCCGCCGGTGACGGAGTGCTCCTTCTGCACCGGACGGATCTTGAATGCCGGCCGGGCGGCCAGCGCCGGAGACGGGTGCAACATCCCCACCGCCAGCGCGGCCACGACGGCCAGGACTGTCGTTCGCATCATCGTGAGGCCCCGTTCAGGAGATTCCGGTGATCCAGCCGGTCCAGCCCGGCCCGCCGACGTTGATCGCCGGCTCCCTGCCTGCGGGCGAGCCGGGATAGAGGTACAAACCATCTGAGAGCGCCGCCGTCTGCGCGGCCACCCAGAAGTCGGGCCCCTCCTTGCCGGGGGCCGGCTGGAAGGTCCTGACCCCCTCGACGTCCACGACCTTGCCCTGGAGGTCGCCGGGCGCGGCGATCCACGGGTGGCTGCCGGCCGGCCACGGCTCGGCGCCGTAGGGGCGCGGCGCGCCGAGCACGTACGTGCCGGAGTCGTCGAACGAGCCCGGGTAGAGGGTCACCGCGCCGCTGTCACGCCGGCGCAGCACGAGGTCGGCCGCGTTGTCCGGGTCGGGCGCGCCGTCGCCGTCGGCGTCGGGGAGCACGTCGCCGGGCACGAAGGCGTCGTAGCCGTCCAGGCCGAGCGGGGCCGAGCCGGCCGCCCCGGACGGGACGTCGAGGACGCGCGGCGCGGCCAGCTCCCCGTTGCCCGCCAGGGCGAGCATCCCGGACGCGGTGCCGGTGTAGAGGTCGAGCCTGCCGCCCTCGACCACGATCAGGTCGGCGCCCGGACGCCCGTCGAGGTTGCCCGGCGCGATGATCCGGGTGGCCGCCGACCAGTCGCCGCCGCCGGGGTGCCGCAGCTCCCGCCTGCCCTCGAAGTTCGGCCAGCCGGTGCCCTCGTTGGGGTACAGCGACAGCTTGCCCGACGCCGAGCGGACGAAGATGTCCTCGTAGCCGTCCTTGCCCATGCCGTCCTCGGGGCCGACGAAGTCGCCGCGGTGGGCCAGCAGCGCGCCGCCGAAGCCGGAGGCGCCCACGTCGGTGCCGCCGTCGGTGGTGCCGTCGCCGCGGCCGGCGTACAGGCGCAGCGTGCCGCTGTTGTTGGTGGCCAGGATGTCCGGCCTGCCGTCGCCGGTCAGGTCGCCGTCGCGGTCGCCGGACACCGTCCCGTCGGGGTCGGCCACGAACACCGGCGGCGCCGTGACGATCAGCGTGGTGTTGGTCGCGGCCTGCGAGGGCGACCCGTCGTACGGCGAGACGTTGCCCGCCACGTCGATGGCCGCGACGTGCAGTCGGTTGTTGGGCCAGCGGTGCGGATAGATCTCGACGGTCGCCGAGCCGTCGGGACCGGCCTTGACCCAGGTGCCGGCCGCGCACCTGCCGCCGCCGACCGACAGCGGGCGGTTGAGCCGGTAGCAGAAGCCGTCCAGGTTGGCGTCGCTGGAGGTCAGCGTGACCTTGCGGGTGTAGCGGGCCGGCACCTCGCCCACGTCGATGCGGCGGCCGTCGGCGGAGGTGACGACCGGCTTGGTCGGGGCGGTCCTGTCCACCTTGAACGGGCAGGAGTTGGTGGACCAGTCGCCGTCGACGCCGTCGGAGACGCTGGCGTACCACCAGTAGTGGCCGCCGTCCTGGAGCTGGTCGGCGGGCACGGTCACGGTCGCGGTCGACCCGCTGGCCACCGTGCGGGTGTCCGACCGCACGGCCGGGCCGTCGTGGAACCAGAGGCCGAAGGCCACGTCGAGGTTGCCGCCGTCCGGGTCGCTGCCGGTGGCCGTCAGCGTGACGTCGGTGTTGCCGACCACCTCCCAGGTGGGGTTCGTGGCGCTGCACGGGATCGGCCGGTCGGAGGAGTTGTTGTTCCACGGCCCTTGGAAGGCGGTCTTGGAGACCAGGCGCGGGGCGCGGTTGTAGGTGACCTGGAGCACCGGGTTGGTGCCGTCCACCCTGAACTTCTTCCACCCGTAGGTGTCGCTCTCGTTGGCGGCGCGCAGCCCGAAGGTGATGTTGCTCTGGCCGTTGTCGGCCGCCTCCTGCACCGCGCCGGCGACCGCGCCGTCGGCGAAGTCCTCGCCCGCAGACCCGCACGAGCCCCAGCCGTGGGCGAAGGACTTGGTCTGCAGGGTGCGGATCCAGCCGGGCTGGTTGTTCCAGGTGACCCAGTTGCCGATGCCGCCGGTCCAGCCCAGGTCCACCGGGCGGGCCGAGCAGCTCCAGGAGGAGACGTTGAAGACGTTGAAGGTGGCCGCGATGATGCGGGCCCCCTGCAGACCGTTGATGTTCATCTCGAAGTAGGCGCGGGCGGTCAGGCCGGTGTCGTTCTCGTGGCCGACCCGGGCCACCGGCGGGTTCTCGCTGCCCACCTTGTTGCCGCCGTCGTAGTAGACGGTGTTGGCGACGCCGGAGTTGCTCGCCTTCTTGACCGCGTTGGCCCAGTGGTTCTTGTAACCGCCGTTGAAGATCGGGTCGATGACCACCGGGTAGACGGTGGCCGGGTCGTCCAGCAGGGCCTGGTCGGGCACGATCCGCAGCGTGCCGCCGCCCGCGCCGGGCTCCACGGTGGCCTTCATCGGCGCGTTGCGGACCGGGCCGTCCTCGTGCGGCTCGGCGGCGGCCAGGCCCTGCGCGGCGGCCCGTTGGGAGGCACTGTGGGAGGAGTCCCACATGCGCGGCACCGGGGCGGAGAAGACCGGCGTGCCGCCGCCGTCGGCGGCGATGATCCCGCCCTCGGCGGTCGCGCCCACGTTCAGGCCGTCGCCGCGCACGCCCAGCCGCAGGGTACGCACCCGGGGGTCGGCCGCGGCGGCCCGGTCCTTGACGATCAGGTGGTGCACGAAGTTGTCGGGCTCGGCGATGATCTTGAGATCGACGCCGGGCAGGACGTCGGCGTAGGTGGCGGTGTCGCCGTCCAGGACGGGGACGGGCAGCCGGGACGGCCAGGTCAGCGTCAGCTTCCTGCCGTCCTTGACCAGGGTGGCCAGCGGGCCCGAGCCGCCGCCGGAGAACGTCATCGGGAAGGTCGTGGCCCGGGGGGAGACGGTGCCGTCGGGGTTGCGGCGCAGGGTGTCGTCCACCGGGCGCCAGGCGCCGTCGATCCTGGCCCGCACCGGGCGCAGGTGTTCGCGCAGGGTCAGGGTGCCGTCCGGGTTCGCCAGCAGCTCGCCGGTCTCGGTGCGGGCGGCGTCCACCTCGACCGGCTTTCCTGACGTGCCGGCCTTGGCCAGCGCCGCCGCCTCGGGGGAGGGCGCGGAGGCCGGGGTGGGGGTGGGCGTGCTCTCGGCCAGCGCCGCGGGGGCCGGCGCCGCCAGCGGAGCCATCAGCAGCGCCGAGGCCAGGACGAGCGTCCCGGCCCGGCGCCTGGACGGCGGGGGCCCGCCGGTCCGTGCGACGGCCCTCAGCTTGTCGATCACTAGTGGTTCCTTTCAGCGGGGTGGACACGCGCCCCGAGGGCACGGGTGAACCGTCGTGGGGAGTCGCGGGCGGGGTTCGTCACATGGCTCGGCCGCGCCGGACGGGGTTCGGGTCCGGCGCGGCCGTCGTCAATTGGCCGCAGGTTCACGGCATGGTCACGCGCATCACGCTAGGACGGCCGATCCTTGATCCACCCTCGTCGGATCCTCGCCGCGTCCTCGCTGCCGGACAGCCGCGATCTCTAAGCTGACGGGGCCCGGGACAAGGGGGAACACGATGGCCACGACCTGGTTCGGCCTGCTGGGACCGATGGACGTCAGGGTGGCCGGACGCCCCCTGGCGCTGCACGGGCCGCGGCAGGAGAGGACGCTCGCCGCGCTGCTGCTCGACGCCGACCGGGTCGTCACCGTCGACCAGCTCGTGGACGTCGTGTGGGAGGAACCGCCCGCCTCCGCCCGGCGGCAGATCCAGGACCTGGTGACGCGGCTGCGCCGGACCCTGGCCGACGCCGGCGCCGCCCCCGGCCTGATCACCACCCAGCGCGCCGGGTACCTGTTACGTCCCGGCGAGCGCGGCCTGGACGCCCGCACCTTCGAGAGCCTGACCGCGGCGGCCCGGCAGACCGCGCGCGCCGACACGGCGGCGGCCGTCGCCGGATACCGGGAGGCGTTGTCGCTGTGGCGCGGCCCCTTCCTGGCCGGCGTACGCGGCCGGGCCTTCGAGGGCGCGGCCAGGATCTGGCAGGAACGCCGGCTCGCCGCCGTGGAGGAATGCCTGACGCTGGAGCTGTCGCTGGGCCGCCACCACGAAGTCATCGCCGAGGCCCTGGAGCTGGTGGAGCGGCATCCCTTCCGGGAGTCCCTGGTCGAGCTGCTGATGAGGGCGCTGCACGGCGCGGGCAGGCTGGCCGACGCCCTCGACGCCTACCGCGCCCTGCAGCAACGCCTGGCCGACGAGCTGGGGCTCGACCCCGGCGCCGACCTGCGGCGTCTGCACGACCTGCTGCTGCGTTCCCAGACCGAGGCCGTGCCTCCCGTGCCTCCCGTGCCCCCCGTGCCCGCCGCGCAGGTGTCCGGGTACGTCGCGGCGATGCTGCCCCCCGGCGTGTACGGCTTCGCCGGCCGCGCCGCCGAACTCGCCCGCCTGGACTCCCTGCTCGCCGCGGCGGGTGAGCAGCCGGACGCCGTGGTCATCGCCGCCGTGACGGGCACCGCGGGCGTGGGCAAGACCGCGCTCGCCGTCCACTGGGCCCACCGCGTACGCGACCGGTTCCCCGACGGCCAGCTCTACGTGAACCTGCGCGGCTACGACCAGAGCGGCCGGCCGACGACGCCGGTCGAGGCCATGCGCGTCTTCGCCGACGCCCTGGGAGCGCCGGCGAACCGCGTCCCGTCCACCCCGGAGGCGTGGACGGGGCTCTACCGCAGCCTGCTGGCCGGGCGCCGGATGCTGATCGTGCTGGACAACGCCCGCGACGCCGACCAGGTACGGCCGCTGCTGCCCGGCGCGCCCGGCTGCCTGGTGCTGGTGACCAGCCGCGACCAGCTCCCCGGCCTGATCGCCGCCGAGGGCGCCCACCCGCTCCGCCTCGACCTGCTGTCCGTGCCCGAGGCGCGGGAGCTGCTGAGCCGTCGGCTGGGCGGCGAACGGGTGGCCGCCGAACCCGGCGCCACGGCCGAGATCATCGACCGGTGCGCGCGGCTGCCGCTGGCGCTGGCCGTCATCGCGGCCCGCGCGGCCGGCCACCCCGGCTTCCCGCTGTCGGCCATCGCCGGGGAGCTGCCGGTCGTCCACGACAACCTGGACGCCTTCGACGCCGACGGCCCCGGCACGCAGGTCCGCCTCGTCCTCTCGTGGTCCCACCAGGGGCTCGGCGCCGAGGCCGGGCGGCTGTTCCGGCTGCTCGGCCTGCATCCGGGGCCCGACCTCGGCCTGCCCGCCGCGGCCCGGCTCGCGGGCCTGCCGGTCGCGCGGACGCGTCCGCTGCTGGCCGAGCTGTGCCGCGCCCACCTCCTCAGCCAGCACGCCCCCGGCCGCTACAGCTTCCACGACCTGCTGCGCGCCCACGCCGTCGAGCTGGTCCAGGCGCTCACCCCCGAGGCCGAACGCCGGGCCGCCACGCGCCGGCTCCTCGACCACTACCTGCACGCCGCCCACGCCGCGGCGATCCTCCTGAACCCCCACCGCGACCCGATCCCCCTCATCCCCGCCGAGCCCGACCCCAGGCGGTCGGCTCTTCCCGAAGGGCGGTCGGTTCTTCCGGACGGGCGGTCGGCTCTTCCCGAAGGGCGGTCGGTTCTTCCGGACGGGCGGTCGGCTCTTCCGGAAGGGGGGTCGGTTCTTCCGGAAGGGGGGTCGGTTCTTCCGGAAGGGGGGCCGGTGGACCGGGAGGCGGCGTCGGCCTGGTTCGCGGCCGAGTGCGCCGTGCTCGTCGCCGCGGTCAACCTGGCCGCCGCCCAGGGGTTCGACACCCACGCCTGGCAGCTCGCCTGGACCCTGGCCGACTTCCTCGACCGGCGCGGCATGCGGCACGAGCACCTGGCCGTCCAGACCGCCGCGCTGGCCGCCGCGCGGCGCGGCGGCGACCGGTCCGGGCAGGCGTGCGTCCACGGCAACCTCGGCTGGGCCAACACCGCGATCGACCGCTTCAAGGACGCCCGTACCCATTTCCTGCTCGCGCTCGACCTGTACGGCGAGCTCGGCGACCCCACGGGCCAGGCCCGCGTCCACGGCAACCTGTCCACGATGTACAGCTGGAAGGGCCACCACCGGGACGCCCTCGACCACGCCACCCGGGCCCTCACCCTGTACCGCGCGGCCGGCCACCCGACCGGCCAGGCCCGCGCGCTCAACGCGGCCGGCTGGTTCCACGCCCAGCTCGGCGACCAGGAACAGGCGCTCGACCACTGCCGTCAGGCGCTCGACCTGCACCGGCGGCTGGGCGACGTCCTGGGCCAGGCCAACGCGTGCGACAGCCTCGGCTACGCCTGCCACCGCCTGGCCCGCCACGAGGAGGCCGTCTCCTGGTACGAGCGCGCGGTCGAGCTGTTCCACGAGGCCGGCAACCGCTACCACCAGGCCGACACGCTCACCCGCCTCGGCGACACCCTGCACGCAGCCGCCCTCCCGGACGCCGCCGCCGACAAGTGGCGCCGGGCCCTCACCCTCCTGGAAGACCTCGACCACCCCTCCGCCGCGGACGTCAGAACCCGCCTGACCCGCTGACCCACCCCGAACGGCGGTGTCTGGAGGCAGCGAAGAGCACTGTCAGTTCGGTGGACATCGAGGCATCAGCGTTTGCGTCATCGAAGGTGACAGTACGAAGCCGAAGATCAACTGCCGCCCGATGTATGACTGAGCGCTTCAGCCGGCCAGTTCGCGCGTGAGACGGCCACTCGGTGCTTCGACGCGTGTCTGCGGTGTGGCCGTGAGCGATGGTCGGCGGAGCCGACGCCAGGCAGCTCGCAACCTGAGCCCACCGGCGCAGCCTGACAGAATCGTGACCCATGATCGACGCATTCGCGAAGGACAATCTGCACGGGAGACTGCGGCGGGACCGCAAGGCGCTGCTCTGGAAACTCGACGGCTTGTCCGAATACGACGCCCGCCGACCTCTGACAGCGACCGGGACCAACCTCCTCGGTCTGGTCAAACACGTGGCCACCGTCGAGGCCAGGTACTTCGGCGAGGTCTTCGACCGCCCTTCCCCGGAACCGCTGCCCCGCTGGCAGGACTCCGACGGCAGCGATCTGTGGGCGACCGAGGACGAGACCCGCGATCAGATCGTCGGGTTCTACCGGCGCACGTGGGAACACTCGGACGCGACGATCAACGAGCTTCCCCTCGACGCCCCCGGCCACGTGCCGTGGTGGCCGGAGCCTTGTCCCAACACGAACCTGTTCGCCGTCCTGGTCCATGTACTCGGCGAGTCCAACCGGCATGCCGGGCACGCCGATATCCTGCGCGAGGGCCTCGACGGCCGGACCGGGGTGCGCCCCGAACACGAGAAGCAGATCGACGCGGAAGCCCGTGCGGCCTACTGCGCGAAGATCGAACTGGCCGCCGCGGCGGCCGCACCCATCAAGGCTTGACCACGATCGCGCCGCTGTGGCCCCGTCAAGGGTGGGGGCCACGGTTCACCTCCGCCCCCACCAGCAGGATCACTCAAACGCCGAAACTCTTATTCCGCCCACTATCGTTCACGGCCCATGCGATCAGGAGCATGCTCGGTGTCAGCGCAGTGCCGTCGCGAAGACAAGGCGGTTGGCACTGGTGTAGCCGTGTTCGCGTTCGGACCATGCGATGCGGGAGGTGATCTGTTCGGGACCGGCCAGGTGGCTGGAGTCGGTCAGGCGTTCTGCCCACCAGCGGGCGTTGCGGGTGTCTGGAAGCAGCGAAGATGACAGTAGGGCCTGCGTTTGACCTGGGCACTGTCAGTTAGATGGATATCGGAATACCCGCGTCTATGGCATCGAAGTTGACAGTATGGAGCCGAAGATCAACTGCTTTGCCCGTGACCTCCGACAGGAGTGCGTACTTGCGGCCGGCGGACTTGGCGGTCGCGGGTTCGGCCGCGTGCGCCGGGGGGTGGGAGAGAAAAAAGGTCAGGAGTAAGGCAAGGAGCACCGAGATAGAGCGGGCTTTCGTCCTCAGCTACCATTCAGCGGTCGTGGTGGCGCCGACCCGACGATCTTCCGCCGGGGCTGCGGTCGCCGGATATGCCGTCCGAGAACCGACAGCAGAACGACCTCCAGGCAGATGGTGATCAGCCCGATGACGGCACTGGTGGCCGAGGCGGGCATCATGAACGCCGTGTGGGAGACGAGGATGCCTCCGATCAGCCAGAGGCGATGGCGGTCGGCCCAGTCGCCCGACCGCCGCCAGCGCAGGACCAGCCAGCCGAACGGGATCGCGGTCATCGCCCCGGCGAACAGTCGAAGTGGCGGCGACATCATGTCGCCGAACAGCAGGTCCTGTCCGAGACCGAGCGGCAGCAGCGTGGTCAGGAAGGCCATCGTCAGATACCCCGCGACGATGCCGACCACGACGGGCCGTGGGGCCCGCCGGTCGCTCCGGACCCGGTCCGGCGACCGGCGCCGGGGCAGCACGCGCAGGGCCGGCCAGGCCAGCAGCGCGATCATCAGCAGGTAGGCGACGGTCCATCCCCACGGGGTCTGATTGCCGGGGTCCTCGGTGGCCGAGATGACGACTCTCAGCCCGAGCACACCGGCTACGGCCAAGGCGCCGGTGACGATGAACCCGCCGGTGCGCAGATAGCTCTGATCGCGCAGGCGCGGGAAGAGCAGGTTGGTGATCGCGACGGGCAGGAGCACGCTGAGCACGACGTGGACGCCGATCTGTGACTCCCAATAGGTCCAGTTGATGCCGAGGGCGCGCAGGCCCCAGTCGGCGGCGCCGTACATGTGCGGGCTGGTCAGGGCCTGCAGACCGAGTCCGTCCTCGGCTACCTGATAGGCCAGGCCGAGCACCACCAGGCTGGTCCATCCGCCGCCGGCCCGCGCGACCGCCTCGCGGACGAGCAGGACACCGGCGCCGTACATCACCAGCAACAGCGGCAGGAGCAGCCAGATGAACGGGACGGCGACCGCTGAGAACGTCAGCTGCGCGCAGAGCGTCGTCAGCAGCGCCAAGGTCCACGCGGCACGCTCCCGGCCGCGGCCGGGCCGGGAGCGGCCCGGCCGGATGTCCGTGCGCATCGCTTGCTCTGCCCGTACGCGCTGATCACCGATCACGGGCGTCGGCCAGTGCCTGAATGTCGATCTTGGTCATGGCGTGCAGGGCGGTGAGGACGCGTTCGGCGGCCTCCGGTTCGGCGCCTTGGAGGAGCTCCCGCAGGGCCGTGGGCATGACCTGCCAGGTCACCCCGAAACGATCGACCAGGGAGCCACCCGGCCCCTCTTCGCCGCCATCGGTGAGGCCCGCCCAGAGGGTGTCCACCTCCTCCTGGCCGTCGCACTCCACGTACATCGACAAGCCCCTGGTGAAGGGATACCGGGACCCACCGTTGTGAGCGATGTAACGCTGACCGGCCATGTGGAAGACGACGGTCATGACGCGACCGTCCGCGGTGCGCTCGATGTCGATGATCCCGGAATCGGCGAACAGTGCGCTGTAGGAGGTGGCCGCGGCTTCGGCTTGGCCGTCGAACCACAGGAAGGTGCTGACGCGCATGGTGCTCTCCTTCAGTGCTTGCTGGACCGGTGGGGTGCCGGATCGGCGTAGTCGTCGAGCACGACGGTGTCGGCCACCGACTCCAGACCTCGGCTGACCAGGCGTTTGGGCAGGTAGCGCACGAGTCGTACGGACTGGTTCCGCAGCCACATCTGTGCCCGCGTGTCCGGCATCAGGCCACCGTCGCCGGCGGTCCGGGCGAAGTGCTGGGCCCGGTCGACGAACTCGCGCATGCCCCTCTCGTACGCGGCATAGGCCACCCGCTGGTCGCCCCCGGCCTTGAACAGTTCACCGGCGAGCACGTAGGCGCCGACCAGGGCGAGGCTGGTGCCGATCCCGGACATGGGAGAGGCGCAGAAGGCGGAGTCCCCCACCAGCACGGTCCGGCGGGTCGACCAGGTGCGGACCTGCACCTGCTCGACCCGGTCGAAGTAGAAGTCGGACGCGTCCCAGATCTGCGGCAGGAAGGCGGGGACCTCCCATCCCGCGTGCTCGAAGGTGCGCGCGACGACTTGCTTCTGCGCGGCGACGTCTCGCCGGTCGAACTCGAGCCCGGGGACACGGAAGAAGAACCCCGCGAGGGCCCTGCCCGGCTCGGTCAGCGGACGCAGGCCCGCTGTTCTGCCGGCACGGCCGTCACCACCGGGCATGGTGTACATGAGTTGCCAGCCGTCCAGATCCACCTCGGACGTGACGGAGAAGAGCGCGATGAAGGAGCCGAGATCGCGGACGTAACGGTCGTCGGGGCCGAACGTCAGCCGGCGCACGCTGGAACGGACGCCGTCCGCGCCGACGAGCAGGTCGAACCGCCTGGAGGCCCCCTTCTCGAATGCCACGGTGATGCCGTCCTCGTCCTGCAGCACGTCGGTGATCGCGTCGTCGAAGACGTACTCGACGTCGTCGCGGATCGTGTCGTGGAGGATCCGGGCCAGGTCGGTGCGCAGGAGCGCCCACTCGGCGACCGGCCCGCCGGACGGCCCGAACACGTCGGTGCCCAGGCTCGCCACCCGCTTGCCGCTTTCGTCGATGAAGGCCATGCCGCGGGCTCCGATGCGAGCGTGGCGGATCTGCGGAACGAGGCCCATGCGTTCGATCACCTGCCGCGCGGTGCCCCGGATGTCGATGGCGTGACCGCCCGTGCGAGGCGCCGGCGCGCGCTCCACCACCGTCGGCCGGAATCCGTACCGGCGCAGCCAGTACGCCAGAGCCGCGCCGGCGATGCCGCCCCCTGACACGAGGATGTCCCTGTTCTTCATTCGTCCTTCCCCCACGTTCGTGACTACGGCGTATCTTCGCGTTATGCGTACACCGTATGGGTACGGCGAGGGCGTGGAAACACGTTTGCGAGCAGAAGTGAACTAGTGCAAGCGACAAAGTGAACTAGTACGCTAGGCCTGTCATGTCCCCGTCGGACCGGAGGATCACGTGCCATCGACGCAGCGCCCGGAGCCGCCCTACCGGGCGATCGTCGCGGAGATCCGCTCCTGGATCGACGGCGGCGATCTCCGCCCCGGCGACCGAGTGCCGTCCATCCGGGCCATCGCGCAGCGGTGGGGCGTCGCGATCGCCACCGCGACCAAGGTGACGGCCGCTCTGCGCGAGGAGGGCCTCGTCGAGACGAAGGGCGGTTCGGGCACAGTGGTCAGCCCCCAGGCCGGCCGGCGGACCGCTCGCCCGCAGCACCGCGACGCCACGGCCGCGCGACAGGCCGAATCGGCCGACCAGGAGATGCTCCGGACGCGCATCCTCCGCGCCGCCGTCGACCTCGCCGACACCGAGGGGCTGCACGCGCTGTCGATGCGCCGGCTCGCGGCCAAGCTGGAGCTCGGGCCGATGTCCCTGTACCGGTATGTCACCGGGAAGGAGGAACTGCTGGTCGAGATGGCCGACATCGTGTTCGGCGACCTCGATCTGCCCGAGCGCGGACCGCGGGGGTGGCGCGCCAAGCTCGAACTGGTCGCCCGTCAGCAATGGCGGCTCTGCCGGCGGCACGTGTGGCTGCCCCAGGTCGTCTCGTTCACCCGGCCCGTTCTGGCCCCCAACATGATGGCCCACACCGAGTGGACCCTGCGGGCGCTCGAGGAGCTCCATCTCCCCATGGACATCCGGTTCCAGGAGACACTCACCCTGCACGCGCTCGTCGTCACCGTCGGGCTGTCCAAGGCAGCCGAGGCCGAGGCCGAGCGGAACACGGGCATGACCTTGCAGCGCTGGTCGGAAGCCGAGCGCTCGCGCCGGCAGGAGCTTTTCGCCGACGGAAGATTCCCCCTCCTGGCGACGATCTCGGGCGATGCGGCGCCCGATCTGGACGTCTTGTTCGAGTACGCCCTGGCCCGCCATCTGGACGGATTCGCGGTCCTGGTCGGCGACCAGGGCTCCTAGGCACGAGCCCATCTGTGAACGTGTTCAGCCGCCGAGGCGATCGGCGGCGCAAGGTCGGCATGCGCGCTGCCATCCGATCGATCCAGGAGGCGAACTTCTCGGACACCGGGCGTGCCTGGAAGCAGCGAAGATGACAGTGAGACCCGCTCCCGACCTGGGCACTGTCGCTTCGATGGACGTCGACGCATCGCCGCTCACGTCATCGAAGTTGACAGTATCCGGCCGAAGATCGCTCACCTCGGCCTGCACAGGGAGCATACGACGGTCGTTGTCTCGGGCTGGTCATGCCGGAGCACCGCGGCGTCAGCGGGTCGGCTGGCGACCTCGGCACCCTGGGGCCGGTTCGAGGTGATCAGCGAGGCGGCGGAGAGTGACCGCGAACCGCCCGCGGAGGCGTAGAAGAACACGCCGGCGCGAGCACGGCGGGATCATCTCCGGTGTGCGGCCTCGGCTCGCCGCTCAGCCAAGTCCGCGCGGACGAGTTCTTCCTGCAAGTGATGCACGAAAGGCCCTCAGGGTTCTTCGGGGAATGCGTGGTAGAAGATGAAGATCGGGCGGGTATCCGGCGGAGGCTCACTCGACTCGACGCGCGCCTGGGTCAGTTCGCGCCACGGCTTCAACACGGCATTGAGCTGGTCGGCGAGCTGCGTGAGCTCATCCTTGGTGAGCCGTAAGTGGCGGCTGCTTCCGAAGGACGCGTGGCGCCAGTCCTCGGGAAGCGTCATATGAGTGCGTTCGAAGTCACGCAGCCGCTCGAACTGGTCGATCACCCACTGTGAAGTCCACGCCTGCAGCGCGGCTCTGGCCTCCGGGGCTTCGAAGTCCCTCACCAAGGCCCACCCGCTCAATGCTGCCCGCACCCAGCGTTCCCGGCTGTCCCGGGCGAGCTCCGGCACGTCCTCGATCAACCCATGTGGCTGCATCTGCCGCAGGTGATAGCTCACCTGGCCGGGGTCGGCCTCCATCCGCCTGGCGAGCTCGCTCACCGTGACCGGGCCGATCCGGAACAGGAGGCTGAAGAGCTTCATCCGGAACCGGCTGGTCATGACCTTGAGCACGTCCATGTCGTCGATCTGCCGCATGGCCACGACGGTAAGTCCAGCAGCTGAAGATGCTCAAGACATCTACTGGATCTTGAAACCGTGGTGGTGGCGGTGCGGAGCTGAAGATCAACTGTCAGTCCCGTACTCGCTGCAGGGATGCCCGGACGGCTGCGCTGGTTGCCAGGGCCGCATGCCTTCGCCGGCCAGGAGCAGCGCCGCCTCGGGCAGATCGAGGTCTTCGGCGGTTTCGGCTGAGTGCAGGTGGTGGGGGCGCGTGTCATATTGAGGTCTCGCTATCAGGTCAACTGTCAGGAACCGCGCCGAACTCTCAGGTTGGAGGACGCCAGACACAAGCGGTGGTGTCCTTGGGGGTGTCTTGACGTATCAAATGAATGCTTTTTTAATTCGATTGAGGGCGTGATTCGCCTCAGATCGACTCCGACCGGTTCATCGACGTCAGGGATGGAGCTGCGAGATGACCGTGGACGACCGTTTCGGCCCGGAGCTGGAAGAGACGCGCAGGGCCCGGCTGCGCGGCACCGTCAGCGAGATCGTCACCGATCCGGTCTCGGACTGGGCCACCGACTTCTCCCACGTCGACCCCCAGTGGGCCGCCGACCCGTACCCGATCCAGGACGACCTGCGGCAACGTTGCCCGATCGCGCACACCGACCGGTTCGGCGGGGTCTGGCTGCCCACCCGCTACGAGGACGTCGCGGCCGTCGCCTACGACACCGAGCGGTTCTCCTCGCGGGCGGTCGTCGTCGGCAACGTCAAGCCGCCCAGGGAGCTCGCGCCGGTGGGCGGGGTGCCGCCGATCTCGTCCGACCCGCCCTTCCACCACGACGCCCGCAAGCTGCTGCTGCCCGCCTTCACCAAGACGGCGGTCGCCAGGCGGGAGGAGTCGACGCGGGCGCTGTGCCACGAGCTGATCGACGGCCTGGAGGGGCGCGAGGTCGTGGACGCGGCCCGCGAGTACGCCCAGTACATCCCGATGCGGGTGATCGCCGACATGCTGGGCTTCCCACCCGAGGACGCCGACCGGTTCAGGCGGTTCGTGGAGAACGCCCTGGAGAGCGTGAACGAACCGACCGAAGTGCGGCTGGAACGCTTCGCCGAACTGTCGGCCTATCTCGTGGAGCAGATCCACGACCACCTGGCCGACCCGCGTGACGACCTCACCTCGTACCTGCTCGACGCCGAGCTCAACGGCGCGAAGCTGGACCCCGTCCACGTCGTCGGGACGATCGCCCTGCTGCTGATCGCGGGCATCGACACCACCTGGAGCGCCATCGGCGCCTCCCTGTGGCACCTGGCCAAAACCCCCACAGACCGCGAACGCCTGGTCGCCGAACCCACCCTGCTCCCCACCGCCATGGAAGAGTTCCTGCGCGCCTACGCCCCCGTCACCATGGCCCGGCTCGTCAAACACGACATGCACTGGAACGGCGTCGACATGAAAGCCGACGACTGGATCCTGCTCTCCTTCCCCGCCGCCAACCGCGACCCCGCCCACTTCGACCACCCCACCGACATCCGCATCGACCGCGAGATCAACCGCCACGCCGCCTTCGGACTCGGCATCCACCGCTGCGTCGGCTCCCACCTGGCCCGCATGGAACTCCGCACCGCACTCGACGTCTGGCTCCAACGCATCCCCACCTTCACCCTCGCCGACCCCGACGCCGTCACCTGGGCGCCCGGTCAGGTACGCGGTCCCCGAACCCTGCCGCTGCGCATCGGCTGACTCTAAGTGGACGATGGCCTTCCGGTTAGTGTAGAACTGGGAGCCGGCATTCGTTCAGGGGGTACGTGATGATCGTGGTGACGGGCGCGACGGGCACGATCGGGCGTGCGCTGACGCAGGAGCTGGGCGGCGCGGTGCGGGCCGTGGTGCGGCGCGCGGAACAGGGCGTGGAGCTGGGCTGCGACTACGTGGTCGGCGACCTGGAGAGGCCGGAGAGCATCCCGGTCGAGCCGGGTGACCGGCTCTTCCTCAACAGCGCGCAGTGGCCCGGCTTCGTGCGCGCCCACCGGGCGGTCATCGACCACGCGGCGGCCTCGGGGGCGGCCCAGGTGGTGACGGTCTCCGTGCGCGGCGTCACGCCGGGCAGCCTGCTCGGGTTCGGGCTGCACGGACAGGTCGACGAGCATCTCAAGGCGTCCGGGGTGCCGTGGTCGATCCTGGCGCCTGTCGGCTTCATGCAGAACCTCGCGGGCGACGTCGACGAGGAGGGGCGGATCTTCGGCTCGTACGGCGGCGGCAGGGTGGGGTACATCGACGCGCGTGACATCGCGGCGGTCGCGGCGGCGCTGCTCACCCGTCCTGTCGGGGCGGACGCCGTCCACGAGTTGACCGGGCCGGCGGCGCTCACCCATGACGAGATCGCCGCCGAGCTCACCCGGGCGTTCGGCCGGGACGTGCGGTACGTGGACCTGCCCGTCGAGGAGGCCGCCGCGCACCTGGAGCGGCGCGGCATGCCCGCTCCCGCCGCCCGCGACCTGGCCACCCTGATGTCGCAGCTCGGGGACGGGCGCTGGGCGACCACGACCACGACGGTGGCCGACATCCTGGGCCGCCCGCCGCGTTCGCTGCGCGAGTTCCTGGGATAGAGCCGAGCGGCGCCGTGCCGTCACTGGTGGGGCAGGTCGACGCCGGCCGCGCGCAGTTCCGCTTCGACCAGGGCGTTCAGGCGGGCGATGGACGGCTCCCGGCCTTCTCCGTGGTGGTTGACCAGCCCGTAGCGGGCGGCGGCGTCCGGCTGCCTGCCGAACCCCTCCGGCATGTCGTGCGCCGTCCGTCCGGCCAGCAGCTTGGCGGCCAGGGCAGCGGCCAGGTGCTCGATCCGGGGGTCGTCCGGGTCCCAGGCCCTGGCCTCCAGGCCGCGCTTGGTCAGCTCGACGAGCTCGGGGTCGTCCAGCGAATGTTCGAGCCGGGTCAGGAAGCTGTCGAAGATCGCCGGGATCAGCGCCCTGGCCAGCACCAGGGCCTCCCGCTGGGTGGCCACGTATTCGGCGTCGAAGCCGAGGGCGGCCAGCCGGTCCAGGACCGCGCAGGCCCGGTCGGGCAGCAGGACCCGGTCGCCGTGGGCGAGCCGGTGCAGCGTGTCGCGGCGGGCGACCAGGTCGTCGATGCGTTCGGTCAGCCTGCGACGGACGTCGTCCAGGGCGGCGGCGAAGCGCTCGGGATCGGCGTCGAGCAGGTCGCCGATCTCGGCCAGTGGCACACCGGCCGCGGCGACGGTCCGGACCTGGACCAGCCGGAGCAGGTCGGCCGACCGGTAACGCCGGTAGCCGGAGCCGTCCCGGTCGGGCTCGGGGACCAGGCCGAGCCGGTGGTAGTGCCGCACGGTCTTGACGGTGACGCCGACGAACGCCGCCGCCTGACCGATCGTGAGCCCGTCCGCCATCGGCTCAGCGCTCCTCGGGCGGGACGTACGCATTCACAGAGGTGAGAGTAGCGCGCGTCTGCGGCGATTCATCACCTACGTCTCGTCCGCCAGGTCGCCGGCGGCAGGAGTTGACCTTGACCTTGGGTCAGGGTCCAGGCTCGTCGCACGGCCGTCCCGAAGGCCCCCGATGGCCCCCGATGGCCCGCCATCGCGCCTTCGAGCCGTGCCGGACGACGACCATCACGAGACGAAGGACGACCGATCATGACGACTGGGAACGACACCGGCTTCTCCTCGGCGGGGCTCCGCCGGCTGCGCGAGGTGCTGGCGCGGCACGTCGAGTCCAAGCGCATCCCCGGGCTGGTGGCCCTGGTCAGCCGGGGCGAGGAGACGCACGTGGAGGCGATCGGGACGATGCGGCACGACGGTGGCCCGCCGATGAGCCGGGACACGATCTTCCGGATGGCCTCCGTGTCCAAGCCGGTGACGATGGCGGCGGCGATGGTCCTGCTGGACGAGTGCCGGCTGCGGCTGGACGACCCGGTGGACCCCTGGCTGCCCGAACTGGCCGACCGGCGGGTGCTCAGGCGGCCCGACGGCCCGCTGGACGACACCGTGCCGGCGCGGCGGCCGATCACCGTACGGGACCTGCTGACCTCCACGTTCGGCCTCGGCGTGGACTTCGCGCTGCTGGACGCCCCGATCAGGGCCGCGATCTTCGAGCGCACCGACTACGGCGTGGCGTCCGGGCCGGCGCCCCACCCGGACGAGTGGATGCGCCGGCTCGGCGAGCTGCCGCTGTCGTACCAGCCGGGGGAGCGGTGGCAGTACGACCTCAGCAACGAGGTGGTCGGCGTGCTCGTCTCCAGGGTCGCGGGCCGGTCCCTGGAGGCGTTCCTGCGCGAACGCGTCCTCGATCCGCTGGGCATGAAGGACACCGCCTTCCACGTGCCCGCCGACAAGATCGACCGGCTGCCGCCCCTGTACGGGCCCGACCCGCGGACCGGGGAGTTCCTGGTCTGGGACGAGGCGGCGGGCGGCAGGACCAGCCGGCCCCCGGCCTTCCAGGGCGGTGGCGGCGGGCTGGTCTCCACCGTGGACGACTACCACGCCTACTTCCGGATGCTGCTGAACCACGGCGTGCACGGCGGCGAACGGATCCTGTCCCGGCCCGCCGTCGAGCTCATGACCACCAACCGCCTCACCCCCGGCCAGCAGGCCGCCCGGGACGCCATGTACAGGGACTTCGTCCACCTGTCGTCCGGCCAGGGGCTGCACGGCGGATGGGGCTTCGGGATGGCGGTGCGCACCCACCGCGGCGACCACGCCTCCGTCGGCCAGTTCGGCTGGGACGGCGGAACCGGCACCACCGCCTACGCCGACCCGGCCGAGGGGCTCACCGGCATCCTGCTCACCCAGGTCGGGATGTCCACCTTCGACTCGATCCATCTCATCCACGACTTCTGGACGACGCTCTACCAGGCCATCGACTCCTGAACCGACACCCCGTCCCAGCCGGAGGGCGACGGCTGGGACCGCTTCTGGCCGGTAGTCGTACGTGAAGCTCTGGATGGTGATCGGGTCATGGCCGAGCACCCACACCTGGCTGGTGTCGTCGTACGGCTTGGCCGGCACGACGGGGCCCGAACCGTCCGACACGCCCACCGTACTCGGCCGCGGACAAGGGGCTCGGGCTCCGTCCCAGGGCTGCGACCGTCGTCAAGCCGGCACTAGGCGGGAGCGCGCGGAGCCTTGTCACCGGTTGAAGTGTCGTCTTCGGTCGTGGAGGTTTCTCCGGTGAAGCGGCGCAGCTCCGGGCTGAGCGCGGCCACAGCGGCGGTCAGGGCGAGTAGTCCGCCCAGCACGACGAGCGCCGCCGCGCCGCCCAGTGACGCGGCCAGTGTCCCGCCGAGTACGGGCCCGATGGGCTTGAGCGCCATCGCGCCCATGCTCAGGATCGCGCCCATCCGGCCGAGCATCGCTTCCGGCACCATTCGTGCGACCACGACGTTCATCACGACGTTCAGCGAGGGCGTCGACAGGGTGATGAACACCAGCGGGATCATCGGCCACCACGCCCCCCAGGGCAGTGCCGTGGCCGCCAGCGCGGCGCCGAAGATCGTCACGACGGCCAGCAGGAGTCTGCCGGGCGGCAGGAGCCTGCTGATGCGGCCCGACAGCAGCGCACCGGTGAGTCCGCCGATTCCGAGGCCGGCCAGGACCGTGCCGGTGACGCGCGCGTCACCGCCGCGTTCGCCGACGAGCACGATCAGCGGGATGAGGAACGCTCCGCCCAGCAGGTTGAGGATCATCACCGCCGCGGTGACCTCCCGCAGGCCGTGGCGGCGCCACAGCCAGGCGATGGCCTCGGCCGCCTCCCGGCGCATGCTACGCCGGATCGGCCGTTGCTCCTCGCCGTCGTCTCGGGCAGAGGTCGGCGGCTCGTCCGCCGGGCGGCGCGGCACCTTCGCAAGGGCGTAGAAGAGCGTGGCGGCAAGGAAGGTGATGGTGTCGACGACGAAGGGCACCGCCCGGCCCAGGCCGTACAGCAGGCCGCCGAGCGGAGGGCCGATCAGACCAGCCGCGTGTGTACGAGCCTCCTCCTGTGCATATGCACTGTGCAGTTGGCCCGAGGGGACGATGCCGCGGATCGCCGTCTCTTGGACGGGGCCGACGAACGCGACGCACAGCCCGTCCAGCACAGCCAGTGTGATGAACTGCCAGACCTGAACATGACCGGTGATGACGAGCGCCGTCAGCACTGCGGAGACAACCGCCTGGAGGCCCTGGGCCGTGATGAGCGTGCGGCGGCGGTCCCACCGGTCCACCCAGACGCCGGCCGGCATCTGGACCGCGAGGAAGGCGACAGTACGGGCTCCGGCGACGATGCCCGCCAACCCAGGCGAGCCGGTGAGCGCCAGCACCAGCAGTGGCATGGCGAGCCTGGTGAGCTCCGACCCCAGCTCGGAGACCGCGCTGCCGACCCACAGCAGTTGAAAACGCACGTTCTTCCGCAGCGGGACGATGTCGGTCACGAGGCGTCTTCCTTGGATGAGAGGCGCGGTCACTCGGCCTGAGGCGCCGCTCTCGGAGGTGGGATTGCGCCGGTTCCGGCTGCGGACAGGTCGGGCGGGACCCGGAGAAGATACCTACCGGAGGTGACGCTGTCCACCTCGGCCCTCGGCGGCCGGCTGACGCCACGTTCATGACCAAGTGCAGCCGGGGCTTGCCCGATCTGCGGGAAGGCCGGGCGCCTCAGGCGAGGTGGTCGGCGCGGTCGAGGAGGTATCGCTGCTCGATCTGGTTGCCGGTCAGGGAGGCCGCCTCGCGATACAGCCGGGCCGCGCCGGTCGCGTCGCCGGTCATCGAGAGCAGGTGGGCGCGCACGGCGTGTTCGCGTCGCCGGACCAGCGGGTCCCGGTCGAGCTGGAAGCGGTGGTTGAGATCGTCGAGCAGGGCCAGTCCCCGGGCCGGCCCGTACGCCTTGGTCACGGCCACCACCCGGCTCAGCCGTACCGGCGCGGTGGGGGTGAGCCGTTCGAGCCACAGGTAGAGCGCCGCGATCTGCGGCCAGTCCGTCCGCTCCGGCGACGCGGCCGCGGCGTGGACGGCCGCGATCGCCGCCTGGAGCTGGTAGGGGCCGACCTCGCGGCGGGTCCAGACGCCGTCGATCAGTTGGGTGCCCTCGCCGATGAGGCCGGTGTCCCAGCGCGTCCGGTCCTGCTCGTCCAGGGGCACCAGCTCGTCGTGACCACCGGTGCGCGCGGGACGGCGGGCCTCGGTGAGCAGCATCAGCGCGAGCAGGCCGGTCACCTCCGCGTCGTCGGGCACGGAGGCGTGGAGCATGCGGGTCAGCCGGATGGCCTCGCCGGTCAGGTCGACGCGGGCGAGCCGGTCGCCGGTGGAGGCGGTGTAGCCCTCGTTGAAGATCAGGTAGAGCGCCTGCATGACGGCGGCCATCCTGCCGTCGCGCCTCAGGTCGGCCGGCGGGGTGAAGCGGGCGCCGGCGCGGGCCAGTTGCTGCTTGGCGCGGCTGATCCGGGTGCCCATGGTGTTCTCGGTTGTTCCGTACGCGTGCGCGATCTCGGCGGTGGTCAGGCCGCCCACGGCCCGCAGCGTGAGCGCGACCTGGGAGGTGGCGCTCAGCGTGGGATGGCAGCACAGCAGCAACAGGGCGAGGCTGTCGTCGGTCTCCCGCGCCGGGCCGGGCCGGCGGGCCGGTTCCTGCAGGGCCAGTTCGGCGACGCCGGCCTCCTGCTCGCGCCGGCGCCTGGCCTGGTCGGCGCGGAGCGCGTCGACCATCCGCCGGTAGCCGACGCGGATCAGCCAACTGCGCGGATTGTCCGGTACGCCCTCGGCCGGCCAGGCGCGGCTCGCGGCCAGGAGCGCTTCCTGCACCGCGTCCTCGGCGACGTCGAACCGGCCGAAGCGGCGTACCAGCGCGCCGAGCACCTGGGGCGCCTCGACGCGCAGGAGGTGTTCGATGTCGGCGTTCACGCTGCGTGTGCCCTTCCCGCTGTGGTGACGGCCGTCCGCTCGTGCCCGGCGCCGCCCGGCCCGGGGGTCACCCGGTGAAGTCCTCGCCCATGATCGGCCGGATCTCGATCGGCTCACCCAGCACCTCGACGATCCGGGAGGCGATCTCCACGGCTCGCTCCTGGCTCGCCACGTCGATCACGGCGAAGCTGGCCAGGACCTCCTTCAGCTCGGCGAACGGTCCGTCGGTCGCCACCACGCCGTCGCCGGACCTCCTGACCGTGGTGCTGACCGCCGGATGGCCGAGCCCCTCGCTGCCGACGAACTCGCCGGTGGCGATCAGTTCCTGCTCGAACCTCTGGTAGGCGGCGAACGCCGCCAGGGCTTCCTCGGACGGGGCGTCGGCGGTCGCGGCGTCCCAGGCGGCCGCGGGGGTGTAGCCGAGCAGCAGATACTTCATGGCGGATCCTCTTGTCGAACGTCGGTACAGGGTATGTGAGGTCAGGCGGAGCGGCGCAGGGACAGGGCCAGGACGGTCGTCCAGGTGAAGGCGACCAGGCCGTTGACGGCGATCTGGACGCTCATGTGCTCCGGCGACATGGGCAGCAGCAGGACGAGCGCGGCGGCGCCGTTGCCGGCCGCGGCCGGTACGGCGCGGCGGCGGGCGCAGCGGACGGCCAGCACGATGGCGGCGATGGCCAGCGCCGTGAAGGAGAGGGCGGCCGCGGTCGAGTGCGCCACGCCGTGCCAGGACATCTGCGCCACCGGCCGGTCGGGGGTTCCGGCGGGGAAGCCGTTCTCCGGGTCCATGGTGAACGCGCCGGCCGCGATCATCCCGACCCCGAAGATCCCGACCAGGACGGGCAGCGCCCGGCGGCCGATCCCCTCGGTGAGGGTGCGCCCCACACCGGCGGCCAGCGCCAGGCCGCCCACGCCGGCCAGCACGAACGTGAGGATCTGGATCCAGCCGAGGTTGCCGGTGGAGAGCTGACTGATCGGATGGCGGGTGAGGTCGAAGCCTTCGCGGGTGAGCATCTGGACGACGGCCGAGGTGAAGAAGACCGGCCCGGCCAGGGCGGCGGCGAGCAGCAGGCGGCCGGACGGGCGGGTGGTGGCGGCTGTGGCGGCCATGACTTCCTCCTTGATGGGGTCTTGCCGCTACCTCGTGGCGGGATCCGGCTTCTCGACACCGGCGGCGATGTGATCTGAATCACCACTCGGACGTGTCGAGGCCCGTGGGCGGCCTCCGAGGTACCGGCGAGCACTGACCAAACCTCAAGGAGGATGAGATGTCCGAGATGTCGGAGACCTACGAGCCGAGCGCCGCACTGAAGGCCCTGGACCGCCTGGTCGGCACCTGGGCGATCACCGGCGGCGCCGAGGGAACCGTACGGTACGAGTGGATGCCCGGCGGCTTCTTCCTGCTCCAGCACGTCGACCTCGCCCAGTTCGGCCAGCCCGTCACCGGTCTGGAAGTGATCGGCAATCTGCGCCCGTTCGGCGAGCCGGCCGGGGCGGACGTCGTGTCCCGCTTCTACGACTCGACCGGCAACACGCTTGACTACGTGTACGAGCTGTCCGGCGACACCTTGACCATCTGGGGCGGCGTGAAGGGCGGCCCTGCCTACTACGAAGGCACGGTCAGCGCTGACGGCACCACCGTCACCGGCGCATGGGTCTACCCCGGCGGAGGCGGATACGAATCCACCATGACCCGGCTCTGACGTCGGGGCCGGGCCTGCCGGGCCGGATCACTCGGGTGGGACGGGGCCCGACGCGACACCGCAAACCGGGTTGACCGAACGAGACGGCAGCGGCCGGGCTTGATCGCTCATGTATGCGACAACGGTTTGTCATCACGTACATGAGCGATCACGGCGATCAGAAGAACCCCTCGCAGGGGCGATGCGCGACTCCGGCACGTCGCCCGAGACCATGCCTACCTCCAGGTGTAGGTGGCGTCGGTCATCGGCGTCAGGTACGGATTCGCGGGAGGCGCGGTGGGGTCGGCCAGCGTGCTCACCGCCACGCCGATGAGGGGGAACAGGTTCAGCCGCGCGGCCTGCCGGTGGTCCACCCACTCGATGATCCCCGGCTCGCTGGTGCCGTCCGGGAGTTCGTCGTACTCGACCGTGGCGAGCTTCGCGCGCACCTCCGGGGTGATGTGCAGACGGAAGATCAGGTGGAGCTTGCGCGGGGGCGGGGTCGGGCCGGGCCTGGTGATCATCTGATCTTGGATCCAGCACAGCTGCGGCACGGTCGCATCGCCGGGGTCGAGTCGCAGTTCCTCGGCGAGTTCCCGGCTCAAGGCGTCCACAAGGTCCTCTCCGGGGTGCACGTTGCCGCCGGGTGGCGTGTACAGCGCCCCCGACGGCCGGTCACGGCGGATGAGTGCCAGCTCGCGCCCGCAGAACACCAGGCCGGCGACACGGATCTTGACGTGGGAGAAGGGCAGGTCCGGATACGTCATGGAGCCAGTGTTTCCTGTCGCTGCCCCAACCGCGCCGACCTGGTCAAGGACGCGATCCGGATGGATGGCTGCCGGCGCCGGCCTGCTCCAGCCCGGCGCCGCATTCCATACCGACCGCGGCTCGAACCACACCTCAGATGAGTTCGGCTCCTCCCTGATGGGCCTGGACATGTGCCGCTCGGTGGACGTACCGGGGACTGCTGGGACAACGCTGGCCGAGTCGTTCTTCAGTGCGCTCAAGAACGAGTGGCTGCATCACTTCGTCTTCACCACTTGGGCCAAGGCGCGACGGCGGGTCATCCGCTACGACGCCCGGCCGAGGCGGCCGCCTGCCTGCGTCGCGCGCACGAGCTGGCCGTGATCCAGAACGTACCGCTGGAGGTCCAGCGGATAGCCGCCGTCCTGGAGGCCCAGTGCCTGCCCGTGACCGAGGACCTGGCCGCGCACGCACCCCGGATGTGAGCCCCGGGCGACCCGGCTCCAAACGAGGCGGTACCTCTCCAAAACTACTAAGGAGTATCGTTGGACCACAGCGGTCACCGTCATCCAGCTCCGGGGCCCGATCGCCCCGCACATGTCGAGCACTGCGACCCTTGACCTCACCGGCCACGCTGGCCCCGAAGAGAGCATCTACCATCAGGCATAGTAGTGATCCATGCGCAACCGCGCTGAGCGCCTGCTCGCCCGTGACCCCACAGCCGGCCTCGTCGAAGTCGAAGACAAGAAGGAAGGAGCGGCCGGCGTGCCGTACGAAGACGACGACCAGGTCAGCAAGGCGATCTACGCGCGCATGCTGGAACGCGCCGAGTCGCTCACCGACGCGGCGGCGGCGATGGGGGTCACCACCGCGCAGATCGCCCGCGTCCAGGAGCATCTCACCCGGCTGCGCCTGCTCGACCCGGACGCCGAGGCGCCGGTGGACGCCGCGGCGATGCTCAGGCGGAGTCTTGAGGAGAGCCACCGCCTCCTGGACCGCCTGGTGGAGCAGCACGTCGCGGTCGCCGCGGTCGCCAGGAGCTACCTGAACCTGCCTGGCCGCGCCGAGCGTGACATGGACGTCGACTTCTTCACGCGGGACGAGATGGCGACGCGGCTGGCCCGGCGCATCACGGAACTGAGCGAACAGGCCGGGCACGAGATCCTCAGCATGCATCCGGTCGCCGACTGGACGCCCGCGTCGCTGGCAGAGGGCCTGGAGAGATCGGAGCGCGCGCTCGCCAGAGGGGTGCGGGTGCGCGCGCTGCACGCGCAGAGCTCTTTCTCCCAGCCGGTACTGCGTGGGTTCGTGGATCGGTGGACGCGGCAGGGCCGCGAGGTGCGGGCCGCGCCCGTCGTGCCCACCCGGATGCTCGTCTACGACCGGCACACCGCCGTCGTCCAGGCCGACCCCGCCCACCTGGACGCCGGCGCACTGGTGATCCGCGGCAGGGGAGTGGTGAGGTCCCTGGCAGCGCTGTACGACAACTGCTGGATGACGGCGTCGGAGCCGAAGGACGTCCCCGGCTCCTCGGACGCCGGGGCGCTCACCGAGCAGCAGCGCGCCATCCTGCGTCTGCTGGCCGTCGGCGCCAAGGATTCGGCGATCGCCCGCACGCTGGGGATCTCCACCCGGACGGTCACGCGCGTGGTGGGTGAAGTGAGCGCGCTGCTCGGCGCCACCAGCCGGTTTCAGGCAGGCGTCCGCGCCACCCGGCTGGGCTGGCTCGACTAGCGGAGCCGGATCAGCCGGGCGAGGACACCTGCCGCTTGCTCGTCGGGGGGCCGGCGCGTGGGGGCGAGGGGGCCGGTTGATGGTCACGTTCCGGGTGGGCGGGCTGTTTAATGCTGCCATGGGCCGAATCGCCGGCGTCACCGCCGCCGAGACTCGTCAACGGTTGTTGCGCGCCGCCGCGGAGGCGTTCGCCGAGCGCGGGTACGACGGCACCCGCGTCGCCGACATCGCCGCCGCCGCCGGGGTGAGCAACGGCGCGCTGTACGCGCACTTCGGCTCCAAGGCCGAGCTGCTGGTGGCGGCGCTGCGCGCGCACGGGCGGCGGCGGCTGGCCGACCTGTTCGCCGCCGACCCCGACCGGCCCGTCCCCGATCTGCTCCTGGAGATCGGACGGTGGCTGCCGCAGCGTCGTGACGCCCCCGGCTACCTCATCGTCGAGGCCCTCGTCGCCGCCCGCCGGGACGAGGACGTCGCCAGGCCCATGCGCGACTACGTCGGCGAGAGCGCCGGTTCGATGGCCGCGCTGGCCCGCCTCGCCCAGGACCGGGGGGAGCTGGACCCGGCGCTGTCGCCCGCCGCGCTGGCCCACTTCTGCCTGTTGTTGTCCATGGGCAGCGCCCTGGTCACCTCCGACCTGCACGCCGTTGACGACGACGAGTGGGCGGCCCTGCTCGCCCGCGTCGTCGGCGCGCTCACGACCTCCTCCCGAACCGCCCCCACCCCGAACGGAGCACCGTCATGAACGTGCGCATCGACCCTGGGCGCTGCCAGGGGCACGGTCGCTGCTACGACCTCGCGCCCACCCTGTTCGGCGAGGACGCCGAGGGTTACGGGGAGGTGCTGGGCGACGGCGCCGTACCGCCGGGCGAGGAGCAGGCGGCCCGCCTGGCCGCGGCCAACTGCCCGGAACGCGCGGTCGAACTCTCCTGACCCGCCGCCTCCCGGCCTCCCGGTTCGGCGGGCCCCGGCTCATACGCCGCCGCGGCCTCCACCGCCGCGACGATCAGGGGCCAGGTGCTCGACAGGGGGTCGATCAGGCTGAAATGGCCGGCGTCCGCCGGTTCGACCAGGACGGCCGACGTCTCGCCCGCCGCCATGCGGCGGCTCATCGACACCGGCAGCACGCGGTCCCTGACGCCGTGCACCAGCACCAGCGGTCCCCGGTCGTGGGGCAGCAGGCGCATCGGGTCCACCTCGTCCAGCAGGTCGGCGCGGTCGTGGAGCAGGGCGCGGGCCGCGCCGCCGCCGAGCCCCGCCGTGAACGCCTCGCCCAGGTCGCAGACGGCGGCCAGGCCCACCACGCCGTTGACCGCCGGTTCGGCGTGCCAGCGGGAGCCGGGCGGCAGACGGTGCCGCAGCGCCGACCAGAGCGCGAGGTGACCGCCCGCGGAGTGGCCCACCAGCAGCACCCCGGACGGGCACTCCGCCCGTACGAGGTCCAGCGCGGCGGCCACGTCGTCGAACGTGCCCGGGTGGCCGCCGCCCTCCTGGCCCACCCTGCGGTACTCGGGCAGCCAGACGGTGTGACCGAGCGCGGCCAGGGCGGCGGCCATGGGACGGGTGTGGCTCCTGTCGTACTCGGCCAGCCAGTAGCCGCCGTGCAGCAGAACGAGGGGCGGGCGGCCGGTGCCCTCGTAGACGTCGATCACCTGGTCGGGGTGGCGGTCGCCGTAGCGGAGCACGCGGTCGGGCGGGCGTACCGGCCGGGACAGCAGGTCGTAGTAGGACATGTCGTGATCGTAGGAGCGCGTCCAGGGGCTTGACCTGGGGGTGCGCTGGCAGGAACGTGCCGTGGGGCGGCAGCAAGAAGACGGTCCGCGTACCGCCGCCGGGCGCCTCGCGCCGCGACCATGGGGGAGTGACGTCCCAGGGAAGCGAGGTTCCGGCCATGTCCCCAATCCGCCGTGTCGTGGTGATCGGCTGTGGGTTGATCGGCACGTCCGTGGCGTGCGCGCTGCGGCGGGCGGGCGTGCGGGTCGAGCTGGCCGACCACGACCCGTGGGCGCTGGCGCAGGCCGCGCGGATGGGCGCGGGCACGGCGCTGCGGACCGGTGCGGGCCCGGCCGACGTCGTCGTGATCGCCACGCCGCCCTCGTCGGTGGCCGCCGTCCTGCGTGAGGCGCAGGACCGCGAGCTGGGGACGGTCTACACGGACGTGGCCAGCGCCAAGACGCGGATCCTCGCCGAGGCCGAGCGGAACGGCTGCGACCTGGCCCGCTACGTGCCCGGCCATCCGATGGCCGGGCGGGAGGTGTCCGGGCCCGGAGCGGCGCGGGCGGGCCTGTTCGAGGGCAGGACGTGGGCGCTGTGCCCCCATCCGGCGCTGTCGCCGCGCGCGCTGCGCACGGCGGCGGCGCTGGCGACCGCGTGCGGGGCCGAGGTGACGCTGCTCGCGCCGGACGCCCACGACCGGGCCGTCGCGGCGGTGTCGCACGTGCCGCTGGTCCTGTCGGCCGCGCTCGCCGCCCGCTTCGCGACCGGCGACCTGGACGGGCCCGCCGACCCGATCCCGGGCGGCGACGTGGACGGGCTCGCCGGTGCGGCGATGGGCGGTGACGTGGATGGGCTCGCCGATGCGGCCCCGGGCGGGGACGGGTTGGCGCTGGCCGCCGGGGCGTTGCGGGACGTGACGCGGGTGGCCGGCAGCCCCGCCGGCATGTGGCGGGACATCCTGGCGCACAACGCGGCCCCGGTGGCCGACCTGCTGGACGCGATGGGCCGCGACCTGCACCGCGTCGCCGCCGCCCTGCGCGCCGCCGACGACGGCCCGGTGGCCGACGTGCTGGCCAGAGGGAACGAGGGGCACGCGCGCATCGTCCGCGCGTTGTCGCGGACGCGGGAACCGCAACGGGCCGCGTCCTGACCTCGGACGGCGACGCAGGTGCGCACGTGGGGACAAGCGCCCGCCGCCCCCGCGCCTTATGGTCCCCCCAAGGGAGCCTCAGGGGAGGGTGGGCGACGTGGATCCGGCGGACGTCGACAGGCACGTCACCGACATCTGGAACACGGTGCTCGACGTCGGCGCGGACGAGGCCGACGCCACCTTCGGCGAGCTCGGCGGCACGGCGCTCGCGGCGCTGCGGATGGCCGCCCAGATCCAGGACCGGCTCGACGTGGCCGTCGAACTGGCCGCGCTGCTGCGCGACGGGACGCTGGACGCGCTGCTCGGCCAGGTCAGGGCCAGGGCACTCTCGGAGATGTAGCCGCCCGGGGGCCGTTGCGACAATCACGTGCAGACCTTGAGAAGGGACGGCCCATGACCGGCGAACTCAGCCTCTCCGAGCTCCGGGAGAAGGTCGGCGACATCTGGTACGAGGTGCTCGACGTGCCCGAGGGGCTGGAGGCGGCGACGTTCTCCGACCTCGAAGGGGAGTTCGCGGCCGCGGCGCGGATGGTCGGGCGGATCAAGGAGGAGCTGGGCGTCTCCATCGACGTCGGCGACGTCTTCGACGCGGATCCCAACCTGGAGGCGCTGGTCGAACGCGTCGCCCTGGACGCGCACGTGCCGATGGCGGTGTAGGCGCCGCGATCTCACCCGGGTTCCCGCGGGGCGGCGGGGACCCGGGTTTCCGCATGCTCCGGGATTCCCGGAAGGTCAGGCCGGGAGGGGGCCGAGGTGGTCCGCCTCGGCGGGGAGGGCGGCGTCGTCCAGGGCTCGCGCGCAGTCGCACGTACGGGTGCGCGGCAGCCGGGCCACGGTCGCCACCACCAGCGCCCGCAGCCGGTCCAGGCCCTCGTGGAAGATCGTGAAGAGCTCGTCCCGGCGTGCGCCCGAGCCCACGCCGAGCCCGGCGTCCAGGTCCGTCACCAGCGCGACCGGCACGTAGCACAGGGCCAGCTCGCGGGCGAGCGCCGCCTCCGGGCAGCCGGTCATGTCCACCAGCGACCAGCCCTGCGCGGCGTACCACTGCGACTCGGCCCGGCTGGACAGGCGCGGGCCCTCGATCACCACCATCGTCCCGCCGTCCACGCAGTCCTGGCCGGTCGCCGCCGCGGCGTCGAGCACCGTCTCCCGGCCCACCGGGCAGTACGGGTCCGCGAACGGCACGTGCACCGCCGCGTCGTCGAAGTACGTCTGCGCCCGTCCGGAGGTCCGGTCCACGAGCTGGTCGGGCACCGCCAGCACGCCGGGTCCCAGCTCGGGCCGGAGCGAGCCGACCGCGCACGGCGCGAGGACCTGGCGCACGCCCACCGAGTGCAGCGCCCACAGGTTGGCCCGGTAGTTGATGCGGTGCGGCGGCCGGCGGTGGTCGCGTCCGTGGCGGGGCAGGAAGGCGACCGTGCGGCCGCCTACCCGGGCGAGCGAGAGCGGGGCCGACGGCTCGCCGTACGGGGTGGTGAGCGCGACCTCCCGGACGCCGTCGGCGACCGAGGAGAACCCGCTCCCGCCGATGATCCCGATCTCCGCGCTGATTCCGTTCATGATCAGCCTTTCGTCGCCGGGGCGGCCGGGACCCGGCGTGGGTGATCCGCCCGACAGAAGGGCGATCCGGGCATCAGGAGCATCGTGGCTCCGCCGGAGCGTACGAGGCATCTCCTGAATTGCCCGACCGGCCCCGATGGCGCACAGGGAAAGAACCCGGCACGCCCGGCCGTGGTTATTCTCGGAACGAACATTCGCCGCGCAGGTCATCGGAGAAGAATGCTCGACGCGAATCTTGGATGATCTGTGTCCGGGAAATTCGAGTTTTCCCGCCGCCAAGATGTGGAGCCGTCCCATGCCCAAAGTGATTCGCGTGCCGCGGCCGAAGAAACCGCGTCCGCCCGTGACCGCACTCGACCTGCGCACCCCTTCGGGGCGCCGGCTGCCCTACTAGGAGGCGTCGGTGTCACGTCGTTTGTTCACCTCCGAATCGGTCACCGAAGGCCACCCCGACAAGATCGCCGACAGGATCAGCGACAGCATCCTGGACGCCCTGCTGGCCAAGGACCCCGGCAGCCGCGTCGCGGTCGAGACGCTGATCACCACGGGCATGGTGCACGTCGCGGGCGAGGTCACCACGCAGACGTACGTGGACATCCCCGGCCTGGTCAGGGAGACGATCCTGAAGATCGGCTACGACGCCTCCCAGAAGGGCTTCGACGGGGCCTCCTGCGGCGTGTCGGTGTCGATCGGCACCCAGTCGCCCGACATCGCCCGCGGCGTGGACGACGCCTGCGAGCACCGCGACGAGGACGCCGCCGACGAGCTGGACCGGCAGGGCGCCGGCGACCAGGGCCTGATGTTCGGCTACGCGTGCGAGGAGACGCCCGAGCTGATGCCGCTGCCGATCATGCTGGCCCACCGGCTGGCCCGGCGGCTGGCGGAGGTCCGCAGGGCCGGGACGGTGCCGTACCTGAGGCCGGACGGCAAGACCCAGGTCACCGTCGAGTACGAGGGCGACCGGCCGGTCCGCCTGGACACCGTCGTGCTGTCCACCCAGCACGCCGCCCACGTCGGGCTGACCGACATGCTGGCCCCCGACGTCACGCGCGAGGTCGTCGAGCCGGTGCTGGCCGCGGCGGGGATCGACACGACCGGCTACCGGCTGCTGGTCAACCCCACGGGCCGGTTCGAGGTCGGCGGCCCGATGGGCGACGCGGGCCTGACCGGACGCAAGATCATCATCGACACGTACGGCGGCATGGCCCGGCACGGCGGCGGCGCGTTCTCCGGCAAGGACCCCTCCAAGGTGGACCGGTCGGGCGCCTACGCCATGCGCTGGGTGGCCAAGAACGTGGTCGCCGCCGGGCTGGCCGGGCGGTGCGAGGTCCAGGTGGCGTACGCGATCGGCAAGGCGCGGCCGGTGGGCCTGTTCGTGGAGTGCTTCGGCACCGAGCGGGTGCCCAGGGAGCGGGTGCACGACGCCGTGCGCGAAGTGTTCGACCTGCGGCCGGCCGCGATCATCCGGGACCTGGACCTGCTGCGTCCCGTCTACGCGGAGACCTCCGCCTACGGGCACTTCGGCCGCGACGAGTTCACGTGGGAGCGGGTGAACCGGACGGAGGAACTGCGCGCCGCGGCCGGGCTCTGACCGTGGACCCGGCAGGCGTCCGGGAAAAAGGAAAATGGCTGGAAACGGCGGCGGGAAGTCAGCTTCCTGCCGCCGTTCCGCATTTCCGGGGCCGCCGTATGCGGCACATCATGGAGACAGCCTCAAAAAGCTGAGAGAAATTCGGAGGTCGCCGTGCCGGTCGTTTCAGAAATCGAGCCCTATCCGATGCCGGACGCCGCCGAGCTGCCGCCCGCCGCGGTCACCTGGACGCCCGACCGCCGCCGGGCCGTCCTGCTGCTGGTGGACCTGCAGCACGCCTGCCTCGACCTCTTCCCGTCCGGCGAGGCGCCGCTGACCGACCTGGTGCGCAACGTGACGGCGCTGCGCGAGCTGTGCGCGCGCCTCGGCGTCCCCGTGGCCTACGCGGCCCAGCCGGGACTGCTGACCGGCGAGCAGCAGGGGCTGGCCAAGGACTTCTGGCGGCGCAGCGACCGGCTGGAACCCGCCCGGCGCGGCTTCCCCGAGCCGATGGCGCCGGGGCCGGGCGACTGGATCTTCACCCGGCGGCGCTACAGCGCCTTCCACGAGACGAGCCTGCTGTGGTGGCTGCGCGAGTCGGGACGCGACCAGCTCCTCATCGCCGGGGTCTACGCCCACATCGGCGTCCTGACCACCGCGCTCGACGCCTTCACCCACGACATCCAGCCGTACGTGGTGGCCGACGCCGTCGCCGACCTCACCGCCGCCGACCACCGGCGGACGCTCGGCTACGTCGCGGGCCGCTGCGGCGTCACCCTGACGACCAAGCAACTGCTCGCCGGCCTGCCGCGCAATTTGTGAGTTGTCAGGCGCGGGATCGCAACGGACACTGAACTCGCGATCTCCCGGAGCAGGCACACCCGAAGGGGACCGAAGACCATCCACCGGCGACCTCGCCAGGCCGGGACGACGCGCGACCGACGATCCCGGAAGCCGAGGTTCCGCATGGCCACCCACACGGTGTCGCAGTCCGCCGGCCTGTTGACCGCGCTCAACACCCGGTACCACAAGCCCGCCCTCACCCTCTACCTCGTCGTGGTGCTGGCCCACTGGGCCGAGCACGTCGCCCAGGCCATCCAGGTCTACGTGCTGGGCTGGCCGCTGAAGGAGGCGCGCGGCGTCCTCGGCATGCCCTTCCCCTGGCTGGTCAGCTCCGAGTGGATGCACTACGGCTACGCGCTGCTGATGCTCATCGGCCTGCTCATGCTGCGGTCCGGTTTCACCGGCAGGTCCCGTACGTGGTGGAACATCTCCCTGGGCATCCAGATCTGGCACCACCTGGAGCACCTGCTGCTGCTCCTCCAGGCGCTCACCGGGAACAACCTGATGGGCCGTCCGGTGCCGACGAGCATCATCCAGTTCCTCGTCCCGCGCATGGAGCTGCACCTGTTCTACAACGGGCTGGTCTTCGTGCCCATGGTGGTGGCCATGCTCCTGCACCGCGGCCCCCGCCCGGCCGAGCGGGCGGCCATGCGCTGCTCCTGCGCGGTCTCGCCCGCGTGATGGCGCGCTCCGGGCGCCGCGGGGTCTCCCCAGCCTTCTCGTTCGTGCTCAGCCTGATGGCGGGTTTCCTGCTGTTCCTGACCGTGCCGAACCTCGGCACGGTCGTCCGCGCTGCCCGCGCCGACGGCGCGCCCGGGGTGTTCGTGCCGCGCACGCTGGCCTGCATCACGCATCCGGGGCACGAGTCCTGCGTCTGGACGGGGGACTTCCGCTCTGACGACGGCGCCGTCCGCCGCTCGGACGTCGAGATCTACGGCAGCGACCGCTACACCCACCAGGCCGGGCAGCCGGTCCGCGCGGTGGACATCGGCTCCGGCGGCCGCGTCTACGGGCCGGGCGGGTCGAACGAGTGGGTCTTCAGCGCCCTGCTCCTGGCCGTGGCGCTGGGCCTGCTGTGGTTCCTGCACGCCGGGTCGCTGCGGCGGCTGCTGCCCGGCTCCTCGCGGCCCGGGCTAGCACCGGGTCCCGAGGACGCCGCCCGCTCAGAGGCGGCCGGCGACGGCGTCGGACAGCACAGCGGCGAGCGGGCCGGGCGCTGAGACCATCGGCCAGCAGCCGGTGTCCAGCGTGTGGAAGTCCCAGGACGGTGCCGCGCGCAGCGCGGACACATCGGGGGACAGACTGCCCTGGAAGTGGTCCAGGGCGCACACGACGTAGCTGGCCCGCTGCCGCTCCAGCGGCGTGCTGAGCACGGCCGCCTCGGCCACGGTGCGGCCGGGGTGGCCGACGAAGCGGGCGGCCAGCCAGCGCGCCTGCGCCGCCGTGAGGCCCTGTCCCTCGGCCAGCAACGTGTGGTCGGGGGCGGGCCAGCGGCCCCCGCCGGCCTCGATCAGGCGCAGCTCCTGCTCCCGTTGCCGGTCGGGGAAGGCGTGCAGCATCGAACGGCCGTCGTGCGGCAGGGACGCCTCGACGTACACGGTGTGCGCGACGCGGCCCGGCGCCCGGTCGGCGACCTGGCCGGCCACCAGCCCCGAGTAGCTGTGCCCGACGAGCACGACGTCGCGCAGGCCCTCGTTCTTCAGCAGGGTCAGCACCTCGTCCACGTGCGTCTGCAGGCCGACGCCCGCGACGTCGCCGCGCGGCCCGGACAGGCCGCGCAGGGTGACGGCGCGGGCGTCGTGCCCGAGCAGGCGCAGCCGCCGGACGACGGGCTCCCAGATCCACGCGCCCGACCAGGAGCCCGGCAGGAGGAGGAAGGTCCTTCTCATCTGGATCGTCCTCCTCGTCACGCGACGCCGGCCAGCGGCCCCGGCAGGGGGCCACGTGCGAAGTCTGCCCGCGCGGCGGGCAGGTGGAACTCCACCGCCTCGACCGGACGGCTGGTGATCACCGCGACCGCGGCGACGTAGCCGCGGCCGGGCGACAGGACGCGGAACCGCAGGTTCTCCGGCGGGATGTCCAGCGGCCAGCTCAGCAGGGCCGGGTCGTCGGCCGGACCGCTCACCGCCACCTCCGTCGGAGGCACCCGCAGGCCGTGCCCGGTGGCCTTGAGCGCCGCCTCCTTGCGCACCCAGACCTTCGCGAACGCCTCGTACCTGTCCTCCTGGGGGAAGGCCTCCAGGACGGCCAGCTCGGCCTCGGTGAGCGCGCAGCGGGCCAGGTCGTCCACCGGGTCGGCGGGCACGGCCTCCACGTCCACCCCCAGCGGCCCCTCGGTCGTCACGGCCACCGCGACCCGGTCCTCGGAGTGCGAGACCGACACGTGCAGCGGGAATCCGGGCGCCCTGACCTGCGGCTTGCCGTGGTACCTGGTGCAGTCGGGGCACGACCGGTTCACCACGACGTCCTCGGGACGGATCCCGAGCTGCACGGCGCTCGCGGTGCGCAGCAGCCACGAGCCGGTCAGGAACCGCCTGCGGTCGGGCTCGCGGCGGAAGCGCGCGGCCCGTTCCAGCTCGGGCTCGCTGAGCACCGACAGCAGGGTCCCCTCCGGATGGTCGCGCGGGCCGGCCCACCAGACCTGGCACTCTCCCGGCGCCACCACAGATGCGATCACTGGTCTTCCTCCCTTGCGGCTGTGCTGCTGTGGGACAGGACGCGGCAGGCCACCAGCTCCCACCGGTCCACCTCGGGGTTGGCGAGGGTCCGGGTCACCTCGGCGCGCACCTGCGCGCTCGTCAGGGGCTCGTCCACGCGCATCCGGATGACGATGTCCCCGCCGGCCTGGGTGAGGTCCTTGTGCCAGCGGCCCGGCAGGAGCGCCATGATGCGGATCCCGTCGATCGGGGAGCCGAGGATCGGCAGCCCGCGGACCTGGCGCATCGTCACCTGGATCAGCATGGCTTCCTCGTCGCCGTGCGGCGTGAAGGGGCGAACATGGGGTCTCATCTCCGTCTCGTCTGCCTGAGGTCTGTCTCTCGTACCTCCACTGTGGGATCCGACAGGGGCGCGATCCAGGGCGGGAGACGTCAGGAAGCTGCAGGCCGGCGCCGCATGCTGTCACCGGGCCCGCCCCTGGTCCTAGGTCCAAGGTCCCGGGCCACGGTGACCGGACGGCCGATCCCGCGGACCGCGGCGGGCGGCATAGTCGTCCGGGAGACGGCGCGGAACACCTGGGGGAGGGGCGATGACCGGACCGGACGGCCCGAGCCCGGGCGCCGCCCACCCCAGTGCCCTCAGGGGGTGTGCCAACAAGTGTCCGCCGGTTCCGGTGCAGCCATGACAGGCCACCGGACCCCGTACGGACGAAAGGCACATCCATGTCCATCACCCGCTCCCCGGCCCGCATCCGGCGGCCGGGGTGGAGCCTCGCGCTGCTCGCGCTGGGGCATCTGATCATCAGTCTCGACTTCACCATCATCTATGTGGCCCTGCCGGACATCGCCTCCGATGTCGGCTTCACGCCGCACACCCTGCAATGGGTGGTCACCGCGTACGCCGTCCTCTACGGAGGTTTCCTGCTGTTCGGCGGGCGCCTGTCCGACCTGGCCGGACGCCGGCGGATGTTCGTGCTCGGCATGGTGCTGTACGGCGTGGCCTCCGTGCTGGGCGGCCTGGCCACGGCGCCGGCGGCGCTGCTCGCCGGGCGCGCCCTGCAGGGCCTGGCCGGCGCGGTGCTGTTCCCGGCGGTGCTGGCCCTGGTCAACACCGCCTTCGCCGAGGGCAGGGAGCGCAACCGCGCGCTGACGGTCTGGGCCATGGCGGGCGCGGGCGGGCTCACCGCGGGCGCGCTGGCCGGCGGGGTGCTCACCCAGGCCCTGGGCTGGCAGGCCGTGTTCTACGTCAACGTCCCGCTGACCGCCGTGGGCGTCGTCGGCGCCTTCGCCCTGCTGCCCCCCGACGGCCGCGCCACCCGGGGCGGCGTGGACGTGCCCGGAACGCTCACCGGCACCGCCGGCATCACGCTGCTGATCTTCGCGGTCGCGCACGGCTCGGAAGCGGGCTGGGCGCGGGCCGAGACGGTCGCGGCGGCCGTGCTCGCGGTGGCCCTGGTGGCGGTGTTCCTGCGCGTCCAGGCCCGCGGCCGGACGCCGCTGATGCCGCTGCGGCTGTTCCGCAACCGCGCGCTCAGCGGCGCGGTCGTGGTCATCCTCGTCTTCGGCCTGACGATGCAGGCCGTGCCGTACTTCCTGACCCTGTACCTCCAGGACGTCCTCGGCTTCAACGCCCTGGAGACCGGCCTCGCGTTCCTCGGCCCGACCCTGTCGATCACGGCCGGCAACTTCCTCAGCGAGCGGCTGGTCCACGGGCTCGGCACCCGCGGCACGCTGATCGCCGGCATCGTCGCCAACGCCGTGGGCGCCGTGCTCCTGGCCCCCGGCATGCAGGGGGACGGCTCGCTCCTCACCGTCCTGCCCGGGGTCGTCGTCATCGGACTGGGCATGGGCATCACGTACGAGGCCATGTGGATCGCGGCCGGCACCGGCGTCCCGGCGGACGAACAGGGCCTGGCCTCCGGGGTGGCCTCCACCGCGCTGCAGGTGGGCACCGCGGCGGGCCTGGCGGTCCTGGTGGCCGTCGCCAACCACGGCATCGAAGGGCTCGCGGGGCAGGCCCTGCGCGACGCCTCCGCCCAGGGGATGCGCGCGGCGGTCCTCGTCCTGGGCGCCGTCATGCTGACGGGCGTCCTGGCCGCCCTCAGGCTTCCCGGCCCGCGCACCCGGACGGCCGCGCCCGTCCCCTGCTCCGACCAGGGGAACTGACGGGAAGCCCTACAAGGGAAGGTTGCCGTGTTTGCGGGGCGCCACGTGCTTGCGCTTGTCGCGCAGCATGGCCAGGCCGCGCGCCACCGCCGACCTCGTCTCCACCGGGTCGATCACGGCGTCGACCAGGCCGCGCTCGGCCGTGTACGCCGGATGCACCAGCTCGCGGGTGTACTGCTCCAGCAGCTCGGCCCGCCGGGCGGCGGGGTCGGCCGCCGCGGCCAGCTCCTTGCGGTGGATGATGTTGACCGCGCCCTCGGCGCCCATCACCGCGATCTCGTTGGTCGGCCAGGCCAGTGACAGGTCGGTGCCGATCGAGCGGGAGTCCATCACGATGTACGCCCCGCCGTACGCCTTCCTGAGAATGACCTGGACGCGCGGCACGGTCGCCTCGCAGTAGGCGTACAGCAGCTTGGCGCCGTGCCGGATGACGCCCGCGTGCTCCTGCTCCTTGCCCGGCAGGAAGCCTGGCACGTCCACGAGCGTGACCAGGGGGATGGAGAAGGCGTCGCAGAACCTGACGAACCTGGCCGCCTTCTCCGCGGCCGACACGTCCAGGACGCCGGCCAGGACCGTCGGCTGGTTGCCCACCACGCCGACGACCTGGCCGTCGATCCGGGCCAGCGCGCAGATCACGTTGGGCGCCCAGCTCTGGTGCAGTTCGAGGTAGTCGCCGTCGTCCACCACCTCGGCGACGACCAGCCGCATGTCGTAGGGCTTGTTCGGCTCCACCGGCACGATCTCGGCCAGCCGGGGCCGGGCGTCGCCGGCCGCGCCGCGCGCGGGCAGCGCGGGCGGGCGGCTCAGGTTGTTGCCCGGCAGCATGGAGACCAGGTCGCGCACCGCGGCCAGGCAGCTCTCCTCGTCGTCGTGCACGAACGTGGCCAGCCCCGACCGGGTGGCGTGCACCTGCGCGCCGCCCAGCTCGGCGTGCGTGATGCGCTCGCCGGTGACCGCCTCCACCACGTCCGGGCCGGTCAGGTAGAGCTGGGCGGTGTCGCGCACCATGAACGTGAAGTCGGCCAGCGCCGTCGAGTAGGCCGCCCCGCCCGCGCACGGCCCGAGCACGACGGCGATCTGCGGGATGACGCCCGACGCCTGCACGTTGCGCTGGAAGATGCCGCCGTAGCCGTTGAGCGACAGCACGCCCTCCTGGATGCGGGCCCCGCCGCTGTCGTTGAGCCCGATGAACGGCGACCCGCTGGACAACGCCAGGTCCATCACCTTGTGGATCTTCTGCGCGTGCGCCTCGCCGAGCGAGCCGCCGAAGACGGTGAAGTCCTGGGCGTAGACGAAGACGCGGCGGCCGTCGATGGTGCCGGATCCTGCCACGACGCCGTCGGTGTGCGGCCGCTGGGCCTCCATGCCGAGCCCCTGGGCCCGGTGCCGCCGGAACATCTCGATCTCCAGGAACGAGCCCTCGTCCAGCAGCAGGTCGAGCCGTTCGCGCGCGGTGCGCTTGCCGAGCGAGTGCTGCCGCTCCACGGCCTGCGGGCGGCCGCGCGCGACCTCCGCGCGCGCGTCGGCGAGTTCTTCGCGCAGGCGGTCCATGGGCGAGGGCGGCGCTTCCTGGAGGACCTCGGGGGAGATGGTCATCGCTTCCTCCTCGGACTCTTCCGGTACGTCCAGTTAAAGATCGATGACCGGTTCATGTCACCTCCTGCAGTGCTTGACCGCGCCGGACGTGGCAGGAAGCGGAAACGCCCTGCAGCTTGCTGCCTCGCCGAAGCCTGGTTCACGGCCTCGCCGCCGCGCAAAGTGGGAAGTGCAAGGGAAACAGAGTGAGACGGACCGCAGAGAAAGGCAGTGAAATGACGAACGACATTGTTGCCAAGAGGATTTCCCAGTGGATTATCGCGATTGTCTCCGGGATGCTCGTCTGGGCCGTGGGCGCCACCGCCGCGCAGGCCGCCACCGCCGCCGCTGACACGGTCGCGGTGCAGGCCGAGGGCAACACCTGGCCTGCGCCGGCCGGCCCCGACGGCAACACCTGGCCGCTTCCCTCCCCGCAGGGCAACACCTGGCCGTAAAGAGCCCCGACACCGGAAAGGAATTGACCGTACATTTCTCCGAGGAGGTCTGCCGAAGGAAAAAGACCGGGTAAACGACGAGAACCCCCGCGACCGGGACGCGGGGGTTCTCGTCGTTCTCGCGGGCCCACGCCACCGGCCGGACGCCGACCCGGACCGGCGGAGGCCGGATGTCACCGGCGTTCCGTGAGCAGCTCCGCCAGATGGTCCGCGAACTCGGTCAGCCGGTCCAGGCGGGCGCCGCCCCGGGCGATGCGGAAGCCGTGGCGGCGCCCCCAGAACGCGGCCTGGACGGCGTGGAACTGGGCCCAGCGCCGGGCCCGCTCGCGATCGACCTCCGCGGCCTCGGCGAAGACGTCCAGGACGCGGTGGACCGCCTTGCCCAGGTCGTCCGCTTCGAGGAGCGTGAGCGCGCGGGACTTGAGCAGCGTGCCGCCGTCGTAGGCGGGGTCTCCCGCGTACCCCTTGGGGTCGACGGCCAGCCAGGGCTCACGATCGGCCCGCAGCACGTTCCTGGCGTGCAGGTCGCCGTGGACGAGAAGGTCCGGCTGGACGCGGCCCAGCTCGCGGACGGTCGCCACGGCGGCGTCCACCGCGTGACGCGGCGGTGCGTGCGTGAACTCCTCGGCATCCCTGCGCAGCCCCTCCTCCCAGGCGTCGGCCCGGTCCCGCAGCCGGGGCAGACCGGGCGGCGCGGGGACGGCCAGCCGGCGACCGAGCCGCCCGGCGACCGCCACGACCTCGTCGCCGTCCTGGACCTCCGCCAGTGTGCACGTCCGGACCCGTTCGAGCAGCATGGCGAAACGTGCGTCGTCGCGCTCGTGCAGCAGAACGGCGCCGCGCCCGCCCCACGCCGCGAACGCGTCCGGTTCGTGGACGTTGCCGGGATGCGGGAACGACACCTTCAGCACGGCGGCCTCCTCGGCCCGCCGTCGCACCGGGACGACGATCCCGACCCCTCCGTGCAGGACCTCGCCGTCCGGCACGCATCCCCAGCGGTCCAGCAGCTCGCCGGCGATGCCGGGCAGTTCGGCCAGCCACGCCGCTCCGGGCTCTCCCTCACGCTCGACGGTGGCCCGCGCGAACGCCTCCGGTATCTTGATCATCCGGGACACGATGCCACCTGCCGAGGGGCGAGGTCGCCGGAAGCGACGGGGAGAACGGGATCAGATCCAGTTCTCCTCCTTGGCGCGCAGCGCGGCCTGGAAGCGGTTGACCGCGCCGAGCCTGGCCATGAGGTCGGCGACGTAACGCCGGTACGTGCGCACCGAGATGTCCAGCTCGCGGGCGGCGATCTCGTCCTTGTCGGCCGTGGCCATGACCGCCAGCACCCGCTGCTCCATCTTCGACAGCGTCGGCTCCTCGCCGGGCGGGTCGAGGTGGTCGGCCAGCGGCACGGCCGCCTTCCACAGGCCCTCGAAGTAGATGACGAGCTGGGAGATCAGGCCGGGCTCGCGGACCAGCAGCGCGCCCGTGGAGTGCGCCTTGGGGTCGATCGGGACGACGGCCACGCTGCGGTCGTACATGAGCATGCGGTCCATCGGCTGGTCGGTGACGCGGATCTCGGCGCCCAGGTGCGCCAGCTCGCGCAGGTAGGACACCATGCGCTGGTCCTCCAGCGCCTTGGGATGGAAGATCTCGCGCAGGGCCAGGCCGCGCCGCAGCGACCGCGTGTCCAGCGGCAGCGCCGACTCGATCATCACCTCGTTGAACGGGCCGCCCGGGTGCAGGCAGAGCGTCTCCTTGTAGGAGAAGAAGGCCAGGTCGTCCAGGCGCTGGCGGACCCGCGCGCCGCTCTCGACCCGCTCGATGTCCAGCACCGCATTGGAGCGGTCGCCCTCCCGCTTGTCCTCCAGGAAGCTGGAGATGGCGTCGCGGGCGCCGAACACCCGACGGATCTCCGCGTTCAGCTCCTCCAGACGCTGCTCGACCAGGCGCTCGATGGCGACCCGCGGCTCGGTCGCGGTGACCCGGTGGCGGTCGTTCAGGTCGAGCATGGCGAGCCGGTCGAGCGTCTCCACCGCCGACTCCACCGTCTCGGGATCGAGGTCGAGCGCCTCGGGCACCGAGCCGACGCTCTCGCCCCGATGGCGCAGGAAGTAGCGGTAGACCGCCTCCGCTTCGGGGGTGACTCCAATGACGGACAGATCCACGCCCCACCTCCCGGGGGTCGGCGGCCGGAGCTTCAGTTCCATTATCGGAATCCAGGCGGCCGGCACTCCTCGCAGGTTGCGCTTTCCCGGCGGAGGTCAGGGCACGGGACAGGGCAGCACGGTGGCCCCGGACGCCGCCCGGTAGCACAGAGCCCCCGGGCAGAGCACCTTGATCACCTCGCCGCGGTCGCCGTCCGCCCGCACGGCGACGGGCTCGTGCCCGAACCGGCGCGCGGCGATCTCCGGCCAGCCGGACGGACGCAGCCCGCTCACCTCGTCGACCAGCCGGGGATCGGCGTCGACGGCCAGCCGCTCCAGATGGGCGGCATAGTCGGCCTCCCGCTCCCACACGGCGAACCGGCGCAGGCAGTCGGGCAGCTCCAGCGTGCTCCACGGCTGCGCCTTGGCCGCCATCGCGCGCAGGAACGCCTCGCACACGGCCGACTTCACCGTACGGCCGGCCGCCGCGGCCAGCGTCGCGCCCTCGCCGCCGACGGTCACCAGGGCGACCCGGAGATCGGGCACCGACAACACGAACGCCGACATCCGCAGCCCCAGCCCCGCGGCCGCGGCCGTCACGCCGGGCGGCAGCAGGCGCTCCAGCGCGCCGGAGACCCGCAGCAGCGGCTCGCGCGGCGCGGCCCACCAGCGTGCCACCACGTCGTGGGCGACCACCTCGGCGATCGCCTCCGGCACGCCGCTGTCCACCACGCCGCTCGTGGCCGGCTCGACCAGGCATTCGTGCCCGCCCGTCCACACGACCTCGACGGGCAGCCGGTAGCGCCGCCCGCTGAGCAGGCCGGTGCCGGGCACGTGCAGCCTGAGGCTCGCGGGCGGGTCGGCGACGAAGTCCGACAGGCGCAGCTCCGTCCCCGTCCACGCGGCCTGGCGCCCGTCACCGGGCAGCCGGCGCAGGCGGCGCAGGGCGGCGAGCCGCGCCAGGGCCCGCGCCCTGCTCTGGGCCTCGTAGCCGGAGAAGCCGGCGACGATGACGGCCAGCTCGTCCCGCGGCGATTCGGCGCAGGCCAGATGGACGGTGCCACCTAGGGAGTCGGCCATCGGAACGGCCGTCTCACCGGTCGCCTCACCGGTCGTCTCCGTCACCGGCCACGAGCCCGCGGGCGTGGATGCCATCGCTTCTCCTCCGCAGCGCGACGGCCGTGGCGGCCGCCGCACCATCAGTACACGCGTGGCCGGACGAGCCCGTCAACGCTCCGGCAGCCATCCCGCAATCCGGGAGAAACCGTCAGCAAGCTGCCACGTCTGCCAGCTTGCTGACGCCGCCGGACCCCCTGCGCGCCTCGCTCACCCGGCACCGTGGAAGACGCAACCAGCCCGCGAGCAGAGCAGCGAGAAGGCCTGTCATGGACTCTTTCAACATCGCCGCACGATTCCTCGACCGCGCCGACGGCGCCAGGACCGCGCTCGTCACCCGCCAGGGCCGCGTGGACTACGCCACGCTGCGCGCCCTGGCCGACCGCGCCGGCAACGCGCTGCGCGAGCTCGGCGTACGCCGGGGCGACCGGGTGCTCATCGCCGCCGACGACAGCATGGAGTCGGTCGCCACCTGGTACGGCGCCCAGAAGATCGGCGCGGTCACCGCCGAGGTCTACACGTTCCTGCGGCCCAAGGACTACCGCTACTTCGCCGGCTACGCCCGTCCGCGGCTGGTGGTGGCGGGGCCGTCCGCGCTGGAGAGCCTGCGCGCGGCGGGGCTGACCGGCCTGCTCGTCACCGGCGTGCCACGCCACCTGCTGCGCCCCGGCGAGCACCACTTCGACACCCTGGTCGCCGCGCAGGAGGCCCGGCTGGACGCGGTGCCGGTCGCCGCCGAGGACGTGGCGCTGTGGAAGTTCACCACCGGCAGCACCGGCGCGCCGCGCGCCTGCGTGCTGCCCGCCAGGAGCCCGCACGTCAGCTTCGACTCCTACGCCCGCGGCGTGCTGGACCTGCGCCCGGACGACGTGGTCCTGCCCGTGCCCAAGTTGTTCTTCGGCTACGCCCGCGACCTGACCGCCCTGTTCCCCTTCGGCGTCGGCGCGACCGGCGTGATCTTCCCCGAGCGCAGCCGGGTCGAGACGATCTTCGAGCTGATCGCCGAGCACCGGCCCACGGTCCTGGTGAACGTGCCCACGATGATGAGCGCCATGCTGGCCCACCCCGACGCCGCCCGGCAGGACCTGAGCAGCCTGCGGCTGTGCACGTCGGCGGGCGAGGCACTGCCGCCCGAACTGCACCGCCGCTGGAGCGACACCTTCGGCGTGGAGGTCGTGGACGGGCTCGGCTCCTCCGAGGCGTACCACATCTTCCTGTCCAACCGCCCGGGACGGGTGCGGCCCGGCACGCTCGGCCAGGTCGTCCCCGGCTACCGCGCCCGCGTCGTGGACCCCGACGGGCGGGAGGTCCCCGACGGCCGCACCGGACGGCTGGAGGTCAGCGGCGACGCCGTCGCGCTGGAGTACTGGCAGGACCCGGAGCGGACCGCCCGCACGTTCGTGGGCGGCCGGACCGTGCGCTCGGGCGACCTGGTCACCAGGGACGCCGACGGCTACTTCCGCTACCAGGGACGGGCCGACGACCTGCTGAAGGTCGGCGGGTCCTGGGTCGCGCCCGCCGAGATCGAGAACTGCCTGCGCGAGCACCCGGCCGTGGTCGAGTGCGCGGTCGTCGGGTACCGGCTGCGCGGGCTGACCCGGCCGCACGCGTACGTGGTGGCGTCGGCGGAGGTGGAGGCGGCCGAGCTGAAGGCGTTCGTCCGGGCCCGGCTGGCGGCCCAGAAGTTCCCCCGGAAGATCACGTTCGTGGAGCGCCTGCCGCAGACGGCCTCGGGCAAGGTGGACCGCCGCGCGCTGGAGGTCGGGGCGTGAGAAGCGGGCGCGCCCGGGACTGGGGGAGTTCCGGACGGGCGCGCCCGCGGTTCGGGAAGCCCTGCTCAGACGCCGGCGCGGGCGAACTGGCCGGGACGCCGGCCGGCGCCCGCCGGCCCGCGGTAGGCCTGCGCGAGGTCCAGCCAGCGGTCGGCCTCGGCGCCGGTCGCCGTGACCGCCAGGTCGGCGCGGTGCCGCCGCCTGGTCACCAGCAGGCAGAAGTCTTCGGCCGGGCCGCTGACCCGCTGGGCGGCGTCCTCGGGGCCGTAGGCCCACACCTCGCCGGAGGGGCCGGTGATCTCGAAGCGGAACTCCTCGGCCGGCGGGGTCAGCCCGCGCGACAGGTAGCCGAAGTCCCGGGTGAGCACGGCGAAGACGACCAGGTGCCGGAGCCGGTCGGTGCGCTCCAGCCGGACGCCGAGCGCGTCGGCGACGTCCTGCCCGTGCGCGAAGGTCTCCATGATGCCCGCGCACGCCAGCACGATCGGCGGCAGCGGGTTGACCAGCCACGGCACGACCTGGCCCGCGGGCACGGCGGCCAGACCCGCGTGCACCTCGGACCGTCCGGCCCGCCACTTGGCCAGCAGCGTGTCCGGCGAGTCGTTCTCGAACGCCTTGAGCGCGGCGTTCACCGCGCCGTCGAAGTTCTTCTCGGCGCCGGCCGTCATGGCCTTGAACGCCTCGGCGTCGGTGGCGGCGGCGGTGGCCAGCCGGAAGATGAAGGCCAGGTGGGCGATCTGGTCGGAGATCGTCCAGCCGGGCGCGGGGGTGGGCAGCTTCCACTGCTGGGCGTCCAGGCCCGACACCAGCGCGTCGAGCTGGTCGCCGTCGGCCGCCAGGTCGTCGAGCACTACCTCTAGCTCGGTCACGTCCTCGTTCCTTTCAGTCGGCTGTCGATACGGTCGGAAGCGGGGTGCCGGGCCGGGCGGCGGGCGGGGCGCACCAGGCGCCGGTCCGGCGGGCGGCGGTCATGGCCGCCCAGGAGACGACCTCGACGAGCGCGGCCTCGGCGGGCAGGGTCTCGACGGGCGCGGCCTCGGCGGGCAGGGTCTCGGCGGGCGCGGTCTCGGCGGGCGCGGCCGAGTCCGACGGCGCGGCCCGGAACTCGTCGACCACCCGCCGGTCCACCTGGTGGGAGGCCAGCGCGGTCAGCAGCGCGAGCCGGGCGGCCGGGCGCTGCGCGGGCGGCAGCGCGGCGGCGGCCTCCGCGGCCCAGCCGTTGCCGGGGCCCGGCGGGACGCCGTCCCAGCCGGACACCCGCTCGGCGACCAGCTCGCGGACCGGGACGGGCAGCCGCCGCGCGCCGCCCTCCTCGATCGCCGCCGCGGCCCTGGCGAACGCCTCGCCAAGCCGCGGGACGCCGCCCGCCCAGGCCAGGTCGTCCGGCAGCGGCGCGGCGGGCAGCAGGCCGAGCGAGCCGCCGGGCGTCGCGGCCCGCCGCGCGGCCGGCCGCATGAGCGCGCCGAACACGCGCAGCGCGGGCCCGCGCGCCCCGGCCGGCAGCTCCGGCGGCAGCGGCGAGTCGCCCAGGAACACGTTGACCACGCGGTTGAGGTACTGGAACGTCACCGCGACCGCGACGAGCTCCACGGCGGCCTCCCCGGTGACCGGCGGGCCGCCGGCGCCGGGGGAGGCGCTCGCCCTGGCCCAGGCGGCCAGCGGCCGCAGCCGGGGATCGGCGGGGGCCAGCGCGCGCAGGGTCGCGCCGTGCACGTCCACGCAGTACGGGCACGCGTTCCCCGCCGAGACCTCCCTCGCCACCAGCTCCCCGGCCACCCGGCCGGCCACGCCGGCGGCGAGCAGCGACTCGCGCAGCATCAGCCAGCACGCCGCCAGGGCGCGCGGCGCGGGGGAGTGCACGGCCACGGGCGGCGCGAGCATGCCGAAGTCCCGCTCGACCTGCTCGTACACCCGGGCCACCAGGCCGCGGGCGGCTCCGGGGCGCACCGGGCGGACGTACCGCACCTGGGCGAGCGCGCCGGGCGCCGTCATCCGGCTGAGCAGCCGGCCCATCGCGGGCGCCCTACCCGCGCAGCGCGGCGGCGGCCAGCGACGCGGTGCCGCGGCGGCCGGCGGTGGAGCCGTCCGGCGCGGGCGCGCCGTAGGAGACCTCCACGCCCCGCTCCCGCGCCGCCCTGACGATCCCCGGCACCGCCCGCTCGGCCAGCGCCGAGATGGTCATCGCCGGGTTGACGGTCAGCGCGCCCGGCACGGCCGAGCCGTCCGTGACGAAGATCCCCGGGTGGCCGCGCAGCTCGTGCCCGTCGTCCAGCGCCGAGGTGTACGGGTCGTCGCCGATCCGGCACGAGGCCAACGGATGCACCGTGTACGCGCCCACGAGGTCGTTCGTCCACGGCGTCACCGTGGCCAGCCCGTCGCGCTCCAGGATCTCCTTGCACTCGGCGTCGGCCATCGCCCAGGCCGCCGAGGTGTTCGCGGTCGGCTTGTACGACAGCCGCCCCACGCCCAGCATCTGCTGGGAGACCCGGTCGGAGTTGCCGCGCGCGGGCGGCGGCCCGAAGACGCCCTCGTTGTCGTCCTCGATCATCTGGAAGATGATCAGCCAGGACCGCCAGCGCTCCAGCATCTCCTTCTTGCGCAGCCCGAACCACGTCGGGTCCGTCCCGCCGGCCAGCGCGAGGATGGTCCCGAGGCCGGGCGGGAAGTAGAGCTGCTCCAGCGAGTAGCGGGTGTACTCGGGCAGCGAGCCGTCCAGCCGGTCCCAGTTGGCCACCGTCGGGCCCTTGCCGATCTGGTTGGCCGCGTACGCCAGGCCGTCGCCCCGCTCCAGCCCCAGCACCTCGCGCACGCGCTCCTCGTTCAGCACGGCGGTGTTGAGCCGCTCGCCGTTGCCGGAGAAGTAGCGGCCCACGGCGTGCGGCATCGCGCCGAGCGCGGCCTCGCTGCGCTGGAGGATGACCGGCGTGGCCGCGGCCCCGGCGGCCACGACCACCACCTTGGCCTCGATCGTGCCCTCGCCCTCGGTCAGGCGGTAGTCCTCGCCATGGACGATCTTGTAGTGCACCCGGTAGGAGCCGTCGGACGTCCGCTCGATGCTCTGCACCTCGTGCAGCGGCCTGATCCTGGCGCCGTGCGCGAGCGCCGCCGGCAGGTAGTTGGCCAGCAGCGACTGCTTGGCGTCGAACCGGCAGCCGGCCATCATCCAGTTGCAGTTGACGCAGGCCGCGGTGTCCACGGCGGCGGGCACGGGGTTGGCGGTGCGGCCCGCGTGCCGGCAGGCGGCCGCCCACAGGCCGCCGGAGTAGGACACGTCCTCCCAGCCCTGCTGGGTGATGGAGATGGACTCGGCGACCCGGTCGTACCAGGGGTCGAGGGTGTCGCGGCTGATCGCGGCCGGCCACATGCGGCGGTTGATGCTGCCGCGGCGCTCGAAGACGAAGCGAGGCGCGCGCGGCATGGCCGCGAAGTAGACCACGCTGCCGCCGCCCACGCAGTTGCCGCCCAGCACGCTCATGCCGTCGCCGACGGTGAAGTCGAAGATGCGGGTGTAGGAGGAGCCCAGCTTGAAGTCGTGCTCGTACTCGGCGGACTCCAGCCACGGCCCGCGCTCCAGCATGACCACGTCGGCGCCGCCCGCGGCCAGGTGGTAGGCGGGGATCGCGCCGCCGAAGCCGCTGCCGATCACCAGCACGTCGGTGCGTTCGACGCCGTTCATGCGGGGCTCCCTGAAGCTGTCGTGTCCGGGTGGAGGTCGGCGAGGGGACGGCCGTAGGAGTAGGCGGGGAAGCGCCACAGCCCGTCCGCGTCCGGCGGGGCGATGCCCATGGCGGTCAGGCCGGGATGCCCGGCCCGGAGGGCGTCGACGGTGTGCAGGTGGGCGGCGGAGTCGTAGGCCATGTAGCAGAACAGCACCAGCAGCACCCACAGCGCCTTCTCCGGGTGGCCGGGCGCGGTCAGCGTGCGCACCAGCGCGCCGCGCTCCTCGAACGGCAGGGCCACGAACTCCGGGACGCCCTCCTCCAGCACGATGCCGTGCTGGTCGGCGTGGGCGCGGGCGTGCTCGTTCAGCGAGCGGGCGTAGTCGTCCAGGCTTCCTGAGACGCCGGTGGCGTCCCATTCCAGCAGCTCGACGGCGCCGGCCGCGACCGCGCCGCCCGTCGGGCTCAGGCCGGCCACCGCCCGGTCGTCCGGACCGCGCTTGGCCCCGGGCACGATGGTGTCCGCGAGCGCCTCCAGCGTCTCCACCCTCGTCTCGTAGAGCAGTGGACCCATGGGTACTCCCTCGTTCAGGTCGGCTTTCGGTCGGTACGGTCGGTGGTGTCGGTGCGCGCCAGCGCGGCCCGCAGCGTGCTCAGCGCCCTGACGGTCTGGCTGCGGACCGTGGAGGACTCGTTGCCCATGACCTGGGCCGTGTCCTCCGCGCTGCGGCCCTCCCAGAACCGGAAGAAGATCGTCGCCCGCTGCCGCGGCCCCAGCCTGGACAGCGCGTCCATCAGCACGATGCGCTCGCCCACCAGGTCGTAGGGGTCCAGGGCGGCGGCCGCGTCGGGCGGCGCCCCGCTGAGCACCTCCCGCGACCAGCGCAGCGCCCTGCGGTCGCTGATGAGCAGCCGCCGCATGATCTGCCGCGCGTACGCCTCGGCCCGGTCGCGCCGGTCGAGGTCGTCCCAGTGCCGGTGCAGTGCCAGCAGTGTGCGCTGGACGAGGTCGTCGGCCTCGTGCCAGTCATCGGAAAGCCGGAAGGCGACCCGGCGCAACATCGGCCTGGCCTCCCGCGCGAAATTGGCGAATTCCTGCCCCCGTACCTCGGCCATCACCTTCACCCCCGGAACACGGCCGTGCAATTCCCGCTTTCTTCGGCATGCTCAGAATTGAATGCGCGGTCCGCCGCAACAACCCCTAGCGGACGTCCTCGCGCCCTTATCCACAAAGGCGTCGCGGCCACCCCCTATTCGACCGCCGGTGACCCCTGTTTTCTTCTTGCGGCGCTCCCGGCCCGTTCCCGCGCACATACGCTCGCGGCGTGAGCGCCTCCGGTGCGGCATTGCTGGCGATCAGCGACCTCCATGTCGGGTTTCCCGAGAACAGGGCGGCCGTCGAGGAGCTGCGCCCGCGCACCGCGGACGACTGGCTGCTGGTGGCGGGGGACGTCGCCGAGCGGCTGGACGCGTTCGAGGAGACGCTCGGCCTGCTGCGCGAGCGCTTCGCCAGGGTGGTGTGGGCGCCGGGCAACCACGAGCTGTGGACCCCGCCCGGCGACCCCGGCCCGCGCGGCGAGGAGCGCTACCGGCGCCTGGTGCAGGTCTGCCGGCGCCTCGGCGTGCTCACGCCCGAGGACCCGTACGCGGTCTGGACGGGGGAGGGCGGCCCGGTGGCCGTCGTCCCCCTGTTCCTGCTGTACGACTACAGCTTCCGCGCGCCCGGCACCACCCGGGAACAGGCGCTCGGCCTGGCCCGCGAACAGGGGGTGGTGTGCAGGGACGAGTTCCTGCTGCATCCCGAGCCCTACCCCAGCAGGCAGGCGTGGTGCCGGGCCCGGGTGCGCGAGAGCGAGCTGCGGCTGGAGTCGCTCGACCCCGGCCTGCCCACGGTCCTGGTCAACCACTTCCCGCTGCTGCGCGCCCCCACCCGCGTCCTGCGGCACCAGGCGCTGGCGCAGTGGTGCGGCACCGAGCAGACGGCCGACTGGCACCTGCGCTTCCGCGCCGCCGCGGTCGTCTACGGCCACCTGCACATCCCGGGCACGAGCTGGCATGACGGGGTGCGCTTCGAGGAGGTCTCGCTCGGCTACCCGCACGAGCGGCGCCCGCACCACCGCGACGGACGGCTGCTGCGGCAACTGCTGCCGGCACCCCGCCGCGAATGGGCCAGATAAACCGCATTCTCAGATAAATTGCCGAGATTTCCGAAAATTTCCCAAAAAAGGGCGATTTGTCATGCAGCGTACTGCCCGCCCGGGAGCGTGTACCAGGTGGCAACCGAAAGGCAATGCATCCGGAGCGCCGAGGAATCGCGCCCCCCGGGAATTCTCCACCCGGAGAATCGACAGGGGACGCGCCCCCGACGGCTTCCGGGTTCCGGGAGACCATATGGACGACGTCATCGAACGAGCGGTCCTGCGGGTCATCGAGAGCATGCAGGAGAACCACGGCGAGCAGCTCACCATTGACGACATGGCGCGCACCGCGATGTTCAGCAAGTTCCACTTCTCGCGCGTCTTCCAGCGCGTGACCGGGCTGTCCCCTGGACGGTTCCTGTCCGCGGTGCGGCTGCGCGAGGCCAAACGCCTGCTCGTGTCCACCTCGCTCAGCATCACGCACATCAGCCACCAGGTCGGCTACTCCAGCGTGGGCACCTTCAGCTCGCGCTTCACCCACAGCGTGGGCCTGTCGCCGAGCAGGTACCGGCAGGTCATGAGCGTCACGGCGGAGGACCTGACCGGCGGTGACCGCGCGTTCGGCGGCCCGGCGGCGACCCTGCACGGCGTCGTGACCTCGCCCCTGGCCGACCGGCCGGTGTTCGCCGGCGTGTTCCCCGGCCAGATCCTGGAGGGCAGGCCGGCGAGCTTCACCCTGATCGGCCGGCCCGGCCCGTACGTGCTGGAGAACGTGCCCAAGGGCACCTGGTACCTGATCGCCCAGTCCGTGGCGGAGTCCCGCGAGGACGCCGTGCACCACCCGCCCCAGGGTGACGCCGCGACGTGCATCGCCCGGATCGGGCCGATCGAGGTGGGGGGCGGCGGGGCCGAGCGCGCCGACCTGCGGTTGCGTCCCATGAGCGTGCTCGACCCGCCCGTCCTGCTCGCCCTGCGCGACCTGCTGGCCTGGACCGACACCCACACCTGACAGAAGGGACGGCACACCCGGAAGGGCCCGCGGACGATGGTCCGCGGGCCCCTCCGTGTTCTCCGGCTCGTTCGTGTTCTCCGGCTCGTTCCCTAGGCCGGGCTCACTGTCATCGGCAGCCCGCCGCGCACCCGCAGCGACAGCATGGCCTCCGGGACCGCCCGCCGTCCGGGCAGCCCGGTCAGCCGCAGCTCGCGGGTGACCATGGCCAGCACGAACGTGGCCTCCATCATCCCCAGGTGGTTGCCCACGCAGAAGCGCGGGCCCGCGCCGAAGGGGATGTAGGCGTACCGCGGCCGGTCGGCGGGCGCGCCCGGCTCGAACCGCTCGGGGCGGAACGCGTCCGGATCCCGCCAGTACGCCGGATGCCGGTGCAGCGTGTACGGGCTGATGAGCACGTCCGCCCCGGCCGGGACCCGGTAGCCGCCGACCTCGTCGGCCTCCCGCGCCACCCGCGTCAGCGCCCACACCGGCGGGTACAGCCGCATGACCTCCTCCAGCACCGCCGCCGTGTACGTGAGCCTGCGCAGGTCCTCGTAGGTCGGCGGCCGGTCGCCCAGCACCGAGACGGCCTCCGCCCGCACCCGCTCGCGCACCTCCGGATGCCGGTCCAGCAGGTGGAAGGCCCACGACAGCGTGCTGGCGGTGGTCTCGTGCCCGGCCAGCAGCACCGTGACCAGCTCCTCCCGCAGCCGCTGCCGGCCGGCCGGGTCCTCCCGCAGCCGGGTGGACCCGATCAGCAGCGACAGCAGATCGCCGCCGCCGGTCGGGTTCGCCAGCCGCTCGGCCACCAGCAGGTCCACGACCCGGTACAGCTCCCGCCGGGACCGCCGGAAGCGCAGGTGCAGCGGCAGCGGCAGCCACAACGGCACCATGGCCAGCGTGACCATCTCGAACATGGCCTGGTCCTGGACGCCCTCGAACGCGTGCCCGATGGAGTCGTGCGCGCCGAGGTCGGCCTCCAGCAGGGTGCGGCCGAGCACGCCGAGCGCCAGGCCGGTCATCTCCCCGGCCACGTCCACGGGCCCGCCGCCCACCCGGGCCCGCAGCCGCTCGACCAGGCGGCCGGCCTCCTCGGCCAGCACGGTGTCCTGCTGGGCCAGCCGCTTGTTCTGGAACAGCGGCTGGATGGTCCTGCGCTGCTGCCGCCAGCGATCGCCGTCGCTGGTCAGCAGGCCGTCGCCGATCACCCGCCGGGCCTCGTCCAGGCCGATGCCCTTGCGGTAGTTGCCGCTGTTGTCGGCCAGGACGTGCTTGGCGTGGTCGGGATGGTTGAACAGGTAGATGGCCTTCGGGCCGATCGTCATGCGCACCGCGTCGCCGTACCGGGCGGTCGCCTTGGACAGCAGCGCGAGACGGTCGGTGACCAGCCGCCGGTACAGCACGGGCGCCGCCCAGGGCGGCGGGCCGGGCGGCACGCCGCCCGGCGCCACCGGGCGGGTGCCCAGCGCGGTCACGCCGACACCTTCAGCGGGGCCGGGGAGGTCTCCCCGAAGCGGCCCCGGTGGACCAGCAGGCCGTCGCAGTCGTCCCGCCGGCCCACGGACAGCACCTCGCCGACGATGATCGTGTGATCGCCGCCGTCGTAGGCGCGCCAGACCCGGCACTCGAAGCGGGCCGCCGCGCCCGCGATGAGCGGCACCCCGGTGACCTCGCCCGGCGTCACCTCGACGTCGGCGAACTGGGCCAGGCCGAGCGGCCGGTAGCGGTCGGCGAAGTGCCGCGCCTCGGCCTCCTGGTGCCCGGCCAGCACCGACACCCCGAACGACGTCGCCGCGGAGATGCACTGGTGCATCACGGCGCCCTTGCCGACGCACACCAGCAACAGCGGCGGGTCGAGCGAGACCGAGGTGAAGGAGTTGGCGGTCATGGCGTGGGGGACCTCGCCGCCCGTGGTGATCACGGTGACGCCGGTGGCGAACGCCCCGAACGCGTCGCGCAGCGCCTTGACGTCCGCGATCCGCGGCGCCGGGGCCGATGAGTGGAGTTGCACGGTGACCTCCTGGGTCCGGGTTCTAGGCCAGGTACGGTTCGAGCGCCCTGACCAGGGGCTCGGGCACCCTCGCCGGCGCGGTCTTGGTGTTCGGCCCCCGCATGCAGGCCACCCGCTGCCTGCCGCGGGCGACGAGGACCTCGGGCGCGCCCGGGGTGACCCGGACGTAGTCGAAGCCGAACTCGATCTGCGTCTGCGCCAGCTCGATCAGGCGCATCCTGATGGACAGCTGGTCGAAGGCCGTGATCTCCGCGAAGAACTCGCAGTCGACCTTGAGCGTGAACAGCTTGAGGTCGTCCTGCAGGTCGTCGAGCACGTCGCGGGCCCGTTCCATGAGGAACATCTCGCGGCAGCGTCCCTGCCAGCGCAGGTAGTTGACGTAGTAGACGTTGCCGACGAGGTTGGTCTCCTCGAAGCCGACCGTGTGCAGGTACTCGTAGTAGGTACCCATGGGCTAGGACCGCCCTTCGGTGAGGATCGCGACGACGACGGGGGCGGGCAGGCCGTTCACCCGGGTGGCGAGCGTGGCCACGGTCACGCCGCCGCCGGTCAGGACCACCCAGCCGTCGGACCCGGCCCTGTCCACCGCGAGCGGCACGTCCGTCCCGTCCGCCGTCCCCGCCGCCGTTCCGGCGGGTGCGGTGGTCCGCAGGCAGGTGAGCGCGGCGCGGATGCGGGCGCGGGCGGTGCCCGCGTCGTCCCCGCAGGCCGCGGCGATCTCACCGGCGAGCGTGTCCCGGCCGCCGTCCCGATCGTCACCAGGGTCAGTGGGGGTGACGGTCTCGACGGCGCAGGACACCGGCCCGGGGGCCGCCACGCACACCGCCAGGCCCGGCACACCGGCCGACACCGTCCGCACAGCCTCCACCGCACTTCCGGCCACACCGCCCGCCGCACCGGGTACGGCCAGCCGGGCCGCGGCCAGGTCGCCGGCGCCCTCGCCCGGCTCCACGGCGACCGCCACCCGCGCGCCCGTCAGGTCCTCCAGCGTGCGCTCCAGGTACGGGCCGAGCAGCGGCGCGGCCCACGGACCGGCCCCGCCCTTCTTCCGCACGGCCTGCAGCCGCAGCCCCTCCCAGCGCTCGACGACCTCGCCGTCCTTCGTCCGCACCGCGACGTCGTAGACGTAGGCGTCGCCGTCCCTGGACCGCTCGGAGGCGCAGTAGCGCACCTCGTCCGCGCCGGACAGCGCGGCCCCGGCCGGGTGGACGCGTTCGATGCCGGTCGGCAGCAGGGTGGCGTCGGGCACGCACACCTGGTTGCCGTGCATCAGCGCGTCCCGCATGCCGGGGTCGCCCAGGAGCAGGTCCGGGGGCAGGAACCCGGCGAACCAGTCGCACTCCTGCGCCACCTGGAGGTCGGCGTCCACCTCGCGGGCCGCGGCCCGGTGGTAGCGGCGCAGCCGCTGGAAGCGCCTGCCCTGGAAGAGCACCTCGCCGTAGAGCTGGGTGTCGGGGTCCAGCGCGACCGGCGGCAGCTCGTCGCCGGCCTGCTCGGGCGGGCCCGCGGGCGCGGCCCCGGCGTCCAGGCGCAGCACGGCCGTGAAGTGGTCGACGTCGAAGCCGGTCTCCTGGCTGCGGATGGCCACGGCGACCGTGTCGTGCCCGGTGACCGCCGCCGCCACCCGGAGCGTGGTGCTCCCGTCGGGCGGCACGATGATCGGCCGGACGAACTCCGCCTGCTCGACGACGGGCGCCCCGGGACGGCCGGTGGCCGCGTACGCCACCTGGGCCATGGCCTCCAGGCCGAACACCGCCGGGAACAGCAGGTTGCCGTCCAGCAGGTGATCGGCCAGGTACAGGTCGGTCCCGGCGTTCACCTCGACCTCGCTGACCAGCTCCACGCCGTGGTAGCGGACCAGCGGCGCGCCGACGAAGCGCAGCAGCGGCAGCTCCGGCTCCTCGCGGCGCACGGTGTGGATGCCCTCGGTCCGCCCGCTGATCACCACCACGCCGGGCGCGTCGGGATCGCTCACCAGGCGGCGCATGATCTCCACGCCCCGGTCCACCGGGATCGGCGTGATGCCCTGCTCGACCAGCCGGTCCACGACCGACAGCCGCTCGCCCATGCCGACCTCGGACCAGACCGACCACTCCATGCAGATCGCCCGGCAGCCGGGGTGCCGCTCGCCCGCCTCGCGGGTCAGGTCGGCCAGCCACTCGTTGGCGGTCGCGTAGTGGCCCTCGCCGTGCAGGCCCGCCCGGCCGATGATGCTGCCGAACGTCACCAGCAGCCGCAGCCGTCCCGGCTCGACCGCCTCCAGCACGTTGCGCAGACCGTCCACCTTGGGGGCGAACGTGCGGCGGAAGGCGTCCATGTCCAGCCCGGCGACGCCCTCGGGCTCGTTGCGCCCGGCGCCGTGCAGCACGGCGGTGACCGGCCCGAGCGCCTGCTCGGCCTCGGCCACGGCCCGCCGCACCTGGGCGGCGTCGGTGACGTCGGCCCTGGCGTAGTGGACGGTGAGCCCGGTCCCGGCCATGCGCCGCAGGTTCGCGGCCAGCTCCTCGTCCTGGGCGGGGTCGGAGCGGCCGAGCACGGCCACCTTGGCCCCACCGGCCGCCCCACTCGCCATGGCCATGGCGCACTCGGCGGTGATGCCCTTGCCGCCGCCGGTCACCAGGAGCACGTCGGAGCCGGTCAGCGGCTCCTCCGTCCGCTCCTGCCGGTACGGCAGCGCGCGCAGTGTCGGCACCCGCCGCGTGCCGTCGGCGTCGTAGTGCACCTCGCAGAACGCCGCCGTGGCGGCCGCCTCGGCGGCTACCCAGGCGGCGGCCTGCGGCGCGTCGTGCGGCAGGTGCACGACCGTGGTGGGCACGCCGCTCTCCAGATGGAGCGTCTTGGCCAGCCCCGCCGCGCCCCGGCCGTGCTGGACCACGACGAACCGGGCGCCCGGCCCGCCGGCCAGGGCCGCCTTGGCGCCGAGCAGCGCCTGCTCCAGGTCGTCGGCCGCGCACCGCGCGGGTAGGCACACCAGGACACCGGAACCGATCTTCTCCCCTTCGAGTGCCTCGCGCAGCGGCCCCGCCAGGGGCGCACCGGCGGGCGCGAACACCTGCCACGACCCCGCGCGCTCCTCGGCCGTACGCCGGGGCCGCGGCTGCTCGTCCAGGTCCACGGCGAACGGGCGCACCCACGGCGCCGCGCCCGTCACGCCCCGCGCCGACTGGGCGCGCGGCTGCGCGGCCAGCCGGTCCAGGGCCTCGCCCAGCTCCTGGAGCGTCGCGGTGGCGACGTTGGCCGGCGCCATGCCCGCGGGCACGCCCAGATGCTGGGTGGCCTGGTCGATGATGTGCATGACGGTGACCGAGCTGAGGTGCAGCTCGTCCAGCGGCTTGCTGTCCTCGGTCACCATCTCCAGCGGCAGCTCGGCGCGTTCGGCGGCCAGCCGCCGCAGCAGCTCGACCGTCGACTCGCCCGGCTTGGCCGCCGTCCCGCCGCCCTGCTCGGCCGCCCGCTCCGCCGGCTGCGGGGCGGCGGCCTTGACGCGCACCTGCGGCGCCTGCTCGGCCGGGCTGGTGAAGAACGAGAACACCGCGCCGATCTCCAGCGGCTTGACCAGCCGCCCGTGGAACAGCTCCTCGCAGGCGACGGGCACGCCCGCCACGTGCGCGGCGCCGGCCACGCCGAGCAGCCCGGCCAGCGACTCGCCGTCGGTGTCCAGCGCGACGGCCGGCACATCGGTCAGCTCGGCCGCCAGCCTGCTGAGCACCCGGCCGGGGCCCACCTCGACCAGCAGGTCCACGTCCGCGGCCAGCGAGCCCAGCGCCTGGGCGAACCGTACGGGGGCGGTGATCTGCCGGTGCAGCAGCTCCGGGACGTCGGTGCCGGGAGCCAGGTCGCCGCCGGTGACGGTGGAGACGACGCGGCGGGCGACCGGCCCGAACCGCTCCTCCGCCAGGTAACCGGCCAGCGCCTCGGCCGCCGGGGCGACCAGGGGCGAGTGGAAGGCGTGCGAGACGTTCAGCCTGGTCCAGGTGAACCCGGCGCGCTCGGCCAGGCGGCCGGCCTCCTCCACCGCCGCCACCGGTCCGGCGACGACGGTCTGGAGCGGCCCGTTGTACCCGGCGATCACCACCGGCAGGTCGCCCACCAGCGCCGGCACGCTCTCCGGCGCGGCCCGCACGCCGGCCATCGTGCCCGGCTCGCCGCGCTCCCGCATCGCCCTGCCGCGCTTGGTCGCCACGCGCAGCAGCGCGTCCTCGTCCATCGCGCCCGCCCAGTGCAGGGCCGACAGCTCGCCCAGGCTGTGCCCGACGGCCGCGTCCGCCTCGATGCCGAGCAGCGACAGCGCCCGCAGGCCCGCCATCGAGCCGGTGACGATGCGCGGCTGGGCGATCTCGGTGGCCGCCATGTCGCCGTCGGCGGGAAGGGCGGCGGTGGCGTACACCTCGGCTACGTCGGGGAAGCGCCTGGCCAGCGCGCCGCCGTCGGTGCCGCGGCCCGAGCCCTGCCCGGGGAAGAGGAAGCCGATCCTCGGCCGGGCCGAGGCGCGGCCCGCGAACGCCTTGCCGTCGGGGGTGGACAGGGTGTTCTCGCCGGACTCCAGCACCGTCAGCACGCGGGTGAGCTGCCGTACGGCGTCGTCGGGCGAGGAGACCACGACGGCCGCCCGGCACGGCAGACCGCGCAGCCGCCCGCGCAGCGTGGCGGCCAGGTCGGCGAGCTGGCCGTAGGACACCTTGGGCACGAAGGCGAGCAGCTCCGACACCAGGCCGCGCAGCTCGTCCCAGGAGCCGCCGTCCAGCAGGAACAGCTCGGCGTCCTGCGCGGCGGCGGCCAGCGCCTTGACGCGGCTGGACGCCCGCCGCCGCGGGCCGGTGTTCTCCAGCACCACGTGCGTGTTGATGCCGCCGAAGCCCATGGCGGTCACCGCGGCACGCAGCGGCGCGCCCTGCGGCCACGGCTCGGCCGTGCGCAGCACCCGCAGCGTGGCGCCCTCGTCGGTGAGCACCTGGTGCGGGTCGACGCAGCCGATGGTCGGCGGCAGCACCTGCTCGTGCACGGCCATGGCCGCCTTGATCAGGCCCGCCACGCCCGCGGCCGCCTTGGCGTGGCCGATCATGCCCTTGATCGAGCCGACCGCGGCCGGCCGCGCGGCCGACTCCCTGGCCCGCGACAGCGCGGTCAGCTCGGTCGCGTCGCCGAGCGCCGTGCCCGTCCCGTGGCCCTCGAACAGCTCGACGGTCTCGGGGCCGAACCCGGCCTTGTCGTAGGCGCGGCGCATCGCCAGCAGGTAACCGCTCACCTCCGGGCGGGTGATCCCGCCCTTGCCGTCGGAGGAGACGCCCCAGCCGGCGATCGTGGCGTAGATCCGCCGCCCGGCGGCCAGCGCGTCCTCCTCGCGCATCAGCACGACGATGCCGCAGCCCTCGCCGGGCCAGAACCCGTTGGAGTGCCGGTCGTACAGGCGGAAGTCGCTCTTGGCCAGCGCGCCGGTCTTGGCGAACCCGATCACCTCGAACGGGTCGATGGACAGGTCCACGCCGCCCGCGAGGGCCACGTCCACGTCGCGGTCGGTCAGTGCCTTGCCGGCCGTCACCACCGACAGCAGGGACGAGGAGCAGGCCCCGTCCACGGTGTAGCCGCCGCCGTTGAGGTCGAAGTGGTTGCAGATGCGCCCGGCGATCGTGTTGGACAGGCCGCCGGCCAGGGTGTCCTCGTCCACCGGCGGGAAGGGGCTCTTGTAGGACTCCTCGTAGTCGGCCAGGAACGCGGCCAGGCGCTCGTCGTCCCAGCCCTGGTCCTTCAGGGCCGCGGCGAGGGTGCGCCGCACGTACGGCCAGCGCAGCCGCAGCACGTTGGCCCGGGTGAACTCGCCGGTGAGCGTGTTGCCCACGACGACGCCGGTGCGCTCGCGCGGCAGCCCCTCGCCGTCGGCGAACCCGGCGTCGGCCAGGGCCCGGCCGGCCATGTCGAGGGCCAGCCAGTGGGCCAGGTCGGTCGACCGGTACGTGCTGCCGGCGATCTTGTGTGCCACCCGGTCGAAGGCGTAGCCCTCGATGACCGCGGCGGTCTTGGCGTAGAAGCGGTCCGGCGCTGCGGGATCGGGGTCCCAGTAGTCCTCCAGCCGCATGCGCTCGTCCGGGAGCCGGCGGAAGGCGCGGCGGCCGGCCACCGCGTTCTCCCACAGCTCCCTGGGCGAGGCGGCGTCCGGGTACCGGCAGGCCATGCCGACGATCGCGATCCTCGTCATGCCTTCGCGACCTCTTCCCGCGCGTGCTGCAGCGCCTGGGCGGCGGCTGCGCTGACCCTGGCGGCGTCGAGCTCGCGCGCCTTGTTCACGATGTGCAGCGCCCACAGGAAGCCGCCGCGGATCAGGCAGACCGCCGCCGTGGCGAAGAAGATCCCGTACGGGATGTTCATGCCCATGAGCAGGCCGTACACCACGGCGACGCCGCCGCCGAAGGCGACCTGGGACAGCGGTCTGGACGGGCTCGTGCCCGGGTCGGTGATCATGTAGTTGGTGAACAGGATGAACGCCACCCCGGTCATCATCGACAGCCCGCCGAGGATGGAGATGTCGTCGATGATCAGCCCGCGCACCACGGCCTGGAGGGCGAAGACGCCCACCCACCCGCCGATCAGCCACATGCGGCCGGTCAGCTTGCCGTTGATCATCGTGCCGCCGATGATGATGATCCCCGGGATGATCCAGTCGATCGGGTTGTCGACCTTCTCGGTGAAGTGGTACGGCGGCGCGATGCTGGCCCACGGCAGCAGCAGCAGGATGATCGCGATGCCGAAGTTGGACGGGTTCATGAAGTGCCGCATCCGCCCGCGCACCGGCGCCTTGAGCACCCACTTGGCGCCCACGGCGACGGTGACGCCGAACATCATGACCAGCACCTGGTCGTTGACGTAGATCAGCATGTTGAGCGCGATGGAGGTGATGTGCGCGGGATACAGGAACTCCATCAGCCCGCGCGGCCCGTTGCCGAGGAAGCGCGGCGCGCGGCCCTCCTGGCGGGCGCCGATCACCTCAAGGATGATCTCCACGGTGTAGCCGGTGGCCAGCGCCACGAACGGCCACGACCACGGCTGCTCGAACCCCAGCACGGTGTAGCCGAGGATGTTGAAGATCGTGATCGAGATCGCGAACCGGCGCAGCGCCGTGATCACTTTGGGATCGTGACGTGGCGGGGTGATCGTCTTGTCGGCCATGCCGTCACTTCTCCTTCGCTTGCGAGCCGAGCTGGAGGGTGTGCCAGCCGGGGGTGAGCGTGAGCTCCTGCTGGTGCCGCTGCCCGGCGCGGTCGCGCCAGTTCAGCTTCACCCGCACGGGGCCGGTGACGTTCGCGCCGAGGCCGATGTGCACCGCGTGCGCGCGCTTGCCGGAGTGGCCGCTGCCGCCGTCCACGCGGCCCATGAAGGAGCGGCCGTCGGGCGTGGTGGCGGTCACCGTCGCGCCGATCACCGGCGAGCCGGCGGCGGGCAGCGGGCCGGCCGCGGAGGGGCTGTCGTACTGCAGGCGCAGCCCGAGGAACGCGTTCGCCGAGCGGCTGGTGTTCAGGTAGAAGGCGGGGGCCTCCCACTGGCGGGCCACCGCGAAGTCGATCAGGCCGTCGCCGTTGACGTCCCCGGTCGCGATGCCGCGCGTCGGCACGGGCACGGCCAGGCCGAGCTGCTCCGACAGGTTGGCGTAGCGGCCGTCGGGGCCCTTGGCGAAGAAGGCCAGCGTCTGCGCGCCGGCGATGTCGGCGCCCTCGGTGACGTTCGGCCACGACTTGGGGTTGCTGGTCACGCCGTCGTTGGCGGCGGCCAGCTCCTGCAGCGGCGGCCAGCGGTTGACGTCGCCCTTGATGAACCCGGTCGCCTGGACGATCTCGTTCTCGCCGTCGTTGTCGAAGTCCTCGATCTTCGGGTCCCAGCCCCAGCCGGACCAGGCGGTGCGCAGCTCGGCGCTGAGGTCCTTCCACGGCGCCTCGCCCTGCCGCAGCTTCTCGCGCAGCTCGGCCTGGGTCTTGACGGTGGACAGGAACGTGAAGTTGCTCTCCTGGATGCCGTACGGGGTGGTGATGTTGCTGACGAAGAAGTCGAGCACGCCGTCGCGGTTGAGGTCGCCGGCGTCCGAGCCCATGCCCTTGAAGGAGTCCTCGCCGAGCACCTTCGACTTGGGCACGCCGATCTCGTGCGTCCCGATGGTGGGGGAGAACTTGATCGTGCCGGGGGTGGAGACGTTGTAGAGCAGGTGGTCGGGCCCGAAGTCGTTGTTCAGCAGCAGCTCGGGCAGGCCGTCGCCGTCGAGGTCGGCGCTGGTGGCGCCCAGCTCCCAGCCGGTGGAGACGTCGGAGGGCAGCACGCCGTCCAGGCGGGTGAAGCCGCCGTTGCCGGTGCCGCGGAAGAAGTAGTCCCGGCCGCCGTTGAGGGCCTTGGACAGCGAGTGGTTCATCTGCACGCCGCCGTCCACGCGGCTGTCGAGGATCGGGCTGCCGTCGGGGAAGTAGTTGCCGACGAAGATGTCCTGCTTGCCGTCACCGTCGAAGTCGGCGACGGTCGCGACGTTGCTGTTCCACAGCTCGCCGGTGTACTTCGCGCCGCCGGAGTTGGGCACCAGCTCGGCCGCGTCGAAGGCGGCGGCCTCGAACCGGGACGCCGTGGGCCGTTGCAGGTGCAGCGTGGGCGTCCGGCCCCACCAGTAGACCAGCAGGTCGGTGCGGCCGTCGTCGTTGTAGTCGGCGGGGACCGCGCCCATGGGCGCCATCGCGTCGGTGACCGGCAGCGAGCCGAGCGACAGCGCGAACGGCCGGTACCGCTCGCTGCCGCCCTCGACCGGCGCCGGCGTGACGACCACCTGGTCGGTACGCGGGTCCACGATCACCAGGTCGTCGTCCCTGCCGTTGCCGTCGAGGTCGTTGAGCGCGATCGCGGCCCCCACGGAGGAGATCCAGGCGTCGATGTGCTTGTAGGCCTGGTTCACCTTGCGGACGGTCTTGGCCGGGCCGCCGCCCGGCATCGCGATGCTCAGGGGCTTGAAGCCGTACGCGCCGGCCATCCCGGCCTTGGTCGCGTCGGAGGCGAAGGTGGGGTGGCCGATCGCGAAGACGGCGATCATCAGCGCGAGTGCGGCGACGCCCGCCGCCTGCTTGCGCAACCACGCGGCTACCGAGGTCACGAGGGAACACCTCCATGGAAGACGAACGTCTCGGCGATGCGCCGGCGCCACCCCTCATAGGCGGGCGGCTTGTCATGCGATGTCGCGGTGGGACGGGTCGCGCGGCTCACCTCGGCCGCCTGCTCCGCCGTGGTGCCGCAGAGAACGCCCACGGCCGACTCGGTGTGCGGGAAGAGCAGCCCGGCCCGGATCCTGGCCTCGGCGGCGAACACGCTGCCCTGGGCCAGCGGCCCCTGGTGCGGTCCGGCGCGCTCGCGCAGCCACCGCAGCTCGGCGTCGTCGGCGCCGCCCGCGTAGGTGGCGGCCAGGCCGATGCCGGCGTAGAGGTCGGCGTGGCGGGACTCGGGGAACCGTTCGAGCAGCGTGACCGCCCGCTCGGCGCTGGTGCCGGCGACGAACCACAGGGCGCGGCCGATGCCCTGGTCGAGGGCGTGGGCCGCGTACTCCTCCTGGCCGGCCGGCCAGGAGAAGCGGGCTTCGCGCACCTGCTGGTGCACGTACCGGTCGGTGTGGAAGTAGGCCTGGTGGAAGCCGTACCCGTCGTGGACCAGCCACAGCAGCAGCGGGTCCAGCAGGCCGGGCTTCGGCCACAGGAAGCGGGGGAGCCGGGCCATGGCCCAGCCGATCCCCACGTAGACCATGTAGTTGTGGTGGTGGCCGCGTCCCTGGAGGAAGGCGTTGACCCGGCGCAGATTGCCGAAGGTCATGCAGTCCAGGATGGCGAAGCCCATGCCCGCGCCCTCGTAGGCGAAGCCGCGGAAGCGGGCGGGCACCTCTTCGAGCCGGTCCTCGGCCTCGGCGACGGTGCGCGACTCCACGGCGTAGGCGTAACCGGCGAGAAAGTATTCGCCGACCGTCTCCAGTATTTCGGTGGATGCCGCGTTCTTCACCCAGAAGCCGCGCGTCTCGATTTTCGTCTCGCTGACGTCCGGCACCAGAATTTTGCGTCTGAGCGACCGCAATGCGCTTGCCAATTGAGCCTCCGCCGCTTATAGCCCGAACAATTCAATTTCATTGACACATGCCGCCCGGTGGCCGGACAACTTCGGGTTTGCTCAGCTCGGAGGGTCATTTTTGGGCGTGCGAAAGCGAATGACGTGCTTATTCGGGGACGCCGGTCAGCGGGACGGTACTTCGGCCTCGGCCGCGAAATGCGCGCGCACCCTTCCGCGCCACAGCTCGTAATCCGGGACGCGTTCCGACGTGCCCGCGGCGACTTCGCTGTCGTCGGCGAGCGCGACCGCGCCGGAAACGTCGAGCCCGGTCAGCACCGCGCCCGTGGCAGCCGAATGCTCCGGGACGAACCCCGAGTAGTCCCGGGCCTTGGTCGCGAACACCGACCCCTGGGCGAGCTCGCCCCGGTGCTGCCCGGCCTCCTCGCGCAGCACCGCCGCCGCGCCCGCCTCGCACCCGGCGAACGTGGCCGCCAGCCCGACCCCGCTCCACAGGTCCGCCTGCCGGCCCGGGGCGAACGCGCGCACCGCCGCGGCCACCTCGCCCGGCCTGCCGCCGTGGATGAACCACAACGCCCGGCCGACGCCCTGGTCCACGGCGCGCGGGAAGTAGGCCGCGTCGCCCTGCCAGGGGTAGGGGTCGGGCACCTGCTGCCCGTCCACGTGGCGGCGGGTGTGGAAGTAGGCCAGGTCGAAGCCGTACCCGTCCACGGCCAGCCAGCTCATCGTCGGGTGGTACGGGGTGTCGCTCAGGTCCGGCAGCACCTTCTTCCACAACACCCGCGGCAGCCGGGCCATGGCGAAGCCGATGCCGATGTAGGCCAGGAAGATGTGCGGCTGCCCGGGGCCCGTCAGCAGGTCCCGGGTACGCCGTCCGCGCCCGCCGCCCATGGCGTCGAGCACGGTGAAGGCCATCGTCGCGCCCTCGTAGGCGAAGCCGCGCTGCTCGACGTCCACCAGGGACAGCCGGCGCTCGATCTCCCACTGGTCGCGGACGTCGATGCCCCACTCGAAGCCGCACACGACGGCCTGCGGGATGGCCTCCAGGCGGTCGGTGAGCGCCGAGGGGACGACGGGGAAGCCGCGTGCGCCGAAGGTCACGTCGGCCAGGGATGGCGCCAGCACGAGCCGGCGCAGCGAACCGAGCAGAGACGACATGGTGTGCTCCTCCTCCAGGAACGTGAAGACCCCGCCTGCGAACGGCCCATGCGCGGGCCCGGGGACGGCCGTCCCCGGCGGGGGAGTTGGGGGCACGTCCCGCCCTGGCGGACGACGGGTCCGCTTCAGGATGCGGCCGGACCGGCGCCACGGGCATGTCGCAAAGTGCGCGATCGGCGCACGGGGGTCAGCTCGCCCAGGCCGCCAGCCGCCAGTCGCCGCCTCCGCCGGGCAGCGGCCTGCGCACCAGGACGGACGGGTCCGACCAGGCCGACGCCTCGCGCTCGGCCGCCTCGGCCAGGCGGCGGAAGACCGCCGCGACGACCGCTTCGAGTTCTTCGGGGGTCGCCTGCCCCCGCACCACGGTGAGTTCCATGCCTTCGACGCTCGCCCGCGGGCCCACACGCCCGCAACTTCCTGCATGCCCGGTGCACACGCCCGAGCCCGGTCCGGCGACGAAGGCCCGCCCCGTGCCCCCGTCCCGCACCCCCGCCCCTGCCCCCCCGCCCCCTACCCCCGGCCCCGTGCCCCCTGCCCTGCCTCTGCTCAGGGGGCAGGAAGGGCGGGGGCCGGGATGCGGGTGGTCAGGGTTGGGTGGTCAGGGTCGCGCCTGGTCGTCGAACTCCACCACGAGCGGGAGGTCGGCCCGGCGGCGGATGTTCAGCTTGCGGTAGGTGCGGGTCAGGTGCTGCTCGACGGTGCTGATCGTGATGTAGAGCTTGGCCGCGATCTCGCGGTTGCTGTAGCCGGCCGCCGCCAGCGCCGCGACCCGGCGCTCGCCGACGCTCAGCACGCCGATCAGATCCCCCGGCAGGGGGGAGGACGCGCCGTCCGCGTCCGCGGCCCGGCTGAGCGCGCTGATCATCGGCTCGGCCCCGCACTCCAGCGCCGCCGCCTGCGCCCGTCCGGCCACCGTGCGGGCCCGCCGGTACTCGCCCAGCGCCTCGTACGCCTCCACCAGGTCGAACAGCGCCCTGGCCAGCTCGTACCGGTCGCCGGCGAGCTGGAGGTACTCCACCGCCTGGCGCAGCAGCGCCGGACGGCGGGCCGGCTCGGAGACGGCCGCCTTGAGCCGCATCCCGATGCCGCGCCCCCGGTAGGCGCCGGGGCCGCAGCCGTCCAGGTGGGCCTTGATCAGCTCCCTGGCCTCCTCCGTCTGGCCCATCCGCAGGCACGCCTCGGCGGCGTCGGCCTGCCAGGGGATCAGCGCCGGGTTGTTCAGCCCCCAGGCCGTCACCAGCTCGCCGCAGCGCAGGAAGTCGTGCAGAGCCGGGACGAAGGACTCGCCGGCCAGGTTGTAGCGGCCGCGGGCGTACAGGTAGTGCAGGCCGTAGCGGGTCTGGAACATGGCCTCGGCGACCGGCCGGTCCAGCGGGTCGCGCACGGCCTCGTGCCGGCCCATCGCGGTCAGCGCGATGACCAGGCTGGCCAGCGGGCCGCCGATGGCCACGCCCCAGCTGCTCATGGGGATCGTGTCCAGCGCGATGCGGGCGTGCCGCTCGGCGGCCGGCATGTCGCCCTGGCGGATCGCGATCTCGGCCCGGATGGCCGCCAGCCGGGCCCGGCGGCTGGGCGCCTGCCGGGCCGCCGCCTCGTCGCCGAACAGGTCGCACAGCGGCGCGGCGCGCTCGCAGCGCCCGGCGTAGGTGAGGGCGAGCAGGGAGTTCTCCACGACGTCCAGGGACATCTCGTCCAGCCGCTCGCCCTCCAGGATGCGCTCGACGGCGTCGAGGTTGTGCTCGCGCGGGCCGTGGGTCAGCACTTCGGCCAGGGCGAGCGTGGACTCCAGCCGCCGGTTGACGGCGACCGACACCATGCCGGCCAGGATGTGCTCGCGGGGCGGGTTGGCCACGTAGGCGGCCAGCGGCGGGCACGTCACGCGCAGCCAGAGCTGCGCCACGACCAGCTCGGCCAGCGTCGCGTGGTCGGAGGCCGACGCCTCCTGGTTGAGCTGCTCCAGCACGTCGCGGGCGTCCTCGAAGCGGCCGTGCCACAGCAGCGCGCGGGCCAGCACGACGGCGTCGCTGCCGTGCAGGCTGCCCTTCTGCAAAGCCTCGGCGAGCTGGTCCAGGTGCCCGGCGGGGGCGGCCGGGTTGATCCGCCACTCCGCGCGTACGAGCATGGTCATCAGCTTGGAGCGCTGGAGCTCGTCGGTGCACTCGCGCCAGGCCAGCTTCAGGTAGGCCACCGCCGACTCCACCTCGCCCTTGCGCAGCGCGGCCAGCGCGGCCTCCTCCAGCGTGGGCACCACCCACGGCGCCTCGACCCTGGCGGCCTGGAGCAGGCGGTCGGCGACCACGCCGGGGCGCACGCCCCGCGTGTAGGCCAGCTCGGCGGCGCGGCGGTACAGCTCCTTGCGCTCGGACAGGTCCATGCCGGCCAGCACCGCCGAGCGCACCGCCTCGTGACGGTAGCCGCCGCCGCGCAGCAGGCCGGTCGCGCCGATCGTGAGCAGCTCCCTGCTCACGTCCACGGCGGGCAGTTCGAGCATCTCGGCCAGCCCGTCGGCCTCGCCGAGGATGGCCAGGCCCTGCGCCACCCGGACCGTACGCGGGTGGCTGCGCCGCAGGCACGTCTCGACCGCCCGGACGAACCGGTCGCCGACGACCAGCTCGCGCGGCGGCGCCTCCACGGCCCGCAGGTGCTGGCGGTAATCGGCGGCCAGCTCACCGGCCAGCAGCGGGTTGCCGCCGCTGATCGTGTGCCACTCGTCGGCGAACCGCTCGGTCGCGCTGAGCCCCACCTGGCCCGCCACCAGCGCGGCCACGCCCCTGCGCGACAGCGGGGCGAGCTGCAGGCGCAGGCAGTGCGGCAGCCGCAGCAGGTCGGTCTCCAACGGCCCGTCCGTGCCCTGGCGGTCGTTGAGCGCGAACACCGCCACGATCCGCGCGTTCCGCACCCGCCGCGCCAGGTAGGCCAGGCAGAGCAGGGAGGTGCGGTCGGCGTGGTGCACGTCGTCCACGACGACCACCAGCGGGCAACGTTCGGACAGGTCGAGCAGCACCGTGACCAGCGCGTGCACGACCTGCGGGTCGAGCAGCCGCTCGGCGTCGGCGTGCGCCGCGGTCGCGGTCCGCACGCCCTCCGCCAGCAGCTTCTCCGAGCGCTCGCGCTCCTCCTCGACCAAGGGGGCGTCCTGGATGAGCTGGCGGAGCAGGCCGAGCTGCAGGTCCTGCTCCATGCGCGATCCTGTCGCCGTCACCGCGAGCGCGCCCAGCTCTATGGCCTGTTCGGACAGCGTGCGCAGCAGCGCGCTCTTGCCCGTCCCGGCGGGCCCGCCGACCAGCGCGACCCGTCCACGGCCGAGGATGGCGTTGGCGACGAGCGACTCCAGGCAGGACATCTCCTCCTGCCGTTCGATGAGAGTCATGGCCGTCTCCCCACATGTCGTGTTGCGCTCACGCTAGGCCGGGGCGGTATTCGATCTCTATCGTCCCGCCATCTGGCGCCGGTTCCTGGCCGGGCGCCGGCGTCCCGCCTCGGGAAGGGGCAGGCCGGAGGCGGGGGCGGCGGGCGGCCGGCCCTCGCGGCGGGCGCGGGCCAGGGCCGCGCCCACGGCGGCCAGGGCCGCGGCCCCGGCCTCGGGCCCGGCGCCGGCGCCCCACGCCGTGCCGCCGTCCAGCCCGCACCGGGCGTAGACGGCCACCTCGCCGCCGGTCGCGCCGGTCGCGCCGTCGAGGTGGTGCACGGCGCGGACCCGGACGCCGGCGGCCTCCAGCGCCGCGCGCAGCGCCGCCACCGTGGCCGAACGGGCCTGCCCGTACGTGCCGTCGTCGACGTACAGCGTGGCCACCGCCCCGGCCGGGTCACCGACGGGCGCCGCCCTGTACTCCTCCTCGAACAGCCGCCTGATCCGCTCCGGCTCGACCTCGCCCTGCCCGGCCTCGGCCATCGCCTGGACGGCCCGCGCCAGCTCGATCTGCAGCCCGCGCGGCAGCGTGATCCCGTACCGGGCGTTCAGCAGGTACGCCGGGCCCGCCTTGCCCGACTGGCTGGTCACCCGGACCACCGCCTCGTAGGTGCGTCCCAGGTCCCGCGGGTCCACCGGCAGGTACGGCACCTCCCACGGCAGCTCCGCCGGATCCCGCCCGGTACGGGCCGCCTCCCGGTCCATCGCGTCGAACGCCTTCTTGATCGCGTCCTGGTGCCCGCCGGAGAACGCGGTGAACACCAGGTCGCCCCCGTACGGGTGCCGCGGCGGCACCGCGAGCCCGGTGCACTCCTCGACGACGCGCCGCACCCGGTCGAGGCCGGAGAAGTCGACGCCGGGGTCGACGCCCTGGGTGGCCAGGTTCAGGCCCAGCGTGACCAGGCAGACGTTGCCCGCCCGCTCGCCGTTGCCGAACAGGCAGCCCTCGACGCGCTCGGCGCCGGCCATCAGCGCCAGCTCCGCCGCCGCGACCCCGGTGCCGCGGTCGTTGTGCGTGTGCACCGACAGGCAGACGTGCTCGCGGTGCGGCAGGTTGCGGTGCAGCCACTCGATCTGGTCGGCGAACACGTTGGGGGTCGAGCGCTCGACCGTGGTGGGGAAGTTCAGGATGATCGGCCGGTCGGGGCCCGGCTGCCAGACGTCCATGACGGCCGCGCAGACCTCCAGCGCGAAGTCCGGCTCGGTGTCGTGGAAGTGCTCAGGCGAATACTGGAACCGGACATCGCCCTCTTCAAGCAATTTATCGGCATATTTCATGACCAGTCGGGTGCCTTGGACTGCCAGATCCTTGCACTCGTCCCGGTTCATCCCGAACACCAGCCGCCGCGCCACCGGCGAGGTCGCGTTGTAGAGGTGGATCGTCGCCCTGGGCGCCCCGATCACGCTCTCCATCGTGCGTTCGATCAGTTCGTCGCGCGCCTGGGTCAGCACGGTCACGCACACGTCGTCCGGGATGCGGTCACGCTCGACCAGGAGCCGGACGAAGTCGTGGTCGTCCTGGCTGGCCGCCGGGAAGCCGACCTCGATCTCCTTGTAGCCCATGCCCACCAGCAGGTCGAACAGCACCAGCTTGCGTTCGGGGTCCATGGGCCTGGGCAGCGCCTGGTTGCCGTCCCGCAGGTCGGTGGACAGCCAGCGCGGCGGCGCGGTGAGCACGGCGTCCGGCCACGCGCGGTCGCCGAGCGGCATCCGCGGGAAGGGGCGATAGCGGCTGATCTTCATGTCCGGCCTCACTGTCCTTCAGCTGAGCGATCCGAAATAGACGGTCGAGAAATACGGCGAGATCAGGACCACGATGTTGTTCACGGCCGTCTCGTCCACCATGCGGAAGGTGACGACGATCTCCGGATAGGCCGGCCGCAGCCCGAGCCCGACGAAGTACGGGTCGGTGGCGAACACGATGCGGTAAAGGCCGCGGTCGAGCAGGCGGTCGGCCCATGCGCTGACCGATCCGTCCTGATCCGTACGGGTCTCGGCTTCGAGCACCCACTGCCCGTCGGCGTCATGGTCGAGGCGTACGTGCAGATCAGCCGCCCCCCGGCCGTAGACGGCGTCCTGGGCTTGCACCGCTATTCCCATCGAACCTCTCCGAGTGGTCCGCGCGGGCCCTCCGCGCACGTGGCCACCCGGACGGCGACAGCGTCGCGCCGCCCGGGCTCGCGCCCAGGCTGGCGTCGCCTGCTATTCGCCGGACCTCCGGCCGCTATCGCCGCGCTATCGCCGTCCGATCGCCGTGCGATCGCAGATGAGGCGTTCTTCTTATTTTGCGCTATCCCGGCTATCGCCGGCGGGGGCCGGGATCGGTGTGCACAGCGTCCAACGTGCGCTGATGGCCGGTGAAAAGGAGATGGATAAAGCGTGAATTGCGGACCGTGTGAGCGTCCATTCCGAAGCCGCGAACAAGACCGCGGTAATCACACGGAGGTAGATCGAAATGACCGCGACCACCGCCATCACCGCCCGCGTCCGCCTCGCCCTCGCCCTCGTGCTCGCCGCGCTCGCCGGCTTCGCGGCCATCGCCGCCGCCCCCGCCCCCGCGCACGCCGTCCCGTCCGCCGTCCAGCACGACGGCGTCAACGGCACCATGGACTGGCCCTGGGGTCTGATCGAGGGTGTCTTCCAGGACTGACGGCGACAGGGAACCCGTATCACCCTGAAACGATCCAAAACTGGCCACATACCCAAGGGCGTTGTACCATCCACCCAACCATGGCAGAAACTTTTGAGGGGTAAGCACCAATTACGCCGCTCATCATGGCAAACACGCCCGGATTCCGGTCGCGTCGGGAAAGATCTCCGACCGAGGGCGGTGATTTGTTTGAGGGGATGCGGGTGGAGTTTCGCGTGTTGGGTGCGCTCGAGGTCACTGCGAGCGAGAGACAGCTCGATCTGGGCGGGGCGCGGCAGCAGATCGTCCTCGCCGTCCTGATCCTGAACGCCAATCACTCGGTCACTCTGGACCGCCTCGTCGAGGCGATCTACGACGAGGACCCGCCGGCCACGTCGCGCGCACAGGTGCAGATCTGCATCTCCGCGCTCAGGCGCCTGTTCAGCGCCCACGGCCATCCCGAGATGATCGTCACCACCCGGCAGGGCTACATGTTGCGCGCCCCCGCCGACGCGATCGACGCACGCCGTTTCGAGAGCCTTGTGAGCCGGGCCCGCAAGGCCAGGGACGGCCGTTCCTTCCCCGAGGCCATCCAGCACTACCGCGAGGCGCTGGCGTTATGGCGCGGCCCGGCTTTCGACGGCATCGACAGCAGGGCCGTGCAGGCGCTGGCCAGCGGCATCGCCGAACAGCGCGTCACCGCCAACGAGGACTGCGTCCAGCTCGAACTGGACCTCGGCCGCCACCACGAACTGGTCGGCGAGCTGGCCGCGCTCGTGCAGGAACACCCGCTCAGGGAGGGGCTGGCCGCCCAGCTCATGGTCGCCCTCTACCGCTCCGGACGCCAGGCCGAGGCGCTGCAGGTCTACCGCGACGCCCGCCGGGTGATCGTCGAGGAACTGGGCATCGAGCCCAACGAACGCCTTCAGCAGCTCGAATCGGCCATCCTCACCTCCGACGAGAGCCTGGAGGCCCAGCCGCCCGCCGCGGTGGCCCCGCCCGAGCCGCCCGCCCGTCCGCCCGCGGTGCCGGGCATGCTCCCCTCCGACATCGCCGACTTCATCGGGCGGCAGGCGCAGCTCGACGTCATCAGGCAGCGGGTGACCGTCCCCCTGGCCGGGGACGGCCGCTTCGCCGTGCCCATCATCGCCGTCGCCGGACGGGCCGGGATCGGCAAGACCACGATCGCCGTGCACGCCGCGCACAGCGTCGCCGCGCACTTCCCCGACGGCCAGCTCTTCGCCGACCTGCACGGCGGCGTCTCCCGCCCGGTGCACCCCATGCAGGTGCTCGACCGGTTCCTGCGGGCCTGCGGCGTGCAGGGGACGGCGCTGCCCGACACCCTCGGCGAGCGCGCCGAGCTGTACCGCATGCTGCTGGCCGACCGCAGGATGCTGATCGTGCTCGACGACGCCGCCGCCGAGAGCCAGGTGCTGCCGCTGTTACCGGGCAGCCCGACCTCGGCCGTCATCACCACCAGCCGGACCCGGCTCGGCGGCCTGGCCGGCGCCACCCACGTGGACGTCGACCTCTTCGACGCCGCCCAGTCCGTCGAGCTGCTGTCGCGCATCGCCGGGGCCGAACGCGTACGGGCCGAGCCGGAGTCGGCCGCCGCCCTGGCCGAGCTGTGCTGCTTCCTGCCCCTCGCGCTGCGCATCGCCGGCGCCCGCCTGGCCTCACGCCCCCACTGGGCCGTCGAGCAGCTCGTGGACCGGCTCGGCGACGAGGCCCGCCGCCTGGACGAGCTCAAGCACGGCGACATGGGCATCAGGGCCAGCCTGTCGCTCACCTACGACGCGCTCAGCGAGCAGGCCCGCCGCCTGTTCCGCCGCCTGGCCATCCTGCACTCGCACATCTTCTCCGCCTGGACCGGCGCCGCCCTGCTCGACCGGCCGCTGGCCGACGCCCAGGACCTCTTCGACGACCTGGTCGACGCCCAGCTCATCGAGGTCGCGGGCGCCGGCAGGAACGTCAACGTCCAGTACCGCTTCCACGACCTCGTCCGCGTCTACGCCCACGAACGCCTGGCCGCCGAGGAGCCGCCCCCCGAGCGCACCGCGGCGCTGGCCCGCGTGCTCGGCGCGCTGCACCGGCTCACCGAGACCGCCAGGACCCGCGAGTACGGCCCGCCCGCCGGCCCCCACCTGAGCCCCGCCCCCGACTCGCCGCTCCCGGCCGAGCTGGTCGAGCGGCTGATCGCCGACCCGATCGGCTGGTTCGAGCGCGAGCGCCACGTGCTGCTCGCCGGCATCCGCCAGGCCGCCCAGGCCGGGTTCGTGGAGCTGTGCTGGCGTACCGCCATGAACGCCGAACCGTTCTTCGAGCTGCACGTCTACCTCGACGACTGGCGCGAGATCCAGGAGATCGCCCTGGAGGCCGCCCGCCGGGCGGGCGACGAGCGCGGCCAGGCCGAGATGTTGTGCGTCCGCGGCACGCTGGCGCAGACCGAGCAGCACTTCGGCGAGGCCCGGCGCGACTTCGAGGCCGCCCTGACGCTGTTCGAGAAGATCGGCAACGTCGTGCAGATCGCCCGGTCCCGGCGGAACCTGGCGTTCCTGGAACGCATGAACGGCCAGCTGGAGGCCGCCGCGACGCACCTGGAACAGGCGCTGGCCATCTTCACCGACATCGGCGACCAGATCTCGGCCGCGCACACGCTGGACAACCTGGCCGCCATCAGGTCGGAGTGCGGCGACATCGACGACGCCAAGATCATGCTCGCCGAGGCGCTGGTCCGCGGCAAGAGCGGCGGCAGCCGGCGCATCATCTCCCAGATCCTGCACCGGATGGGCCGGGTGCACCTGCAGGCCGAGGAGTTCGCGCTGGCGGCGGGCGCGTTCGAGGAGGCGCTCACGCTGGTGGAGGAGATCGGCGACACCGTCGGCGAGTCCTTCGCCCTGCACGGCCTCGGCATCGCCCACCTGCGCAGGGGACGGCTGCGCGAGGCCGCCGACCTGCTGCGCCGGGCGCTGGCCGTGGCCGAGACCGCCCGCCACCGCCTGGCCGAGGCGCACGCCCTGGCCGGGCTGGGCGAGCTGGCCGTCACCGCGAACGAGCCCGGCGACGCGATCGGCCGCCTGCGCAAGGCGGTCACGCTGTTCCGCCAGATGCGCGCGCCGCTGTTCGAGGCGCAGACGCTCACGATGCTGAGCGAGGTGCTGGTCGCCCTCGGCGACGCCAGCGCGGCGGAACGGGCGCTGTCACGGGTGCACGAACTGGCCGACGCGGTCGACGAACGGGCTGGTCAGCGGCTGCGCGACAACCTGTCCTCGGCCGCCGGGCTCGTGGAGGGCATCGGGTAGCCCGCGGCCCTCCGGCGTCATCCCGCACTGTCAGAGATGCCCGCGGGGGTCCGCCGTTGGGATTCTGGCGAGCATGAAGGCTCTGGTGCTGTCCGGCGGGTCCGGCACCCGCATGCGTCCCTTGAGCCACTCCATGCCGAAGCAGCTCATCCCGATCGCCAACAAACCGGTCCTGGAACACGTGCTGGAGAGCCTGCGCGCGCTCGGCGTGACCGAGATCGGCCTCGTGGTCGGCGACAGGGAGGCGCAGATCGCCGAGGTCGTCGGCGACGGCTCACGGTTCGGGACGCGCGTCACCTACATCCGCCAGCTCCGCCCGCTGGGGCTGGCCCACTGCGTCAAGCTGGCGCGACCCTTCCTCGGCGGCGACGACTTCGTCATGTACCTGGGCGACTGCGTCCTGGCAGACGGGATCGGGCCGATCGCCGAGGAGTTCCACGCGTTGCGCCCGGCCGCCCAGATCGTGGTGCACCGGGTGGCCGACCCCCGGCCGTTCGGCGTCGTCGAGACCGACGAGACCGGCGCGGTGCTGCGGGTGGTGGAGAAGCCGGAACGGCCGCGCAGCGACCTGGTCATGACCGGCGTCTACTTCTTCACCCCGGCCGTCCACGAGGCGGTGGACCGGATCGTCCCCGGACGCCGGGGCGAGCTGGAGATCACCGACGCCGTCCAGTGGCTGCTGACCTCCGGCCAGGAGGTCAGGGCCAGCCTCTACCGCGGCTACTGGAGCGACGCCGGCCGCGTCGACGACGTCCTGGAGTGCAACCGGCGGCTGCTGGCCCGGCTCTCCCGCGACATCGCCGGCCACGTGGACGCCGCCAGCCTGGTACGCGGCGACGTCGTGCTCGGCCCCGGCGCGCGGGTGGTCGCCTCCGTCGTCGAGGGACCGGCGATCATCGGCCCGGACACCCTGATCGTGGACAGCCACATCGGGCCCGGCACCTCCATCGGACGCGACTGCGTGGTGCGCTCCACCCGCCTGTCCGACTCCATCGTGCTCGACGGCGCCTCGATCGTGGCCGCCAGCGGCCTGCGCGGCTCGCTCATCGGGCGCTACACCACCGTCGCTCCCGGCCGCAGCGACCACCGTCTCGTGGTCGGCGACCACACGCGGATCGAGCTGACCACATGAACCCAGGGAACAAGGAGTGAGGACGTGACCGACGACGGCGCCCCGCGCGCGGGGCGGAAAGAGTGGCTCGGGCTGGTGGCGCTGTTCCTGCCCACCATGCTCGTGGCCCTGGACATCAGCGTGCTGTTCCTCGCGTTGCCGCACCTCAGCTCCGACCTGGGCGCGGACGCCACCCAGCAGCTGTGGATCACCGACATCTACGGCTTCATGACCGCCGGGTTCCTGGTCACCATGGGCTCGCTCGGCGACCGGATCGGCCGCCGGCGGCTGCTGCTGGCCGGCGGCGCGGCCTTCGGCCTGCTGTCGCTGCTGGCCGCCTTCTCCACCAGCCCCGAGATGCTGATCCTGGCCCGCGCCCTGCTCGGCGTCGCCGGGGCCACGCTGCTGCCCTCGACGCTGTCCCTGATCGGCGTCATGTTCCGCGACCCCCGGCAGTTCGGCCTGGCCATGGCCGCCTGGGGCACGGCCTTCATGCTCGGCATCGCGCTCGGCCCGGTGGTCGGCGGCGCGCTGCTGGAGCGCTTCTGGTGGGGATCGGTCTTCCTGATGGGCGTGCCGGTCATGCTGCTGCTGCTCGCGGCGGCCCCGCTGCTGCCGGAGTTCCGCGACCCCGCCGGCGGGCGGATCGACCTGGTCAGCGTCGTGCTGTCGCTGGGCGCCATCCTGCCGCTGATCTACGGGCTCAAGGCGGTCGCCCGCGACGGCTGGGGCGCCGGTCCCGCCGTCGCGGTCACCGCCGGGCTGCTCATGGCCGCGGTGTTCGTGCACCGGCAGCGCGCGCTGACCCACCCGCTGCTGGACGTGCGGCTGTTCCGCCACCGCGCGTTCACCGCCGCCGTGCTGATCGGGCTGCTGTGCGGGGCGCTGCAGACCGGGACCGGGATGGAGGTCGCGCTGTTCCTGCAGACGGTCGAGGGCATGTCGCCGCTGGAGGCCGGGCTGTGGCTGCTGGGGCCGGCCGTCGCGCTGATCGTCTCGATCAACCTCACGCCGCGGCTGGCGAGCCGGGTACGGCCCGCGTACCTGCTGGGCGGCGGCATGGTGATCGCGGTGGTCGGGCAGCTCCTGCTCACCCAGGTCGTGGTGGGCGCGGTGACCGCGCTGATCGTCTTCCTGGGCGTGTGCTACTTCGGCGTCGGCCCGGTCGGCGGCATGATCAACCAGGTGGCGATGAGCACCAGCCCGCCGGAGAAGGCCGGCTCGGCCGCCTCGCTGGTGGCCACCGGCGGCGAGTTCGGCGTCGCGCTCGGCGTCGCGACCCTGGGCAGCCTCGGCACCGTGGTCTACCGGGGCGCGTTCACCCCGCCCACCGGCACCCCGGCGCTCGCCCAGGACGGCATCACCGGCGCGGTCGCCGTGGCCCGGGACCTGCCCGCCGACCAGGGCGCGGCGCTGCTCGGCGCGGCCCGCGAGGCGTTCACCGCCGGGCTGCACGCGGTCGCGTGGGCGAGCGCCGCCCTGTGCGCCGTGCTGGCCGTGCTCGCGCTGGTCCGGCTGCGCGGCGTGGCGCCCTTCGCCGGCGTGCACGACGGCCACCACCAGCCGGACCAGGAACCCGTCCTGGTGGACTGAGCGCACACCAAGGACTGAGCGCACACGAAGGCGGGCCCGGGGAACCGGGCCCGCCTTGGTCCTGCGAAGGGTCAGTCCAGGCCGAAGCGGGCGCGGGACAGCTCCCGGTTGGCCAGGGCCCCCAGGTAGATCGCGAACCCGGCGTGGCTGTGCGTGGTGGACATGTCCCGCCAGATGCGCTCGATGCGCTGCCCGTCCCGGACCGCGCTCGAACCGGCCGTCGGGAACAGGCAGCCCTCGACGGCCCGCCAGGCCAGGCGGGCGACCTCGCGGCTGATGGTGGCCAGGCGCACGTCCCGCTCCCTGGTGAACGCCTCCGGGCCCGCCGCGCAGGTCCGGCTCCACTGCTGGACGGCGTTCGTCAGGGCCGCCTCGGCGGCGGCGAGCATGCCGGCGGCCTCGCCGTACCAGGACTGGTAGTCGGGGTCCTCGGCGCGGGTGGTGAACGGCGGGAAGATGGTCGTCCTGGTCCGCATCAGCTCCTCGTAGGCGTCCAGGGCGCCCTGGGCCATGCCCAGCACGACGGCCGCGCTGCCGAGCAGCATGACGCTGAGCGGGCCGCCGCCGTACTCGGGGTTGCCGTGCAGCTCGCGGCCGGGGGTGCCGCCGGTGACGACGGCCTGGCTGAGGTGCAGCGGCAGCGTGAGATGGCCGGGGACGCGGCCGCCGTCCATGACGATGCTGTGCGAGCCGCTGCCCTTCAGGCCGAGCTGGCCGCCCCAGTCGTCCAGCCGGCGCCACTGGTCGCGCGGCGCGGTGAACAACATGGGCTGCCCGTCCACGACGACGTGACCCATGAAGTGGGTCGCGTACGGGGCACCCGAGCAGTAGCTCCAGGTGCCGTCGAGCAGCCACCCGCCCTCGCCGTCGGGACGGGCGGAGCCGCCGGGCGCGACCGTGGCCGGGCAGATGAAGTCCCCGCAGGCGAACAGCTCGCTCTGGGCCCGCTCGCCGAACAGCGTGGCGACCGCCAGCGTGTGCGCCGAGCCGAAGGAGTACATCCAGCCGGTGGACGGACATCCCCGCGCGAGCGTCATCGACACCCGCATGAAGGTCTCCACGCCGAACTCGTAGCCGCCGAAGCGGCGGGGGACCAGGATGCGGTAGAAGCCCGCCCTGGCGAACGCCTCGTGGGTGTCGGGTGCGTAGTAGGTGCGCCGTTCCGTCTCGGCCTGGCGCTCGACCAGGGCGGGCACCATGGCCTCGGCCCTGGCGACGATCTCGTCGGGGGTGAGTCCGGGCTCGGGCGGAGCCACGGGGGCGTGGGTGACGGCTGTCATGCTGCGCGAACCCTTCGTCTCGGGTTTTCCCCCAAGACTCGCCCGGCCCCGGTGACCTTCGCATCTCCGTGCGTGCCCGGCAACCCCGCACGCCGGAAGATGCGCCGCGCAACCGGCGAATGGGACGTTCAGGGAGCAGTGTCCCGACTGACGTCCCGGGAGGACATGGTGTTGATGACAGGTGCTCCGGCGCGGGAAGACCTCGTCCGCCGCGCGACGGAGGCAGGCCCTGTCCTGCGCAGGAACGCGGCCTGGGCGGAGGAGAACCGCAGGCTGCACGAGGAGACGATCGAGGCGCTGGCCGAGGCCGGCGTCTTCAGGCTGCGGACCCCGCGCCGCTACGGCGGCGCCGAGGCGGACACGCGCACCCTGGTCGAGGTCGCCGCCGAGCTGGGCCGCGCCGACGGCGCCGCGGCGTGGACGGCCTCGGTCTACTGGATCCCGACCTGGATGGCCGCCCACTTCCCCGAGGCCGTCCAGGACGAGGTGTTCGCCACCCCCGACGTGCGGATCTGCGGCACGCTCAGCCCCACCGCGATGGCCGTGCGCGCCGAGGGCGGCATCGTGGTCAACGGCAAGTGGGGCTTCGTCAGCGGCGCGCACCACAGCCACTGGCAGGAGATCGTGGCCGTCGTCGTGGGCCCGGACAGCGAGCCCGAGCCCGTCATGGCGCTGGTCCCCATGAGCGACCTGGTCGTCATCGACGACTGGCACACCTCCGGCCTGCGCGGCACCGGCAGCGTCAGCACCGTGGCCCAGGACCTGTTCGTCCCCGCCGAGCGGGTCATGCCGCTGGGCGCGATCCTCCAGGGACAGCACGCCGACGACGTCAACGCCGGCTCCCCGATCTACCGCTCGCCGCTGCTGCCCGTGGCCGCCGCCTCCTCGGTCGGGACCGTGCTCGGCCTGGCCAAGGCCGCCCGCGAGGTCTTCTTCGAGCGGCTGCCCGACCGCAAGATCACCTACACCGGGTACGCCAGCCAGAGCGCCGCCCCGCTGACCCACCTCCAGGTCGCCGAGGCCACCTTCAAGCTCGACCAGGCCGAGTTCCACGCCCACCGCCTGGCCTCGACCGTGGACGCCAAGGACACCGCCTCCGCCCAGTGGACCATCGAGGAGCGCGTACGCGCCCGCGCCGACATGGGCGCCGTCTGCCGCCTGGGCAAGGAGGCCGTCGACATCCTGGCCACCGCCAGCGGCGGCTCCTCGATCTACAGCGACGTGCCCATCCAGCGCATCGCCCGCGACGTGCACGCGGTCAACCAGCACGCCCTCATGCACCCCAACACCAACGCCGAGCTGTACGGGCGGATTCTGTGCGGCCTCGAACCCGACACCCTCTACATCTGAAGGAGATCCCCATGACCACCGTGTCGGCCCCCGACCAGACCCTCGCCGTCGCCGCCCTGCCGCAGCAGATCATCGCCGCCTGGGCCGCCCACGACGCCGAGGCGTTCGCCGCCGTCTTCACCGAGGACGGCTCCATGATCCTGCCCGGCGTGTACCGCAAGGGCCAGGCCGAGATCCGCGCCTTCATGGGCCACGCCTTCGCCGGGCCGTACCAGGGCACCCAGGTCACCGGGCAGCCCATCGACCTGCGTTTCCTCGGCGAGGACGTCTGCCTGCTGACCACCGAGGGCGGCGTGCTGGCGGCCGGCGAGAGCGAGGTCGCCCCCGAGCGCGCGGTCCGCGCCTCCTGGCTGGCCGTCCGGCGCGACGGGCAGTGGAAGCTGGCCGCCTACCAGAACAGCCCGCGTGACTGAGATGACCGCTCACGTCGCACAGCGCGCGGTGGTGCTCGGCGGAGGCATGGCGGGGCTGCTGGCCGCGCGCGTGCTCGCCGAGCACTGCGCCGAGGTCCTGCTGGTGGACCGGGACACGCTGACCGGCGCGGAGGGCCCGCGCCGGGGCGTGCCGCACGGCTGCCACGCCCACGCCCTGCTGGCCCGCGGCCAGCAGATCCTGGACGAGCTGTTCCCCGGCCTCACCCAGCAGATGATCGACGACGGGGTGCCCGCCGGAGACCTCGCCACCAGCCTGCGCTGGTACTTCAACGGCCGCCGGCTGCGCCCGGCCCCCACCGGCCTGATCAGCGTCTCGGCCACCAGGCCCGTCCTGGAGGAGCAGGTCAGGAACCGCGTCTCGGCCCTGCCCAACGTGCGCTTCCTGGAGCGCACCGACATCCTCGGCCCGACCGCGACGCCGGCCCGCGACCGGGTCACCGGCGTGCGCGTGCGCGATGCCGACGGCGTCGAGGAGCACCTGGCCTGCGACCTGCTGGTGGACGCGACGGGCCGCGGCTCGCGCACCCCCGCCTGGCTCCAGGAGCTCGGCTTCCCCCGGCCGGAGGAGGACCGCGTCAAGATCGGCCTGGCCTACACCACCCGCCACTTCCGCCTGCGCCGCGACCCGTACGGCGAGGACCTGTCGATCAATCCGGTCGCCTCGCCCGCGAACCCGCGCGGCGCGTTCTTCCCCAAGCTGCCCGGCGACATGAGCATGCTCTCCCTCACCGGCATCCTGGGCGACCACCCGCCGGCCGACCTCGACGGCTTCCTGGCCTTCGCCAAGTCCCTGCCCGTACCGGACGTCTACGAGGCGATCCGCGACGCCGAACCCCTCGACGAGGGCGTCACCTTCACCTTCCCGGCCAGCGTGCGGCGCCGCTACGAGCGCCTGCCCGCCTTCCCCGACGGCCTGCTGGTGCTGGGCGACGGCGTGTGCAGCTTCAACCCCGTCTACGGCCAGGGCATGACCGTCGCCGCCATGGAGGCGATGATCCTGCGCGGGCACCTCCAGGCGGGGGCGGTCCCGTCCTGGCGGGCCTTCTTCAGGGACATCTCGCGGGTCATCGACGTCCCGTGGGACATCTCCGCCGGCGCCGACCTCGCCTTCCCCGGCGTGGAGGGGCGGCGTACCGCCAAGGTGCGGATCGGCAACGCCTACATGGCGCGTCTGCACGCCGCGGCGGCCCGCGACGGCGCGGTCACGGCCGCGTTCATGCGGGTGGCCGGGCTCGTGGACCCGCCGCAGACGCTCATGCGGCCCGCGCTCATGCTGCGGGTCCTGTGCCAGAGCGGCGGCGGCGCGGCTCCTGCCGCCGCCCCCGGGCAGCAGCCGCAGGTCCCGCTGCTCAGGTCCTGACCCCGTCCGCACGAGGAAGGACGCCGGCGGAATCTCCGCCGGCGTCCTTTTCGCGTCGTACGGCTACCTCAGCGACCTGGCGAACGCGCGCACGTCGCCCACCAGCAGCTCAGGCTGCTCCATGGCGGCGAAGTGGCCGCCCCGCTCGAACTCGGTCCAGTGGCTGATCGTCGGGACGTCCCGGTCGGCCAGCCTGCGCACCGGCACGAAGATGTCCCTGGGGAAGACCGCCACGCCCACGGGCACGGTGATGGGCGGCGGCCGGTGCCCCTCGGCGGCCATCTTCAGCCCCGCCGCGCCCTCGTAGTAGAAGCGCGCCGACGACCCGGCGGTCGCGGTCAGCCAGTAGATCGACACGTTGGCCAGCATCCGGTCCCGGTCGACGGCGTCCTCGGGCGCCTTGTCGGAGTCCGTCCAGTCGTGGAACTTCTCCACGATCCAGGCCAGCTGCCCCACGGGCGAGTCGGTGAGCGCGTACGCCAGCGTCTGCGGGCGGGTGGACTGGAGCTTCATGTAGCCCGACAGCTCCTCGTCGAACCGCGCCAGCCCGGCCAGCCGGCCCTGCTCGGCGGGCGACAGCCCGGCCAGCTCGGCCGGGTCGCCGGACGGGAACGCCATCAGCATGTTGACGTGCGCGCCGATCACGTGCTCGGGAGCCAGCCTGGCCAGCTCCAGCGAGATCACCGCGCCCGCGTCGCCGCCCTGCGCCAGGTAGCGGTCGTAGCCCAGCCGGCGCATCAGCTCGGCCCACGCCAGCGCCACCCGGTACGGGTGCCAGCCCGCCTCCCTGGTATGCCCCGAGAACCCGAACCCCGGGATCGACGGGATGACCAGGTGGAAGGCGTCGGCCGGGTTGCCGCCGTGCGCGCGCGGGTCGGTGAGCGGCCCGATCACGTCCAGGAACTCGGCGACCGAGCCCGGCCAGCCGTGCGTCAGCAGCAGCGGCACGGCGTCCGGCTCCGGCGAGCGCACGTGCAGGAAGTGCACGTCCGCGCCGTCGATCTCGTCGACGAACTGCGGGTGCCGGTTCAGCTCGGCCTCGGCCGCCCGCCAGTCGAAGCCGTGCCGCCAGTGGTCGGCCAGCTCCTTGAGGTAGCCCAGCGGCACGCCGCGCTCCCAGCCGGTGCCGGGCAGCTCGTCCGGCCAGCGGGTGGCGTCGAGCCTGCGGTGCAGGTCCAGCAGGTCGGCGTCGGGGATGTCGATGCGGAATGGACGCATGAGTGTCCGCCCTTCTCTCCTCAGGGTTGGGTCGAGCAGGTCAGCCGGTGCCGGTGCGCCGCAGCTCCTCGAAGGAGGACAGGTCGGGCACCGTCCAGCCGTCCAGGTCGTACTCGCCGAGACACCGGTCGACGAAGGCCGCGTACTCGTCGAGCTGGCCGCCGGCCATCTGCGAGAACAGCAGCTCGACCCGGGTGTTCTCGTGGTTGCCGCCGTAGTTGCGCTCGTAGAGCTCGTGGCGGCCGCCGAACTCCGAGCCGATCGCGTCCCACAGCAGCTTCATCACCTTGACGCGGCCCTCGGCGTCGGTGCCGTCCGAGCCGCGCAGGTATTTGTCCAGGTACGGGCGGATATCCGGGTTCTTGAAGTCGGCCGCGCCGGAGTTGACGTAGATGAGCCCGCTGGCCACGTCCTGCAGGATGATCTCCTTGATCCGCGGGTAGCCGATCTGCATGAACCAGCGGTAGGCCAGGCCGTACTGGGGGTTGGGCAGCAGGGCGCCGTTGCGCCACTCCACCGGGTTGCGGGCGGCGGCGTCCGACAGCGCCCAGAACAGGTTCCGCCAGGCCAGCACCTCGCCGATCCGGGTCTGCACGCCGCGGAAGTCCTTGGTGCCGGTGATCTCCAGCGCCCTGACCAGCAGCCCGGCGATGAACTCCAGCTTGACCGCCAGCCGGGTGCAGCCGTGGAAGGTGAAACGCTCGGTGAAGCCCGACTGGCCGGTGAACAACTGCGCCTTGCCGAGGTCGCCGTAGATGAACACGTTCTCCCAGGGGATGAGCACCTTGTCCAGGACGAGGATGCTGTCGTTCTCGTCCAGGCGGGAGGAGAGCGGGTAGTCGAACGGGCCGCCGGTCAGCGCGGCGGCCATGCCGTAGGACGGGCGGCAGATCAGCTTCAGCCCCTGCGCGTCCATCGGGACGGTGGCCACCAGCGCGAACTCGCGCTTCTTGACCGGCAGGCCGTAGTGGGCGATGAAGTTGTAGTGCGTCAGCGCCGAGCCGGTCGCGACCACCTTCGCCCCGCTGACCACGAGCCCCGCGTCGGTCTCCCGCTCGACGTGCACATAGACGTCGTTGACCTCGTCCGGCGGGCGGTTGCGGTCGACCGGCGGGTGCACGATCGCGTGGTTCCAGAACAGCACCTTCTCCTGCGACTCGCGGTACCAGCGGCGGGCGTTGCCGTCGAAGGGGGCGTAGAAGCCGGCGTTGGCGCCCAGGGTGCCGAGGAAGGAGGCCTTGTAGTCGGGGCTGCGGCCCATCCAGCCGTAGCTCATCCTGGCCCACGTCGCGATGGCGCGCTGGTCGGCGACCAGGTCCTCGACCGTGCGCGGGGTGGTGAAGAAGCGGTGCGTGTAGCCCTCGCCGCCGCTGTCGGTGGGGCAGGTCAGCAGCTCACGGGTGCCGTCGGCGTGCAGGGCGTCGTAGAGCCTGGCGGTCATCCGCACCGGGTTGTGGAACGCCGGGTGCTCGGTGACGTCCTTGACGCGCTCACCGTAGAGGTAGATCTCACGATCGTCACGCAGGCTCTCGACGTACTCGCCGCCCGTGAGCGGACGGGTCTTCGGCGCGGCATCGGGCATCGGACATCTCCCAAGGGCAGGCGGCACGGTGCACCCTCAGCGTGGCACCCGGGGACGCGGCGGCCATCTCGCGATGTGCGCTGTTTCGCGGGCGCGGACGCGGGCGGCACTCTGGAAGGTGCCCCTGCGCGCGCCACGGTGTGACGATGGCCGCGTGACGGAGCATCGCCTGTGGGCGCTGGCCCACCTGGGAACCCCGATGGCCATCCGGGTGGCCGCGACGCTGAGGATCGCCGACCGGCTCGCCAAGGCGCCGGCCACCGGCGCCGAACTCGCCCCCGCCGTGGGCGCCGACCCCGGCACCCTGGAACGCCTCATGCGCTACCTGGCCGCCAGGGGAGTGCTCGGCCGGGACGACGACGGCAGGTACACGCTGACCGCGCTCGGCGAGGAGCTGCGCGACGACCACCCGGCCGGGATGCGCGCCATGCTGGACATCGAGAGCTGGGAAGGACGGGCCGAGCTGGCCTTCGCCCATCTGCTGCACAGCGTGCGCACCGGTGAGGCGGCCTTCCCCCGGCAGTTCGGCCGCTCCTTCTGGGAGGACCTGGCCGCCGACCCGGCCCGCGCCGCCGCGTTCGACGCGCGCATGGCCGCCGAGGTCCCCGGGCGGGCCCCCGCCATCGTGGCCGGCTACGACTGGGGCAGCCTCGGCCACGTCGTGGACGTCGGCGGCGGCGACGGCTCTCTGCTCATCGCGCTGCTCACCGCCCACCCCGGGCTGCGCGGCACGGTCGTCGACCAGCCCGCCACCGCCCGGGCCGCCGCCGCGGCGCTGGAGGCCGCCGGACTGTCCGGCCGCGGCGACGCCGTCGGCGGCAGCTTCTTCGACCCGCTGCCCCCGGGCGCCGACGGCTACCTGCTGTCGTGGATCCTGCACGACTGGGGCGACGACGACGCCGCCGTCATCCTGGGCCGCTGCGCCGCGGCGGCCGGGCCGGACGGCTCCGTCTTCGTGGTGGAGGACTTCGGCCCCGACGGCGAGTCGCCGCGCACCGGCATGGACCTGCGCATGCTCGTCTACTACGGCGGCCGCGAGCGCGCCGTCGCCGACCTGCGGGCCCTGGCCGGGCGCTGCGGCCTGGAGGTCGCCTCGGTGCATCCGGCGGGCGCGCTGCGGATCGTCCGGCTGGTGGCCCGCCCGTGACCCCCGCCGAGATCGTCGCGGCCCTGGTCGCCCCCGAAGGCCGCCGCGACCCCTACCCCCTGTACGAGCTGCTGCGCGCCCACGGGCCGGTCGTGCCGGTACGCCCCGGCCTGACCGTCGCCGTCGGCTACGCCGAGATCAACCGCGCGCTGCGCGACAACCGCCTCCGCGTCCAGGACGCCGCCGGGTACGACCACATCTATCCCGACTGGCGCTCGCACTCCTCGCTGCGCGGCTACACCGACTCCATGCTGTACCGCAACCCGCCCGGCCACACCCAGACGCGCCGCCTGGTCAGCAGCGGCTTCACCCCCGCCCGCGTGGCCGGGATGCAGGAGTCGGTCGAGCGGATGGTCCACCGGCTGCTGGACCGGCTGGCCGACCTGGGCGCCGGCGGCACGCCCGTCGACTACGTCGCCGAGTTCGCCTCCCGGCTGCCGATCGCCGTCATCAGCGCGCTCATCGGCGTGCCCGAGGACGACCAGAAATGGTTCCGCCAGGTCGCCTCGGACCTGACGATCGCCCTGGAGGGCATCACCAACGTCTCCAGGCTGTCCATCGCCGACAAGGCCATGGACGAGCTGGCCGGCTACTTCGGCGACCTCATCGACGACCGCCGCCGCCACCCGGCCGACGACATGCTGACCGCCCTCGTACGGGCCCACGACGACGGCACCCGGCTCAGCCACGACGAGCTGGTCGGCAACCTGATGCTGCTGCTGACCGCCGGGTTCGAGACGACGAGCTTCCTGCTCGGGCACGGGCTGCGGCTGGCGTTCGAGCATCCTGGCCTGGCCGCGCGGCTGCGCGAGGAGCCGGAGTTCGCCGCCGCGTACGTGGAGGAGGTCCTGCGGTTCGAGGCGCCCGTCCAGGCGACCAGCCGGTGGGCCGAGACCGCGACGGACATCTCGGGCATCCCCGTGCCCGGCGGGACGAAGGTCGTCCTCATGCTCGCCGCCGGCAACCGGGACCCGCGCCGCTTCCCCGACCCGGCGCGCTTCGACCCGGACCGGCCGGACGTCCAGCCGCTCAGCTTCGGCGCCGGGCCGCACTTCTGCCTGGGGGCGCCGCTGTCGCGCATGGAGGCCCGCATCGCGCTGCCGCTGCTCCTGCGGCGCTTCCCGGCCCTGTCCGCCGCCGAGCCCCCGGACCACCGCGACCGCTGGGTGGGCCGCGGCCTCCACCGCTTCCTCATCACCACCACCTCACCCGTTCCCGCGCGCCCGTGACGGGTGCGGCCTCGACACTCGGCCGCGGGCCTCGCGCAGTTCCCGCTCCAGTCCCGCAGCGGCGGAGGTCGTGACGCGTGTACCGGCCTCCTGCCCGGCGTGGCTGCCCGGCAGGATCAGTGGGCGCTCCAGCCGCCGTCCACCGGCAGGATCGCGCCCGTCAGGTAGGACGCGGCCGGGCCGGCCAGCAACAAGGCCGCGGAGGTGAGTTCGCCCGGTTCGGCCCAGCGTCGGAGGGGCACCTCATGGTGCAGGAACTGCCGCACCTGCGGGTCGTCGTCGGCGTTCGTGTTGAGCGGCGTGCGGAAGGGGCCGGGGGCGAGGGCGTTGACGTTGATCCCGTACGGGGCGAGCTCCACGGCCAGGCTTCGGGTGAGCTGGACGACCGCCCCCTTGCTCGCCGCGTAGGCGGACCGAGCGGCCGCGCCGACGAGCCCGAGGGCGCTGGCGAGGGTCACGATGCGCCCGTACCCCGCGGCCCGCATCGCCGGCACGACCGCCTGGCAGGCCAGGAAGGTGCCGACGACGTTCGTCTCCAGACAGCGTCGCAGGACGGACACGTCCAGGTCCGTGATCTCGCCGCGGGCCTGGACGCCGGCGCTGGTCACCAGCACGTCCAGGCGTCCGTGACGGGACAGGATCTCCGCCACGAGCCGCCGGGTGGCGTCCTCGTCGGTCACGTCGCAGGCCAGCCCCGACGCGGGGCGGCGGGTCGCCCGGGTGATTCCCGCGGCCGCCTCCTCACACGCCTCGCGGCGCCTGCCGGACACCACGACGTGGGCGCCGGCGCCGGACAGCGCCTGCGCGATGGCCAGCCCGAGGCCGGACGAGCCGCCGGTGACCAGGGCGACCTGACCGGCCAGGTGCGAGTCGTTCATGCGTACGTCCTCAGAGATCGGCGAACGGTGGTGCGGAGGAGGACGTACCCGACCAGGAGCGAGACCACCAGCAGCGCGGCCGCGTCCACGACGGCGGCCAGCCGGACACCGCTCAGCAGGGCCGCGGCCGGGGCCTGGCCCGCGGATCGGAGCGCGGACGCGCGGGTCACGCAGACGGCGCTGAGGATCGGGATGCCCACGGTGATGCCGATCTGCTGGGCGCTCGTCACCAACCCGGTCGCCAGCCCTTGAACCGTGTCGGGGAGCCCGGAGGTCACGGTGACGCCGTAGGAGACCACAGCCGACATGTGGCCCACGGAGGCCAGGCACACCACAGCCAGGACCGGCCAGGCACCCTCGGTCACGGTCATCGCGGCGGTGCAGACGCCCTGCAGGGCCAGCCCCGCCGCCAGCGTCCGCCCCGCGCCCAGCACGCGGATCACCCGGGAGGAGACCATGCCCGTCACGGCCAGGACGACGCCCTGACCGCCGAAGAACAGACCTGTCCACAAGGGGGACAGTGCCACGACCTCCTGCAGGTAGAGAGTCAGCAGGAAGATGAACGCGCTCATCATGGAGAAGGTGATCAGGCCGCCCAGGCTGCCGAAGGCGACCGTGGGCCGGCGCAACATCGTCAGCGGAACCAGCGGTTGCGCGGCCCGCGACTCGATGATCACGAACACGCCCAGCGACAGCACGGCCGCCGCCAAGGCCACCACCCTCACCGCTCCTGTGGCCGACAGGGCGTAGATGAGACAGACCAGCCCCGCGCTGACGGTGGCCGCGCCGGGCAGATCCAGCCGGGAGGATCGGGCACCCCGGCTCTCGGTCAGCAGGCCGGGCGCCACCACGGCCAGGACGACGCCCGCGACGGCCAGTGACGCCATCGTCGACCGCCAGCCCAGCGTGTCGGTCATGGCGCCGCCGACCAGCATGCCGACAGTGAATCCGAGCGAGAGCACCGACCCGCTGACGCCGAGCGCCCGGTTGCGCCGCGGCCCCTCGGGGAAGGTCGTCGTCAGCAGCGACATGCCGGTGGGTACGACAGCGGCGGCCCCCAGCCCCTGCAGGGCACGCCCCGCGACGAACACCCCCGGACTCCACGCGAAGGTGGCCAGCACGGAGGCCGCGGTGAACAGCAGGACGCCGCCCAGGAAGAGCCTGCGCCGGCCGTGCAGGTCCGCCATGCGGCCGAACAGCAGCAGGCATCCTCCCGACGGCAGCGCGAAGGCGGTGACGGCCCACTGCAGGTCGGCCTGTTCCATCCCCAGCTCCCGGCCGAGATCAGGCAAGGCCACATTTAAGATCGAAAAATCCAGAGAAATGATGAATTGCGCGGCACACAGGATGGCAAGGATGAGTTTCGCACGCGTCGTGAACCGGGCGTCGTGCTCCCCGGAGGAGGTCCCGGCAGCGGCGTCCCTCGGCAAGGGGTCGATCGTCATGGCGTCCACGCTCGGCCATGACGGGACGCCGTGGGGAGAGCGCGGTGACACTGGTGGTGGCACCACCAGCCGAGGCGGTGCGCGATGACGCCGGGAGAAGGACGTCGCCGGGACCTGCGTGACTTCCTGGTGAGCAGACGTGCCCGCATCAGCCCGGCCTCGGCCGGCCTCCCGGCCGGTGGGCGCCGGCGCACGCCCGGGCTGCGCCGTGAGGAGGTCGCGGTGCTGGCCGGGGTGAGCCCGGGTTGGTACCAGTGGCTGGAGCAGGGACGCGAGATCAACGTCTCCGCGCAGGTGCTGGACGCGGTGGCGCGGGTGCTGCGACTGGACGAGGTCGAACGGCGGCACCTGTACACGCTGGCCGGGCTCAATCCACCGCCGCCGACCGGGCACCCGCACGCCTACTGCGACGGCCTGCAACGACTGATCGAGGCCTGGGATCCCAAACCGGCGACCATGCTGGACGCCTCCTGGAACCACGTGGCCTGGAACGAGTCGGCCAGGCTCGCGCTGAACATGGCGCAGGCCGAGCGCAACTGCCTGGTGGGCTTCTTCCACGACCCGCGGTTCCGCCGCCGGGAGCGGGCCTGGCAGGACCTGGCGCCGACCGTGGTGGCGGCCTTCCGCGCCGCGGCGGCCGAGCAGCCCCCCGATCACGACATCCATGACGTGGCCGGGGCACTGGCCGCGACCAGCCCCGAGTTCGCCCGGTTGTGGGCACGACAGGACGTACAGGCGGCCGGAATCTGGATCAACGAGGTCGACCATCCCGTCGTGGGCACGCTGACGTTCGAGAGCAGCCAGCTGAGACTGCCCGCCAGACCCGACCTGACCATGGTGCTGTACAACCCGCTTCCCCGCACCGACACGGCCGACAAGATCGCGTGGCTACGGTCCGCCACCGCGACCCTCTGACGGCCTCGCCGCCCTGCCTGTAGAGAGGGTCGTGAACCGGAGCGCGTCTCTCGACGACGTCACGGCGAGACGTGCCCCGGCGGTGAGGCATGTCCAGAGCAGTCGCCGAACTGCGCCCACCCCATCGGGCTCGACCTCGGCGCGCGCACGCCGGAAAATACGGCCGTGGCCATCTGCGCCGGGCTGACCCACCTCCGCCGCGTCGCCGACGGCCGCACGTCGACCACAGCCGAAGGACACATCCACCTATGTCACCACCGATCACATAGGAGCCTAGGAGTCCCTTCCATGACCACCGTCATGCTGGTCCACGGCGCCTGGCACCGTCCGAGCACCTGGGCGAGGCTGGAGCCCGAACTGCACGCACTCGATTACGCCACGCGCACGCCCGCGCTTCCGAGCGCCGGTGAACGTCCCACCGCGGGCATGCACGACGACGCCGCCGTACTGGCCGGGGAACTGGCCGCGGTCGAAGGCCCGATCGTGCTGCTCGCCCACTCCTACGGGGGAATCCCGGCGACCGAGGCCGCCACCGGGGCGGGCAACGTCGAGCGGCTGATCTACCTCAGTGCGTACATGCCGGACCGGGGACAGTCGTTGTACACCCTCCACGGCCTGCCGGACACCGCCGACACGAGCGGCCTGTTCCCCCTCGTCGACCAGCCGCGCACCTCGCTCTACGGCGACCTTCCGGACGCCGAGGCCGAGCAGGCGATGAGCCGCCTGGTCAACCAGACCAGGCGGTCCTTCACGGAGAAGGCCGACACGGCCGCCTGGCACGACATCCCCTCCACCTACATCATCGCCGAGCGGGACCAGGCTCTCCCGCCCGCCCTGCAAGAGCGGATGGCAGCCCGAGCCGCCGAGATCCGCAGGCTGTCCACCGGCCACTCCCCGTTCCTGTCCCAGCCGGACCGTCTGGCCGCCCTCGTCGACGACATCGTGCGGTCCGCGGCCGGCTGAACCCTGCTCAACGCGGCCTCTACGCCAAAGGCTCCGGCTACGACTCCGGCGCGACCGCGGTCAACCGTTCGACGGCCTTCCAGAGGTCGGCTTCGCGCTGCGGGTCGTAGGACTCGTCCGAGGAGCGGCCCACACGGTTGCGGTCGACGTAGGAACCGGTCGGCGCCCGGAGCGTGCCGAGGACGACGTCGGCGAGGTGGCGGCCGGCGGCGCCGGGGCTCGTGGCGAAGGGGGTGAGGACCATCAGGGGCATGACGCGCCGCATCGCGAACCGGGAGAAGGGATCGGCGTCGCGGGCCAGGCCGGTGCCGGGGACGAACCCCGGGTTGTAGGCCACGACGTCGATCCCGGACGGCAGGCGGCGCGCGTACTCGTGAACCAGGTAGATCGCGGCCAGCTTGCTCGTCGAGTACGCGGTGCGCCCACCGGCCGCGGTGTGCGGCTCGGCGCAGGCGCCCGTACGGGCGAGAGCGTCCGGGGACTTCCAGACCGGCCCCGGCGCCATGCCCAGGTTGTGCCTGAGGTCGCCGAAGTGGGTGTCACTTGACGTGATCACGATCCGGGCAGGGGTGGCGAAACGCTCCTGGAGCAGGCGTACGAACAGATGGTTGGCGAGCACGTTGACCGTGAAGGTGGACTCCAGCCCCTCCGGCCCCTCGGTCAGCGCGTTGCTGTACTGAATGCCGGCGTTCCCCACGAAGCCGCGCAGTGGCGGCAGGTCACCGCGGTCGAGCCGGTCGCGGATCTCGACGGCGGCCGCCCGGACGCTGTCCAGCGAGCCGAGGTCCGCCTGGACGTGCGAGACCGGGCGCCCGCCCGAGGAGAGCTCCGCGGCGAGCCGCGCGCCGGAGGACGGGCGGGCGACGACGACGAGGTGCGTCTCCGGCGACCGGCGCAGGATGTGCCGGGCGGCGACGCGGCCGATTCCGCGGCTCGCGCCCGTCATCACCAGGGTGTGCTTCATGCCGGGTTCCTTCGCTGTCGCACCGGTGGCGCCCGCTCCGGGCGCAGGTCCACGGTCGTCCCAAGCGCCGCCGCCGGCCAGGGCACCATCCGTCACCAGGACCGGCAGTACCCAGGCTCAGCCGTCGCCGTGCCGCGAGAATGGGTCCATGGCTGCCTCCCGCTCCGATTTCGCCGCGCTCCTGCGCGCCTGGCGTGACCGCCTCTCCCCGGCCGACGCCGGCTTCACGGCGACCGGCGGCCGTCGCGCGCCGGGACTGCGCCGCGAGGAGCTGGCCCAGCTGGCGGGGCTGTCCGCCGACTACGTTCTGCGCCTGGAACAGGGCCGCGCCAAGAACCCCTCGGCGCAGGTCGTCGGCGCTCTCGCGCGCGCCCTTCAGCTCGCCCGCGCCGAGCGCGACCAGCTCTACCGCAGCGCCGGGCTCCTGCCGCCGCAGGACGGGACCGTCGACACCCACGTGCCCCCAGGCATCCAACGGCTCGTCTCGCGCCTCGGCGACGTCCCGATCGGCGTGTTCACCGCGGACTGGACCCTGGTGTGGTGGAACACCATGTGGAGCGCCCTGCACGGCGACCCCGCCGCCCTCCCGGCCGCCGAGCGCAACCTCGCCCGCGCGCTCTTCGGCGACGGCGCCGCGAGCGCCCTGATGCTCCCCGTCCGGTCCGAACGCGGACCGGACGCGTTCGCCGCCTCGATCGTCGCCGACCTCAAGGACGCCGTCTCCCGCTATCCCGCCGACGCCCGGCTCGATCGTCTCGTACGAGAACTCCGCGAGACATCCGGCGCCTTCGCCCATCACTGGGCCGCGCGGACGACCGCCGCCCTGCACACGACCGACGCGAAGACCATCCGGCACCCTCAGGTCGGCGACATCCTGCTCGACTGCGACGTCCTCATCGTTCCCGGCGCCGACCTGCGCCTGGTCACCTACACGGCGGCGTCCGGAAGCGCCGAGGACGGAAAGCTCGACCTTCTCCGCGTCACGGGAGGCAGCGTCGCCACTGTCGTCGCCACTGTCGCCACCACGCATCACTGACCGGTTTCCGGGTTACCCGACCTCGGTGTCCTCGGGGACGCTCCTGGCCAGTGCGGCGAGGGTCGCCGGCGCAGCGCCGAGGCCACCCGGTCGCCGATCGCCTCCGGTTCCGGGAGCACTCCGCAGCCGTCCATGGCGAGCGGGACCAGGCTGATGTCGAGGCGGATGGCGATGACGAGTCCACCCCGATCGGTGACGCCCGGCTCATGCACGAGATCATCCCGGGCTCCGAGCCCGTCGTCATCGAGGACACCGCACACCTGCCCGACCTCGAACGACCGGCCGAGTTGAACGAGACGCTGAGCAGGTCCCTCGACTCGATCCCGCAGAAGCGATGACCCCATGACGGCGTCGATCACCGCCCGCCCTGCGGGTCACCTGGTCCTGATCCGCTCCAGGGAGTCGTCCCGGCAGCCGGCGGGCGCGCTCACCGGGTTGCAGCGGACCGGTGCCCCGCTCGGCAGCTCGGCCGTGTAGTCGCTGCCGTGCCTGGCCGACAGGCCGATCGCCGGGAAGTCGGTGCTGACCATCTGCGCGCCGCTGTCGAGTGCCGCCTTCAGGCGGCCGGTGCTGCCCGACCTGGCCTCGGTGAACGGCACGTCGGACCGGGTCCGCACGTAGTAGCCCTTGCGTACGAGGTCCTGGATCTGCGCGGTGTTGGCGCCCTCCGGCTCGTTCCAGCCGACGAAGGCGGCGTCAGGCCGGCCGGGCCGGGAATTCGTGAACAGCACCCGCCCTTCAAGGCTCGGCCGGCCCGCCAGGTAAGGCTCCTGGATGGCGCTCGCCTGGTTGTCCATGAAGAACATGACCTTGCCACGGGACGCCTTCAGCTCCGGCCAGCCGTACCTGAGCACCGACTGTTCGAGGGTGAGCCCCGGCCTGCGGACGTCGTCGGGGGTGATGAGCCGGTCGGCGGGGAAGACCGAGCGGATCTCGGCGTCCAGGGCGTCCATGAGCGCCGGGTCCCAGGCCGGGCTCCTGGCTCCGCCCATGGCCTCCTTGGCCGGGTCGGTGCTCTTGAACTCGGTCAGGATCGTCAGCGGAACGTGGCCGGGGTTCGTGTCGGACCACTCGCGTACCTGACGCAGGCAGGTGAGGAGTGCGGAGCAGTTGGTGCCGTAGTCGTGGTCGGCCCAGTGCAGCACCTTGAAGCCGGGCCGGGCGAGGGCGGGGTCGTCGAGCGCGGGCAGGCCGGCGTCGCGGCGCACCAGCGGGTTGCTGTAGAGGCCACCCCGAGGGTCGGGGAAGACGTCCAGCTCGATGCCGCGCACGTGCTGGGCGCCGAACTGGTTGGGCAGCGCGGTGTGCGAGTACTGCAGGTTCCACCAGTTGGCGTCGGTCCTGCGCTGCACGTCCTTCTCGGCGTCGGTCAGCTCGCGGTGGTAACTGTTGTGGGTCGCGATGGTCTGGACGTGGTTGATCCGCAGGGTGCCGTGGCCGTTGGTGGCGGCGTCGGCAGCGGGGACGGCCGCGAGCGCGGTGACGGCGGTGGCGGCGATGAGGGCGAGACGGCGCATGGGATCCGACACTCCAAGGCGGCGGTGAACAGGTGATCAATAAATGTCCCAACGTGTCGGGAAAAATGCGCGAACGTCAAAGGATGACCGGCGGCTGTCCGTCACCGAGCCGAGCGGCCGAGATATCGGCGCAGGGCTTCGCGCCCACCCGGAACGAAGGGCCCTCGATCGACCACCTTCCGCAGTTCGGCCTCGGTGAGCCAGGCATGCCACCCGATCTCGGACGGATCTGCGGCCAACGGCCCGGCGATCACGGCCTCGTGCACCCCGAACCAGACGGGGCTGATCCCGTCCTGGCACAGGAACTTGAACAAGAAGCGGACCGGGACGACGGCGCCCAGTTCCTCGGCCAGTTCGCGGGCCGCCGCGTCCTCGTACGATTCGCCCACGCCCGCGGCGCCGCCGACCATCACGTCATAGTGGCCGGGAAGACGAACATGCCCCTCGGCCCGGCGCAGCACGAGGATCCGCCCCGTCGGGTCGCGGCAGATCGTCGTCGCGATCCGATGCATCCACCTCCGGCGCACCGCCTCTGCACGCTCCACGACTTCCAGCACCCGGTCCTGCTCGTCCACCCGCTCGATCGGCTCACCCATGCGGCACACGGTCGCAGACGTCACTGACAACCCGGCGTGGGGTCACCCCCGTTGCTTCCACGACTCGACCCTCAGCGCCGACAAGTCCCGGCGTGCGCCGTCCTCACCCACGACGGCGCTCACCCGGGCATCGAGAAGCTAAGCAACCTCAGTTGACTACAGCCGAACTAGTCAACTAAGGTTGCTTGCATGCCGTCGGAAACCACACCCCAGGACCCTGCCGACGCGCTCGCGGTGGTCGCGGCGCTGCGGCGCCTGGCCGACCACCTCGAGGACGCCGCCGTGGAGCAGGCCATGCGCGCCGGGTGGAGCTGGCCGGAGGTCGCCGAGGCGCTCGACGTCACCCGGCAGGCGGTCCACAAGAAGCACGCCAAGCGGCTCATCGCCGCCGGCGTGACGCTGAGGAGACGACAGTGAGCACGATCGACCACTACATCAACGACATCGTCCTGCGGGGAGCGGCCGAGGCGCGGGAGGAAGGCTCTGCCGCCACCGAGGCCCACCACCTCCTGCTGGCCATCGCCGCCGTCGAGGGCACCGCCGCGCACCGCGTGCTGACGGCGGCGGGGCTCGGGCGGCAGGCCGTCAGGGACGCGCTGCACCGGGAGTTCGAGCACAGCCTCGAAGCGGTCGGGGTGTCCCTCGCCTCCCATGACCTCCCGAAGACCTTCCGCGACCCCAAGGATCAACCGAAGCCCGGCGCCTCCGCCCGGCTCGCGCTCGAACGCGGTTTTGCCGCCGCCAAAGGCAAGAAGGACCTGCGTCCCGCGCACCTGCTGCTCGGCGTCCTGAGTGCCGACGTCGGCATCGTTCCCCGTGCGCTCGCGCTGGCGGGCGTCGACCGGGCCGGACTGATGGATCGCGTCAAGGAGACGCTCACGCGCGAAAGCTGGTGACCAGCACCCCCGCCCCCGCGCACCGGCCCCGGTTCGGGCCGCGATGCGCCATGCCCTCGCGCCGGGCTTCGCCGGCACGAGGGCATCCGATCACGAGAAGAGGTCATCTCATGACGAAGAGCAACGGTGTCGTGCTCGACGTCGACGGGCTGCGCATGCGCTACGGCCCGCTCGACGTCCTGCACGACGTCACGTTCCAGGCCCGCCACGGCGAGGTTCTGGCCCTGCTCGGGCCGAACGGCGCAGGCAAGACCACCACGATCGAGATCCTGGAGGGTTTCCGCGCCCGGTCGCAGGGCCGGGTCTCGGTACTCGGCGCCGATCCCGCGCACGGCGACGAGCTGTGGCGGGCCAGGCTCGGGATCGTGCTGCAGTCCTGGCGCGACCACGGCAAATGGCGGGTACGCGAGTTCCTCGCCCACCTCGGCGCCTACTACGCCCCCTACGCCGCCCCCGGGATCCCGCGGCCCTGGGACCCTGACGAGCTGATCGAGAGGGTCGGTCTGACCGAGCACGCCGGCAAGAAGCTCAAGACGCTGTCGGGCGGCCAGCGGCGCAGGCTCGACGTGGCGGTCGGCCTCGTCGGGCGCCCCGAGATGTTGTTCCTCGACGAGCCGACCACCGGCTTCGACCCGCAGGCCAGGTCCGACTTCCACGATCTCGTACGCGACCTGGCCGAAGCCCGCGAGACCACCGTCCTGCTCACCACCCACGACCTGGACGAGGCCGAGAAGCTGGCCGACCGCATCCTCGTGCTGAACGGCGGCCGGATCGTCGCCGACGGCACCTCCGCCGAGCTGGCACGGCGGATCGCCGGCGAGGACGAGGTGCGCTGGACGCGCGACGGGCGGCGGTACGTCGAAAGGACGCCCGACTCGACCACGTTCGCCCGCGAGCTGTTCGCCCGCCACGGCGACGACGTCCAGGAACTGGAGGTCCACCGGGCCTCGCTGGAACAGACGTACCTGGCGCTGGTGCGCGAGGCCGAGAGGGAGGCCCGATGAACGCGACCGTCCTGCGCGCGGGCTGGTCCCGGGGCCTGATCGAGCTGCGGCAGTCGTTCACCAACGGCGCCGAGCTGTTCTCCCACTTCCTGTGGCCCGCCCTGATGGTGGGCACGCTGTTCTTCATCCGGGACCTGCCGGTCGGCACGCTCATGCTCGGCGCCCTGGCCTTGCCCGGCATCCTCGGCATGAACGCCGCGACCGGCGTGATCGGCATGAGCCAGCAGCTCACCGCCGACCGCGAGGACGGCACGCTGCTGCGCGCCAAGGCGACCCCGCACGGGATGCCCGCCTACCTGATGGGCAAGCTGATCTCGGTGTCCGGCGGCCTGCTGGCCGACCTGGTGATCTTCCTCGTGCCGGCCGCGCTCCTCGTCGAGGGCCTGCGGATCGGCCCGGGCTCCTGGCCCGGCCTGGCCTGGGTGCTGGCGCTCGGACTGGTCGCGACCCTGCCCATCGGCGCGGTCCTGGGCTCGGTGTTCACCACCGCACGCGCCCAGGGGCTGGTCCAGCTGCCGTTCCTCGCCCTGATCGGCATCTCCGGCATCTTCTACCCGATCACCGCACTGCCCGAGTGGCTGCAGTGGCTCGCCCAGATCTTCCCCGTCTACTGGATGGGACTCGGCATGCGCTCGGCCCTGCTGCCGGACTCGGCGCTCGCCGTCGAGATCGGCGAGTCCTGGCGGCACCTGGAGACCGCGGGAGTGCTGGGCGCCTGGGCGGTGCTCGGCCTGCTCGTGGCGCCGATCGTGCTGCGGCGGATGGCACGCGGGGAGTCCGGCTCGACGGTGGCGGCACGCCGTGAGCGTGCCCTGCGGCGGGTCGGGTGACCGCCGTGACCGTCACGACGGTGACCGGCCGATCCCTGGCGCCGGACCTGGCCCGGGGCGTGATGTTGCTGGCGATCGCGGTGGCGCACGCGCCGGTGTTCGTCACGGGCACGTCCTTCGGGGTGCTCGACGGCGTGGCCGCGTTCCTCGATCATCTGCTCGCCCACAACCAGGCCCGGCCGATGTTCGTGGTGATGTTCGGCTACGCGCTGGGCCAGTTCGCGTACCGGCATCAGGTGAAGGGCGGGGACTGGGACTCGCTCAAGAAGCTCCTGCGACGCCGGAGCCGATGGCTGATCGTCATCGGCTTCGTGCACGGAGTGCTCGTGCCGCTGGACATCATCGCGGTGTACGGGCTGACGTTGCTGATGCTCGTCCCGCTCGTACGGGCCCGGGACTCGGTGTTGTGCCGGACGGCCGCCCTGGCCCTCCTCCCGGCGGTGCTCGTGACCTCCGGACCGGTCCTGCTGGCCTTGGCCGGCGCCGTGGACGTCGCCGGGGCAGGGATCATGCCGGCCGACCTCGGCTCCCATCTGCTGTCCGGCCTCCAGATGTGGCCGGTGAAGACGGTCCTGGGCACGATCGACATCGTGCCGGGCATGATGCTGGGCATCTGGGCGGCTCGCCGCCGCCTCCTGGACGACCCCGAGCGGCACCGGCCCCTGCTGCGCCGCGTCACCGTGATCTGCCTCGGCGTCGCACTCGCCGGCCGGCTCCCGGGAGCCCTGCTGCTGTCCGGCGTGTGGACGCCCCCCGCGCCGTGGGCAGCCGTCCTCGCGCACACCCTCACCGGCTATGCCGGCGGCATCGGCCTGGCCGCCCTCATGGGGCTCATCGCGACACGCCCCCGTCTCGGCCCCCTCACCGCCGCACTCGCCGCCCTCGGCCGGCGCTCGCTGACCTTCTACCTGTTCCAGTCAGCGGTGTTCCTCGCCCTGTTCTACCCGTTCACGCTGGGCCTGTCCGACGACCTGGGCTTCGCCGCCGCCTTCGGAACCGCCCTCGCGGTCGGCGCCGTCTCGATCGTCCTCGCGACCTGGCTGGACCGCACAGGCCACCGAGGCCCGATGGAGGTCCTCCTACGGCGCCTGACCTACGGCTACCGCAACACAACGGCCTAGCACAAGAGCTGTTCCTTGGACCTGCCGGCCGCGCCCGGCCCCGCCTGGAGCGTCGATCAGCACCCGGATCACGGCACCTCCAGCGGAACCCGCGCGCGGAGCCGGTAGCCGCCGCCCGGCAGCGTCCCCACTTCCAGCCGGCCGCCGGCGTTCCCGACCCGCTCGGCCAGCCCGGCGAGCCCGTTCCCCGGAGCGCGGGCGTCCCCGTCGTCCATGGGGCCGGTCGGGCGGCCGTCGTCGCGGACCTCCAGGCTGGCCGCCGTCTCACTCACCCCCAGCTCGATCCAGCACCGCCGGGCCCGGCTGTGGCGCAGGACGTTCGTGACGGCCTCGCGTACCGCCCAGGCCAGCAGCACCTCGGCGGCGGCCGGGATGGGCCCGTCGGCCGGCGAGACCCGCACCTCCACCCCGGCCACCTCGAGATTCCGGGTGGCGGTCTCCAGCTCCGCTGACAACGACGGCGTGCGATAGCCCGCGATGGCGAGCCGCACCTCGTCGAGCGCCTGCCGCGCGGCCCCTTCCACCTCACTCATCTCCCGCGCCGCCCGCGCGGCGTCGGTGGTCGCCAGCCGGGCGGCGAGCTGGCTCCTGATGGTGATCGAGGTGAGCGTGTGGCCGAGCGTGTCGTGCAGGTCCCTGGCGAAGCGCAGCCGCTCGTTCTCCACGGCCAACCGCTCCACCTCGGCGTACGCCGCCTGGAGCCGGACCAGCAGCAACCCCATGTGCTTCATGCCGTAGCAGGTCGCCGCCTGCACCGCGATGACGAGCGGCACCCACCACAGCTGCCCGAACGGCACCTCGGCGGCCACCAGGACCAGCACCTCCACGACGGCGGTCGCGGCCGCCGCCGCCGCGAACGCCCGATCGCCCAGCGAGGCCGCGAACGCGCTGATCACGAACACGAACGACGTGTACGCCCACGGCGCTCCGAACAACGGCAGCAGTGCCAGCGCCGACCCGGTCATGCCCGCCAACGCCCACGGCCGCCGCCTCAGTGCCCGCCCGCCCAGCACCCGCCACATGATCGCCAGCCAGCAGGCGGCGAACCCGGCCACCAGCGCCAGCGCCCCCACCACGGCCACGGGCTCAGGACCGGCGGCCAGGAACACCCGCAACGGCCAGACCACCAGCAGCAACCAGACGAAGCAGGTAGCACGGGCCAGCGTGCGGCCCCGCCGGACGGCGGGCTCCCGTGCCGGCGACCTCACAGGGACCGTCACGACGATCGACGGTAGCACCACAGCCCCAGGGCGCCGAAGCCCAGCGTCCACGCCGTCAGCACGCCCAGCCCCGACCAGGTCGGCGGCAGGCCGTCCAGCGCCCGCCACCCCAGTGACCCCGCCTGGTAGGCCGGGCTGTACTCGGCCAGCACCCGCATCCCTTCCGGCATCATCTCGACCGGCAGCCACAGCCCGCCCAGCACCGACAGCCCGAAGTAGACGGCGGTCATGGCCAAGGTCGCGGCCGGCCCCCGCAACGTGTACCCGAAGGCGATGCCCAGCGCCGCGAACGGCAGCACGCCCACCCAGATCAGCGCCACCAGCGCGGGCCAGGTGCCGACGGACAGGCGCACGTCCGACAGCAACGCCCCGGCCGCCAGCACGGCCACGATGCCCGGCAGCGCCCCGGCTGCCCCGCTCAGCAGCTTGGCCGTCACGTAGCCGTGCGCGGGCAGCGGCGTCACCGCGAGCTGCCGCAGCCAGCCCTTGCCGCGCTCCAGCGCGATGGTGTTCCCGATGAACAGCGCGCCCGCCATCGCGCCGTACGTGGCCATCGACACCATCGTGTACGCGGCGAGGTCCCCCTGCCTCCCTTGCGGGGCCAGGTTCAGCACCTTGGTCCACAGCAGGTACAGCGCCACCGGGAACGCCGTCAGCATGACCAGGTTCACCGGACTGCGGAAGCCGCGCCGCAGCTCCAGCCGCACGTAGGCACCCATCAGTCCCGTCCTCCTCCGGTCAGGCTCAGGAACGCGCTCTCCAGGTCCGTGCTCTCCACCCGTACGTGGCGGACCTGCTCGTACGTGGCGAACAGGGCCCGCAGTGTGGCGTCGGAGTCGTTCGTGCGCAGGGTGACGGCGTGGCCCTCGATCACGGTGTGCAGCACGCCGGGCAGCGCTCCGAGCAGGGCCGGGTCCGCGCCGTCCAAGGCGCAGCGCACCTCCAGGCCGCCGACCAGCGACTTGACCGCGGCGACCGGGCCGTCGGCGACGACCTTGCCCTGCGCGAGCAGCACGATCCGGTCGGCGTGGTCGTCGGCCTCGGTCAGGTAGTGCGTGGCGAACACGGCGGTACGGCCCGCGGCGGTCCTGGACCGTACCTCCTGCCACAGGGCGCGGCGGCTCTCCACGTCCAGGCCGACCGTCGGCTCGTCCAGCACCAGCAGCTCGGGATCGCCGACCACGCACAACGCGAACCTGACGCGCTGCCGCTGCCCGCCCGACAACCGGCCGACGCGCTGCCCGGCGAACTCCTCGACGCCCGCCGCCCGCATCGCCCGCTCAGGCGCCATCGCCCGCGGGTACATCCCCGCCACCGCCCTCACCAGCTCCGCCACCCGCACGTCCTCCAGCAGCCCCGACTCCTGCGGCAGCACTCCGACCCGTCCTGTGCGCAGCGCCTCCAGCGGTGTGCGGCCGAGCACCCGGGCCGAGCCCGTGCCGGGGGCCAGCAGCCCGAGCGCGATGGACAGCAGCGTGCTCTTGCCCGCGCCGTTGGGGCCGAGCACCGCCACCGTCTCTCCCTCACCCACGTGCAGATCCACGCCGCCGAGCGCGGCGATCCGGCCGTAGTGCTTGCTCACGGCCTCCATCTCCAGTGCGTCTCCCATGCGGCCAGCCTGGTCGCCGGGGTGGTGACGGAGGTAGTGCCGTACGTCAGCCGGGCCCGTATGACGGATGTCAGTCGTCCGGGGTCACCTGGGAAGCCTGCGCGTCGCGACGGCCGTGAGCGCCGCGGCGGCCGCCGCCAGCGGTGCGGCCAGCCACGGCAGGCGGGCCGGGCCCTGCCATTCGAGGCCGAGCGCCCCGGCGGCGCCCGAGAGCGACACGGCGAGGTAGAGCGCCGACTGGTGGAGCGCGGTGACGGTTCCGGCGCCCGGCCCCGCCATGGTGATCACCAGATGCTGCTGCGGCGCGGTGACGGAGAACGACAGGAAGCCGATCACCACGACGGCCGCCACGGCCGCAGCGAGCGCGTCGCGGCCCAGCGGGGTGAGGACGAGCGCGACGGCCAGGGAGAGGATCACGGTCACGACCACGCGCCGGGGCCCGTACCGGTCGGCCAGACGGCCGGCGGTGAGGTTGCCCGCCGTGCCGGCCAGGCCGAAGACCAGCAGCAGGACCGCCAGCGTGGAGCCGTCGGGGGCGGCGGGGCGAAGATCTGGCTGGGAACGCCGCTTCCCCGGGCTGCTGGCCTCGATCCTCGCCGCCTCCCCGCCACGCCGCCCGGCGGACTGACGATCCGGGGCGGAGCCACCCGCGGGCGTAGGCGTCGGTGATGCAGGTGTACGGGTCGCGCACCACCCACTCGGGGAGTGGGGTGCCGTCCATCCGTGTCAGGACGTACTTGTCCTCCTTGTGCCACAGGGCCTCGGAAACGCGCCTCCCCGCCGGATAGGCGCGCGAGACGGTTTCCGCTGGGACGCCCATGGCGACTGCGAGGGCGGTGGCGGCGGCGAAACCGTCTGCCGGGGTTCCACCGGCGGTTGAGGCTTTCCCGCCCGCCCTTCCAGCGCTCCCCGGCGGAAGTCTCCGGGGCTGGTTCAACGACAGCCTTGACGTATGAGCGCTGGAAGGGCCGGGAACCCGGTGCCGTTCGGGTCCTGCGGCGTTCAGGGGCCGAACCTGGCCCACGCGTTGCCGATGACGGCCGCCGCCGGGGCCGTGAGCGTGGCGGCCGTCGTGCCCGTCCCGCTCACGAAGGCGGCCGTCATCGGCCCTGCGCGGACCACGACCGAGATGAGGAGAGATCATGACTGATGCCCTGCCGGATCCGGTGACCTTCCCGATGCCCCGTGCGGCGGCCTGTCCGTTCGACCCGGCGCCCGAGCTGACCCGCCGCAGCGAGGAATTGCCCGTCTCACGCGTCCGCCTCTGGGACGGCACCACCCCCTGGCTGGTCACCCGCTACGACGACGTCCGCGCGGTGCTGGCCGATCCGCGCGTCAGCGTCGACGTGTCGCAGCCCGGCTTCCCGCACACCAACGCGGTGAGCAAGGCACGCGACGCGCGGATGAAGACGCTGATGCAGATGGACGCCCCCGAGCACACCGCCCATCGGCGCCTGCTGACCGCCGACTTCACGATCAGGAAGATGGAGGCGCTGCGGCCCAGGATCCAGCGGATCGTCGACGACCTCATCGACGACCTGCTCGCCGGCCCCAACCCGGCCGACCTGGTGGAGGCGGTCGCGCTGCCGGTCCCTTCGCTGGTGATCTGCGAACTGCTCGGCGTGCCCTATGCGGACCGGGCCTTCTTCCAGCGCGTGGCCGGCGAACTCGTCATGGACGAGGGCGACCCCGCGCGGGCCCTGGCCGCCGCCGAGGAGCTGAACGCCTACCTGGAGGCGCTGGTGCAGGCCAAGAGCGACAAGCCGGGCGACGACATCCTCAGCAGACTGGCCGTGGAGCAGTACAGGACGGGGGCGATGACCCTGAACGACATCTCCACGATGGGCCAGCTCCTGCTGGTGGCCGGGCACGACACCACCGCCAACATGATCGCGCTCGGCACGGCCGCGCTGCTGGCCCACCCGGGCCGGCTCGCGGCGGTGCGTGACGGCGACCCGGCGCTGGTGGCCGACGCCGTCGAGGAGCTGCTGCGCTATCTGTCCATCACCCACACCGAGGCCCGCCGCGTCGCCCGCGAGGACCTGGAGGTCGGCGGCACGGTGATCCGGGCGGGCGAGGGCATCGTCGTCGTGAAGAGCACCGCCAACCGGGACCCGTCGGCCTTCCCGAACCCCGGCGTCCTCGACGTCCGCCGCAAGGCGCGCCACCACGTCGCCTTCGGGTACGGCGTCCACCAGTGCCTGGGGCAGTCGCTGGCCCGCGTGGAGCTCCAGGTCGTCTACGGCACGCTCTACCGGCGCGTCCCCACGCTGGCGGCGGCCGTGCCGCTGGAGGAGCTGGAGTTCAAACAGCAGGCCGTCTTCTACGGCGTCCGCGAACTGCCCGTCACCTGGTGATCGAACGAAGGAGTCAAGCACATGAAGGTCACCGTGGATCAGGACGCCTGCACCGGCTCGGGGCAGTGTGTCCTCGTCTGTCCCGACGTGTTCGACCAGCGCGAGGAGGACGGCATCGTCGTCCTGCTGCGGGACAGCCCGGAACCGGGGCTGCGTGAGGGCGTCGGCGAGGCCGCCCGGCTCTGCCCGGCCCGCGCGATCACGCTGAGCGGGTCGTGAGCCGGCCCTCCCGGATCGTGGTCGTGGGCGCCTCGGCGGCGGGCCTGACCGCCGCCGAGGCCCTGCGCCGCGACGGATTCACCGGCTCGCTGACCCTGGTCGGCGCGGAGCGGCGGGAGCCCTACGACCGGCCCCCGCTGTCCAAGCAGATCCTGCTCGGCAGGTGGACGCCCGATCGCGTGACGCTGGGCCGCCACGAGTCCCGCGCCGCGCTGGGCGCCGACTGGCGGCTCGGCGTCGCCGCCACCGGCCTCGACACCGGCGCGCGCGAACTCGCCCTCTCCGACGGCGGCGTCCTGCCCTACGACGGGCTGGTGATCGCCACCGGCGTCGTCCCGCGCCGGCTGCCGTCAGGACACGAACTCGGCGGCGTGCACGTGCTGCGCACCCTCGGCGACGCCCTCGCCCTGCGGGAGGGGCTGCTCGCCGCCCGGTCGGTGGTCGTCGTCGGCGCGGGCTTCCTCGGAACGGAGGTCGCCGCCGTCGCCCGGCGGCTCGGCCTGGACGTCACCCTGGTCGATCCGCTCCCCGCGCCGTTGACCGACCGGCTCGGCGACCGGGTGGCGCGACTGCTGGCCGGCCTGCACGCCGGGCACGGCGTCCGCCTGCGCCCCGGCACCCTGGTCACCGGCCTGACCGGCCACGACGGCCAGGTGGACGGTGTCGACCTGGACGGCGGCGCGCACGTCCCGGCCGACCTGGTGCTCGTGGCCGTCGGCTCGGCCCCGGCGACCGGCTGGCTGACCGGCAGCGGCCTGGACGTGGAAGACGGCGTCAAATGCGACCACCGGTGCCGGGCCGCGCCCGGCGTGGTCGCCGCCGGCGACGTCGCCTCCTGGCGGCACCCCCGCTTCGGCCGCCTGCGCGTCGAACACCGGCTGAACGCCACCGAGCAGGGCACGGCCGCAGCCAGGACGCTCCTCGGCGGGCAGGCCCCCTTCGCACCCGTGCCCTACTTCTGGACCGACCAGTACGACGTGAAGATCCAGGTCCACGGTGTCACCGGCGGCGACGCCCGGTTCCAGGTCGTCGCCGGGGACCCCGTCACCGGCAGGTTCGCCGGCCTGTACGGCAGGGACGGCCACGTCATCGGCGCCATGACCTGGAACCTGCCCCGGCAGGCACGCGAGCTCCGCCGCCACGTCGCCGAACGGACCCCGTGGCGGCAGGCGACCACCGGATGACCCGGCGCTCGACCGCGCATCAGCGGGCCCGTCCGTGACGGGCCTTCGCCCTCTTGGACGCGATCGGCGCCGTGGTCGCGGACGTCCCGTTTGAGGGCCTGGGTGTCATGCCCGAGGCGCTGGGCGAGCTCGGCGGCGGCGGTCGCGGGCAGTTCGTGGATGAGGCGCAGCAGATCGTCGGTCCAGGGGCCGCGGCGGCCGGCCTTGTCGATGCCGGCCGGCCGCCGCCGTATTTCGGTTGCCTCTTCGGCGTCCAGGGCACCGCGTTCGCGGAGTGCCACGCGGGGAGGCCAACGATGGGGCGCCTCGTGGCGCGGTGTGCCTCACGTCATGCTGCCACCTGTGAGCGCGGTGGCGAGCTTGTCCATGGCGGACGTCGCGGACGGGCTCGCGGTGGGGCCGAGCGCGGTGAGGCTGGCCATCAGGGCGGCGATCTCGCGCAGGTCGAAGGCGATGGCGGGGATACGGCCGTGCCGGCCGAGGGCGACTCCTCCGCCGCGGCCGGTGGTGACGTCGATGGGGACGCCGGACTGCCGGAGGCGTTCGACGTCACGGGCGATGGTGCGTGCGGAGACGCCGAAGTCGCGGGCGAGGGTGCCGACGGTGATGCGATCGGCGGCGGCGTGGAGCCGTTCGATGAGGTGTTGCTGGCGCTCGACACGGCGCACCGTCAGGTGGTTCTCGCGCGAGGCAGCGGACTTTGCGGACGACTTCATGTCGAAGGATCGTAACCATGACACAGGCTTGTCCAGGTTCGTAGCTAAGGTGACATCCCATGAGGGAGAACACCGTCGTGCGCGAGTTCCTCGACCGATACGCCCGCGCCCTGCTCGCCGAGACGGCGCACAGCGCCTGGGCCGACGTCACCCGGCACCATGAGGGCAGCGCCACCGAACGCCACCTCTGTCACCTCATCGACACGGTGCCCCCGCTGACCCCTCTCGGCCGATGAGCGCTCCGGCGTTCAGGATCGAGCCCGCGTCGGCGGACCGCTTCGACGACGTCTCGACCATGCTCGCCCCCAGAAGGCCGGGCACGACCGCCTGCTGGTGCCTGAGCCATCGCATCGATCCCGCGGTCAACCGCGAACTCGGTCCCGACCAGCGGCCGGGCTACATGCGACGCCTGTGCCGACAACCGGTCGCACCGGGTGTCCTGGCCTATGACGTCGATGAGGTCGTCGGCTGGGCCGGTGTCGCGCCCCGCGTCGAGGTGTATTCCGTCGCCTGCAACAGCAGGATCCCCAAGATCGGCGACGACCTCGCGATCTGGTCGATCTGGTGCCTGAAAGTCCGTGCCGGCCATCGCGGCCGGGGGGTGGCGAGGGCGCTGATCGACGGCGCGGTCCGGTTCGCACGCGAGCACGGCGCCGCGGCCGTCGAGGGCTACCCGGTCGACAACGACGGCAAGAAGATCGACACCATGCTGGCGTTCGTCGGTACCCGCTCCCTGTTCGAGTCCGCCGGCTTCGTCAAGATCGCCGACACCGGGTCGACGGCCGCCGGAGTGCCGCGCATCGTCATGCGACTCGGCGGTTGAGGCCGGGCGGCGCCACGGTCCGATCCGCGGGCCGGACAGACGCGGCGCTCGCCGTGCTGTTCCGAGGCGCTCAGTAGAGAATCCACAGTTCGTAGTGCGGCTGCCCGTTCTCCCAACTGCTCGGGAACCATGGGCACTTGTAGCCGCGTCCCCATCGCACACCGTCCCTGTGGCACGCGTTGTAGCCCTCCGAGCTGGACGGGTAGTACCCCGCGATCTGCCAATCAGCCATGGACGAGGACGCCCCGGCCGGCGAGGAGGCCAGGACAGCGGGGGCAGCGAGGGCCAGGGTCGTGCACGCGACACCGACAGCGCGCTTCCACGTGATCAAAACACTCTCCGATCGTCGACTGAGACGATCTTCGTATGATCAGGACGCCATGTCGTTGGCCCTCGACGCACTGATTCTTGCTCACGACCGCAGCGAGGTGAGCTTCGCGACAGAGCACCCAGAGGGGCCCCGGAAGCCGCGGGCAGGGAAGAACGAATCCTGGGCGAAGAGGGGAGGTGAGGTGGCGCCACACTCGACCCTGGGCCCGCCAGGAAGCGCGACCTGACCTTCTCCAACCCGACGACCTCGCCGACGAGCTCGATCAGGCGCCCCAATGGTGATCTTTTTGGGTCAAGACGCCGGGTCTCCGATTCATGGTGAACTGTCAACGTTCTGGCTGGTCGGCACGCTGATGCTCCGGGACGCAACCCACGCGAGCACCTGTGTCGTCAGCTCGGCATGGTTGGCGCCGACGGCGTGGAACACGGTCGTGATCAGCTCTCGGCCCTGTGCCGCGTCCGCCAGGGCGTCGTCGATCCACTCCTGCGGCGCATCACGCTCACGCAGCCGGCGTTTCCGCTCGTCATCAGGGCAGTCCAGCAGAGCCCAATGGACCGGCCCGTCCCATCGCACGAACGCGGGCACCTCGCCGGCGTCGGGGATCGGACACATCAGCAGCACGGGATGACCGGCCCGGCGCACCATGGTCACGATGCGTCGCCACATCCGGTCGTAGGCCGGCCAGATCGGCGCCGCCTCGGGTACCGCGATGGGCACACCGATCAGCTCGCCGTCCTCGAGCAGCTCGTCCATGTCCATCACGACCAACCCGTCCGCCGCCTGGAGGAGGTGCGGCAGCAAAGTCGTCTTGCCCGCGCCAGGCGCCCCCGCGAGCAGGTACAGGGGTGCGTAGACGCCCTTGAGACGATCTCCCATCCAGCCGATGGTAGCCAGCCGGACGTTGAGGTGCCGAGCCGGGAAGGCGGACGTCGGGACGCCCCGGCATCATCGGCGTGTGTGGCCGTCGTCCGCGGCCGACGTGGCGCGGGTCAGGGCCTCGTGCCGGTAGTCCTTGGGCGGCAGGCCGTACCTGGCGCGAAAGGACTTGCTGAGGTCGGCGGCGCGGACGAATCCCCAGCGGGCGGCGATGACATGGATGGGCTGCGCGGCCAGGCTCGGATCGGCCAGGTCGGCACGGCAGTGCTCCAGGCGGCGGCGCCGGATCCAGGCTGTCAGCGTCGTGCCCTGACGCTGGAACAGCAGTTGCAGGTAGCGCACGGAGATGTGGTGCCGCTGGGCGATCGCGCGGGGCGTCAGGTCGGCGTCGGCGAGGTTGTGCTCGACGAACGCCCGGATGCGCGCCATCAGGGCAAGCTGCCGGGTCTCGGGCGACAGGCGGTCCTGCGCGTTCAGCAGATGGGCGAGGAAGGCCAGGGCCAGGTCCAGGGTGGCGGCGCCGAGGCGCTTCACGTCAGGTAAGGACATGGACTGCGCCTCGCGCACCAGCGTCCTGAGGTAGCCGGCGAGGATCGCGCCGAAGCCGCCGCCCGCGGGCACCGCGTGGGCCAGGAGCGCGTCGACCTTGCTGGACGGCAGGGGAAGCTCGGATTTGGGCAGATGCACGATGATCGCCCGCGCCGGCCCCGGCCCGTCGAACGCACCGCCCTCGTAGGGGTGGGAGGTGTCCCACATCACCAGGTCGCCGGCTCCCATCCGGGTGTCGTTGCCGCCCTGGGAGATCCACATCGTGCTCCCGACGATCAGGGCGAGCTCGTACCTCTCGGGGTCGGAGCGGCGGATCAGCGCGGGCGTGCGCACCGAGCTGAGCGCCGGGAACGACATGGTCGTCACCTGTACGGTGTCCAGGTCGATCGCGCCCGCCGAAGCCCGGAAGTCGGCGGCATGGTCGCTGGTGACCCGGATGGGCGCCACGTCGCGGCTGATCAGGTCGCACCACCAGTCGAATCGCTGGTCGGGCGGCAGGTCCGTGCTGTGCAGGGTGACGATTCCCAATTTCACCTCTCACGCCGTGATCTCGAGCTTCCGAGACGTACTCGATGTGACGAGAAGCCCAGCCGATGCGACGATCGCGGCGCCCCCCGCCGACCACATCATCCGCCATCCCGAGGCCGCGTCGGCCGGCCGGACCGGGGTGCGAGCCGGTGTCCGTGCCGTCGTCGCCAAGGAACAGTGCGCGCTCCGCCAACGACTTCCATGATCCGCCGTGCCTATGCTGCCCACGTCGGACCGCGAACGGGGTTCTCCACCACACGTTCGACGCAGCGGCCGTGGTCGTCACGGCCGGGACCACACATCGGAGGACGTATGCGGCCACGACTCAAGAACGTCGCCTGGGAACGGATGGGCGAGGAGCTCCGCCTCGTGTACGACCTGCGTGACCAGTTGATCGTGACCGACCCCGGTGGCCAGGTGGAGAAGCTCCTCGCCCTGCTGCGCGAGGGCGGGCGCACCGTCGGCCAGCTTGCCGGCGAGCTGGAGCTCCCCGTCCAGGACGTGCTCGGCGCGATCGAGGCCCTCGACGCCGAGCGACTGCTGGAGGACGGCGATCGCCTGGGCGTCCTCGACGCCGCCGAAGCCGAGCGCCACTTCAGCAACCTGGCCTTCTTCGAGTCGTTCGGCACGTTGTCGCGCAGCCGCGAGGACCTGCAACGCCGGCTGCGCGAGTCGCACGTGCTCGTCCTCGGCACCGGCGGCCTCAACTCCAACACGATCCCGCATCTCAGCGGGCTGGGCGTCGGCAGGATGACGCTGGTCGACAGGGACACCGTCGACGTGCGCAACTTCGCCAGGCAGTACCTCTACCGCTGGGAGGACCTCGGCGCCAGGAAGGTCGAGCGGGCGGCGGAGTGGGTGCGCGCCTTCGATCCGGCCATCAAGGTCCAGGCGATCGACACGGGCGTCGAGAGCGCCGGGCAACTGGCCGAGCTCCTCGACGAGACGCGCCCCGACGTGGTCGCCTCGGGGATCGACCAGCCCAAGGAGGTCGACCTCTGGGTCAACGCGGCCTGCGTGGGGCACGGCGTGCCGTTCGTACGCGGCGGCATCACGGTCACCAAGGGGATCGTCTGGTCGGTCGCGCCGGGGGAGAGCGCCTGCAGGGCCTGCGTCCCCGCCGATCCGACCAGGCCCGACGGCCACGCCGATCCCGACGAGCCCGCGCTGAGCGCCGAGATCGCCGCGGCCCGCCTGTTCTACAGCAGGCCGCAGCCCAACAGGGGCATCGGGCCCGTCGCCGGCCTGCTCGGCGCGCTCCACGCCTTCGAGGTGCTGCGCTACCTGACCGGTTTCGAGCCACCGGCGTACGCCGGTCGGCCACTCACCATCGACTTCGCCGGCGCCTGCGCCATGAGTCAGGCCGAGTGGTCCCGCAATCCCGACTGTGTGACCTGCGGAAGGAGTTGACCACCATGAAGATCGAGATCGTGCGGATCGAGAACACCCGCCTGACCGGGCTGAACACGCCCGACTCCTGACCATCGAGGGCGCACCCCGGCCGAGGCAGGGGTGCGCCCTCCCTTGTCGCTCCGCGAGCTCCAGGAGGACGGATGTCCGCCATCGCCGACCGGGACCTGCGCGAACGGGCCGCCCGGCTCACCGTCGCCTTCGACGGTGACGCCTGGATCCTGGGCCGTCCCGACCTCGGAATCTTCGTCGCGGTGCCGGAGCCGGGCGCGGTGTTCGTCACCACACTGCAGGAGGGCGGCTCGGCCGCCGAGGCCGCGGGGCGGGCGAGCGAGGTGGCGGGCGAGGAGGTCGACGGGGCCGACTTCCTCGACGGTCTCACCGGCGCCGGCCTGCTCGACCCGCCCGCGCCTCCCGAGGAGCGAGCCCCCAGCGGCTGGATCGAGGGACTCGGCCAGGACACGGCGGCCAGATTCTTCGGCAGGACCGCCTGGACGTGCTACGCGGCGGCAGCGGTCTTCGTCGTAACCGTCTTGGCGTTCGCGCCCGACTTGCGTCCTTCATGGGAGGACGCCTGGTTTCTCCCGAGCGCCGCACTGTCGATGCTCACCTACCTGCTGGTCGACATCGCCTTCAGCGCCCTGCACGAGGCGTGGCACTGGGTCGCGGGCAGGGCGCTCGGAGTCCCCGCCACGTTCAGGGTCAGCTATCGGGGCCTCTACATCGTCTTCGAGACCGACCTGACCCAGATCGTGAACGTGCCGCGCCGCCGCAGGTACGGGGCCTACCTGGCGGGCATGGCCATCGACATCGTGGTCGTGGCGACGGCATTGGGGCTGCGGCTGCTCGACAGGGCCGGGATGCTCACACTGCCTGAGACGCTGAGCGGGCTTCTGGGCGCGGTGGTGTTGTATCGGCTCGTCGGGATCGTCTGGCAGTGGGCCGCGGTGCCCATGCGCAGTGACGGCTACGCCGTACTGGCCAACGCGTTGCGCTGCCACAACCTGTACCGGGTCACGTGGCTGACCGCCAAGGCCAAGCTCTTCCGGCTGCCTCCCGCCGAGGCGGCCGAGCTGGCCTCGGCGGGCGAGCGTGATCGGCACGTGGCGCGCTGGTTCGCCCTGCTGTACATGGCGGGGGTCGTGGTCATGGCCGGCATGTTCGTGCTCGTGGCCCTGCCGCTGCTGCTCGCCCTCGCTCAGTGGGGCCTGGTACGGCTGAGCGCCGGCGCGACAGGTTCGGCCGCGTTCTGGGAGGCGCTCGCCGTGACGGCGTATGTGGCGACACAGCTTGCCCTGCCCCCGCTCCTCGCACTGAGGGAACGCCGACTGCGCAGGTCGGGCAGGCTCCTCTGAAAGGATGCTGCCCACCGGCCAGTACTACGGGAACTCCACGTTGCGTCGCATCGCACGGGGAGATCCGGGGCAGCCGCTCTCCATGCGGACGCTGACAGCAGGCCGCGCAGTCCCCTTCGCCGCCCGTACGCGCCGCCGCGGCGTCCGGGGCCTGCTCCTGCCCGCGATGGCCGGACCGCTGACGCGGCCGACGGGCAGGAGAGGCGGGACGTCACGCGGCGGCGACGTGTCGTGATCAGCCGGTGTAGCGCGGCTTGACGGCGACCGGCTCCCTCGGCCCCGCCGTCCGCTCGACCCTGGGCCGGCTGTCGGCGGGCGCCGGGGAAGGCGCCGCGGAGGGGGCGGCGGAGGGCACCGCGGCGGGCTTCCTGGGCTCGGCCGAGGCCGTCCCCGACAACCCGGCGACACCCGCCGCGAGGGCCAGCGCCGCGCAGGCGCCGACGAGGATGTTTCTGATCTTCATAGGGTTCCTCTCATCCTTCGAACAGGGCCTCAGCCCTTGACGACGACCGGAGTGCCGATCGCCAGGTTCTTCGCCATCCAGGTGATGTCGTCGTTGCTGACCCGGACGCAGCCATGGCTGGCCCGCGTGCCGATGGCGGAAGGTCTGTTCGTCCCGTGGATCGCCAGCTGGCCAGGGCCGCCGGCGAAGCTCTTCAGCACCGGCGAGAAGCCGCTCAGTCCGAAGGCGTAGGCGCCGTAGGCCCCGCCGTCACCGGTGGGCTTCACCAGCTCGGTGAAGAAGTAGCGGCCCGGAGGCGTCGGCGTCCCCGCCTCGCCGGTCGCGACCCTGCCCGTCCTGACGGCCCGGTCGCCGTCGTAGACCGTGAAGCGGAACGCCCCGCGATCGATCTCCACACGGTGGGAGGTCTCCGCGAGCGTCACGTCGGCGGCCTTGATCCAGCCCTTGCTGCCGTTCGGCCGGATCGGCAGCAGCACCTGGAGCCAGTCGCCCTCGTCGCGTTCCACCAGGAAGACGCGCGTCGCGCCGTAGTCGTTGGGACTGGTGATCGTCCTCTGGACCGCGCCCTGATTGTCCCGATAAATCGTGATCCGGGCCCTCTTGGCGCTCGCGATCTTCGATCTGGCGCCGCCCGCCGGGGTGCTCGCCGAGCCGGGGCGTACGGCACTGACGGCACTGCCGGCGCTGTCCGTACCGGCCGCACGGTCCGTGCTGCCGGCGCTGCCCGCGCAGCCCGCCAGCAGGAAGGCGAGTGCCGTCGCCGCGGCCGTACGAAGCAGGTTGGTTCTCACCCGGCGCAGCCTGGCGACAGAATGTGTGGAACCTGTTTGCCTGTCGTGCGAATCCCGTATGCACTCTCGGAGTACGCATAACCTCGGGCCATGTGCGCGTACGTACTGGTCGCCGAGGACGACCCCAAGCAGGCCGAACTGCTCAGGCGCTACCTGGAGCGGGAGGGCCACGAGGTCCGCGTCGTGCACGACGGACGTTCGGCGATCGACGAGGCCCGGCAGGGAGACCCCGGCCTCGTGCTGCTCGACGTGATGATGCCGAAGGTCGACGGGCTGGACGTCTGCCGGGTGCTGCGCGGTGAGTCCGACCTGCCGATCCTGATGCTGACGGCCAGGTCCACCGAGGACGACCTGCTGCTCGGGCTCGACCTCGGCGCCGACGACTACGTCACCAAGCCGTACAGCCCGCGCGAGCTGATGGCCCGCGTGCGGACGCTGCTGCGCCGTACGGGCAGGTCGCCGGAGGCCGGCCGGCTGTTCCGGGCGGGCGACCTCGTCGTCGACCCGGTCAGGCACACCGTCACCGTGGCGGGCACGCCGGTGGACTGCACGCTCGCGGAGTTCCGGATCATCGAGACGCTGGCCGCCGAGCCGGAACGGGTGTTCAGCAGGAAGCAACTGCTGGAGCGCGTCCACGGGTTCGACCGGTTCATCACCGAACGCACGGTCGACGTGCACGTGATGAACCTGCGCAAGAAGATCGAGCCCGACCCGCGCCGGCCGTCCCGGCTGTTGACCGTGTACGGCGTCGGCTACAAGCTGACCCAGGCATGAGGTCGCTGTTCGTCAGGCTGCTCACGAGCTCGGCCGTCGTGGCGGTCTGCTCGATCACGGCGACGGCGTGGCTGGCCGCCAACAGCACCTCCGGCGCGATCCAGCGCGAGCAGGGCCAGACGCTGGCCAGCGACGCCCAGATCAACAACAGCCTGCTCGGCTACGCCTCCCGCCATCCCGACTGGTCCGGCGTCGCCGCCACCGTACGCGACCTCGCCGCCGCCAACAGCCGCCGCATCGCGCTGACCACCGAGAAGGGCGCCCTCATCGCGGACTCGGCGTCCGCCGGGACTGCGCTGCCCGCCCGGGTGTCGGCCGTCGTCGATCCGCTGGCCGTGGACGTGACCCTGGTGCCGGGGGCGGCCGAGGACCGCATCGATCCGCGCGCGGTGGGCCCCTTCCTGCTGCCCGACCGTGACCGTGCCCGGCTGGGGAAGGCCGCCGACGCCTACGCCGTCTGCATGAGACGTACCGGGCAGGCCGTACGGACGACGGTCTCCCACACCGGCAGGCCCTCCGTGACGACGACCGGCGAGGGTGTCCCGCGGGAGCCGAGCCAGCCGAGCCCGGTCCCGGCGGTGACGGCCCCCTGCGACGCCGTCACCTTCAACGCGCCGACGCCCACCGAGAAGACCGCGTTGAAGCAGCTCAACCTCCTGGTCGGCAGATGCCTGAAGGGCAAGAACGCGGAACGCGGCTCGGTCGGCCTCGACTTCACCTGGATCTCCAAGGAGAGGCGGCCGGCGTCGTCGGCCGCCGAACCCGGCCAGTCGATCTCCTCCTGCATCGTCACCGCCCGCAAGGAACAGCTCGATCCCTACGTCGCTCCGGCCGCCTACCTGTACATCGGATCCCCCGCCGAGGCCACCGGCCCGCGCATCCCGCTGCCCTCGATCGCCGGCGCCGCCCTCCTCGTGCTCGTGCTGACCGTCGGCGTCAGCGTCATGGCGGCCAGACGCCTGGTCGGCCCGGTCAACGCGCTCACCCACGCCGCCCGGCGGATGCGCGACGGGGACAGCTCCGCCCGCGTCCAGGTCAGGACGACCGGCGAGATCAGCGAGCTCGCCACGGCGTTCAACGAGATGTCCGAGCATCTCCAGCGCATGGAGGAGCAGCGCAAGGCCATGGTCAGCGACGTGTCCCACGAGTTGCGCACCCCGCTGAGCAACCTCAGAGGCTGGCTGGAGGCGGCACAGGACGGCGTCGCCGAGCTGGACCCCGCGCTGATCGCGTCCCTGGTCGAGGAGCTCCTGCTGTTGCAGCACATCGTGGACGACCTCCAGGACCTCGCCCTCGCCGACGCGGGCAAGCTCCGCCTGCATCTCGAACCCGTCCACCTCGGCGACCTCCTTGACCAGGTGGCCACCGCCCACCGAGGCCGCGCCGAAGCCGCCGGGCTCACCCTGACCACCGGCATCACCGGCACTCCCGCCCTGACCGCCGACCCCGTACGACTCCGCCAGGCCGTCGGCAACCTCGTCACCAACTCCCTGCGCTACACGCGGGCCGGCGGGCACATCACGCTGACCGCCCGCCAGGACGGCGACCACGTGATCATCGAGGTGACCGACACGGGGATCGGCATCCGCGCCGAGCACCTTCCGCACGTCTTCGACCGGTTCTGGCGGGCGGAGAAGTCCCGCAACCGCCGCACCGGGGGCAGCGGCCTCGGCCTCGCCATCGTCCGCGACCTGGCCGAGGCGCACGGCGGCACCGCCACCGCCACCAGCACCCCGGGCGTGCGCACCACCTTCACCCTGCGCCTTCCGGGCGAGGACCCGTCCTAGGGTGACGGGGATGACGGGATCGGCGACCTCCTCCAGCTCGGCTGCCGGCATCGGCTGAGGGATCAGCTCCCCGGATTACGCCTAGGGTCACCTGCCCGAACAGCACACCGCCATCGACCACCTCATCGCCCGGCTCCGCCGCGGGGCCAGGGTGCTGGACATCGGCTGCGGCACGGGCGGCCCGGTGTGCGCCTTCTTCCCGCTGCTGCAGATGCCGCGCCGCGACCTGGACGACGCGCTCACCCGGATCGCGGGCTGGCTGGCTGGAGGTCGAACCGCACGCCGAGCGGGTGGAGTCGCTGCGAGCCATCGCGGGCGGCGAGATCGAGGTACGCCCCGGGCGGGCCGAGGCCTCAGGGCAGGGCCGGGTGTATCAAGCCGCCGGCGATCAGAGCATCAGTGAGGTCATCGATCAGCGGCGCTCCCACGGCGGCGGTGAGGGCGCCGCTGAGGCGGACCCGCCGTGACGTGTATGGGCTTGACCTGCACGGACGGGGCTTGGGGCTCGCCATCGGACCCTGTCGGGTTTCGCAAGACCGATCCAACCCGGTCACAAGATCGCGCTTCTAGCTTCGTCTGCTGAAGGCACCCCTGAAGGAGACGAGCAGCGTGCAGTCAAGGACGAAGATCGCGGGCATCCTCATGGCGGCTCTGGCGATGACCTCCGCCGCCACCCCCGTCCGTGCGGCGACCACCCGGAACACCCCGCAGAGCACTTTGACGGCATCCGCCGACCAGATCAGGAAAGTGGTGGACGGCGGCGGGTACGCGGGCATCGAACTCGGCCAGGACCGGGTGATCCTGTGGTGGAAGGGCAAGGTCCCCGGCCCGATCCGGGCCGCGATCCGCCGGGCCGAGAAGATCGCCCCGGTGGAGGTACGCCCGGCCGCGTACTCGGAGAGCGAACTGAGTGCGGCCTCCGACCGGCTCTGGGCCGCCTCGGGCGCCGAGAAGGGCGGCCGCGTCCACGCCGTGCAGATGCCCTTCGACGGCAGCGGCCTCACCGCGGCCGTCCAGGAGAAGGACACGGACCTCGTCCGGCAGGCGCTGCCGGACGTCGGGGTCCCGGTCCAGGTGGTCGCGCAGGAGCCGCTGCAGCTCACGTCCCGCTGTGACGACGACATCCCCTGGTACGGCGGCGTGGCGATCGCCAACGACACCTTCGGCGGCGCCGCCGGCTGCGGCGGGAGCCCCGTCCTGGGCTACAACTGCACCGGCGGCTTCCCCGTGTACATCGGCCCGACCCGCTACCTGCTGACGGCCGGGCACTGCGGCGCTCCCGGCGACGTGTTCACCGACGGCACGGGCCAGGTCATCGGCGTCGCCGAGCGGGAGAACGTCGCCCACGACCTTCTGCTCATCCGCATCACCGGGCTCGTCGGCACGGGCAAGGGCAACGGCAGGATGTGGGACGGCACCCCCGGTGTCAACGACTACACCAAGCCGGTCGTCGGATGGGGATTCACCTACAAGAACCAGTCGCTGTGCATGTCCGGCGCGACCTCCGGAGCCTCGTGCGGCCGAACCGTGGACTACAAGTACAGCGAGGTCTGCGGCAAGGACATCTACGGCAACCAGGAGTGCTACAGCAACCTGGTCTCGGCCAAGCAGCGGGTCGACAGCTCCCGACACGGCGACAGCGGAGGGCCGGTCTTCGAGCTGACCGGCGGCGACGCCCAGGTCCGCGCGATGGGCACGGTCACGGGCAGCATCACCAAGGACTGGATCATCACCAAGGACCAGTGGTTGTTGTTCCAGGAGTTCGCCACCGCCGTCCGGGACTTCCCCGGACTCGAACCGGCACTCGACCTCGGTCCCGACCCCGTGTAGTTCACGGCCTCCCGGATGGTCCCCGTACCTCGGCCGGACCGGGGCCGACCCTCGGCCGGCTGCGCGCGTATCCTGCTCTCGTGGCACTGCGGTTTGAGACACGCGCGTCCGACTCACCGTGGGTCGACGCCGTGTGGAGCTGTACGAGCGAGCACGTCGCGGAGATGACGTCCGTCGCGGCGGTGTGCTGGGGCCTGGTCTTCTGGGAGCGCGAGGGCAGGGCGTACGCGGGCATCTCCGGTCCCGAGACCAGAAGCGGCACCGCGCAGGTGCCGGAGGGCGCGACCTTCGTCGGCATCGAGTTCGCCGTGGGCACGTCGCTGCGCGCCGTCCCTCCGCCGACTCTGGTCGACGGGGGCGTCGAGCTCCCCGACACCATGCGCAGGACCTTCGTGCTGGACGGCGTCCGCTGGGAGTCTCCCGCCCCCGACGACGCCGAGGCCCTGGTCGACCGTCTGGTCCGCGTCGGAGCCCTGGTCCGTGACCCGCTCGTCACCGACGTTCGCCGAGGCCGCCGTCCAGCGGTCTCGGGGCGCACCCTCGAACGCCGGTTCCGGGCGGCGACCGGGTTGACCCAGGGCGCCGTCCGGCAGATCGAACGGGCCCGCAAGGCCTCGGTGCTCCTGGCCACCGGCGTCTCGGTCGCCGACGTCGTCTCGGGGCTCGGGTATTTCGACGAGCCACACCTGGCCCGCGCGCTGCGCCGCTACGTCGGGCGTACGGCGCGGCAACTCCGGGAGGGCACCGGCGGCGCCATCGCCCTGGACCTGGGTCAGCTGACGACGTCGTAGATCAGTTTCACGATGCCGTTGGGGTAGGCGGCGGACGCGCGGAGGCTCAGCACCTGCTTGTCCTTGTCCGCCTCGCTGAACAGGCTCTTCCCGGCGCCGAGCAGCACGGGGAAGACGAGAAGGTTGTACCGGTCGATCAGGCCCGCCTCCGACAGCCGCCGGGCGAGTTCCGCGCTGCCATGGATGAAGATCGCGCCACCTTCGCTCTTCTTGAGCTCGACGACGTCGTCGGCCGAGCGCAGGATCGTCGTCGGCCCCCACCCCTCGACGAGGTCGTCGTCGGACAGCGTGGTCGAGACCACGTACTTGGGCAGGTCCTTGTAGGCGGCGTGGTCCTCCGAGTCGCGCCAGATCGGCGCGAACGCCTCGTAGCTCCGGCGGCCGAACATCAGCGCCGTCGTGTCCTCCAGCTCCTCGCCCTTCAGCGAGAAGGCCTCGGGCAGGAACTCGATGTCCTTGGCCACCCAGCCGCCGCTGCGGTGCTCCTCGCCCGGCCCGCCGCCCGGGGAGTCCACAACGCCGTCAAGCGACATGAATCCGGTATAGATCAGATCACGCATGTGCTGTTCTCCTCATGGTCCGGCGACGAGGTCGCCAGATGGATCGTCAAGCGGGCCGCAGCGTCAGGCCGACGCGGTGGCGGAACGCCTGCGCCCATGCTACGAACCGGTCATCGCGACCGTCTTGGACGAAAACGACGCCATCCCTTCGGTGCGGGCCCGCCGTCGCCCGCCCGGCTGCTCACGGGCGTGTCGCTTCGCCTGTCACGAGACCCGCGCTCTGGAGAATCAGTCCGACGGTCTGGGCCAGTGTGCTGCTCTCGCCGATGATCGTCTCTGCGGTGCCGGGCAGGACGTCCCGTTCGAGGTACCACTGCCGCATGTCGTCGGAGCAGAACTGGGTGCGCTGAGGCCGCGTCTGGTGCCTGTGGAGCGTCTCCTCCAAGGAGACGTCCAGGTAGTAGCCGTGGCTCGTGCCTCGATGGTCGTGGAACAGCGCCTGCAGCATCTCTCCGTAGCGGCTCCGGGCGAGGATGCCTTCCAGGATGACGTGGTAGCCGGCGTTCAGGGCGTGGCGGCACATGACGTCGAGCAGCCCGATGTTCACGCCGTCCGGCTTGTCGCGTTCGCGGAGGATCTCCCGGCGTACGACGTCCTGGCCGATGAGGGCCATGCCGCGTTGGGCGTACGTCTCCCGCACGGTGCGGGCCACGGTGGACTTGCCGGATCCGGAGTTGCCCCGGATGACGATCAGGACCGTGTCCGGTGAGCCGATGTGCACGGTCCGACGGTACAGGGGGGCCGTCCTCAGCGGGTGATCACGCCGGGGTGTGCGGTCTCGAAGTCGGCGAGCCCCTTGGCGGTGAGTCTGAGATGAAGGCCGCCGGCGACGTCCACGGTCAGGGGTTTGTCCCTGCCGTGGAACACCAGGGAGACGTCCAGCTCAAGATAGGTGTTGTCGTGCTGCTCCTCCAGGAAGTTGCGCTCGACGATGTTGGCGTTCCGCGACGCGGCCTCGTCCGCCGTCTTCAGGTTGCCGCCGACGCCGCCGAAGCCGAGGCCCCCGTCCTGCGAGCCGGCGGACCCGCCCGCTCGGGCCGCCACGCCCCGGCCCTGCTCCTGGCCGTGCCCGACCGTGCTCATGGTCTGGGCGTAGACACGCTGCTTGACCAGCGCGGTGGTGATCTCGCGCGCTCCGGTGACGTCGATGCCGACCCTGCCGATCCCCGGGATCACGTACTCGTGCGCGAGCAACTGCTCCAGATGGGCGCGCATGGTCCGTTCCTTGGTGGCCTCGGCGAGTGACATGCCGGCCGGGCGGGAGAGCTCGAATCCGTCGGGCCGGTCGGCCAGGGACGGGACTTCGCCCCGGAGTCTCGGCGGCACCGCGCTCATCGGCGCCCATTGCTCGACGAGCGTGGCGGCCGGGAACGCGACCTGGCTGACGTCCCCCTTGGGGACGCCGTCGCCCAGGGTGGCGGACATGGGGTTGGGGCCCGCCGGGTCCGCCCAGCGCGGATCCGCGGCGACGACCGGCGTGCGTCCCGCGACCGGCGTGCCCTGCGGCACCTCCGTGGTGAGGTGTCCCGGCACCAGGACGCCGACCTCGCCGTCCGCGACCGCCCGGGACGTCGAGGTGACCCCGGCGTGCCGGTCGAACATTCTCCCGGCGCCGTCGTGCCCGGTCACCTCGCCCACCTTGAGCAGCACGTTGCGGGCCACGTTCTGCACGGGCTCCAGGAGCGGGCGGACCGGGACGTGTTCGAGCGTGATCTCGAACCTGACCGGGTGCTTGAACTCCTGCGGGGCCTCGCGCGTCTGGTAGCGGTTGATCTCCTTCGCGATCGTGCCCCGCCCGTCGACGGTGTGGGAGTCGCGGTTGTTCGCGAACCCCGCCTCGGCGCCCCTGAGCTCGCCGTCCGAGGACTTCATGTAACGCGTGATCGCCTCCGCGCCGTGGTCCGTTCCCGCCTCGCGCACGCTCAGGTCGCCGCTCAGGCGCTCGTTGCGCAGCATGAGGCCGGCGTCAGGACGCTCACCGACGTGGACGCCGTCGTCCACCTCGGCCGTGACCCGGATGCCCACGCGTTCGGTGACCCGGTCGTTCTCGTCCGTGACGAACAACCAGGAGGACACGCCGTTCCCGCGGAGTTCGCCCAGCTTCGTGCCGAGTGCGCCCTGGCTGTAGTTACCGCGCAGGTGTTCGGCCACCGGATGGTTCGTGAGCTCCTGGCCGTCAGGGAGGAGGCCGTCGCGGCGGAGCAGCCCGAGGATCTCCGGCAGCACGGCCTGCGCGTCGAGGTACAGGACGAAGGCGGTGTTCAACGCCGCCTCGGGCGCCGCGTAGGCGCGCGTCGTGTGCCCTGCCTGACCAGTGGGGTCCACGGCCTCCGGGCCGTCGAGCCCGTGACGGCGTGCCACCTCGTCGGGAAGCACGAGGTCCATGATCTCTTCCACCCGGACGTATGTGGTCGGGCCCTGTTCGACCGTTCCGCCGCTGGTCCTGGTGGGGGTGACCTCCAGGACCAGGTCCGCGCGGTACCAGTGGGAGGTGCTGCCGTCGGAGTAGGTGACCCGGGACACGTCGCTGCTGCCCAGGTAGGAGCTCTCCACGGCACTGCGTTTCGCGGCGCCGTGCACCCCGGCTCGCGCCACGACCTTGCGCTCGGTCCCGCCGGCTTCCCCGGTTCCGTGCGAGGACCCGGCGGCCTCGCCGTCGCTGAGCGTGACGCGCAGGCCGGTCCTGGCGTGCCCGCCGACCGTACGCCTGCCGCGTTCGGCGTCCAGCGCCCTGGAATTGCTGCTGGAGTAGCTCTCGTGCTCCACCCCGGTCTCCGACTTGACGTGCCTCACCCCGGCCACGTGAGCCTTCACGTGCACGTCGTGCCGCGACCCCGAACGGTCCGACACGGTGTAGTGCAGGCCGTCGGGATGAGACGTGATCATGGTTTCCAGGTTGATCACGTCGGTGGCGGTCTCGAACACCGGCGGCACGTCCAGCCGCTCCGCGGGCGCCGGCAGTTCCGCCCATCGGTGGTAGACCTCGGCCAGCGTCGAGGGAAGGTCGGGCATGGCCCCCATCCGGACGATGGCCGACAATTCGTCGGCCCCGGGCCGCCACAGGTCGGGCGGCCGCTCGGACGACGACTCGACCCGTCCGAGATGCGCGACGTCCTGTGCGAGCACCGGCTTCTGCGGCAGGTGGACGTTCGGCACGAGGACCTCCGCCCTGCTGCCGTGCACCTCCCACGAGGTGTTCAGCGTCTCCGTGCCGTCCCGCGAGATCCTCATCCTGACGTCGAAGGAGAGATCCCGCGTGATGGTGAAGCCGCCGCTGGTCTCCGTACGGTCGTACCTCGTGTGGCCCGAGGAGAAGCCGGTGCTGCCGGACTTGGTGCCGCTCCCGGTGAGGGACAGGTTCACCGGGTCGATCTTGAGCCGTTCGTTCACGTCGAGGCGCGCGACACCACGCACCTCCGCACGGCCCGTGCGGGAGCTCTCCCGCTGGCTGGTGTCGGTGCGCGAGGTGATCCGGCGCTCGTTGACGGTCAGGTCGGACGCGCCGACCTCGTGCCGCCGGCCCAGCGTGCCCTCGGCCAGGATCTCGACGGTGTAGCCGCCGATCGACCCGTCGTACCTGATGCCGTGGAGGGCGTGCGTCAGGTCGGCCTCCAGCGCCGCGGCGCCGAAGCGGCTCTCGACGTCCCGCATGATCTGCCGTGCGATCTCCGGCGGGAGGTCGGGCAGCGCCCGGGCGACGGCCTGGTGGATCTCCGCGCTGAGCAGCGTCTCCCCATGGACCCGGACGCCGCTGCCGAGCCCTGTCCCCCGACCGGCCGCGAGCGTCTCCGGCTCCAGGACGTGCGGGTCGTAGCCGCGGTTCGGGTGCTCGCCCCTGGCCGGGTACTCGCCGACCGGTTCGTCCAGTGAGAACCCCGCCCGCACGTCGTCCATCTCCCGGTGGAGGTCGGCGAGCTTGCGCTGGATGTCGTTGAACTCTCCCAGCGGGCGCAGATCGTGCCCGAAGACGTCCTGCTCCATCCGGGACGCGTCGCGGGTCGGGACGATCAGCTCGGCGGGCACCTCCACCTCGAAGGTGCCGAGCTTGTCGGTCTCGACCTGCAGCCGCATGCGGGCGTCGTACATGGTGACGTCGCCGAGCCTGGTCAGGACGGTGTGGTTGCCGTGCGCCCTGTTGGTGGACGTGACATGGTCCGTCCCGTAGCCGACCCCGCCGACGGCCCTCGCGACGACCTCCGCGCGGTCACCCAGCGGCAACCCGATCTTGCCGCCCGCGTGGACGCCGACGCTCGCGCCCTGCCGGTACGACGTGCCCTCGCTCTCGCGCCGCCCCAGGTCGTCCCGGAACATCGTCTCGACCGGCGAGCGCCCGCTCCCGTCGATCGGCTCGACCCGCGTGATCTCGCCGGTGATCCGGACGGAGTCCTCCGCCGACCGCAGCAGGGACGTCTTGTACCGGATCGCCTCGGACGAGACCCCGCTCGACAACATCGACTGGCTGCGGTTCTTCATCCCCTGCTCGCTGAGCAGGCTGGAGGTGAGATGGTCGGTGATCCTGACCACCTCGCCCGCGGGCAGCCCCGCCGCCAGCCCCCGGCGCTGCACCTCCAGCACGAGAGGCGTGACGTCCAGGCCGGTGATGGCGATCCCGTGGTCACGGAACCTGTGCCCAGCTCCTTCCGGCACCTCGTGGCGGGGGAGCGGCGCGGGGTGGTCGGCGCTCAGCAGCGGCCCTTCCCGGGTGAACTGCTTGGGGAAGGGGATGGTCAGCGAGAGGTCGGGGACCGCCGCGGTCTGGGTGACCTTCTCGCCGTCACGGTAGATGTCGAGGGAGATGTCCGTGGCGAAGTAGTCATGGGCGGGGGAGATGGCCTTGTGCCCGCTGATGACCTCGACGCCGTTCGTGTGGGTCGTCCGTGCCGTGCTGCTGACGCCCGACCGGGGCAGGGCGTTCGCCTCGGCCTCGTCCGGCGACTGGTAGAGCCCCTTCATCAGCCCCGCGGTGCGATCCAGTGAGGTGCCCCGCGAGGACTTGCCCTCCACGCCGTCCCCGCCGAAGGCGACCGGCTTCTCCGGGGCCAGACCCGGCTGCTCCACGTGCGTGAACTCGCTCGGCCTGAGCTTGAGGTAGATCACCTTGTCCCCGACGCCGAGCGCCACCCCTCTTTGCAGGTGGTTGGTCCACACGTCGCGGTCGCCGCTGGAGAGCGCCTCCGTCAGCCAGAGGCGGATCACGGCCCGTTCCCGCGGGACGATGCCCGTGATGCCGGCGGTCATGGCCTGCGCCGCCGCCCTCGGGTCCACCGGCACCCTGACGTCGTGCACGGCGGTCTCGCCCAGGGCGCCGATCTCGACGACGCGAGGCGGATGGATCTCGGGCTTCGGAACCCCCGCGTCGGCGGACGCGAGCTGGGACGTCAGACCCTGGAGCACGTCGGACGCCAGGTCGGGGCGGTGCCAGGCGGGCGATGCGATGGTCTGCTGGTTGTGGTTCACCGCCTCCTGGACCGCGTCCGCGCCGGTCCTGGGCCCGGGGCGTCCGTCCGGGCCGGAAGGCAGGGGTGAGGCCAGGTGCTGGCCGTCCGCGCCGAGCGCGCTGGACGTGATGCCCTTGGCCAGCAGGTCCCAGCTGAAGTTGCCCTGGACCATCATGGTGCCGGCCGTCGTGATCCCGCCGGCCAGGGCGAACTGCCCGGCCTGGCCGTACAACGAGGAGTGGGCCGCCGCCAGCAGCTTCTCGGCCGTGGACATCTCGGCCCTGGTCAGACCGGCCCGCAGCGTGGGGGTGGCCAGGCTGCTCAGCCCGCCCGAGGCCAGTCCCATGAGCCCGCCCATGGCGGCGCCGCTCACCGCCGAGATCGCGAGCTGACGGAGATCGATGTCGTCCCTGCGGCCCTGCAGCAGCTGCGTGCCCTGGATGCCCAGGTCCATCCCGGTCACGATCCCGGCGAAGAGCAGCATGTTGCGCCGGCACTGCCTGGCGATCTGCCCGACCGTCAGCCGGGCGAGCTGCAGCCGCGGCGGAATGAGCGCCAGACTCGCCCCGCCGGTGGCCAGGGCCGCGGCCAGCAGATATCCCAGTTGCACGATCAGCAGCCAGACGGTGACCTCGATCATGTACTTGGCGTACTGGATCTGCACGCCCACGCCGTTGAGCGCCACCGCGGCGTCCACGAGCCGCTTGACCGCGAGGGCGACCTGACCGCCCGCCACCTTGCCGACGTGGGCGGCGAAGGCCAGATGGGCTTCCCCGTCCCAGTCCTTGCCGATCCTGCGCGCGCTGCCCGGCAGGTCGGCGCCCGTGCCCTCGACGAGCCGGTGCGCGGCGATCACGCAGGCGTCGGCCAGCCGGAAGCAGCCGGTCTCGTCCCCCTCCGGCCAGTCCATGCCGACCACCCAGCCGATGTACGGCTTGGCGAACTCGGGCACGAGGAACCCGTCGAACCCCATGGACGATCAGTCTCGGGTGACGGGGGGAGGGTGCTCCGCCGCCTTGTAGTTGCGGGCGCTCGCGTTCAGCCCCAAGGCGACGTCTTCGAGTTCGTCGATGAACGTCGTCAGGGCGTCGAAGATGCCGCGCTCCATCTCGGGCAGCTTCTTGGCCAGCTCCGCGCCGTACTCGTCGTCGCCGAGCGTGTTCCTGTCCCGGTTGAAGGCGGCGCGGAGGTCGGCGCGCACCTGCTCCACGTTCCCCGCGAACAGCTCGTACGTCCTGGCTTCCCGGTACAGCGCCTCCCGCCGTACGTTGAAGCCGCTCACGGGGCCGGCTCCACGGGGCCGGGGAAGAACGCGTCGAGCGTGGCCCGCTCCCCGAAGACCTCCTCGTACGGCATGCCGTACGGCATGAGGGGGTTCAGCAGCTGCCGGCTCTGCTCGGAGACCGCGGCGGTGGCCGCGTCGGCCTGCTGCATGATGGCGTCGGCCAGTTGGGTGGGGGACAGGCTGCGATATGCCCGGGGGCTCAGCTCGACGCCGCGCAACTGACCGTGGCGGCCGACGGTCACGCTCACCATTCCGTCCGCCGACCGTGCCGTGTGCTCCAGGGCGGAGAGCTCTCCGAATGCTTCGCGTACGCGGGCCACCTGCTGGTTGATCTCGTCCGCGAGCGCGCTGACCTCCGCCTCGAACGCATCCGCCACAAAAACACCTTTCGCCCGTCTAATATCGGAAGGCATCATACGTCACCATTTTTTACAGGATTACGGATAACCGTATCGTTTACCTTCTGTTAACAGAAGTGTCACGAGGTGGCTGAGTTCCCGCCGGGGAGTCCCGTAACGCGGCCCGGGCGTCGCTCGATCGAGCGGATGTGACGAGAACGTGTCCGGCGTCACGGCGGGTGTCGCCACCGCGCTGCTGCGCAACGTCACCGAGGCGGCGCTCACCGCCACCGTCATGGCCGCCGCCGCCGTCCTGGCCGGCATCGTCTCCGTCTTCGTGCCGAAGGACGTCACCCTCGCCCACCGGCGACGAGCCGCCGTCGCCGGGCTGGCCGTGGTCAGCGTCCTCCTCGTCGTGATGTGGGTGATCATCGCCTGGTCGTACATCGGCAACGCGAGCAGTTCCAGCCAGAACGCGGTGGGCTGGGCGGCCTTCCTGGGCGGGATCGCCGCGGCCACGGTTCTCCTGGCCGTCGTCGTGGCCCGCCACCTTCACTGGCCGGCGGGCCCCGTGCTGACCGTGGGGGCCCTGTACGTGTTCGGCGCGGCGGTGCTGGGCCTCCTCGTCCTGGCCGCCACCGTTCTGCGGACGACCGCGAGGCCGATCATCACCACGACCACCAAGACGGTCGACGACACGACCGTCTCCCTCTCCGCGACCGTCACCGCAGCCGGCCTGTCCACCTGGGACCGCTACGAGATCACCGCCGAACTGCTGGACAAGGAGACGGACCCGACGTTCGTGGACACCAGATTCCGCACCCACGCCGGACCGGACGGCCTCGGAGACCTGCGGTACACCTTCTTCATCGAGCTCCCGAGGCACGGAAGCGGGAAGTGGGTCGGCATAAGCGCCCGGCTCGGACCGGAGAACCCCTCGAACATCCCCGTCGCGAACAAGTGCGGGCACGCCGGACTTCCCAAGCAGGGCATCACCTGCACACTCGTGCGGCTCCCGTGATGGCCGGTGCGCTCCGGCCAGGTGCGGTCGCCGGGCGTCAAGCTCTGCGATCTCGCCCCGGGAGGTAGGGGCTGAAATGGTCGGCGACGATCTCCGCGATCGCGGCGGCGTCGCGGGAACCGTCGACCTCGACCACGCGGATGCCGAGCCGGCGGGCGGTGCGGACGGCGTCCTCCGCGACGAGGGCGTCCCGGGCCACGCGGTTGGCCTGTGCTCGGGCCGGATCGCTGACCTCGTGCCCGAATGCGGAGGCCCGGGGGAGGTGGTGGAGCTGGTGTCGGCGGAACTCCGGCGTGGGCACCATGACGACCATCCGGCGCGGTGAGTCGATGATGGGTGCGACGAGTTCGGGGCGGAGCCCCCAACCCTCGGCCATGATCGGAAGGCCCGAGACGAGCGCGCGCAGGTCGTCCAGGGCCCACTCGAACCGGACGGGGAAGCCGGTCAGGGTCTCGGCGGCCATCTCTTCCGGGGTGGAACGGACCCACACCTGGTCCGGATCGGGATCGGCGGCGGGCTCGCCGAGGCTGACCCGGCGGGCGATCCGGCGATCGTTGTGCCCCCGTGCGTCGTGGTAGTCGTAGTGATAGACGGTGATGCCGTACTGGACGGCCAGGAGCCGGGCCACGGTCGACTTTCCGGCCCACTGGCCACCGCCGATCCACAAGGCGCGGCGCAACGTGCCGAAGGGGTCCCGGACGTCGTCGTTCGCAGGGAGGTCACGGGTGGTCATCTGATGTCCCTTCGGATCGACGTGCGGCGGCCGACTATGGTGGCGCGGCTCGCTCAGCGGGGTGCGTGGGTCTGTTCCCAGCGCTGCAGCAGGCCGGGCAGCTCGCTCAGCAGGAACTGGTAGAAGTCGCGCATCCGGGCCAGCCGGGTGTGGGCCGGGTCGCCGGAGGCGGTGGTGGCTATGCCGGTCTCGGCGGCCCGCAGCAGGACGTGGACCATGGTGTTCTGGGTGGAGAACAAGGTGGGCCAGGCGTCGTCGCGCAGCCGGTAGTGCTCGCGGCGGCTGCCGGGCGCGGGCAGGCGCTCGATGAGCCCGGTCGTCAGCAGGGCCTTGACCGCGCCGGACACCGACCCCGCGCTGACGTCGAGCCGGTCGGCGATGTCGCCCATGGTGACCGTCTCGGCGTCGGTGAACAGGAAGAACGCCAGGACGCGCGCCGACATGCGTTGCAGGCCGCCCTCGGTCAGCACCAGGGCCAGCCGCTCGGCGGCCTGCCATCGTTCCTGGTCGCTCACCGCGTCACCTCCTGACAGGGATCATAACCGAATGACCCAAACTTCAGGAATTTCTGAAATTTCGGTATATTGTGCTGTTGTTCGGCCCTTCAGACAGGCCGTTGGTGTGCCGGGAAGCCTGGTCGGCGAGTGCAACAGTCCTTTCGAGCAAGGAGCGCCGATGAAGGTCCTCATCCTCACCCACGGCACCCGTGGCGACGTGCAGCCGTACGCCGCCCTGGCTCTCGCCCTGAAGCGGGCCGGGCACGAGGCCGTGCTGGCGGCCCCCGCCGCCATGGCCGGCCTGGCCCGTCCGCACGGCATCGCCTTCGCGCCGCTGCACGACGGCCCGAACACGCTCATCGACGACCCCGGGATCCGTCAGGCGGTCGAGACCAACTACCGCGGCCTGCGCGGCAAGAAGGTCGCCCTGCAGGTGATGCGCCGCAGCAAGCCCCTCATGGCCGAGGTCTTCACCGACCTGGCGGACGTGGTGCTGGACGGGCCCGGCAAGGGCGCCGACCTGGTGGTGCACGCGCCCGGCATGCCGGGCGCCCATGTCGCCGAACGGCTCGGCGTGCCCGCGGTGCCCGCCGCGCTCCAGCCCGTGTGGGTGCCCACCGCCGCCTTCCGCAACCCGATGTTGCCGCTGCCGCTGCCCAAGGCGCTGAACCGGGCCTCCTACCTGTCGATCAAGCTGATGCTGCACTCCTTCGCCGGCATCGCCGACGACCTGCGCTCGCGCCTGGACCTGCCCCGGCGGCGCGGTCGGCACGACATCCTGCGCCGTCCGGACGGAGGCCCGGCGACGGTCCTGCACGCCTTCAGCCGCCACCTGCTGCCCCACGACACACCGGGCGGCCTGGACTATCCGGCATGGGTGCACACCACCGGCTTCTGGTACCTGCCCGCCCCGCCCGACTGGACGCCCTCGCCCGAGCTGGCCGCCTTCCTGGCCGACGGGCCGCCGCCGGTGTACGTCGGGTTCGGCAGCATGGCCGGCACCGATCCGTCGCGGCTCGGCCGGGTCGTCGCCGAGGCCGTACGGCGGGCGGGGGTGCGTGCCGTGCTGGCCACCGGCTGGGGCGGCATCCAGGCCACCGACCTGCCTGACGGCGTGCACCTGCTCGACCAGGCGCCGCACGACTGGCTGCTGCCGCGCATGGCCGCGATCGTGCATCACGGCGGCAGCGGCACCACCGCCGCGGCCCTGCTGGCCGGACGGCCGCAGGTGATCTGCCCGTTCGTCGCCGACCAGCCGTTCTGGGCGGCCCGCGCGCACGCCGTCGGCGTGGCCGGGCCGCCCCAGCCGCAGCGGCGACTGACCCCGGACGGCCTGGCCGCCGCCCTCCGCCTGGCCGCCACCGACGCCCGGATGGCGGACACCGCCGCCGAACTCGGCCGGCGCGTCCGGGCCGAGGAAGGGAACGGCCGCGCGGTCGAGATCCTGGAGTCCCTGTGAACGGGTGGGTCAGGTCTCCAGCCAGGCCGGGTCGGCCACCAGCTCCTGCAACTCGTTGACGAGGCGGGCCGAGTGGAACCCGTCCACGACGGCGTGGTGGGCCTGCACGGCGAGGGGGAGCAGGACGCGGCCGTCCCGCTCGGTGTAGCGGCCGAGCGTGAAGATCGGCGCGAGATGGTCCCAGTTGTCGCCGATGTTGAGGTTGAACCCGGTGAAGGACGCCCACGGCAGGCTCGACACGTCGAACGTGTTGGCCAGGGGCGCCCCCTGCGGGAAGAAGTCGGCGGCCCGGCTGTGCTCGGCGAGCAAGGGCGCGGCGACGTCGTGGAAGGCGCCGAAGTCGGGATCGTAGGGCGCCCACACGCACGAGAACGTCTCGCGTTCGGCGTTGAAGACCGTGAACGCCGGGTGCGCGACGGGCCACACGGCCGGCTCGCCCGACGTGGTGAGGCACATCCTGAACTCGTCGTGCCGGTTGACGACGGTGGCGAGCGCCCAGATCTGCGCGATGTAGGACTTGCGCCGCGACTGACGCAGCGCCGCGGCGAACGCGGTGACGTCGACCTCCACCGTGATCGAGTACGTGCACGGGACGCGGCGGTAGTGCTCGAAGTGTTGCCGGCGGGGCCATGCGTCGAGGTCGACGGGGGTGGGAACGTCCATCCGATCATCATGCCAGCCGCCCGCGCCACCACGGCACCGCTCGCTCAGCGGCCGCCCCCGAGACGGCCGGGCGAGTCCTAGTCGCCGTGGAGCCCGTCGGGGTCGCAGTAGTCGATGTCGTTCGTCGGCCTGAAGTCGGCCACGATGATCTCGCGCTTGAACGGCCCGCCGCGCTCCATCTCCTCGGCGGACGCCTCGTAGGTGAATTGCTGCATGGGGCGCAGCCGTCTGCCGCCGATGACCACCGGCCTGCGCACCGAGTAGATGGCGGGGAACGGGCAGCAGTAGTAGCTCCCGAGCGGCTCGCCCGCGGCGTCGACGGCGTAGGCGATGGCGCCGTCCCGGAAGGCGGCGTTGATCTGCGCCTGGATGCGCAGGGTGGCGGCCGGGTCGGGGTCGTACTCCCACATCTCCTTGACGGCCTGCCTGGCCTTGGGGTCGGCCTGCCAGAAATCCCGCCGTTGCGGGTCGGTCAGGCACCAGGCGTCGAAGTCGCGGGCGTCGACGTCGAGGGACTCGTACGTCGCGGCGGGCCGGGTGGGGGTGCTGCGGTAGCCGGCGATGTGCCGGGGCATGGCGATGAGCTGGCCCACGTGGTAGTAGAGCTCCAGGGAGCGCTGGAGCCGCTGCTCGATCGCCTCGTGCAGGCTCGGCCGGGGGTCGGCCTTGAGCAGCCCCTCGGCGTAGTCGGCGGCGGTGGCGGCCTCGGCCACGAGCTGGCGCAGCCGTTGCAGGTCGGCCTGGTGGTCGTGGGCGTCCGGGACGGTCTGCTCGAACACGCCGAAGGCCACCTCGGCGTGCCGGCGGATCGCCCGGGCGGCGGCCAGCATGCCGTGCAGGTGGGGCAGCGGGCAGGGGTCCGCCTCGGCCCATTCGGGCAGGTCGGCGGGCAGCTGGAGCTCTGTCTCGACCAGGTAGCGGCTGTTGCCCGCCGCCTGCCGGGCGCGCGACACCCAGCCTTCCACCTGGCCGAAGCAGGCGGCCACCTGCCGGCTGGTGACCGGCGGCACGTAGCCCGCGGTGCGCGGGTCGGCGGTGTAGTCGGCGTCGAGCAGCTGTTCACCGATGGTCTGCAGCACGAACGCGTTCCAGGTGCACAGCAGCTGGCCGGAGGCGGCCTGCGAGCCGTGCCAGAGGTTGACGCCGTCCTGGACGAGGCGTAAGCGCAGCTCCTCGGCGTGCTCCAGCTCGGTGTAGACCAGGCCGCCCGCACGCCGGTACGCCTCCAGCTCGTCCGTGCTCACCTCGCCCCTGTAGGCCGCGATCACCCGCGTCATCAACGTCGGCCGCGCCGGGTCGTTCGCCATCATGTACGTCCCCGTTCTCTTCCCCGTGAATGGTGATGATCCGTACCTTAGGCCGCCATAGGCGGATTCGTGGGGCGGACGGCCCGGGAACGTCACGGACAGCGGGCGATTGCTCCGCGCGGCGGGCAGGCGACGCCCTACGATCGGACGATGACCGTCCCCGAGCTGATCCGCATCGTGACGCGCTCCTCTCCCATGGCGCTCGCCCAGGTCGAACGCGTACGGCGCGAACTCGCCGACAGGCACCCCGGCATCCGCACCGAGGTCGTGCCGGTCACCACGTCCGGAGACCGGTGGCAGGGCTCGCTGTCGGCGCTGGGCGGCAAGGGCGCGTTCACCAAGGAGGTCGACGAGGCCCTCCTGGCGGGCCGGGCCGACCTGGCGGTGCACTGCGTCAAGGACGTGCCCGCCGACCGTCCGCTCCCGGCCGGGACCGTGTTCGCGGCCTTCCTCAAGCGTGACGACGTGCGCGACGCGCTCGTGCACCCCGGCGGCCTCACGCTGGACGCGCTGCCCGACGGCACCCGGATCGGCACGTCGTCGGTGCGGCGCGTCGCCCAGCTCGCCGCGTCGCATCCGCAGCTGCGCTGTGTGCCGATGCGAGGCAACGCCAACCGGCGGCTGGAGAAGCTGGACACGGGCGAGGCCGACGCGCTGCTGCTGGCGGTGGCCGGGCTGGAGCGCATCGGCCTGCCGGACCGGATCACCGAGGTGCTGTCGCCGGAGACGATGTGCCCGCCAGTCGGAGCCGGCGTGCTCGCCCTGCAGTGCCGCGAGGACGACCCGGCGACCGCCGACGCGGTCGCCGGACTGGGGCACCCCGACACGTGGCGGGAGGTCACGGCCGAGCGCATGCTGCTGCACGTGCTCCAGGGCCACTGCAACTCGCCCATCGCCGGTCACGCCCGTGCCGAGCGCGACGGCCGGCTGTCGTTGCGCGCCCGGGTCTTCTCCCCGGACGGCAAGCAGGTGCTGGACGCCCACGAGTGGGCCGGCCCGCTGGACCCGGCGACCCTCGGCACCTCCGTCGCGGTCGCGCTGCTCCGCCAGGGCGCCCGGGAACTGATCGACGCCATCCCGCACTAGCCGCGCGGCTGCCCGCCTAGACGGGTGACACGGTCTCGCTCGCCTTGCCTTGCTCGGTGTGGGGTTCGTCGCCGCGCAGCAGCCATTCCAGCGTGGCCGGGGTGGCGGCGAAGTGTCCGGCGTGTCCGCCGTCGGGCTGAACGGTGAGCGTGGCGGTGGGGAGGTGGGCGGCGAGCCAGCGGGCGTGCGCGACCGGCACCACGCCGTCCAGCTCGCCGTGCCAGAGCCGGACCGGAACGGTGACGGAGGCGAGGTCCACGCCCCACGGGCGGCCGAAGAGGGCGATGACGTCGTCGGCCCAGCCGCCGACGCCGGGGCGGACCGCCTCGGCGTACGCGGCCGAGAGCATGGCGCCGATCTCGGGACGGGCCAGGACGGCGGCCTCGGCCGGGGGCAACCGCGGCGGTTCGGACGAGTCCGTCTCCAGGTGGGCGATCATGGCGTCCCGGTCCCGCAGGGCGACGGCGGCGCTGCGCTGGTTGCCCTCCATCATCCCGGCCGTCCAGTCCAGCCCTTCGGCGTCGCGCGGGGCGAGCGCCGCCAGCGAGGCGACCCGGACGATCCGGTCGGGGTGGCGGGCGGCCGACGCCAGCGCGTGCGGCCCGCCGCCGGAGACCCCGTAGACGGCGAAGCGGTCGAGGCCGAGCGCGTCGGCCACGGCGACGACGTCGTCCGCGCCGTCCACCACCCGCCGTCCGGGCAGGGGCGTCGAGCCGCCGAACCCGGGACGGTCGAAGGTGATCAGCCGGATGCCGAGCCCGGTGAACAAGGAGTCGTCGGGATGGCGGGCCAGGCGTCCCATGGGGGTGCCGTGCAGATAGAAGACGGGTGTCCCGTCGGGCATGCCGTACTGCTCAACGGCGAGGGTGCGGCCGTCTCGGGTGATCACTGTTTGCACTCCGCCACGCTAGCCATCGGCGACACCCGTGCATCAGTGGTTTCATTCCGGGCGAAAAAGGACGTACCGCCCCCGGAAGCGTCTCGGGGGATCAGCGTGCGGTCGGCAGGGGCGCGTCCGGGGTGAAGTGCTGGGCGTCCACGTGTGCGACGGCATAGTCGATGGCGCCGGTGACCACGCACTCGTCGCCCAGCGTCGAGGCGCGCAGGTCGGGCAGCCGGATGCAGGCACGTTCCAGGCGGGCGCGCAGCGGCGGCAGCAGCACGTCGGCCGACCGGGAGAACCCGCCGCCCAGCACGACGACCTGCGGGTCGAGCAGCAGCACCATCGCGCTGGTGCCGACGGCCAGGTCGTCGACGTACCGCTCGACCGCGGCCAGCGCCACCGGGTCGCCCGCGCGGGCGGCGGCCAGGGTGTAGCCGGCGGCGTCCGCGGGCGGGGTGCCCTCGGGGATGATCGCGCAGCTCTGGAGGTGTCGCGACGCGTCGAACAACCGCGCCTGCGGCAGCATGGCGATCTCGCCGGCCGCCGTGCCGAACCCGCGGTGCACCTTGCCGTCGATGATGACCGCGGCGCCCATCCGGCGGCCGACGTGCAGGAACACCACGTCGTCGACGTCGCGGGCGGCGCCGCGCACGGCCTCGGCCCGGGCGGCCAGGCGGCTGTCGTTCTCGACGAGCACGTCGCAGGGGAACAGCCTTCGCAGGTGCCCGGCCAGGTCGAACCCGGTCCAGGCGGGGATGGCGGCGCAGTAGAGGATGCGTCCCTCGGGGGTGATCACGCCGATCGTGCCCGCGGCGAGGACCCAGACGTCCTCGATGGTCTTGCCGCCCAGCGCCAGGCAGCTCGCGACCGTCCGCTCGATCGCGGCCAGCCGCTCGTCCAGGGGGGTGTCCGGTTCCACGGGCTGGCGGGTCTCGGAGAGGATCACGCCGTTCAGGTCCGCCAGGGCGGCCCGGATGTTGTGACCCCCTATGTCGAGCCCCACCAGGTAGCCGCTGCCGGCGCGGAACCGGTAGCGGCGGGCCGGCCGGCCGACCGTGCCCTGGGCGGGCGGGGTCTCCTCCACCCAGCCGAGCGTCATCAGCTCGTCCACGACCTCCTTCGTGGAGGGGCGCGACAACCCGGTCCGCTCGGCCAGGGCCGACAGGGTCAACGGGCCGGCGGCGCGCAGTGCCGCGATCGCGGTCAGGACGTTGAGCTGTCTGAGTCGTGACAGGTCGCCGCCGCGAAGTGTGGGGGCCAAGAGCCGTCCTAACGCAGGTCTCCTCGATAAGGGCGGAACTCATTATGCCAGCCCGGGGTCCGAAGCTGAGCAAGAAGGGCTGATACGAGCACAAATGAGCATTGACCCTCGCTCTGGGCCGGTGCTACTAATGAAGTGCTCCTTCGTAAAGGAGGCCGGGCCCCGTACGGCGCCGTCGGTCACGCCCGGGAACGCGCCCGCGGCGAAGAGTCTCCTTCATCAGCTCCGAGAGGCCGTCCATGATCGTCCCCAAGCCCCTGCACCACGAGGCCAGACCGGGCCGCTTCGTCATCGACCGGAGCACCGCGCTCACCGCCGATCCCGCGCTCGGCGAGGTCGCCGCCTGGTTGCGCGGCGAGCTCAGCCCGGTCACCGGCGGCGAGCTGCTGCCCGGCGGCCCGGGACCGGCGACGATCAGGCTCGGCCTCGCCGACCTGCCCCCCGACGCCTACCGGCTGACCGTCACGCCCGGCGAGGTCACGCTCGACGCCGGATCGGCGGCCGGCGCCTTCTACGGGGCGCAGACGCTGCGCCAGCTCCTGCCGCCCGACGCCTTCCGCCGCGCGGGCGCGGGCGTGCCGCTGGAACTGCCCGCCGTGCACGTGGAGGACCGCCCACGCTTCGCCTGGCGGGGCGCGATCCTCGACGTGGCCCGGCACTTCATGACCAAGGCGGACGTGCTGCGCTTCATCGACCTGATGGCCCTGCACAAGCTGAACGTCCTGCACCTGCACCTGACCGACGACCAGGGCTGGCGCATCGAGATCAAGCGCTACCCGCGCCTCACCGAGATCGGCTCCTGGCGCGAGGAGAGCCAGGTCGGCTGGCTGGGCGAGATGGACGGCCGGCCGCACGGCGGCTTCTACACCCAGGACGACCTCCGCGAGATCGTCGCCTACGCCGCGCGCCGGCACATCACGGTCGTGCCCGAGATCGACCTGCCCGGCCACACCCAGGCGGCCATCGCCGCCTACCCCGAGCTGGGCAACCTCGACACCCCGCTCGGCGTGCGCACCACCTGGGGCGTCGGGCACAACGTGCTCAACGTCGAGGACGCCACGATCGACTTCTTCAAGAACGTCCTCGACGAGGTGCTCGACCTCTTCCCCAGCCCGTACGTGTGCGTGGGCGGGGACGAGTGCCCCAAGGAGCAGTGGCGCGACAGCCCGGCGGCCCGCCGCCGCATCGCCGAGCTGGGCCTGCGCGACGAGGAGGAGCTGCAGAGCTGGTTCATCCGCCAGTTCGACGACTACCTGGCCGGACGCGGGCGCCGCCTGGTCGGCTGGGACGAGATCCTGGAGGGCGGCCTCGCCCCCGGCGCGGTGGTGGCCTCCTGGCGGGCCGACCTGGGCGCGGTGGCCGCCGCCCGCGCCGGGCACGACGTCATCAACTGCTCCAACACCGCCGTCTACCTGGACTACCGGCAGAGCGAACGCGACGACGAGCCGCTGCCGTTCAGGACCGTGCTCACCGTCGAGGACGTCTACGCCTTCGAGCCCGTCCCGCCGGAGCTGCGCGGCGACCCGGCCGCGGAACGGGTCCTGGGAGCCCAGTGCGGGATCTGGACGGAGCTGATCGACTCCACCCGGCACGTCGACTACATGGCCTTCCCCCGGCTGGCGGCGTTCGCGGAGACCGTCTGGTCGGGCCCCGAGCGGGACCTGGCCGACTTCCGCCGCCGCCTGGCCGCCCACCTGGCCCGCCTCGACGCGATCGGCGTGGAGTACCGGCGCGAGTCCGGCCCGCTGCCCTGGCAGAGACGCCCGGGGGTGCCCGGCATGCCGGCCGAGCGCGACGAGTGGCTGGCGACGCTCGACTCCTGGACCGCCAACCTCAGGGACGCGCCGTGAGGACGCCCGCGGCGGCCCGGCTCGCCGACCTGTGGCAGCGGACGGTGCCCTGGCGCTGGCTGACGCCGAGCACGCTGCTCATCGCCGCCGTCGTCGGCTTCCCCGCCCTGTACATGGTCTGGATGTCCTTCCTCGACATCAGCAGGATCGGGCTGGTCAAGGGCATGGCCGGGCTGGACAACTACGCCAGGCTCCTGAAGGAGGACGCGCTCGGCCCGGTGGTCGGCAACACGCTGCTGTGGCTGGTGATCGTCGTCGGCCTGACCATGCTGCTCTCGCTGGCGCTGGCGCAGTTCCTGTCCAAGCCGTTCTTCGGCCGCAAGTTCGTCCGGCTCGCGCTGGTGGTGCCGTGGGCGACCTCGCTGGTGATGACCGCGACCGTGTGGCGCTTCATCTACGAGGGCGGCAACGGCCTGCTCAACCGCCTGCTGATGGACCTGTCGATCATCTCCGCGCCCGTCGACTGGTACAAGGACCCGGCCACCGCGCTGTATTCGATCATGGCGGTCGGGATCGTCACCTCGATGCCGTTCACCACCTACGTGCTGCTGTCCGGCCTGCAGACCGTGCCGCACGACGTGCTGGAGGCCGCCCGCATGGACGGCGCGAGCGCGTGGGCGACCTGGCGGCGGGTGACGCTGCCGATCCTGCGGCCGTCGCTCATGATCGCGCTCGTGCTCAACATGCTGCACGTCTTCAACGCGTTCACCGTCATCTGGGTGATCATGGGCAAGACGGCGGGCAACCACGCCGACACGACGGTGACGTGGCTGTACAAGATCGCGTTCACGGCGCAGCTCGACTCGGGCGAGGCGGCCGCGCTCGGCGTGCTCAACGTGGCCTTCCTGCTGCTGCTCATCCTGGCCTTCGTGCTGGTCCTGCGTCCTCACCGCAACCCGGCGGCGAGCGACAGGACGCCCGTGCCGGACGGAGAACCTCCCGCCGAGGAGCAGCCTGCCGGTGAGCGTCCCGCCGGGCCGGTTCCCGGCAGGCGGAGCAGGCCGGTGCTGGTGCGGGCCGGCCGCGGATGGGCGCGGGTCCGTCCCGTCGTGCTCCCGGTCATCGGGTTCGCGGTGGCGCTGTTCTTCCTGGCCCCGTACGTCGCGATGTTGCTGGGATCGCTCAAGACGGACGCCGAACTGTTCGCCGTCCCGGCCGACTACCTGCCCAAGAGCTGGGCGTGGTCCAACTACGCCGACGTGTGGCGGCGCATCCCGCTGGCCGACTACTTCCGGGTCAGCCTGACCGTCGCGCTGGCCTCGACGGCGCTGGTGCTGGTCGTCGCCGCGCCCGCCGCGTACGTGCTGGCGCGCTCCAGGTTCAAGGGACGCTCGGCGTTCCTCAGCGTGATCCTCGTGACGCAGATGTTCCCCGCCGTCGCGCTGCTCATCGGCCTGTACCGGCAGGCGGTGTTCGTGGACGGCGTGAACAGCTACTTCGTCATCATCGCCATCAACTCGGCCTTCAACCTCGCCTTCGCCGTGTGGATCCTGCACGCCCACTTCGGCGCGATCCCGGTGGAGATCGACGAGGCCGCCATGATGGACGGCCTCGGCAAGTTCCGGATCATGCTGCGGATGATCCTCCCGCTGGCCGCGCCCGGCCTCGTCACCGTGATGATCTTCACCTTCATCCAGGTGTGGAACGAGTTCGTCATCGCGCTGACGCTCTTCAACGACCCGGCGAGCGGCCGCGTGCCGCTCACGGTCGGCGTCCAGCAGTTCGTCGGCCTGTACGAGACCAACTACCAGTACCTGTTCGCCGCGGCGCTGATGGCGATCGTGCCCGCGGTGATCCTGTTCGCGCTCATCGAGAAGCACCTGGTGAGCGGCCTCACCGCGGGCAGCACCAAGTGACAACGACAAGGATCGGTGTGAGATGACCCCCACAAGACGACGACGGCTCGGCGGCCTGGCCGCGTTCACCGGTCTCGTGCTCGCGCTGACCGCGTGCGGCGGCGGCTCGGACGGCTCGGGCGGCGACGGCCAGAACTCCATCAAACTGGTCGTGGCCCAGTACACCGAGGGCACCCGGCCCTACTGGGACGAGCTGATCGCCTCCTTCGAGGCCAAGCACCCCGGCAAGAACGTCGAGCTGCAGGTGATCGACTGGGGGAACCTGCAGAGCCAGGTCAACACCATGGTCCAGACCAAGCAGTTCCCCGACGTGCTCAACGGCAACGTCTTCGCCGACTACGCCGAGGCCGGGCTGCTGTACCGGGCCGAGGAGGTGGTCTCGAAGGAGGTGCTGTCGGACTTCCTGCCGTCCTTCGCCGAGAACGCTTCCTACGACGGCGGCCAGTACGGCCTGCCGTTCGTCGCCACCGTCAACGGCATGTACTACAACAAGAAGATCCTCAAGGAGGCCGGGCTCGACAAGCCGCCGGCCACCTGGGACGAGCTCCGCGCGGCGGCCAAGGCGATCAAGGCGCTGCCCGGCGGGTACGTGCCGTACGCGCTGGCCCTCGGCGCCGAGGCCGGCGGCTACGAGTTCGGCACCTGGCTGCGGGCCGACGGCGGCGACTGGCGCGCCGACGGCAAGTGGGCCGTCAACGGCGATCGCGCCGTCGAGACGCTGGACTTCCTCAAGTCGCTGACCAAGGACGGCTACACCCAGCCGAACCCCGGCCAGACCAACCGCGCCGACGGCACCTGGCCGCTGTTCGCGCAGGGCAAGGCGGCCATGGTGTACGCGTCCTTCGGCACGCGGGCCTTCCTCGACCCGGTGGACAAGGCGGGCATCGACTACGGCACCGCGCCGTTCCCCACCAACAACGGCGCCGAACCGGCCACGCACGGCATCCAGGACTACCTGATGGCCTTCAAGAAGGACGGCAACCAGCAGCTGGTCCGCGAGTTCCTCGACTACTTCTACCAGGCCGACAACTACACCAAGTACCTCAAGGTCGAGGGCCTGCTGCCGACGACCGCGTCCGCCTCGGCGCTCATGCGCCAGGACCCGAAGGTGACCCCCGTCGTGGACATGGTGGCCAAGGCCCGCTTCGACCCGACCTCGGAGCCGGTCTGGGCGGAGCTGCGCGGCACGCTGGCCGCCGAGCTGGGGGCCGCGCTGGCGCCGGGCAGCGACCCGCGCGCGGTCCTGACCAAGTTCCAGCAGATCGCCGCCGGCTCCTGACCGCCGCACCCGGGCCGTCGTCCCGCCGCGCGGTGGGATGACGGCCCTGCGCGGCTTCCGTGAGGGATAGCGGTTTTCCGTAGGAAAAGCGGAGGGATATCGCAATGGTCGCAGAATGAGGGTGGTTCATAGCGTTGGGCGGGTGCTCAGAAACCTCCTCGCCGTGCTCTGTCTCGCCCTGCCGCTCGCGTCCGGCCCGGCTCCGCCGCACGACCTCGACCCTTCGTCGGTGGACGCCTTCGTCACGAAGTACCGCGAGGCGACCGGCCTCCCCGGGGCCGCGGTCGCGATCACCAAGGGCCGGCAGATCGTCCACGCCGCCGGGTACGGCGAGACCGCCTCCGGCGAGCCGGTGACGGCCGGCACGCCCATGGCCGTGGCGTCGGTCAGCAAGTCCTTCACCTCGCTCGCCGTCCTGCAACTGGTGGAGAAAGGGCAGGTCGAGCTGGACAAGCCGGTGCGCGGTTACCTGCCCGAGTTCACCATGGCGGATCCCAGGGCCGCGCGGATCACCGTGCGGCAGCTGCTCAACCAGACGTCCGGCATGGCCGACTCGGCCTTCCGCGAGAAGAGCCTGCCCCAGCCCGACACGCTCCAAGGCGCCGTGGCACGGCTCAGGACGGCGAAGCTCGCCGCGGAGCCGGGGACCGCCTTCAGCTACCACAACACCAACTACCAGGTCGCCGCGCGGCTGGTCGAGGTGGTGAGCGGGCAGCCGTTCGCGGCGTACCTGGACGCGCACGTCTTCACGCCTCTCGGCATGCGCGGCAGCAGGACCGTCGACACCGATCGCGATCTGCCCGGCAGCGCCCGCGGCCATCTGGTCGTCCTCGGCCGGGCCGTCGCCGTGCCCGAGCCGTCCGGGTTCGGCAACGGCTCGGGCGGGATCCTCAGCACCGCCGACGACATGGCCCGGTGGCTGATCGCGCAGAACAACGGCATCCTGTCTCCCCAGAGCGTCAAGGAGATGCGCACGCCGTCCGAGCAGGACGGGGAGTACGCCCTCGGCTGGATGATCGGCAAGACCGCCCGCGGCACTCCCGTCGTCCGGCACGACGGCGACCTCTTCACCTCCACGGCCGCCCAGTTGCTGATGCCGGAGTCGGGGTACGGCGTCGCGGTCATGGCGAACACCGGAACGGCCTTCGGCGACGCCGACGCCCTCATGGACGGCCTGATCGCCCTGATCGAGGGAGGCACCCCCGAGATCCCCTCGTCGCCGCCCTACCTCGTCACCGACATCCTGTTCGTCCTGCTGGCCCTCGCGACCGCCGGGCTGGCCGTCCGGGGCGTGGCCCGCTCCCGGCGCTGGGCCGTCGTGCACGGCGGGTGGCGGCGGTGGCGGCTGCTGCCGTATCTGGTCCCGCTCGCGCTGTGCGTCACGGTCGTCCCGATCATGAGGGTGCTTCTCCGGGGCGGCGACATCATGTGGATCCAGGTGGTCTATCTCTATCCGACGTTCATGATCTGGTTGGTGACGGCCGCGGTCGCGGGCACGGCGGTGACGGCCGCACGGCTCTACGCCGCGGCCCGCAAGGGCAGTTGAGTGAGAGGACGAGCAGGCATGGACGTGTACGAAGCCGTGGACAGCCGCCGGGCGGTGCGGGCGTTCAGCGACGAGCCGGTCCCCAAGGAGGTGCTCGAACGCGTGCTGGCCGCCGCGACCCGGGCTCCGTCGAGCGGGAACCTCCAGCCGTGGCGGCTGTACGTCGTGGCCGGCCAGCCGCTGGCCGAGCTGAAACGGCGGGCGACGGCCAGGGCGCTGGCGGGGGACCCGGGGGACGAGCGGGAGTACCCGATGTACCCGGCCGAGCTGGCCTCGCCGTACCTGGACCGCTTCGCCGCCGCGGCCGACCAGCGGTACAGGGCGCTGGGGATCAAGCGCGACGCCCCCGACCGGCCCAGGAGGATCGCCGCCCTGAACTCGGCGGCGTTCGGGGCGCCGGTCGTCCTGTTCTGCTACCTGGACCGGACGATGGGCCCCGGGCAGTGGGCGGACGCGGGCATGTACCTGCAGACGGTCATGCTGCTGCTGAGGGCCGAAGGGGTGCACAGCTGCCCCCAGGTGATGTGGACGATGTACCGCGAGACCGTCAGCCAGATCGCCGGAGCCCATGACGGACTTGTCCTGCTCTGTGGCGTCGCGGTGGGCTTCGAGAAGGAGGACGTGCCACCGCTGCGCACCGGTCGTGCGGACCTGACGGAGACGGTGAGCTTCGTCGGCGTGTGACGCCGGGGGATCAGGCTCGGGCGCGGGACGCGAGACGGTCGGCGACGGCGAGGACGAGGTCGCGCAGCTCGCCGGGGCGCTCGATGACGAACGGCCGGTCGAGCGCGGCGAGCACGGCGGGCAGCCAGTCGAGCCGCTCGGCCCGTAGCTCGACGCGCAACCAGCGCTCGCCCGCCGGGCCCGCCTCGCCGGCGGGCTCGTCGGCGATCTCCTCCACGGTGGCGACGGCGGCGGGCAGGCGGGCGCGGATCTGCTCGGGCGTCGCGTGGACCCGCAGGGTCACCTCGTGCCGGTAGGACGCCGTGACGAACCCCGACAGGACGCGCTGCGCCGGGTCCGGTCCGGCCGGCGCCTCGAACGAGCCGGGCAGGGCCCGGGCGTCCGCGACGCGGTCGAGGCGGAAGGTCCGGTTCTCGCCGAGGCCGGGGTCCTCGCCGGTGACGTACCAGCGGCCCGCGTGGCTGACGATCCCGTACGGGTGCAGCGTGCGGTCACCACGCCGGCCGGCGCGGTCGGCGTAGCGGATCGAGACGGGCCGGCGGTGGCGTACGGCGTCGGCGATCGTGAGCAGGGTGGCGGCGTCCGGGGCGGCGGGCCCGCCGGGCGGGCCGGTGAAGGCGAGGGATTCCAGGAGCGCGTCGAGCCTGCGGGCGAGCCGTTCGGGCAGCACCCGGCGGATCTTCGCGGCCGCCGTCTCGCTCGCCGTGTCACCCGCGTCGCCGGACGTACGCCGGTTGGCGATCAGGCCGAGCAGCACGGCTATCGCCTCGTCGTCGTCGAGCATGAGCGGCGGCAGGCGGTAGCCGCGGGCGAGGCGATAGCCGCCGTAGCGGCCGCGCACCGACTCGACCGGCAGCCCGAGATCGATGAGCTGACCGACGTACCGCCGCACGGTACGGCCGTCGACGCCGAGCCGGTCGGCCAGTTCGGCCATCGTCCGTACGCCGCCCGACTGAAGCAACTCCAGGAGCGTGAGCACACGACCGGTGGGTGGCGACATGAGTTCGAGCTTATGGCGAATAGTGGACCGAATCTGTCCAGTATCAGCCGTAACGTGCGGGGTGCCAAGAGAAAAAGCAGGAGGAACGCCATGGATTTCGTCTCGATCCGCATCATCACCGGTGACGTCGCCCGCCTCGCCGGGTTCTACGAGAAGGCCACCGGGACGCCGGCGGCCTGGTCCACCGAGGACTTCGCCGAGATCAGGACCGGCACCGCCACGCTGGCGATCGCGAGCACCCGCACCGTCCCGCTGTTCGCCCCGGGATCCTCCCGCCCGGCCGACAACCACAGCGTGATCGTCGAGTTCCTGGTGGACGACGTGGACCGCGTGTACGGAAACCTCACCGGCTTCGTCAGCGACTTCGTCAACGAGCCCACCACGATGCCCTGGGGCAACCGGTCGCTGCTGTTCCGCGACCCCGACGGCAATCTCGTCAACTTCTTCACCCCGGTCACCGCCGCCGCCGCGGCCAGGTCCGCCCGCTGACCGGCGGGGTCGGGTGGCGGGTCAGGCGGCGGGTCAGGCGACGGGGGTGCGGCGGCGGGACTGCCAGACGAGGTGGGCGCCGCGGACCTTGGTCCACAGGGCCTCGCGTTCGGTGCCGCCGACGTCGTCGAGACGCAGCCCGAACACCTCCTCCAGCGCGCCGTACCACTCCCGCCGCGTGGACAGCTCCTGCTCGGTCCTGCCGTCCGCGCCGATCCGGCGCAGCATGCAGCCCACCAGGCAGTCGGCCCCGGTCGCGTCGCGCCGCAGCACGACCGCGGCCCGCACCAGGCGGGACTCGGGCGACGTGCACAGGTACGGATGCCACTCCACGAAGTCCCCGGGTGCGGCGGGCGCCCGTTCGACGTCCAGCCCGGCGATCGATCCGCGGGCGTCGTGGTCGAACCGCCACCCGCCCGGCTCCACGTCCGAGGCGGACAGCCGGAACTCGAACGGCCCCTGGCGGTACGTCCCCGCCCGCAGCGGCAGCGGCTCGTGCAGCCCGTCCCCGAGGCCGATGTCCACCAGCCAGTCCTGCCCGTCGAGCGCGACGGTGAGGGCCAGGTGCGGCGCGAACGACGCCGGCGAGGCGGGCGCCCGTACGGCGGCCTGCACCCCGGCCCGATGCCAGGTGACGTCGTAGCCGAGCGCGGTCAGCAGCGTGGCGAACGCCCCGTTGAGCTGCACGCAGTAGCCGCCGCGCCCGCGCAGCACCCGCTCGACCGACTCGCGCGGGTCCACGGTGGTCGGCCGTCCGAGCTGGACCTCCAGCGTCTCGTACGGCACCCGCTCCACGTGCGCGCGATGCAGCGCGCGCAGCGCCGGGAGCGACGGCTCGCCGGGGTCGCCGATCTCCAGCCGGTCGAGGTAGGCGTTCAGGTCACGGTCGCGTGTTCGCCGCATGGGCCCTCCCTTCGGTCGCCGTGTCCATCGTGGTCCGCCGCGCGGCCGGCCCGCATCTCGCGGATTGCTCCCCGGACCGCTCCCCGGGCGGCGGACCGCGCAATCCACGAGATGCGGCGGCGTCCGGCCGCGACCGACGATGACCATGATGACGCTGCCCTGAGCGTTTCACCGGGAGGAGACGACCAGATGCGCAACCAGACTGTCGCACCGGAGCGGGTGAGCGCCCGATGGGAGGATCACCTGCCCGACCTGCTGGACAAGCTGGGGTTGCCGGCAGAAGGGGTGATCCAGGTGGGCGCGCACCGGGGCCAGGAGGTGGAGGCCCTCACCAGGTGCGGGTTCCGTCGCCTGGTCATGATGGAGCCCAACGGCGACCACCTGCCCGCGCTGCGCGAGCAGCTCCGGCTGCACCACCTGTCCGCCGGGCTGCCCGAGCCCGAGCACGGCCACCCGGCCCGCGAGGTCGTGGCGGCGTGCGCCGGCCGGGAACGCGGTCAGGCCACGCTCAACGTCACCCCCTACGACAAGCAGTCCAGCATGCTGCCCCCGCTGCTGCCCATGGCCGTCGTCCGGCAGGACGTCGTCCCGGTGATCCCCGTCAGCGAGGTGCAGCACGGCTGCAACGTGCTGGTGGTGGACGCCCAGGGCGCCGAGCTGGAGGTGCTGGCCGGGACCGACCTGAGCCGGCTGCGGCTGGCCGTCGTCGAGGGCAGCGTGACCGCCCGCTACAGCGGCGGCTCGACCCTCGACAGCATCGCCGAGCACATGACGGCGCACGGCTGGCGCGAGGTGGCCTCCTGGCCGCACCTGCGTCCCGGCGTCGTGGACGTCGCCTGGCTGGCCCCCTGGCCCACCTCGTTCTGATGGACCGCCCGTCGGACGGGGGACTGGCGTGCGAGCGCCGCGGCGCGGTGGCCGTCCTGCGGCTCGACCGGCCCCGCGTGCGCAACGCGCTCGGGTCCGGGCTGGTCGCGGCGCTCGGCTCCGCGCTGGCCGCGCTGGACGACGACCCCGGGGTGCGCGCCGCCGTGCTGACGGGCGCGCCTCCGGGGTTCTGCGCGGGCTCGGACCTGAAGGAGCTGTCCGGGATGACGCGTGAGGGCATGGTACGGCACGAGGCCGACACCGGGCGCGTGGCCAGGGGCGTCCAGCATCTCGGCATCCCCGTGGTGGCCGCCGTCGAGGGCTTCGCGCTCGGCGGCGGCTTCCTGCTGGCCACCGGCTGCGACGTGGTGGTCACCGCCGAGGACGCCCGCTGGCACCTGCCGGAGGTGCGGCTCGGCTGGGTGCCGCCGTGGGGCATCCAGTCCCTGGTCGCCCGGGTCGGGCCCGTCGTCGCGCGCCGGCTGGTCTGGGGCGACCGCCCGCTGACCGGCCGCGAGCTGCACGGGCTCGGCGGCGCGGACGAGCTGACCGCGCCGGGGGAGGCGCTGGCCTGCGCGCTGGAGGTGGCGGCGGGGCTCGCCGCCCTGCCGCCGCACGCGGTCGCCTCCGCCAAACGGGCGCTGGCCGACACGGTGAGCGGGCCCGCCGAGACGCTCGACGCGCGGACGGCCTGGATGTTCGGCGCCGACTGCGCCTCGGCCGCGGCCCGCGAGAGCCTGTCCCGCTTCGGAGCCCGCCCATGACCGGCCCGGACGAGGCCCGCGACGCGACCGCGGCGGGCCGGGAAGGCCGGGAAGGCCAGGGGGCCCGGGCAGGCCAGGAGGGCCGGGTCGGCCGGGCGGGTCGGGTCGGCCGGGCGGGCAAGGTGTGCGGGGTGGCCGAGGCCGTCGCGCTCATCCAGGACGGTCAGGCCGTCGCCAGCACCGGCGTCATCGGCTGGCTCACCCCCGACGCCCTGCTGGCCGGGCTCGGCGAGCGTTTCGCCACCACCGGCGCCCCGCGCGACCTGACCTTCTACTTCCCCTGCGCCACCGGGGACGCCGTCGGCATCGGCGGCATGGACCACGTGGCCAGGAAGGGCCTGATGCGCCGCATCGTGTCGGCCTCCTTCGTCAACCCCCGTCACCCCGTGACCGGCGCCCGCCCCGCCCTCACCGAGCTGATCCAGAACGACCTCGTCGAGGCGTACAGCTGGCCGATGGGCGCCGCCATGCACTGGCTGCGCGAGGTGGCCCGGCGCGGCCCCGGCTACCTGACGCGCGTCGGCCTCGGCACGTACGCCGACCCCCGGCACGGCGGCGGCAAGTTCACCCGCCTGGCCCAGGACGACCTGGTGGAGCTGGTCGAGCTCGGCGGCGAGGAGTACCTGTTCTACCCGTCCTGGCCGCTGCACGCCGGGCTGGTGCGGGCGAGCGCCGCCGACCCCGACGGCAACCTGTCCTTCGAGGACCAGCCGCTGTTCTCCAGCGCGCTGGCCATCGCCCTGGCGGTGAAGGCGTGCGGCGGCACCGTGATCGCGCAGGTGTCGCGGATCGTGCCCGCCGGGTCCTTGCCCGCGCGGGAGATGCGCGTGCCCGGGGCGCTCGTCGACCGGGTCGTCGTCGTCCCCGACGCGCCCATGACCACCGGCGTACGGCACGATCCCGGCTATCTCCGGCATGTCCCCGACGTCGTCGCGCGGGTGCCGCGGTTGCCGTCCGGCCCGGACAAGGTGATCGCCCGCCGGGTCGCCAGAGAGGTCCGGCCGGGGGAGACCGCGATCTTCGGTTTCGGCGCGTCCTCCGACGCCGTCCTGGCCATGGCCGAGGACGGCCTGCTGGACGACGGCCGCCTGGCCGAGCACCTGTTCACCACCGAGCACGGCTCCTTCGGCGGCATCGTGATGAGCGGCTGGCAGTTCTCGGCGAACTACTCGCCGCGGGCGCTGCTCGACGGGCCCTCGCAGTTCGACTTCATCGACGGCGGCGGCTGCCCGTTCGCCGCCCTCGCCTTCGCCCAGATCGACGCCGAGGGCAACGTGAACGTCAGCCGGTTCGGCGCCGCCAACCCGGGCGCCGGCGGGTTCGTGGACATCGCGCACAACGCCAGGCGGCTGGTCTTCGCCGGCACGCTGACCACCGACGGCCTCCGGGTGAGCTGCACCGACGGCGAGCTGCGGGTCCTGGCCGAAGGGCGGGTGCGCAAGCTGGTGGCGCGGGCCGGTCACGTGACGTACCGGCTGGGGGAGGGCGTGCGGCGCGGGCAGTGGGCCCGCCTGGTCACCGAGCGCGCGGTCTTCGACGTCGTCCCCGGCGGGCTGGAGCTCGTGGAGCTCGCACCCGGTGTGGACCTGCGGCGCGACGTGCTCGACCAGATCGGCTTCCCGGTCCGCCTCTCGCCGTCGCTCGTCCCCATGGACCCGGCGCTCTTCCGCCCCTGACCTCTGCCCGCCCACGCCCCCGCCTCCGTTCACGCCGCCCGCCGCGCCCCGGTCAGGGTGCGGACCTCGGCGGCGAGGCCGTCCATGGCCGCGTGGAGCTGCGCGTCCGACAGGTACGGCGCCGGCCCCAGCCGCAGGTACTCGCCCCGGCTGTCGGCCTGCACCCCCCGGGCCGCCAGCCCCGCCCGCAGCCGCCCCGCGTACGGCGAGCGCAGCGCCAGGAACCCGCCGAACTCCTCCGGAGCGGCGTCCACGTCCCGGCTGATCACCCGCGCGGGCGCGCCGAGCTCGTCGAAACGCGCCGCCAGCAGCCCGCGCTGCCGCAGCGACACCGCCCGCAGCACCTCCGGCGTCAGCCCCTGCCCGGCGAAGAAGTCGAACACCCGGGCCGCCCGGTAGTGGCTCACCGGGTCGTAGGTCGCCCCGGCGAACCGGGCCGCCCCCGTCGGGTAGCCGACCCGCCCGCCCGCCCGCGGGTCCTCCGCCAGCTCGGCGAACTCGGAGTACCAGCCCGTCACCACCGGCCGCAGCAGGTCGGCGTGCCCCGGCAGCCGCAGCACGCAGTTGCCCTCGCCGAGCTGGAGGTACTTGTACCCGCCCGCCACCACCCAGGCCGGGTCGAGCCCCGCGGTCGAGAACGGCACCACGCCCAGCGCGTGGTAGGCGTCCACCAGCAGCTCACAGCCCAGGCCGCGGCAGGCGGCGGCGAGCCCGTCCAGCCCCGGCACGATCCTGGACGTCTCGAACAGCACCGCCGAGACCAGGACCGCGGCCGTGCGGTCGTCGGCCGCCTCCGCCAGCCGCGCGGCCAGCGTGCCCGCCGGCTCCGGCGGGACGACGACCACCTCCACCCCCTCCTCGCCCAGCCGGGCGAGTTGCCGCCGCAGCGTGTGGAACTCACCGCCGGAGGTGACCAGCCGGGGCCGGCGACGCAGGTCCAGGGCCGACAGGAAGCGCAGCACCAGCTCGTGCGTGCTGGACCCGAGGGCCAGCTCGGCGTACGGGTCGCCGAGGAAGAGGCGGAAGCCCTCCCTGACCCGGTCGGCCTTCTTGAAGGCGGCGGCCCATTTGTCGTCCACGTCCCTGGCGGCGTCGTCGAACGCCTCGATCTGCCCGGCCAGGGCCACGTCCGGCCACGCCTGGTGGGAGTGGCCGGTGAGCAGCAGCCGGTCCGGCGCCCGGAAGGCCGAGTAGTGCGGCGCCAGTCGCCCGGAGATGTCGTTCATGCCCGGCTCCTGACCGCCCACAGGTCGGGGAACGCCGGCGTCAGGGACGCGCGCAGGTACGCGCCGCCGCTGGAGCCGCCGGTGCCCGGACGGGCGCCGATGGTGCGCTCGACCATCTTCAGGTGCCGGTACCGCCACTCCTGGAGGCATTCGTCCAGGTCCACCAGCCGCTCGCAGAGCTGGGCCGCGCCGGTGTCGTCCCGGTAGACCCGCAGCAGCAGGTCCTGCACCGGCTCCGACGGCTCCAGCGGCAGCCGCACGTCACGGTGCAGCCGGTCCTGCGGCACCTCGTAGCCGCGCAGGTACAGGTAGGTGAGCAGCGAGTCGTACAGCGTGGGCCTGCCCATCGCGTCCTCGATGCGGGCGCGGGCCGGGGTGCCCTCGGCCTGGCCGAGCAGCATGCGCTCGTCGCGCCGGCCCAGCACCGCCTCGATCTCGCGGAACTGCGCCGACTGGAAGCCGCTGCTGGTGCCCAGCTTGCCGCGGAAGGCGGCGAACTGGAACGGCGTCATCGTCTCCATGACGTCCATCTGGGACACCGCTAGTCTCATCAGCTTCAACGACCGGTGCAAAGTCCGCATGGCGTGCGCGGTGAATCCGCCGGCGAGTTCGAGCTGCAGCTCGGCGAATTCGTGCAGCAATTGTTTGAACCACAGCTCGTACACCTGGTGGACGATGATGAACAGGGTCTCGTCGTGGCTCTCGGAAACCGGCCGCTGCGCCGTGAGGATCTCCTCCAGCGCCAGGTAGGACGAGTACGTCAGGACTGTGTCTTCTCTCATGGCCTCAACGATGGGCGCCCGCGGGAAAGGGGACCAGGTGATTCCCGGGCAGCTACCTGCCCCGCCGGGACCGCTTCCTGCAATTCACCGGAAACGCATTCCGGAAGATGTGGAAAAGGCCGTCCGGGGGCACGCGCGAATTCAGCACGACACGAGATGCGGCCGCCCGCGACCTCGCGTGACGATGGCGCCGAGGGGGCGCCGAGCCCCATCAGCGAGCGAACTGCGAGGAACATGCCATGACCTCACCGGAGATCATCAAGAGGGGCGGGCCCGGCAAACGGGCCCCTCGGCTCGACGGGCTGCGCGGATATCTGGCACTGGGCGTGATCGTCGTGCACGTCGCCTTCGCCGCCGGCGTCATCGGCTTCTACGACAAACCGTCCGTCGGCATCTGGCCCGTGCTGATCCAGGGTCTCAACGTGCTGCTGCCGCCCTTCTTCGTGATGTCCGGCCTGCTGCTGTACCGGCCGTTCGCCAGGGCGACGATCCTCGGCACGCCGCGCCCGGAGATCAAGAGCTACCTGATCAAGCGCATGCTGCGGATCCTGCCCGCGTACTGGCTGGTGGCCGTGGCGGCGCTGCTGCTGCTCAACCTCAAGAGCGTGGACGGCCTCTGGTACGTGCTCAGCCCCCTGCTGCTCATGCACTACTACGTGACGGGCCCCGAGGCGGGCTACGCCGGGCTGGAGCCCACCTGGACCGTGCCCGCCGAGGTCACCTTCTACCTGGCGCTGCCGATCCTGGCCTGGATCTTCGACCGGTACGCCAGGAAGGCGACCGACCCCGGCGCCAAGGCCCGCCGCCTGCTGGTCCCGCTGGGCGTCTTCGTGCTCGTCGGCCTGGCCTGGACCGCGTACACGCACCTGGAGTCGATGGGCCCCTTCCCGTACGAGTACTTCTGGGTGATCGGCTTCACCGGCTTCCTGGCCATCGGCATGGGCCTGGCCATCCTGTCGGCGTACGCGGAGGCCAAGGGCACCACGCCCGCCTTCTACCGCCTGGTGGCCCGCCGGCCGCTGCTGTTCTGGCTGGGCGCGGCCGTCGTCTACGTGATCAACTGCATCCGGCCGTTCGGCAAGCCCGGCATGGCCGACTACGCCACGGTTCCCGAGGCGATGGCCGAGATGGTGCTGTTCCTGATCTTCGCGCTGCTGGTCATCGCCCCGGTGGTGGTGCCCGGCGTGCACTCGAAGGTCATCGACGCCGTGCTCACCAACCGCCCGATGCGCTTCTTCGGCCGCATCTCCTACGGCGTCTACCTGTGGCACTTCATCCTGCAGTACCTCTGGCTCCAGAACGGCAGCGTCTTCGGCGCGCCGCCGGTGCCGATGCCGATGGTGATGGGCAAGTCCGGCTTCTGGGAACTGCTGGCGGTCGTGCTCGTCGGCACGGTGGCCGTCGCGACGGTCAGCTACTACCTGGTGGAACTGCCCGCGATGCGGCTGCGCGAGCGCCTGGTGGCCCGGCGCGCCCAGGCCGAGCCGAGCCAGGCCGCCGAGAGCCCGAAGGTCCCGGTCTGAGAGCCGTGCCGGATCCCGTGCCGGATCCCGTGCCGGATCGCATCCGGAGCCGGACGGCCTCGGCGACCGGGACGCCCCGCCGGGTCAGGAGCAGGCGACGGCGATCTTGCCCAGCGTTCCCGCGCCGAACGCGGCGAACGCCTCGGGGGCCCGCTCCAGCGGGTAGGTGGCGGTGACCGGGACGCGCAGCGCACCGGCCGCGGCCCGGGCCGCCAGCTCGGTCAGGGTGCGCGGGTTCGGGTCGGCCATGACGGTGTGCACGGTCACCCCGGCGCCCTGGACGGCGTCCTGGGTCAGGCCGAGGGTGGAGGCGAGCCGGCCGCCCGTGCGCAGCAGCCCCGCCAGCTCGGCGCCGTCGCCCGCCAGGTGCAGCACGGCGTCCACGCCCGCCGGGGCGAGCGCGCGGACCTGGGCGGGCACGTCGCCGCCGTGGTCGACGAGCTCGACCTTGGCGCCGGTGAGGCCGGTGACGAAGTCGGCCTCGACGCCGGGACGGGCGGTGGCGATCACCCGGACGCCGCGCGCGGCGGCCAGCTGCACGGCCAGCGCGCCCACGCCGCCGGTGGCGCCGGAGACCAGCACGGTCTCGCCCTCGGCCGGGGCCACGGCGTCGAGGCTGTCGACCGCCGCGGTGCCGGCCAGGCCCAGCGCGCCCGCCTCCGCCAGGCTCAGCCCCTCGGGCAGGGGGGCGATGCCGTAACCGGCGGACACGGTCACGTACTCGGCCATCGAGCCGGGGCCCAGGAACGGCTTCATCACCACGCCGAAGACCGGCTGCCCGACGATGAAGCCTTCGACGCCTTCGCCGAGCGCCTCCACGGTGCCGGCGAAGTCCTTGCCCACCACCAGCGGGAAGCGGTGGTCCATCATCTGCTGCAAGTAGCCGGCGGCGACCGCCAGGTCGAAGCCGTTGACCGAGGAGGCGGCCACCTTCACCAGCACCTCGCCGGCCTCGGGCCGCGGGACGGGCAGGTCGGCCAGGGCCGGGGTGGCGGGGACGGAGTTCAGCATGACGGCACGCATGAGCGGCACCTCTCAATAAGTGGAACGGGCTACCCGTTTCTTCCGGCCAGCGTAGCAACAAAAGTGGGTAGGTCGTTCCACTTGGGTAGGATGGGCGGCATGGACCTTCCCGCCGACGCCACCGACCCTTCAGGCGAGCAGCCCGGACCGGGCCTGCGCGCCGACGCCGAACGCAACCGCGAACGCATCCTGGCCGCCGCCCGCGGCCTGTTCGCCAGCCACGGCCTCGGCGTCTCCATGGCCTGCATCGCCCGCGCCGCCGGCGTCGGCAAGGCCACCTTGTCGCGCCGCTTCGCCACCCGCGAAGAACTGCTCAACGCCGTCTTCGCCGACCGCATGGACGCCTACGCCGCCGCCGTCGCCGAGGCGCTGGCCGACCCCGACGCCTGGCACGGCTTCGTGGGCTACGTCGAGGCCGTGTGCGCCATGCAGGCCGCCGACCGCGGCTTCGCCGAGGTGCTGGCCATGACCTTCCCCGCCGCCAAGGCGCTGGAGAAGCGCCGGGCCGCGGCCTATCACGGCTTCCTCGACCTCATCGAGCGCGCCAAGGCCACCGGCCGGCTGCGTGCGGACTTCAGCGACCGGGACATGGTCATCCTGCTGATGGCCAACGCCGGTGTCATCGCCGCCACCGGGGACGCGGCTCCGGACACCTGGCGCCGTCTCGTCGGGCAGATGTTGCGCGCCTACGCCACGCCCGGCACCGACCTGCCGCCGCTGGAGCCGGCCCCCGCGCCCACCGCCCTGTACCGGGCCATGGTCCGCCTCACCCGCCCCGCCCCCGGCCCGGACGGCGACCTGGAGTGAGCGCCCGGGGTCAGTTCGGGCGGGTGGCGGTGGCGCTGACCCATGCCTGGGCGAACATCGCGCCCGGGTCGGCGGCCCACGCGCGCAGCCGGTCGGCGTGGGCGGGCTGCTCCGCCAGGTCGAGCTGGCGCGCGAGGTAGCCGGCGATGCGGGACGGGTCGGCGTGGCGCTCGTGGTGCACGTCCAGCCAGACGTCGGTGAATCCCGCCTCGCGCAGGTACGGGCCGAGTTTGCGGCCGACGTGCGGGTCGCCGCCGTTGGCCCGCTGCAGGTTGATGTAGGCGGCGACGGCGTCGTCCAGGGGAGGGCTGAGCAGGAAGCCGCCCCAGTCGGGGCTGCACAGACCGACCGTGCCGCCGGGCCGCAGGACCCGGCGGATCTCCGCCAGCGCGCGCGCAGGATGGGCCAGGTGTTCCATCAGGGCGTGCGAGAAGACGCGGTCCACCGAGCGGTCCGCCAGCGGGATGTCGTAGCAGGACCCCTCCTGGAAGCGGACGTTCGTCAGGCCCCGTCGCCGGGCCGACGCACGCGCGCCCGTGAACTGGGCCGCCTGCTGGTCGAGGCCCAGCACGTGGCCCGGTGCGACGGCGGCGGCGAGGTCGTTGGTGATGGTGCCGGGCCCGCACCCCAGGTCCAGCAGCGACGTTCCCGGCGCGAGATGCGGCAGGAAGAAGTCCGCGTGCGTCGCGGCGCGCCTGGCGGCCATGAAGTCGACGGCGAAGGAGTCATGACCGGGCGTGTAGCGCTCGACGTCGGGAGTCATCGGCCGACCGCCTCCTCGGCGCGTGCGTCGATCGCTCCCGAACAGAGCGCGAGGGCGAGCCCGGCGGCGGCCAGCACGGCGCCGACGGCGTTGGGGCTGGTGTAGCCGAACCCGGCGCTGATCACCAGTCCGCCGAGGAACGCGCCGAGCGCGTTGGCCACGTTGAACGCCGACAGGTTCAGCGCGGAGGCGAGGGTGGGGGCGCCGGTGGCCTTGTCCAGGATGCGCATCTGCAGGGCGGGGACGGTCGCGAAGCCGAACAGGCCCAGCAGGAACAGGGTGCAGGCGGCGAGGATCCTGCTGTGCGCGGTCACCAGGAACAGGCCCAGCACGACGGTGAGCCCGGCGAGGAACACGTACAGGCTGGGCATGAGCCGGCGTCCGGCGAAGGGGCCCGACAGCAGGTTGCCCGCGGCCATGCCCAGGCCGAAGACGACCAGCAACGCCGTCATGCTGCCGCCGCTGAAACCCGCGACCTGGGTCATCATCGGGGCGACGTAGGTGAAGGAGGCGAAGACGCCGCCGAAACCGGCCGTCGTCACCGCCATCGCGAGCCAGACCTGCGGCCGGCGCAGGGTCGACAACTCCGAGCGCAGCCCGGCCTCGCCCCCGGGACGCAGCCGGCCCGGCACCAGCGCCGCGATGCCCGCGAGGGACAACACGCCGAGCGCGGCGATCGCCCAGAACGTGGCCCGCCAGCCGGCGGCCTGCCCCAGCCAGGTCACCAGTGGTACCCCGGCCACGTTCGCCAGGGTGAATCCGCCGAACATGATCGACATCGCCCATCCGCGGCGTTCCGGCGGGACGAGCTCGGCCGCCACCACCGACCCGACCCCGAACAGCGCGCCCTGCGGGATGCCCGCGACCACCCTGGCCGCCATCAGCAGGCCGTAGCCGGACGCGACCGCCGACAGGACGCTGCCCGCCGTCAGCAGCGCCGCGACGATCAGCAGCGTCGTGCGGCGCAACAGGCGTGCCGAGACCGCGGTCAGCAGCGGCGCTCCCACGATCACGCCTACGGCGTACCCGCTGATCAGCACGCCGGCGGCCGGGATCGACACCCCGACCCCCGTGGCGACCTGCGGCAGCAGGCCCATGATGGCGAACTCGGAGGTTCCGACGGCGAAACCTGTGACGGCCAAGGCCAAGAGGGCCAGCGGCATGGCAATGCGCTCCTCGACTCATCGGGACGATCGCCTCCGAGCCTGGCGGCCGAGCCGGTCGATCCGTGAGTGGCAGAAACGCAAACGTGGGATAGATTTCCGCCATGCGCTGTGTGGGGATCGTGGTGACCGAGCACGTCCGGGTCTTCGACTACGCCGTGGCCACCGAGGTCTGGGGCCTCGACCGGACCGATCGCGGCGTCCCGGCGTTCGACCTGCGCACGTGCGGGCCGCGCGGTCACGCGCTGACCATGAGCACGGGCGTGACCTGCGTTCCCGACCACGGCCTGGACGGCCTGGACGAGTGCGACCTGGTCATCGTGCCCGGCGTCCAGAACCTGGCCGGGCCCGTCCACCCGGACGTGGTCACCGCGCTCCGCGCCGCGCACGACCGTGGCGCGACCGTCGCGTCCCTGTGCTCGGGGGCGTTCGTGCTGGCCGCCGCGGGCCTGCTGGACGGCCGCAGGGCCACCGCCCACTGGCTCGACGCCGAGCAGCTCGCGCAGCGCCACCCCGAGGTGAGCGTCGACCCCGGCGTGCTGTTCGTCGGGGACGGCACCGTGTGGACCTCGGCGGGCGTGGCCGCGGGCATCGACCTGTGCCTGCACCTGGTCCGCCGCGACCACGGCGCCGCCGCCGCGGCCGAGATCGCCCGCACCATGGTCACCGCGCCGTTCCGGTCAGGCGGCCAGGCGCAGTTCATCACCCGCCCCGTCCCCGCCGGGGGTGGGCCGTCCGACAGCCTGACCGGCCTGCGCGAACGCATGCTCGACGACCTGGCCCACCCGTGGACCGTCCCGGAGCTGGCGAACCTGGCCCGCATGTCCGAGCGCAGCTTCGCCCGCCGGTTCGTCCAGTCCACCGGCGACACGCCCCTGCAATGGCTGCTGACCCAGCGCGTCCTGGCCGCCCAGCACCTGCTGGAGGTCAGCGAGCTGCCCATCGCCGCCATCGCTCACCGCTGCGGTTTCAGCACTCCGCTGACCCTGCGCCACCACTTCACCCGCCACGTCGGCCTGCCGCCGCGCGACTACCGCCTGGCCTTCGGCAGGCGACCCGAGGCGGAACGCGACAGCGCGGCGAGGTAGCCGGGCCGGCCAGGACGCCACGACCTCGGGATGCCGCGCTACCCCGCCCGGGTCATGGTGGCCTCGTAGCCGCCGCCCGGCCACTCCCAGCGGCCGCTGATGGTCCGGCCGTCCTCGCTGAACGCGCCGCTGAACCCGGCCGGCGAGCCCTCCGCGCCGAACCAGATGTTGAGCTCGCGCCCGTCCAGCTTCCACACGTAGACGAAGTTGTTGCCGGTGCTGTCGAAGTAGTGCGACCGCAGCGCGCCGCTCTCGGGGTCGTGGCCGATGTACTCCACGCCGGTCATCGTGCCGCCGCCGTGGCTCATCTCGACGCGCTGGATCAGGAAGAAGCCGCCGTCCATCCACTCGAAGACGAGCCGGCCGCCGGTCGCCTCGCCGGTGCCGAAGTCCTTGCCCGTCATCTCCCACGTCCCGACCAGCGGTTGCAGGGTCTGGAGCGAGGCGTCGGGGGTGGGGAGCTGGTTCTGCGGGTTCGCTGTCTCTGTCATGTTCCCTCCACGGGACAGGTCGACGCCCGGTACGCCGATCGCGTACCGGGCGGGGGTGAGCTCACTTGGCGCCGAAGAACGCCTTGACCCGGGACCAGCGGCCCCAGACCACCAGGGCCAGGACGACCAGCAGGACACCCTCGATCACGGGGACGCCGCCCAGGACGATCAGGTTGGTGCCGGCCGCGCCGACGATCAGGCCGATCAGCGCGAGCGCGGCCACGCCGGTCAGCCGCGGGATCAGCAGCCCGATCGCGCCGGCGATCTCCAGCACGCCGACCACGTAGCGGAACCACTGGCCGGCGCCGATGTCCTCGAACATGGTGACCATGGTCGGGTCGCCGGCGAGCTTGAGCACGCCGCCCAGGCCGACCTGGAACGCCAGAAGGACCTGGGCGACCCAGAGGGCGATGTTGACGCCGCGACCGGTGGACCGGCCGACGGCGGTCGTGCTGTTCGTGGTGCTCATGCAGTCCTCCTTGAGGAACTAGTTGACGATCTCCATCTGGCCCATCATCCCGATGGCCGAATGCTCCAACATGTGACAGTGGTAGACGTATCGCCCCAGGTAGTCGGCGAAGCTGGCCTGGAAGCGCACGGTCTCGCCCGGCTGGATGAGCACCGTGTCCTTCCAGCCCGCCTCGCCCGGTTGCGGCGGCGTGCCGTCGCGGTCCAGGATCCGGAACTGGGCGAGGTGGGTGTGGAAGTTGTGCGGGACGCCGAAGCCCGACCCGCCGACGTTGGTGTCGGAGTTGGTGACCTCCCAGATCTCGCTGGATCCCCGCCTGACCTGCATGTCCACCCGATTGGCGTCGAACGCCTGATTGTTGATCAGGGCCTGGATGTTGACCGGGTCCAGGCTGAGGGTGAGCTGCCGGGTCTGCGTGGCCGCGGCCAGCGGGACCATCGCGCGCAACTGGCTGGGCACGCGGCTGCGGTCGACGGCCCGCCGTACGACGTCGAAGCGGAGCACGGACCCGCTCACGTCCTCCAGCGTCACCTGCGTGCCCAGCGGGAACGCGCCGAAGTCGATCACGACCTCGGCCCGCTCGCCCGAGGAGAGCACCAGCTTGGACGTCGGCACCGGCGCCGGCAGCAGCCCGCAGTCCGTGGCGATCTGCGTCATCTGGGCGCCGTTGCTCAGGGACAGCTCGAAGATCCGGTGCGTGGAGCCGTTGAGCAGCCGCAGCCGGTACTTGCGGGCCGCGACCTTGAAGTACGGCTGGGCCTTGCCGTTGGCGATCAGCGTCGGCCGGTTGTAGGGGTCGGCCGGGTCGAAGACGAGCCCGCCCTGGTCGTCGAAGAGCGCGTCGCGCAGCAGGATGGGCACGTCGTAGGCCCCGGACGGCAGGCCGAGCTGCTGCTCGTCGGCGCCCTCGACCAGGTAGAAGCCGTGCATGCCGCGGTAGACGTGCTCGGCCTCCATGTGGTGGGTGTGGTCGTGGTACCACAGCGTGGCGCCGGCCTGGGCGTTCGGGTAGTCGTAGGTCTTCGACTTGCCGTCGGCGATCAGGTCCATCGGGTAGCCGTCGCTGGCGGCCGGCACGCGGCCGCCGTGCAGGTGCACGTTCGCCTCGTGGCCGAGCTTGTTGTCGAAGGTGACCAGCGCCCGGCGGCCCTGCCGGACGCGGATGGTGGGGGCGGTGAACTGGCCGCCGTACGTCATCACGGGCGTGCTGACGCCGGGCAGGATCTCGGTGGTCGCCTGCTGGATCGACAGCCGGTAGAAGTCGATGCCCGGCAGGGTGGCCACGGGGGCCAGCACCGGGGGCACCGGCATGGCGACGCTGAAGGGCGGCGCGGTGGCGCCGGTGCGGACCGCGGGGACCCGGCCCCCGTGGTCGTGCATCTTCATCATCTGCTGTTGCCGCGCCTGCTGCTCCGGCTCGCCGAGCAGCCCGCGGGCCACCGGGGTCAGCGCGGCGCCTCCTGCCAGGCCACCGAGAACGATCAAGCGCCGTCGGCTTAACATACGGGAACTCCCATCGCCATGTCCGAGCGTGGCATCGCCCGCCGGCACGGTCTTCTTCTGAAGTGCTCACTTCACGGGCGGATGCCGTGGGAGCGGTGCCACCGCCCGGAGGGCGGCGGTGGTTCAGCCCACGGACAGGCGCCGCGGGGTGCGCCCGTCCAGGCAGTCGGCGTTGTGGGCGTCGAGCAGGGCCTGGGCCCGCTCCGACGCCTCGCCGAAGCAGTCGTCGGGATCCGCGCCGTCCAGCACGCGGGCCATGGCCCCGGTCATCAGGTCCTGGATCCCGGCGAAGTCCCCGAGCACCGCGCCGAGCGCCGCGGGGGAGCCGTCGGCCGCGCGGAGCTGGGCGGTCGCGGCCCGGTGCACCGGGTGCCGGTCGAACCAGCCCTCCTCCTCCAGCAGGCCGGCGGCGGCCCGGGTGACCGGCAGGAAGCCGGCCGCCCGATGCCACTGCGCCGCGTTGCCCGCGCTCAGCAGGTGCTGGACGAACGCCAGCGCGCCGTCCCGCCGCTCCGGCGGCAGCCCGTCGGTCAGCCAGAGCGCCTGGCCGGAGACCAGGTGCCCGGCGCGCGGCAGGCTCTCGTTGTGCGGCAGCGGGCTCGCCGTCACCTCGAACCCGGCCTCCCGCCCCCGCTCGGCGATCATGCCGGCCACCACGGAGGACGCGATCGTGAACGCCACCCGCCCCTCCAGGAACGCCCCCAGCGCCGGACCCCAGTCACCGGGCTCGCCCGCGCGCAGGTAGTGGCCCTCCTCGTGCAGGCGCCGCCACCAGGTGGCGTAGGCCAGCAGTTCCTTGGAGGCGAGGTCCACCCGTCCGGCCCGGCCGGAGCGGCCGTTGTCCCGGTCGGCCAGCAGGCCGCCCTGCCCGGCGACGGCCTGCTGGAACAGCCAGCCGTGGTTGGCCCAGGAGACGCCGTGCGGCGGGCCGCCGGGCAGCGCCCGCACCGCGGCGCAGGCGCGCTCCAGCTCCTCCCAGGTGCGCGGGGGCGCGTCGATCCCGGCCGCGCGGAGCAGGGTGGCGTTGGTGAGCAGCACCGCCGTGGTCGCCGTCGCGGGCGCGGCGACGAGCTCGCCGCGGTAGGTGTAGTGGCCGCGTACGGCCGGTTCGAGGTCGGCGAGCACGACCGGCTCGCCGAGGATCTCCGCGCGGCCGGCGACGGCGCGCTCGATCGGCGTGAACAGCGGCGCGCCGGTGCGCGACCGGGTGTCGAGCGCCAGCCGGGTGGCCGTGGCGTAGTACTCCGCCAGGTCCGGCGGCTCGCCGCGGCCGGCCGCGGCGGCCACCTCGGCGGGCAGCTCGCGGAAGCCGTGCCCGGTGATCTCGATCCGGAGGTCCGGGTGCGCGGCCTCGAAGTCGGCGGCCATCCTCCTGATCGGGCCCAGGTAGTCCGGCAGGGGATGCTCGGCGATCCAGACGCTGATGACCGTTCTCATTCGCCTCATGATGAACGCGGCCACCCCGCCACACATCTTGCTAAATGCGGTGTTTCGTCAGCTCAGACAGCAATTCAAAGGATGTGGGCCCCTCGACGTGAATGTGACCCTGACTGCGAGTCGCAGTGCGGCGAAACGGAGGAGCACGGTGATCAACACTCATGACGAGTTCGACGTTGTCGTGATCGGCGGAGGCCCTGGCGGCTCGGGTACGGCGGGACTGCTGGCCCAGCGCGGGCACCGGGTTCTGGTGCTGGAGCGCGAGAAGTTCCCGCGCTACCACATCGGTGAGTCGCTGATCACGGGATCCATGCCCACGCTGGAGGAGCTGGGACTGAAGGACAGGCTCGACCAGATGGGGTTCGTCAAGAAGTACGGCGGCACCCTGCTGTGGGGCAAGAACCAGGGCACCTGGGACTTCCGCTTCGCCGAGGCGTCCAACTACGAGCACGCCTACCAGGTGCGCCGGGCCGACTTCGACTCCCTCCTGCTGGCCAGGGCCAGGGAGCTGGGCGCGACGGTGTTCGAGGAGGCCACGGTCAAGGACCTGGTGTTCGAGGGCGAGCGCGTCACCGGCGTGACGTACACGGTGAAGGGCGACGCCGAGCAGCGCACCGCCCGCTGCCGCCTGCTGATCGACGCCACCGGGCAGCAGCACCTGCTGGCCCGCCGCTTCGACCTCATCGAGTACCACGACGACCTGCGCAACATCGCGGTCTGGTCGTACTGGCAGGGCTGCAAGCGTTACGGCGGCACGCGCTTCGGCGACACCGTCACCGAGAACCGCCCCGCGGGCTGGTTCTGGTTCATCCCCCTGCACGACGGCACGGTGAGCGTCGGCTACGTCACCCCCATCGAGGAGTACAAGAAGTCCGGCAAGAGCCTGGAGGACCTGTACGCCTCCGAGCTGGCCGCCGCCGAGGAGGTCAGGGCCCTGACCGAGGGCGCCACCCGGGTCAGCGGCTTCCGCAGCATCCGCGACTGGTCCTACACCTGCACCAGCTTCCACGGCCCCGGCTGGGCCCTGGTCGGCGACGCGGCGGCCTTCATCGACCCGCTGCTGTCCACGGGCGTCGGCCTGGCGCTGCGCGGCGCCCACGGGCTGGCCGGCGCGGTGGACGAGATCCTCGACGACCCGGCCTCGGAGGAGGCCGTCCTGGCGCGCTACGAGAAGGACTACCGCGAGTTCCTGGACTCCCTGCTGGACTTCGTGCGCTTCTTCTACGACCGCACCAAGCACAAGGAGGAGTACTGGGACAGGGCGCAGAAGACCCTCGACCCCAGCAAGCTCCGCCCCCGCAAGATCGACTTCGCCACGATGCTCTCGGGCGTCTCCGGCATCCACGCCATCTTCCACGACGACTGAGGACTTCGCTGATGTCGCCTACAACTGTGCACGGACACGTCGCCGAGCAGGCCAGGCGGACGCCCGACGCGGTCGCGGTGTCGGCGGGCCCGGTGCGGCTGACCTACCGGGAGCTCGACGAGCGGGCCAACCGCCTCGCCCACCGCCTGCGCGGGCTCGGCGCCGGCCCCGAGACGCCGGTCGCGGTGCTGATGGAGCGCTCGGCCGGGCTGGTCGTCACGCTCCTCGCGATCCTCAAGACGGGCGGCTGCTACCTGCCCGTCCACAGCGCCTACCCGGCCGACCGCCGGCAGTGGATCGTCGACTCCTCCGGGACGCCCGTCCTGGTCGCCGACCGGGCCAAGGCCGCCGAGGGCCTGCCGACGGCCCCGGCGGTCCTGATCGCCGACGACGACCCCGCCACCTCCGCAGAGCCGGCCACAGAGCCCGAGGCCGCCACCGGCCCGGACGACCTGGCCTACGTCATCTACACCTCGGGCTCGACCGGCCACCCCAAGGGCGTGGCGGTCACCCACTGGGACGTGCTCGGCCTGGCCCTCGACCCCTGCTGGGACACCGGCGCCCACGAACGCGTCCTGATGGTCGCGCCGTACGCGTTCAACGTCTCGACGTACGAGCTGTGGGTGCCGCTGCTGCACGGCGGCACGATCGTGGTGGCGCCGCCCGGCGAGCCGGACCTCGACACCCTGCGCCGGCTGATCCGCGAGGAGGAGATCACCGGCCTGCACCTGACCGCCGGGCTGTTCCGGGTCGTGGCCGAGGAGGGGGCCGACGCCCTCGCCGGGGTCCGCGAGGTGCTCACCGGCGGCGACGTGATCGTCCCCGCCGCCGTCCGCCAGGTGCTGGCCGCCTGCCCCGGCACGACCGTGCGGGCCATGTACGGCGCCACCGAGGTGACCCTGTTCTCCACCCACGCGCCCCTGACCGCCGGGACCGAGCTGGGCACCAGCGTGCCGGTCGGCGGCCCGATGCGGGACGTGCGGCTCTACGTGCTCGACGACCGCCTCAGCCCGGTCCCCGGCGACCTGGAGGGCGAGCTGTACATCGCGGGCAGGGGAGTGGCGCGGGGCTACTTCGGGCGTCCCGACCTGACCGCCGAGCGGTTCGTCGCCGACCCGTTCGGCGGGCCCGGCGAGCACATGTACCGCACCGGCGACCTGGTCCGGCGCAACGACGACGGCCAGATCGAGTTCATCGGGCGGGCCGGCGACCAGGTCAAGATCCTGGGCTTCCGGGTGGAACTGGCCGAGGTGGAGGCCGTACTGGCCGCCTATCCGGGGCTGGCGCACGTCGCCGTCGTGGCCGGGCAGTCGCGGCAGGGCGACAAGCGCCTGGTCGCCTACGTCGTGCCCGCCGCCGACGCCCCCGACCCGGCCGCGCTGCGCGCCCACGTCAAGACGTCGCTGCCGGACTACATGGTGCCCACGGCGTTCGTCGTGCTGGACGCGCTGCCCCTGACCGCCAACGGCAAGGTGGACCGCGCCGCCCTGCCCGACCCCGACACCGAGCCCGGCTCGGCCTACCGCGCGCCGCAGAACCCCCGCCAGGAGATTCTCTGCACGGTGTTCGCCGAGGTGTTCGGCGTCGAGCGGGTCGGCGTGGACGACAGCATCTTCGACCTGGACGTCCAGTCGCTGCTGGCCATGCGGCTGGTCAGCCGCATCCGCGCGGCGCTGGGCGTGAACCTGTCCATCGGCGACCTGTTCGACGCGGCGACCGTGGCCGGCCTGGACGAATGGCTAGAGGCCGGCGCGCGCACCCAGTGAGAGGGACGAGATGAGCAACCCATTCGACGACCGGGACGCGGCCTTCCGCGTGCTGGTGAACCAGGAGGGCCGGCACAGCCTGTGGCCCGCCTTCGCCGACGTGCCCGCGGGCTGGGAGGTCGCCTTCGGCCCCGCCGTCCGCGACGCCTGCACCGAGTACGTCACCACCCATTGGACGGACCTGCGCCCGCGCGGCCTCGCCGTCCGGACGGACGCCGGATAGCCCATGACCGACACGACGATCTTCGACGACCTGCGCCTGGACCACATCGGCTTCTACGTCGGCGACCTGGAGGCCGAGACCGCCCGGCTCAGCGACACCCTGGGCCTGACGGCGTACGCCGCGGCCGAGGACGGCCGGGCCCGCTCGGCCGCAGTGGGCGCGAACCGGATCAGCTTCGTGCTCACCCAGCCGCTCACCGCCGACCATCCCGGCGCCGGATACCTCGACCGGCACGGCGACGGCGTGTGCGACGTCGCGCTGGGCGTGCCCGACGCCGCGGCCGCCTACCACGAGGCGGTGCGGCGCGGCGCCCGTCCCGTCTCGGCCCCCGCCGGGCGCGACGGCCTGGTCACGGCCGCCATTCACGGCTTCGGCGACGTGGTGCACACGTTCGTGCAACGGCCGGCCGGGGCCGGCGAACATGCTCTGCCGGCCGGGGCCGGCGAACGTGTTCTGCCGGGCCTCCGGAGCACCGCGCCGCGCACGTCCGGCGCCGGCCTCGGGCTGCTGGCGGTGGACCACCTGGCCGTGTGCGTCCCGGCCGGGGAGCTCGACGCGACCGTCGAGTGGTACCGGCGGGTGCTCGGCTTCGAGTTCACCTTCGCCGAGCGCATCGCCGTCGGCTCGCAGGCCATGACCACCAAGGTCGTCCGCAGCCACGGCGGCGAGGTGACGTTCACGCTGATCGAGCCGGACGTGACCAGGACGCCCGGCCACATCGACGAGTTCCTGCGCGACCACGGCGGCGCGGGCGTGCAGCACCTGGCACTGGCCGCCGACGACATCGTGGCCGCCGTGCAGGCCACCGCGGATCGCGGGGTGGAGTTCCTGACCGCCCCCGACGCCTACTACACCCTGCTCGCCGAACGGGTCCGGCCGGTGAAGTACCGGCTGGAGGACCTGGCCCGGCTCGACATCCTCGTCGACGAGGACCACGACGGGCAGCTCTACCAGATCTTCGCCCGCTCGACCCACCCCCGCGACACCTTCTTCTTCGAACTCATCGAACGACTGGGCGCCCGCTCCTTCGGCAGCGGCAACATCAGCGCCCTCTACCGGGCCGTGGAGCTCCAGCGCAGCGGCCAACGCGATGCCCGCACGGAGGCGGCAGCATGACCATTTCCCCGCCGGCGATCCGGTACCCCCTGTCCTACACCCAGCACTTCCTTCGCCTGTTCGACCAGGGCGACGCCCAGGGGCCCTTCAGCGCCCGCTACAACATCGTCGTCGGCTGGCGCGTGCGCGGCCGCATCGACCTCGACACCCTCCGGCTCGCCATGGAGGACGTGGCCGACCGGCACGACGCCCTGAACATGACGATCACCCGGGGGGAGGGGGAGGCGTACCAGGTGCGGCAGCCGTCCGCGCCCGCCCGGCTGCTCGTGGTCGACCTGCCGGCCGCCGGCCCCGAGGAGCGCGCGCTGCGGGCCGAGGAGCTGCTGACCGAGGTCGAGGCCGGCTCCTACAGCCTCCAGGAGCTGCCGCACCTGCGCGCCATCCTCGGCCGCTTCGACGACGAGGACGCGGTGCTCGCGCTGATCGTGCACCACACCGCGGGCGACGGCTGGTCGATGCAGCTCCTCATCCGCGACCTCGTCACCCGCTACGCCGAGCGCCGCGGCCACACCGTGCCGCCGCTGCCGGAGCCCCGGCCGTACCACGAGTACGCCGGACGGCAGCAGGAGCAGGCCGGCAGCGCCGAGACCCAGGCCGCCCGCGACTTCTGGGGCGAGCGGCTGCGCGGCGCGCGCATGCTGGCCGTCCCCACCGACCACGCCCGGTCGGCCGGGCTGGCCAAGGTCTGCCCGGTCCACCGCTTCTCCCTGCCCAAGGACGTCTCCACGCGGGTGATCGGCTACGCCAGGACGATGCGCAGCTCGCCGTTCATGGTGCTGCTGGCCGCGTACAACGTGCTGCTCAGCCGGATCACCGGGGCCACCGACCTGGTCGTCCCGGTGATCAGCTCCGGACGCGGGCAGCCGGAGTTCCAGGAGACCGTCGGGCCGTTCTTCAACTTCCTGCCGCTGCGCACCGGCCTCGACGGCTGCACCACCTTCCGGCAGGTCGTCGAGCGCTCCCGCAGGACCTGCATGGACTCCTACGCCAACGAGATCCCGTTCCTGCAGATCGTCGCCGAGGCGCCGGAGCTGATGGCCGACGCCGCGCTGGAGAGCAAGGCGCTGTGCGCCCTGCAGGTCTGGCAGTTCGCCACCGGCATGGACGGCGAGCGCATCGGCGACCTGGAGATCGCCGAGGTGCGCGAGCGTCTGCTGGACCAGCCCAACGGCACCGACATCCCCGACGGCGCGCTGCTCACCTTCGACATCGCCCCTTCCGGCGAGATCTTCGGCAACTTCGCCTACAACAGCAACCTGTTCCTGGAGAGCACGATCGCGACGATGGTGGCCGACTTCGGCGAGATCCTGCGCGCCGGCCTGGCCGCCCCCGACTCCCCCCTGGAGTGACCGCCATGCGCGTGATGTTCACCGTCTTCCCCGCGACGGCGCACTTCCTGCCGATCGTGCCCTACGCCTGGGCGTTGCAGGCGGCCGGGCACCAGGTGGTGGTGGCGGCCCCGCCGGGCGTCGACACCGGGGTCTCGGTGCCCGACTTCCACCGGTCGGTGAACGCGGCCGGGCTGACCGCGGTCTCCTGCGGCGCGCCCGAGCCGCTGTCCGTGCACGACCGCGGCTACCCCGGGTTCGCCGAGCTGATCCCCACGATCGAGGAGTCGGAGCGCCTGGTCGCCGCGCTCGGCATCACCGAGGCCGAACGTCCGCCCTGGGATGTCTTCTACCACTTCGCGCTGCTCACCATGCGCAACTACCATCCGCCGGCGCCCCGCCAGGACGTCCAGGCCGTCGTGGAGTTCGCCCGGCAGTGGCAGCCCGACCTCGTCCTGTGGGACCCGTGGTTCCCGTGCGGCGCGGTGGCGGCCCGTGCCTGCGGCGCGGCCCACGCCCGTACGCTGCTGGCCCCCGACTACACCGCCTGGGCCGTGGAGAAGTTCGCCGGCAGCGGCGAGGAGAACCCCATGACCGGGGTGATCGGCCCGCTGGCCGACCGGTACTGCGTCACGGTCGACGACAACCTGCTGCTCGGCGACTGGACGGTGGACCCGTTCCCGGCCGGGATGAGCCTGCCCACCGGCGTGCGCCGCCTGCCCGTCCGGTACGTCCCCTACACCGGGGCGAGCGTCGTGCCCGAGTGGCTGCGGCGACCGCCGGAGCGGCCGCGGGTGGCGATCTCGCTGGGCGTGTCGATGCGCACGTTCTTCAAGGGCGACTGGGGCCGCACCGCCAAGCTGATGGAGGCCGTGGACGGCCTGGACGCCGAGGTCGTCGCCACCCTGGACGCCAACCAGCTCCTCGACCTGGACCGCCCCCTCCCGCCCAACGTGCGCGTGTTCGACTACGTGCCGCTCGACCAGCTCCTGCCGACCTGCTCGGCGATCATCCACCACGGCTCGATCGGCACGTTCGCGGCCGCCTCGGCCATGAACGTCCCGCAGATCGTCTGCGACACCGACGAGCACAACCGCCTCGTCGGCACCCCCGTCGAGGACGGCATCGACTGGCGGCTCCAGTGCCAGAAGCAGCTCACCTCGACCCGCACCTCCCGGTACGTCACCACGCGCGGCGCCGGCGTGCGGATCAACCACCAGACGCAGTCCGCGGCCGACATCCGCGACGAGCTGCTGCGCGTGCTGAAGGACCCCTCGTTCACCAAGGGCGCGGCCTCCATTCACGAGGAGTGGCTGGCCACGCCGAGCCCGACCGACATCGTCGCGGAGCTGGAGCGGCTGACCGCCGCCGCCCGGTAGCCGTCGACCCCTCAGACAGGAGGCGGACAGTTGCGGATCCTGGTCACCGGCGGCGCCGGTTTCATCGGCTCGGAGTTCGTCAGAGCCACGTTGCGCGACTCGCCGGGCACGCGGGTCACCGTCCTGGACAAGCTCACCTACTCCGGCAACCTGGAGAACCTCGACCCGGTGGCCGGCCACCCGGGGCTGCGCTTCGTGCAGGGCGACACCGCCGACCCGCTCGTGGCCGACGAGGTGGTGGCCGGGCAGGACGCGATCGTGCACTTCGCCGCCGAGACGCACGTCGACCGTTCGATCGTCAGCGCCACCGGCTTCGTGCGCTCCAACGTGCTGGGCACCCAGACCCTGCTGGAGGCGGCCCTGCGGCACGGCGTCGGCCGCTTCGTGCACGTCTCCACCGACGAGGTGTACGGCTCCATCGCCGAGGGCTCGTGGACCGAGGACACGCCGCTCGCGCCGAACGTGCCGTACGCGGCGTCCAAGGCCGGCTCGGACCTGCTCGCGCTGGCCTTCCACCGCACGCTCGGCCTGGACGTCGTGATCACCCGCTGCACCAACAACTACGGCCACTACCAGTTCCCCGAGAAGGTCATCCCGCTGTTCGTCACCAACCTGCTCGAAGGCCGCCGGGTCCCCCTGTACGGCGACGGCGGCAACCGGCGCGACTGGCTGCACGTCTCCGACCACTGCCGGGCCATCCGCATGGTCCTCGACCGCGGCCGGGCCGGCGAGGTCTACCACATCGGCGGCGGCAGCGAGCTGAGCAACCTGGAGCTGACCGCCCGCCTGCTGGAGGCGTGCGGGGCGGGCTGGGACCTGGTCGAGCACGTCCCCGACCGGCCGGGGCACGACCTGCGTTACTCCCTCGACATCACCAAGATCGAGCGGGAGCTGGGCTACGCGCCGTCGGTCGACTTCGAGACCGGGCTGGCCGCGACCGTCGCGTGGTACCGGGACAACCGGTCCTGGTGGGAACCGCTCAAGCACCGCGAGCTCGCCGTGGCCGCCCACTGAAGATCATGAGGAGAAGCCATGCAGGACATTGTCCGACGTCTTGACACGTGCCGGGTCTGCGGGCGCGACGACTGGCTGGAGGTCACCTCCTTCGGGTCGGTGCCCCTGGCCAACGGCTTCCTCGACCCCGCCGACCTGCCGGTCGAGGAGCCCGCCTACCCCGTGGACGTGATCGTGTGCCGCAACTGCCGGCTGATGGCCATCCGGCACGTGATCCGGCCCGACGTGCTGTTCCGCCACTATGTCTACGTCACCTCCGAGTCCGACCAGATGACCGGCCACATGCGGCGCATCGTCGGCTGGTGCACCCGCCGGGCCGGGCTCGCGCCGGGCGAGCTGGTCGTCGAGCTGGGCAGCAACGTCGGCCTGCAGCTCGCGCTCTTCCAGGAGCAGGGGCAGCGCGTCGTCGGCGTCGACCCGGCCGAGAACCTGGCCGAGATCGCCAACGCCCGCGGCGTGCGCACGCTGCCCGAGTTCTTCGGCGCCGACCAGGGCCGCCGCATCCACGCCGAGCAGGGCGAGGCCAAGTTGGTGCTCGGCCGCCAGTGCTTCGCCCACATCGACGACGTGCACAACGTCCTGGACGGCGCCACCGCCGTGCTGGCCCCCGACGGGCTGGTCGCGATCGAGGTCCCGTACCTGCTGGACCTGCTGGAGGAGAACCAGTTCGACACGATCTACCACGAGCACCTGTCGTACTACTCGGTCACCACGCTCGGCCACCTGTTCCGGCGGCACGGCCTGCGCATCGTGGACGTCGAGCGGGCGGCCGTGCACGGGGGCTCGATCGTCGTCTTCGCCGCCAGGGAGGAGTCGGCCCACCCCGCCCGGCCGTCGGTGAACCGGCTGCTGTCGCTGGAGCGGCAGAGCGGCCTCGACACCGACGACGCCTATCTGGAGTTCGGCGCCCGCGCCCACCAGGTCATCCAGGAGATCGGCGACCTCGTGCGCGACCTGGCCGGCCGCGGCCTGACCGTCGCCGGGTACGGCGCGCCGTCCAAGGGCACCACCCTGCTGCAGTTCTGCCGGCTCGGCCCCGCCGAGGTGCGCTTCTGCAGCGACACCACCAGCCTCAAGCACGGCAGGCTGCTGCCCGGCACCCGCATCCCGTGCCGCTCGCCCGAGCAGGCCCGCGACCAGCAGCCCGACTACTACCTGCTGCTCGCCTGGAACTACGCCGACGAGATCATCGGCAAGGAGCGGGACTTCCTGAGCCGCGGCGGCAAGTTCATCATCCCCATCCCCCACCCGAGGGTCGTGACGGCCGAGCCCGTCCCGGCGGTGGCCTGAAGGAGATCTGCATGGAATACGGATCCGACCACGCCGAGTACTACGACCGCGTCTTCCGCAGCCGTGGCAAGAGCTTCGAGGGCGAGGCCCGGGAGCTGGCCGACATCGTCCAGAGCCGGTCGCCGCAGGCGTCCTCGCTGCTGGACGTGGCCTGCGGCACCGGCGCCCACCTGGAGACGTTCGTCAAGATCTTCGACCACGTCGAAGGCGTCGAGCTGTCGCCGGACATGCGCGAGGTGGCCGCCCGGCGGCTGCCCGGCGTGCCGCTGCGCGCCGGCGACATGCGCGACTTCGACCTCGGACGCACCTTCGACGCCGTCACCTGCATGGGCAACGCCGTCGGCGAGCTGGGCTCCTTCGAGGAGCTGGTGGAGGCCGTCGGCCGCATGGCGGCCCACCTGGCGCCCGGCGGCGTCCTGGTCGTCGAGCCCTGGTACTTCCCGGAGAACTTCCTCGACGGGCACGTCGGCGGCCACACGCTGGTGGAGGAGGGGCTCGTCATCTCCCGCATGACGCACTCGCGCCGGGAGGGCGGCAAGAGCCGGCTGGAGGTGCGGTTCAGGGTCGCCGACGCCTCGGGGTTCAAGGAGTTCGCCGAGGTCCTCTACTCCAGCCTGTTCACCTGCGACCAGTACCTGGAGGCGTTCGCCAAGGCGGGCTGCCGGGCCGAGTTCCGGCCCGCGTTCAAGCTGGCCGACGGCCGGCCCAACAGCCCCGGGCTGTTCGTCGGCGTGCGCGAGGAGGCTGGCGATGGCCTCTCGTGAGCCGCTCGTCGTCGGCCGGCCGAACGCGGGGGAGCGGGCGCGCCTGCTGGAACGGCTCGGCGGTGTGCTCGACCGGCTCTGGCTGACCAACAACGGGCCGCTGGTGCGCGAGTTCGAGGCGCGACTGGCCGACCTGACCGGCGCCCGGCACGCCGTGGCCACCTGCAACGCCACCACCGGCATCCAGATCGCGGCCAGGGCCGCCGGGCTGCGGCCGGGCGACGAGGTGATCGTCCCGTCCTTCACGTGGGTGGCCACCGCCCACGCGCTGGAGTGGATCGGCATCGTCCCGGTCTTCTGCGACTCCGACGAGATCACCGGCAACGCCGACCCCGACCACGTCGAACGCCTGATCGGCCCGAGGACCCGCGGCATCCTGGGCGTGCACGTCTTCGGCTACCCGTGCGACGTCGACGCGCTGACCCGCCTGGCCCGCGAGCACGGGCTCGTCCTGATGTTCGACGCGGCGCACGCGCTCGGCTGCACCTACCGGGGCAGACCCATCGGCACGTCCGGGGACGCGGAGATCTTCAGCTTCCACGCCACCAAGTTCGTCAACAGCGTCGAGGGCGGCGCGATCGTCACCGACGACGACGAGCTGGCCGCGCGGGTCAGGGAGCTGCGCAACCAGGGCATCGACGCCTCCGGGCACATCTCCGGGGCCGGCACGGTGGCCCGGATGAGCGAGTTCCACGCGGCCATGGGGCTGACCTCGCTGGAGGCCATCGACACCATCGTCGAGGCCAACCGGCGCAACCAGCGGGTCTACGAGGAACTGCTCGCCGGGCTGCCGGGCGTCGTGGTGCGCGGCCAGGCGCCCGGCGAGCGGGCCAACTTCCAGTACCTGGTCATCGAGGTGGACGAGGCCGTCGCCGGCGTCTCCCGGGACGTGGTGCTGGAGGCGCTGCTCGTGGAGAACGTGCACGCGCGCCGGTACTTCTCGCCCATCTGCCACCAGGTGGAACCGTACCGGTCGGACCCGGCCCGGCACTTCCCGCTGCCGCTGCCCCGCGCCGAGGGCCTGGCCGCCCGCGTCCTGTCCCTGCCGACGGGGCCCACGGTGGACGCGGACCACATCGCCGGCATCTGCCGCGTCGTCCGGGAAACCGTCCACGCGGCCGACCGCCGTCTCGTCGCCTGATCCCACCACGAAGCGGGGCGCCTCCGGGTACGGAGGCGCCCCGTCCCGTGTCGGCACCGCGCTGGAGAGTGATCTGCATCACACGGCGTCCGGTCGTCGTCCTTGATCAGCGCCGATGGCGCCGGAGCCGTACCTCCGGAATGGGCAGCCTCGATTTCCCGATTGATCATCTTCCATAAACGCATCGGCTCGGTCTAAATAGGCGTTGGTCGTTATTTACTTTCGCCTTATTTGCCTCCAGGGCCTGCCACGAGCGTGCCCTTCCCTCAGCTTGGAGTGGTCGCCGTGGGGATGCATGCTGCTCGAAATCGAACGGAGCGCGGCCTTCCGGGAATCGCGTCCCTGCCGCGAGAACGGCGGCTCGCCCGCCTCGCTCTCATTCTGCTCGTGGTCATGTTGCCGGCCTTCCTGGGATATTCGACGATGCCCGCGCTCGCGGAGGTGTCGCCGGTGCGCCTGCCTCTTCCCGCGTCGCCTTCGGACGGGGCCTCGACCCACGCGCCCGTGCAGCAGACGGGTACGGCCAAGGATCTGCCGCACCTGGTCGACACTGCTGCGACGAGGGCAAGAGCCAAGGCCGGTCGCGGGGGCGCGGGCGATGACGGGCGTGTCCCGGGGGCGCTGCCGGTAGACGTCCCGCACACGATGAAGCAGCCGGACGTCGCGGGGCTGAAGACGCCTCCGCCACCTCCAGGGAATCCGGCGGGGAAGGGCGAGGACGCGGCGGGGGGATCGGCGGGGCCGCAGGGCCCGGCCTTCGGCAGGGCCGCGACCATCACGCGGGGTGCGGGCAGGACGGCGGCCGCACGGGCGGCGGCCGAGCCGGTCGTGGATTCCTGGTGGGCATATCCCGTCATGGAGAGCGAGTCGTCGACCTGGACCTTCCCGACCGTGACCCCCACCTTCGAGGGGCAGATCAACGATCCTGCGGGCCGGTACGGCTCGCTGGTGGTGGAGGTCGAGCACGACCCGTCGGTTCCCGCCCAGGGCAGCGGGCTGATCTGGTCGGCCACGGGGACGCCCACGTCGGCCTCGACCTCGTTCTCGTCGGTCGCCATGCCTGCCGGGAAGGTGCAGGACGGCTGGCTCGTCCGGATGCGGGTACGCGCGGTCACCACGGGAGGCTCGCCCGTGGCCGGTCCGTGGTCGGGCTGGCAGGCCGGAAAGGTGGAGACCCACAAGCCGTTCGTGGAGTCGTGGTGGGCCGGGCCGCTCATGGAGGGTGAGTCGTCCGACTGGACGTTCTCCAGTGTGACCCCCACCTTCGAGGGCCGGATCGCGGATCCTGCGGGTCGCTACGGCTCGCTGGTGGTGGAGGTCGAGCACGATCCGTCGGTCCCCGCCCAGGGCAGCGGGCTGATCTGGTCGGGCACGGGACCGGTGACGTCGGCCACGTCGTCGTACTCGGCGGTCTCGATGCCGGCCGGGAAGATGCGGGACGGTTGGCGCGTCCGGATACGGGTGCGGGCCGTCATCCCGGGCGCCACACCCGTCACGGGAGCGTGGTCGGCCTGGCAGGCCGGAAAGGTGGACACCCACAAGCCGCTGGTGGAGTCGTGGTGGGCCGGGCCGCTCATGGAGGGAGAGTCGTCCGACTGGACGTTCTCCAACCTCACGCCGCAGTTCGAGGGCCGGATCACGGACGCCGAGAGCCGCTACGGCTCGCTGGTGGTGGAGGTCGAGCACGATCCGTCCGCCGCCGGGCAGGGCAGCGGGTTGATCTGGTCCGGCACGGGCACGGTGACGTCGGCCACGTCCGCGTACTCGTCGGTCACCGTTCCGGCGGGGAAGCTGAAGGACGGCTGGCACGTCCGGATGCGGGTGCGGGCGGTGATCCCGGGTGCCACGCCGGTGACAGGGCCGTGGTCGGGATGGCAGGCCGGAAAGGTGGACACCCACAAGCCGCTGGTGGAGTCGTGGTGGGCCGGGCCGCTCATGGAGGGCGAGGCGTCGACCTGGGCCTTCTCCTCCCTGACGCCGCGGTTCGAGGGCCGCATCACGGACGCCGAGGGCCGCAACGGCTCGCTGGTGGTGGAGGTCGAGCACGACCCGTCGGTCCCCGCCCAGGGCAGCGGACAGATCTGGTCCGGCACGGGCACGGTGACGTCGTCCTCGTCCCCGTACTCGTCGGTCACCGTGCCGGCGGGGAAGCTGCAGGACGGCTGGCACGTCCGGATGCGGGTGCGCGCGGTGACCTCGGGCAGCTCTCCCGTCACAGGACCATGGTCGGCCTGGCGGACCGGGCGGGTCGACACCACCAAGCCGGTGGTGGAGTCGTGGTGGGCCGGGCCGCTCATGGAGGGCGAGGCGTCGACCTGGACCTTCTCCTCCCTGACGCCGCAGTTCGAGGGCCGGGTCACGGATCCGTCGGGCCGGTACGGCGCGCTCGCGGTCGAGGTCGAGCACGACCCGTCGGTTCCCGCCCAGGGCAGCGGGCAGATCTGGGCGGCGACCGGATCGGTGACGTCGGCCACGTCGGCGTACTCGACGGCGACCGTCCCGGCCGGGAAGCTACGTGACGGCTGGCTCGTCCGCATGCGGGTGCGGGCGGTGATCCCGGGCACCACGCCGATCACCGGCCCCTGGTCCGAATGGCGGCTGGGCAGGGTCGACACCACCAAGCCGATCGTCGAGAGCTGGTGGGGCTCCCCCGCGTCCGAGAGCACCCTGTGGTCCTTCTCGTCGGCCACACCCACCTTCGAGGGCCGGATCACGGATCCGTCGGATCGGTACGGCGCGCTGGCGGTCGAGGTCGAGCACGACCCGTCGGTCTCCGCCCAGGGCAGCGGGCTGATCTGGTCCGGCACCGGGCCGGTGACGTCGTCCTCGTCCGCGTACTCGGCGGTCACCGTGCCGGCCGGGAAACTGCAGGACGGCTGGTTCGTCCGGATGCGGGTGCGGGCGGTGATCCCGGGCACCACGCCGATCACCGGCCCCTGGTCCGAATGGCAGTTCGGCATGATCGAGGTGGGCAGGCCCGCCGGGGCGGGCCTCGGCGCGATGCCCGCCACCCAGGGCACGGGCACCTGGACGCTGTCCTCGCTCACCCCCTGGCTCTACATGAAGGTCACCACCTCGAACGGCGCCGCCTCCTCCTTGGGGACGGAGATCGAGCACGATCCGGCCGTCCCCGCGCAGGGCACCGGGCTGATCTACGCCGGCAAGGACACGACGTCCTACCCGTCCGGCTCCAACGCCTGGCTCCAGGTGCCCGCCGGCAAGCTGCGCGACGGATGGCGGGTGCGCTGGCGGGTGCGCGGCGTCCCCACGTCCGGGACGGCCGGCGCCTGGTCGGCCTGGCAGTACGCGAGCGTGGACCTGAAGAAGCCGTCGGCCGCCGCCCCGGGCATGACGCCGGGCACGTCCGGCGCCGGTCAGTGGACACTGCCCTCACTGACTCCGTCGGTGTACGCGACCGTCACCGACCCCGAGAGCCGCGCGTCCTTCCTGGGCGTGGAGATCGAGCATGATCCCTCGGCTCCGGCGCAGGGCTCCGGGCTGATCTACAGCGGCAGGGGAAGCGCGTCCTCGGCGTCCGGCCGTACCGCGTGGCTCCAGGTGCCCGCCGGCAAGCTGCGCGACGGATGGCGGGTGCGCTGGCGGGTGCGCGGCGAGACCACCACGGGCGTCGCCGGCCCCTGGATCGAGTGGCAGACGGCGCGGGTCGACCTGACCAAGCCGTCTGCCGAGGCGCCCGGCCTGGACCCCGCCACCCGCGGCACCGCCTCCTGGACCACGCAGTCCCTGACCCCGTCCGTGTACGCCAAGGTCACCGACGCCGAGAACCGCGCGATGAACCTGGGCGTCGAGATCGAGCACGACCCCGCCGTGCCTGAGCAGGGCAAGGGCTCCATCTATGCGGCAACCGGTACCACTCCGGCCGCCTCCGGCAGGGAGGCCTGGTTGAGCGTGCCGTCGGACAAGCTGCGGGACGGCTGGCTGGTCCGCTGGCGGGTGCGCGCGGTCACCACGTCCGGAGTCGGCGGGCCGTGGTCGGAATGGCAGTCCGCGAAGATCAACGCGCTGCCGTTCGAGACCTTCTCGCCGGCCAACAACACCCGTGTCGGCACGCTCACTCCCACCCTGTCGGCTCATGCGCGTCCGGCCGACCCGGCGACGGAGGTGACGTACTGGTTCCAGGTCTGCGCGGGCAAGCAACCGACCTGGTCCTGGTGCGAGACATCGCCGGACTGGGGCAAGTCGGGCGCCTGGACGGTGCCAGGCGACAAATTGAAGTGGGGACAGACGTATTGGTGGCAGGCCAAGGCGATGGGCGGCGGTACCACCGTGACGTCCTCCTGGCGGGCCTTCGTCCCCGTTCCTGAGCAGGGGAGCATCAACGCGTCCCTGGGGGAGGGGAGCGACGGGCTCGCCTTCGACCACTCGACCGGCAACTACACCACTGCGGCGATCGACGCATCGGTAACCGTGGTGGGGCCGCCACTGTCGGTGGCGCGCACGTACAACAGTCTGGACCTCCGGCCCGATTCCGCCTTCGGCGTCGGCTGGTCCACCCGCTGGGACATGCGGGTCGAGCCCGAGCCGAAGACCTCGACCGTGCTGATCACCTATCCCGGCGGGGAGCAGCACCGCTTCGCCGTCCGGAAGGGCGAAACCCCGCGCACTCCCGCGGAGGCCACCTACGCGTCGCCGCCCGGGGTGTTCGCGACCCTCGCCGACGTGACCGGGGGCGGCTGGCGGCTGATGGACAAGTCGGCCACCTCCTACTGGTTCGACGCGGCCGGGCGGCTCACCAAGGTCACCGACAACCGGAACCACACCCAGGAGCTGACCTACGGAGCCGACGGCAAGCTCGCCAAGGCCACCGCCACCGGCGGCAGGTCGCTCACCTTCACCTGGACCGGCGCCCATGTCACCGCCGTCTCCACCGATCCGGTCGGCGGCGCGCCGCTCACCTGGACCTACGCCTACGACGGCGACAAGCTCGTCAAGGTCTGCCCGCCGAGCACGACGACGGCGTGCTCCGTCTACAGCTACGGTGACGCCTCCCGCTACCGCAGCGCCGTGCTCGACACCGGCCCCGAGGGCTACTGGCGGCTGAACGAGACCGGAACCGCCAACGGCACGAAGATCGACAGCGCGACGCCCTGGCAGCCGGAGCCGGGCGAGGAGGCCAAGCTCACCGGCACGACGCCCGACGTGGTCGCGGCCGTGCCAGGCGCCCTCACCGGCTCGCCCGACACCGCCATGCGCTTCAAGGGCACCGCGACCTCGTCGTACGTGGCCCTGCCCCAGTCCGCCGTCAACGGCCAAGGCGGCAACGTGGCCGTCGAGGCGTGGTTCAGGACCACGGGGTCCGGGACGATCCTCGGCTACCAGAACTCCACCGACACCCCCAGCGCCTTCACCCCCGTGCTGTACGTCGGCACGGACGGCAAGCTCCGCGGCCAGTTCTACACGAAGGCCGCCACGCCGATCACCTCCGCCGTCTCGGTCAAGGACGGCAACTGGCACCACGTGGTCCTGTCCGGCGCGGAAGACACACAGACCCTCTTCCTGGACGGCCAGGCCGTCGGCACCCTCGCCGGTGAGATCGAGCACTACAACCAGTACGAGACCCGCATCGGCTCCGGCTACGGCTCCTCCGCCTGGCCCGCCACCACGGGAACCACCGCGGTCTTCCCGTTCGCCGGTGACATCGACGAGGTCGCCGTCTACGGCAAGCCGCTGGGTGCCCAGGTCGTCAAGACCCACTACGCGGCGCGCTCGCCGCAGCCGCAGCTCGTCAAGTCGGTCACCGCGGCGGGCCGTACGGAGGCGGAGAACGTCTACGCGGCCGACGGCGGGCGGCTGACGCAGCACACCGACGCCAACGGCGGAACCTGGAAGCTGTCGGCCCCGGTCTACAGCAGGGAGACCAACGTCCTCGTCTTCGCCACCACCACGGTGACGGACCCGCACGACAAGACGCTGACCTTCGTGGACGACGCCCTGCGCGGCAACCGGCCGATCTCCAAGGCCGACCAGCTCGGCCAGACCAGCCGGTTCACCTACGACGTCGGCGGCTATCCGGCGAAGATCTTCGACCCCAACGGGAACGTCGTGGAGACGGCGTTCGACAGCCGCGGGAACCTGCTGTCGAAGAAGACGTGCCGGACCGCCACCAACTGTGCCACTGAGTACCACGGCTACTACCTGAACATCGACAACCCCTTCGACCCGCGCAACGACCTTGAGAACGCCCGTCGGGACGCGCGGTCGTCCGCGCCGGCGGACGAGACGTACCAGACCTCGTGGGTCTTCAACTCCTTCGGCGAGCAGATCAAGCAGATGATCCCTGCCACCTCGGACTTCCCGCAGGGGCGTACGACGGTGAAGACCTACAGCGACGGGACCGAGCCCGCCGAAGGAGGCGGGCTCACCCCGGCGGGCCTGCTGAAGTCGGCCAAGGACCACAAGGGCAACGAGACCACTTACACCTACACCGCGGCGGGCGACCTGGCGGTCCAGACCAGCCCCGGAGGACTGGCCAAGAAGTACGAGCACGACGCGCTGGGCCGCGCGGTCACGGTGAGCGAGATTTCGCAGGCGTTCCCCGACGGGGTCAAGACGAACGTCGTCTACGATGCGCTGGGCAGGGTCACCTCCCGTACCGGCACCGGGGTGAAGAACGTCGTCACCGGAGTGACGCACACCTCGCTGTGGACCGGAACGTACGACGCGGACGGCCTGCCTTTGACCGAGTCGCTGGCGGACGTCACCGGCGGCGACCGCACTCGCGCCACTGCCTACACCTACGACGTCTACGGCCGCGTGGAGACCGCGACCGGCCCGGAGGGCGGGGTCCAGCGCTTCGCCTACGACCACAAGGGCCAGAAAATCAGCTTCACCGACGAGCGCGGCACGACCTTCGCCTACGGATACACGCCGCGCGGAGAATGGGCCACGACCACCCTCAAGGGCTGGACCGGTAGCCCGGTCACCCCTCAACAGGCGGCAGACCTGGTCATGACCTCCAACGCCTACGACCCGGCCGGGCGGATGGCGTCGCAGACCGACGCGTTGGGCCGCACCACCGCCTACACCTACTACGACGACAACATGCCCGCGGAGAAGATCGCCAAGAATGTCAGGCTGAACGGCTCCACAGCCCCTCGTGACGTCGTGCTGGAGTCCAGAACCTACGACGCCGCCGGCAACCTGACGAGCCAGACCAGCGACGGGGGAACGCTACAGGTCGACGCGACCTTCGACGCGGCCGGACGGCTCGTCTCCCAGACGGTCGATCCGGCGCGGCTGAACCGGGTCACCGCCATGACCTACGACGCCAACGACAACGTGACCAAGATCAGCATGACCGCCGCAGGCAGCGGCCGCACGGAGGTCAGCGAGTACGCCTACAACGAGGCGAACCGGCCGATCCGGCAGGTCGTCCACAACGGCGGTCAAGATCTCGTGACCAGCTTCACCGTGGACGACCGCGGCCTGGTCACCTCGACGACCGATCCGCGCGGCAACGCGCCCGGCGCTGACCCCGCAGCCTTCACGACCACCCTTTCCTACGATGAGGCGGGTCAGGTCGCACAGGTTCAGCTGCCGTCCATCACGATCGAACGCGCCGGCGCCCCCACGGCCACCATGAGGCCGTCGGCCAAGATGGGTTACAACACCTTCGGCGACAAGACGCACCAGGTCGACGCGGAAGGCCGCGCCACAACCTCGGCGTTCGACCGGGCCGGACGCGTCGTCGAGCAGGTGTTCCCCGCTTACACCCCGCCAGGGGGCCAGCCGCTCACCCCCAAGGAGAGTGCCGCGTACGACGCCGCGGGTCAGTTGATCACCTCGACGGATCGCCGCGGCCAGACGACCACGGCGGTGTACGACGGGCTCGGCCGCAAGGTGCAGGTCACCGCGCCCAAGGCGGGTACGGCCCCGGCCGGCGTGTGGACCTACGGCTTCGACCTGCTGGGGGAGGCACTCTGGACGGTCGATCCCACCGGGGCCCGGTCCGAGTCGACCTACGATGACCTGGGCCGGCAGATCACCTTGACCACGATCGAGCGCAAGCCGTCGCAGGCGGTATACGTCACGAGGATGGAGTACGACGACGCCGACCGTGTGACCAGGACGACACGGCCGACGGGCGACGCGAGCACTCGTGCCTATGACGCGACCGGCGCCCTCGTCAGCGAAACCGACGCGCTGGGCAACACCACCACGTTCGCGTACGACCTGGCCGGGCGCACCACCAGGACCACCGACCCGCTGGGCCGCTCAAGCACTGCCAGTTACGACCTGGCGGGCAGGAAGACCCAGATCCAAGAGGTGGACGCCGACGGCAGCGTGCTGCGGACCAGGAGAGCCGACTACGACCTGGCCGGCAATCCGATCAGTCAGACCTCTGCCGAAGGCCATACCGCCACCCAGGTGTTCGACGGCGCGAACCGGCTGATCGAGCGTCAGGAGCCGATCTCGGCCACCGAGAAGATCACCACGAGCTTCGGCTACGACGCCGTTGGTCGTCCGACGCGCTCCACCGACGGCCGAGGCAACGCCACCTTCACCACCTACAACAGCCTTGGCCTGGCGGAAGCGGTCATCGAGCCCAGCACCGCGGCCCATCCTGACGTGTCCGACCGCACCTGGACCACCGCCTACGACGCGGCCGGCAACCCCGTGACCAGCCTCGTTCCCGGCGGAGTGCGCGTAGACCGCGTGTTCGACGAGCTCAACAGGCTGACCAAGCAGTCCGGCACCGGCGCCGAGGTCGCCACCGAGGACAAGACGTTCGGCTACGATCAGGCCGGCAGGATGGTGGCGGCGAACGGTCTGAGCTTCACGCTCAACGATCGCGGCCTGCTGCTCAAGGCGGCGGGAACGGGCGGCGACCTGAACGCCTTTGCCTACGACGCCGACAACAGGCTCGCCCAGCGCGTCGACGTCACCGGAACCACCAGCTTCACCTGGGACGACGCCGATCGGCTGACCCAGACGGTGGACCCCGTCAGCGCCTCCTCCATCGATTACGTCTACGACAAGGCCTCGCGCCTGACGTCGATGGCCTACGGCGCCTCGGGGGCCCGCCGCTCCTACGCCTACGACGGTCTGAACCGGCTGACCAAGGACGAGCTCACGACTTCGTCGGGTGGCGCCATCGCCTCGATCGAGTACGGCTACGACCTGGACGACAACCTCGTCGCCAAGACCACCAGCGGTACGGCGGGAGCCGGGACCAACACCTACACCTACGACTGGGCCAACCGGCTCACCTCGTGGACCGCCCCGGACGGCAAGAAGACCGACTACGGCTGGGACGCGGCCGGCAACCGGACCAAGGCCGGCGACAAGACCTACACCTACGACGAGCGAAACCGCCTGACGTCGGGAGACGGCCACTCCTACACCTACACGGCGCGCGGCACCCTGGCCGAGGACTCAGCCGGAATCGTGCGCTTGACCAAGTTCGACGCCTTCGACCGGCTTGTGCAGGACGACGGCGTCACGTACCACTACGACGGCCTGGATCGGGTCGAAACCCGCACTCAAGGGCAGCAGACCACTCGCCACGTCTACGACGGCCTGTCCGACAACCTCGTGTGCGTGACGGATGCCGCCAATGTCGTGCGAGCGGCCTTCGGCCGGGACGCGCTGGGCCGCACGCTGGGCATCAGCGACGGCGCGGGCGCCCAGCTCGCCTTCTCCGACCTGCGCGGCGACCTCGTCGGGGCGTTCAAGGCGGACGGCACCTCCCTTATCGATTCGGTCGCCTACGACCCCTTCGGTGAGGTCATCACCCGAACCGGCAACGCCCACGCCCTCGGCTACCAAGGCGCCTACACCGACCCGGACTCCGGCAAGATCAACATGGCCGCTCGCTGGTACCAACCCAGTACGGGCAGCTTCGTCTCGGGTGACACGCTGAGTCAGAACGCGGACCCCAGCGTCCAGCTCAACCGTTACGCCTACGCCAACGACAACCCCCTCACCAACATCGACCCTGACGGCCACAAGGCTCTGAGCAAGGTCATGGGCAAGCTCGCCAGCATGGTCAAGAACATGTTGTGGAACAAGTCCGGAGGCCTGAGCATCGCCACGTCGGCGGGCGGCGCCACGATGAAGGCGCTGAGCTGCCCCCAGGGCGGCAAGAAGAGCAAGGATCCCATCTGCAAGGACGCGGCGAAGGAATACACGAGCTGCACCAAGGAGAATAAGGGCAAGACCGCTAAGAACATCTGCCAGGACATGAAGGACGACTACGTCGACTGCCGCAACGAGCGCCGTGCCGGAAACTACAAGGGAAGCGCCAAGATCTGCGGGTCCTTCGCCGACGAATATGTCACCTGCCGGAAGGGCAGCGACTACGAGTCGCGCAAGAGTGACGACGTCTGCTCCGGGGCGGGACGTGAGGTTCGCCGCTGCATGTTCGGAGCCGAGAACGGTTCGCGTCCCGGATACGGCCAGGGGGTCGGCGGTTGCGAGAACGTGCGTTTCGACTATTACTCGTGCCGTGCCGACAAGAGAGGCGACGATCCAGGATGCAGCACCATGTCGGAGGTCGTCTTCCGCTGCAAGAAGCACACCAACGTCAAGTGTGACGATGTTGACGACAAGTTCCTGTCTTGTTACAAGCGTGGCCGCGGGATGTCGGCGAACGAATGCGCTTTCGGAGTGAACGTGCTGTTCCACTGCCGGGACAGCGTGAACCAGAAGGTCCTCTCCGAAAAGGGGATCTGCGGCAAGACCTATAACTCGTTCCTTGAGGACTGCAAGGATCTCAAGGGGCTCAGAGGCAGTAACTGCACGCAAGGAGAAAGCTGGCAGGACGTCTCCTACGCCATCTGCGAGAACGGCAAGGGCGGCGGCGTGTGTGTCACCTACCTGAGCGACGACGACAAGGGGACCCTGGAGAAGGGCGGAGAGCTGCCGATGGTCATCATCAGCTCCGGGCTCGACATCTGCGCGGCCGTCATGGGCGTCGAACAGCCGCTCGTCGCCGCGGGCTGCGGGGTGGTGAAGGCGGTGATCGACATCATCAACGGAGTGCTCAAAGATATGCAGGACAATGCGATCGCCGCTGCCAGCAGCGGGAGCAGGTCGCACGGCGAGGGCTCCGGTATCGCCGTCATCACCAAGACGAGCAACTGTAAGTTCAGCAAATACGCGACCGTGTGCAAGCCTGAGTACGCGCACATCATAGACACCAAATATGCGCCGCTGTGAGCCGGAACGACGAAGTTGACGGAGAGCAGATGACGGATGATCCGGCCGAGGCCAGGCGCAGTTCACCCCGCTCCGGCCGTCGTCTCGCCATGGTGCTTGCTCTCTGCCTGGTTCTCGGCGTGGGGGCCGGCGGATTCGCCTGGAAGCGCGAGCATGACAAGGCGTCGAGCCAGGAACGTCTGGCCGTGGCCCGCCTGCTCGCGCTCCATGCCGCTGAACTGCGCGACACGGATCCGGTCAAGGCACGGAAACTCGGGGCGGCCGCCGTCGCACTCCATGCCGACGAGCAGACCCGTGCCGGGCTGACGGACACCCTGCTCATGTGGCGGCGCGCACATCTGGCGGAGCCCACCCCCACCGGTGTTCAGGCCATGGCCCTGAGCACCGACGGGCGGATCGCTCTCACAAAGGGCACGGACGGCGTGAGCGTGTTCGACCTTCGCACCTGGCTGGATCTGGACATCACCGAGAAGGCGGATCGGCTCGCCGTGCTGAAAGGGCTTGAGGAGGTGACCGCGGTGGCGTTGTCGGCCGACGGGCGGACGGCGCTGATCGGCGGTGATGACGGCTCCGCGATCGTCTGGGATCTCACCGACCCGGCCCGTCCCGTCCGCGGGACCACCCTCGAGGGCAGGGCGAAGGGCGGGGCGGCACGTAAGATCGCGCTGTCCGGTGACGGTCGCACCGCGCTGGTCGCCGACGATGACGGCGACCTGCTCGTGTGGAATCTGGCCGATCGATCCCGCCCGGTCCGGTCCTCGGTCATCGAGGCCGGCCATGACGGCGTCCAGGATCTGGCGTTGAGCGGTGACGGCCGCACGGCCGTCACCGTCGGGGAACGGGGTTCGACGGTCGTCTGGAATCTGGCGGACCCCAAGCATCCCGTCAGGTCAGCCGACCCTGCCTTTCCCGGCAGTCTCACGGAGGCGCTGGGGATGAGCGGGGACGGCCGGATCGCTCTGGTCGCCGGCGCCGAACGGGTGAGAGCGTGGTATCTGCACAATCCCGCCGATCCTGGAGAGACCGGTGGCATGGATGTTCCGGACGTCACCCAGATCGCCCTGACGCCCGACGGGCGGAGAGCCCTCCTCGGCACCAGCCTCGGCGACGGGTTCCTGTGGGACCTCTCCCGCCCGGCGCGGCCCGTCCGGCTCGCCGCGCTGAAGGGGAACACGGAGGACGTCAACGCCGTCGCGCTCAGCGCGGACAGCCGGGTCGCCCTCATGGCCGACCCCTACCGCGGGATCTTCCTCTGGGACCTCCACGACCTGGACCGCGTCATGGCGGATCCCCTGGGAGCGATGTGTTCGCAGGCCGGTGGCGGGGACCCTCTCACCAGGGAGGAGTGGACGAGGTTCGCGGGAGACGCGGACTGGACACGCTACGGCGGCGACGCCTCCGGCGTCCTGTCCGTCTGCTCCATGCGCTGACGACCCCATGCGCCGACGAACGCCGCGCTCGCGCTCCACCACAGCGGGCTCAGCGGGACGGACGCCCTTCCGAAGGTTCGCCCGGGTCAGCGGTCAGGCCGTACGGTCCGGGGTGGGGTCCGGAGCGACCTCCGGGTGGGCGGTGACGCGGCGGCGGACGGCCAGGCCGAACAGGGCGACCAGCAGGCCGCACGCGCCCGACAGCGCGAAGGGCGCCGCGGGACGCCACAGGTCGTAGAGCCAGCCGCCGACGCCGGAGATGACGAAGATGCCGATCGCGCCGCAGAGCGTCTGGACGCCGAAGCTGGACCCCCGGTAGCGGGCCGGCACCTGCTGGGCCAGCAGCGGGCCCGCCGTGGTGATGACGCCGATCTCGCCCAGGCCGATGGCGGCCGCCACCAGCATCATGCCCGGCCCGAGCGGGTCGCTGACCAGCAGCGTCGACAGGTACGCGGCCGCGGCCAGCGTCTGGGCCAGGATCACCACGTCCTGCCGGCGCATCCGGTCGCCGAGCCAGCCGAACAGCGGCGCGCCCACCACGATCACCATGTACGCGATGCCCACGATCGCGCCGCTCTTGGCCAGGGCCTCGGTGGCGGACATGCCGCGCACGGCCTTGGCGTAGTCGACGATCCACAACGACAGGAAGCTCGCCACCAGCGCCAGGTCGGCCCTGGCCACGAAGGACGCCGCGTACGACAGCGCCACGCCGGGATCGCGGGCCAGCCGCACGCCCTCGCCGACCAGCCGCGCCAGCCCGACGCGCTGCTCGACGGGCGCGGCCGGGCCGGCCGCGAGCGTGCCGCGCAGGGCCAGCGCGCCCAGCAGCACCAGGCCGGCGACCACCAGGAAGCCCACCCGTGCCGCCGTGGCCGCTTCCATGCCGCCGTTCTCCAGCATGTTCGGCAGGCGTACCAGCACCAGCACCGCGATCACCGCGCCGATGCCGCTGAACAGGCCGAGCCAGCCGTAGGCCTTGCCGCGCGCGTGGTCGCGCACGTAGTCGGCGGTGATCGCGGACATGGTGACGTTCAGGGCGGCGATCCCGAGGGCGAAGACGACCCGCAGCGCGACCAGGACGACGACGTTGCCCGCGAACGGGTAGAGCGCCGCGCCGACCGCGCACAGCAGCAGCCCCGCCACGGCGACGGGCCGCCGGCCGATGCGGTCGGCGAGCGCGCCGTACCAGACCAGGCTCAGGATGAGCGCCGCCTCGGCGGCGATCTGCAGGTAGCCGGTGGTGCGGCCGAGCTCGTCGCCGGACAGCCCCAGCGCGTCGGTGAGCAGGTACGGCTGGGCGGCCGGCAGGAACGTGATGACCGCCGTGCCGAGGAGCCCGAGCCCCATGCATGCCCAGAGGTTGGTCCTGCTGATGCCCGTCGAGGCGTCGAGACCTAACATGGCAGAGATCATCCCAACGTCAGCCCTAGATCGTCTAGGTTTGGGGCATGATGAGTGACCGAGTCCCGCCGGGCGTCAGCGCCGCGGTGCCCAACGTGGCGCGGATGTACGACTACTACCTCGGCGGGAAGGACAACTTCGCGTCCGACCGGGACGCCGCGGAGAAGGTGCTGTCGATCATCCCCGAGATCAGGGGCGACGCGCGCAACAGCCGGGCCTTCCTGCAGCGCGCCGTGCGCCACCTGCGGCAGGAGGGCGTCGACCAGTTCCTCGACATCGGGTCGGGGCTGCCGACCGCCGGCCACGTGCACGAGGTGGTCGAGGGCGCGAAGATCGTCTACGTGGACAACGACTCGGTCGTGCTGACCCACTCCCGTGCCCTGCTCGGCCGTTCGCCGGACGTCACCGTCCAGGAGGGCGACCTGCGGCGGCCGGAGGCCGTCATGGAGCGGGCGGCCGAGGTGCTGGACTTCTCCCGGCCGATCGCGCTGCTCGTGGTCTCGCTGCTGCACTTCGTCACCGACGACGAGGACCCGGTCGGCATCGTCCACCGTTACCGCGACCTGCTGCCGGCGGGCAGCCACATCGTGCTGACGCACGTCGCCCCGGACACCATGCCGAGCAAGGCCGACGACGTCAGCGCCGTCTACCGGAACGCGACCTCGCCGTTCACGGCCCGCAGGCGGTCGGTGTTCGCCTCCCTCCTGGACGGCTTCGACCTCCTGGAGCCGGGCATCGTCAACACCCGCGAGTGGCGTCCCGACCCGGACACGGACCCGTCCCCGATCCACGGCGACTACCACCTGTGCGCGGTGGGCCGCAAGCAGTCCTGATCCGCGCGCTTTCGAACCCGTTTCGAACATGTGATCTAAAAACCGTGGGCTTCCGCCGTCGGTCGTGCTTACGATCTCGGTGATCGCCGGCCGTGCGGAGCGGCCGGCTCCACCGGACGGGAGAGATGTCCTTGAGGCGTGCGATGATCGCGTCAGTCGCCGGGTTGAGCCTGCTGGGTTCCGTTGTCGTGGCGGGCCCCGCGCGGGCGGCCACCGTCGCGACGGTCCCGCTGGCCCCGGTCGTGGAGCAGGCCAGGGAGGTGGCCCGGTTCTGGCTCGCCGACGGGGCCGCCAACCTGCGGAACGCCACGCCGTACACCGTTCTGACCGTGGCCGCCGGTGAACGCCTGTCCACCGGGGTCGTTCCCGACGGGCCGCCGGTCAGCATCTCCCCGATCGGGCCGGAGGACCCGCCAGGGGACGGAGCCGTGACGTCCGGCAAGGTGTTCTTCATCGGCAGCGACAACCAGCCCCACTGGTGCACCGGCACTTCGGTGCAGTCGAACTACCGCAATCTCGTCGCCACCGCGGGCCACTGCGTGTTCGACGTCGAGGCACCGATGGGCGCGCTCGGCAAGTGGGTCTTCGTCCCGGCGTACTCCGACGGCGCGACCCCGTTCGGCCTGTACGTCGGCAAGCAGGGCATCTCCCACTACGACTTCGACGACATCCGCGACTTCGACCGGGACTACGCCTTCGCCACCGTCCACAGCGGCGTCGTCCTGTCCGCCCCGGACGTGCTGACCCACGTCGGACGCCTGGGCGACCGGGTCGGCGGCATGGGGCTGGCGGTCAACCAGCCGCTCCCGCCCGTCGCCGACGTCTTCGGCTACCCCGCCGGGGTCCATCCCGACGGCACCGGCCCGTACACGGGCGGGACCCTCGAACGTTCGACCGGGCCGACGTTCGCCGTGCGGACCACCAGGCCGCCGCGCATGGACCGGCCCATCGGGGTGGACTCGCCGTTCACGGGCGACGGCTCGCTGGGGTCGGCGTGGGTGAGCGGGTACGACGAGGAGACCCGCGCGGGCTACCTGACCGGCCTCACGATCGGCGTCGCCGACACCGACGGTGACGAACGGTACGACACCGGCGTCTCCCCGTACTTCGACAGCGCCCTGTTCCAGGTCTACCGGGACGCGGCCAACCGCTGGACCGGTGCCATCACCACCATGTCCGGCTGATCCGGACGTCCCGGCAGGGGGCGTACCCCCTGTCGGGGCGGCCGTGCGAGGATCGGGCTCCGTTCTGTGAAGGTCATGGTGAGTGGAGGCGACGCGTGCTGAACGAGCGGGAGCGGACGCGGGGTGGCCGGGTGGGGTTACGGCCGAGGCTGGTGGCGGCGGGCTGGGACTATCTGGTGATCGTCGCCTGGCTGGTCCTGCTGGCCGTGGTGTTCGTCCCGCTGCGCCTGGCGGGGGCGGCGGTGTTCGACGGGCTCGGCGTGGTGGGCACCGATGTGCTGATCACCGCCCTGTCCGTGCTGCCTGTGCTGACGTACCTGACCCTGGGGGAGGCGGGGCGGCGGCAGGCGACGTGGGGCAAGCGGCGGGCGGGGCTCGTCGTGGTCCTGGCCGGTGGCGGGCGGCCCGGTGCGGCGCGGATCGTGGCGCGCGGCCTGGTCAAGCTGCTGCCGTGGCAGTGCGCCCACATGGCGGTGTCCCGGCTGGCCCGTGACCAGGAGTCGGCCGTCGCCATGCCTCTGCTGGTCGCGGCGTACGCGCTGGCCGGGGCCACGATCGTGCTGGTGCTGGCCCGCCGCGACCGGGCCGCCCTGCACGACCTCGTGACGGCCACCCGGGTCGTCAGGACGCGGCCGGGGGAGGCCGCCGGTCAGAACCGGTAGCGCAGGACGCGCGCGCCCTGCCGCGACAGGGCCGTGCTGAGGGCGGTGAGCCGGGTGAGCGCGCGAAGCGGCTGCGGGAACCCGGCGACCTCCGGCGCGCGGACGAGGAGCTGCTCCTCGGCCAGTTCGAGACCGGCTCCCCAGGACTCCGGCTCGCGGGGGTCGTCGAAGCCCTGGGCCGCCTTGACGCCGAGCGCCTTGATGCTCGGGTGGTACTTCATGGCCCAGGCGGCGAAGCGGGTGTAGCCGTTGATCGCGAGCTCGCCCGAGGGGAAATGACGGGTCAGGTCGCGGGCCATCGCCGCGAAGGAGTCGCCGGGCATGAACGGCAGCAGCCCCTCGGCGACGATCATCGCCGGCCGGTCGCCGGGGACGTCCGCGAGCCGGCCGGACGAGGTGAGATCGGCTCCCACCAGGTGCGAACCGCCCGGCAGGCACTCGGCTCGCAGGGCCACCACCTCGGGGAAGTCGACGTCGTACCAGTCGACGCCCGGCGGGGGATCGCACCGCCACATCCTGGTGTCCAGGCCGCAGCCCAGGTCGATCACCACGCAACCGGGACGGGCGGCGACGAAGGCGCGGACGGCGTCGTCGAGCTTCTTCGCGCGCAGCGCGGTGGTGGCGACCAGGTCGGGCTTGACCTTCAGCCTGCCGAAGTCGTAGTCGATGCGGGCGGCCAGCTCGGCCGAGAGCCGGTCGCCCAGGATCGCGCCGGGCGACCCGGCGTCCAGGGCTCTGGCGTGGAGGGTGAGCAGCAGCGTTTCCTGGATCAGCCCGAGTTCGGGGCGCAGGAGGTGCACGGGAGTTCCTAACGGCGTGGCGGATGGCGGGCTGCGAGATCCTGCAGCCACGTCAGGGAGTCGTGGGCGGCCCTGATGCGCTCGGCGCGGTGACCCTCGCCGCCGACGAGGCCGATCCCTTCGCCGGCGATCTCGCCGAAGGCGCTCAGGCTGTCGAGCTTGCGCTGGACGACCTTCTGCCAGGCGTCGTCCTCGATGCGGTAGTAGGAGGTGCGGTCGGCGGGCCTGCGGACCTTCGCAACCAGGCCGATGGCGGTGAGGAAGCGCATGTTCGAGGTGAGCGAGGCGCGGCTGGCCCGGATCGCCTCGGCGATCTGGCCGGCGGACTGCTCGGCGGGGTCGCAGATCATGAGCCAGCCGAGGATGCGCCCGGTGATGGGGGGCAACCCCCACTCCTCGACGCAGAAGGCGGTCACCCGCTCCACCCATCGGAGCAGCCGGTCCTGCTGTTCCTCGGCGCTCATGGGCCCCTCCGGTCCGTGTTGCCAGTTGTTTCAACTCTGACTGAAACAACTAGCAATGTCAACGCCGAGGATCACGTAGGGAGGCTCATGCCTCCGGCAGGGACGGGTCGGGCGTCCAGGGGGCGGGGGCGGTGATGGACCAGCGTTCGTGGTCGCGCCAGGCGCCGTCGATGTAGAGGTAGGCGGCCGACAGCCCTTCGTAGCGGAAGCCCAGCCGCCGGGCCAGCGCCAGGGACGCCTCGTTCCCCGGCTGGATGTTGGCCTCCAGGCGGTGGAGCCGCAGGTCGGTGAAGGCGTGCCGAAGGGTGAGGGTGAGCCCTTCCGTCATGTACCCCCGCCCCGCGGACGGCGCGAAGGCCGCGTAGCCGACGGACGCGCCCTGGTAGCGGCCCCGGATGATCGAGTTGATGTTCACCGTTCCCGCGACGGCTCCGGTCTCCCGGACGCGGATCAGGAAGCCCAGGTTGAGGCCGTCGTCGAAGCGGTGCATCCAGGCACGGAACCCCTCCGCGGTCGAGGGCAGCTGCATCCATGGCAGATGCAGCGCGGCGCTGGCCCGGACGAGCGAGCAGAATTCGTCCTGGTCGGAGAGGGTGAGCGGGCGCAGTTCGACCCGCGATGGCATTTCGGACATGCGGTCAACACTAGGGGCTGTGGGGGAGATCCCGGCCGGTCAGGCGGAGGTGCTGCTGCCCGTGGTGGTCCAGGCCCGGTGGGCCGTCTCGCGGATCTCCTCGTCGGCGGTCTGCTCCACCCGGGACATCGCCGCGCGCAGGATGGGCGGGGTCATCAGCGAGGTGACGATCGCGACCAGCACCACCAGCGTGTACGCCTCCACGCTCAGGATGCCCAGCCGCAGGCCGACCATGGCGACCACGACCTCGATCACGCCGCGCGCGTTGAGCCCGGCGCCCAGGGCCAGGGCCTCCCAGCGGTTGAGCCGGCTCAGCCGGGCGCCGGCGTACGCGCCGACGAACTTGCCGACGATCGCGACGGCCAGCACCGCGAGCCCGGCCAGCAGCACCGGCAGGCGGGTCAGCGCGGTCAGGTCCATCCGCAGCCCGGCGGTGGCGAAGAAGACGGGGGCGACGCCGTACAGCGTCACCGTGCGCAGCGGCGCCAGCCGGGCCGGGTCCACCCGGCCCGCGCTGCCGATCAGCATGCCCATCACGAACGCGCCGAAGACCGACTCCAGGCCGAGCGCGTGCGTCCCGGCCGAGGCCAGGACGACGAGCACGATCGCCGTCCCGACCGTCGGGCCCGCCTCCGGCGACCTGGCCGCCAGCCGCATCGCGCCGCGCACCAGCGGACGCCCGACGGTCAGGGCCAGCACGACGATGGCCACGAGGTAGGCCAGCGAGGTGAGCACGGTGCCCGTGGTGACCGCGTTGACGGCCATGGCGCTGACGATCGAGAGCATGAACCAGCCGAACGCGTCGTCGATCATTCCGGCGGTGAGGGTGAGCTGGCCGATGTTGCGGTGCAGCAGCCGCATGTCGATCAGCGTCTTGGCCAGCACGGGGATCGCGCTCACGCACATCGCCACGCCCATGAACAGCGCGAACACCGTCATGTCGGTGCCGTTGGGGACGATGGCCCTGGGCAGCAGGAACCCGGTGGCGATGCCGAGCCCGAGCGGGATGATCAGGCCGCCCGCGCTGATCCCGGCCGCGGTGGCCGCCCGCCGGCGAACCAGGTTCAGGTCCATGTGGATGCCGGTCAGCCCGACCAGCAGCAGCACGCCGATCTGCCCGACGGCGTCCAGGAGGTGGAACTGGCCGGGGTCGGCGGGGAAGAGCCAGCGCTGGAGGTCCGGCGCGACGTGCGCCAGGATCGACGGCCCGAGCAGCACGCCGGCGAACAGCTCGCCCACCACGGCGGGCAGCCGGAACCGGGCCGCCAGCGACCCGAGTCCCAGGGCGAGCGCGAGCATCACTGCGATCTGAAGCAGAAACACGAGCATGCTGTGCGCGCCTATGGGGGCAATGGGCGTCTGCATGAATATCCCCTGGGGTCGATCCGGTTCCCGAGCCTGGACATTCAGCTAAAAACACCCGGCGCAGCCGCCGCAACGGACCCGTCCGGATGCGGCACTCTCTGAGAAGGCGCCCCTCGAAGATGCGCAATCTCGGATAAACCGGACGGGATGCGGCTCAGGCGCGCGGCCCGAGCAGCACCGGCAGGGCGCGCACGCCGTTGTCCAGCAGCGAGGTGAGCCGCGGCAGGTCGTCCAGCGGCCCGGCGGCCCGCATGCCGGGGAACGTCGCGAACAGGGCCGGCAGCGCGACCTCGGCCTGCAACCGGGCCAGCGGCGCGCCCAGGCAGAAGTGCGGCCCGTGCCCGAACGCGAGATGCGGCACGGACGGCCTGGTCACGTCGAAGTCGGCGGCGTTCTCGCCGAACCGCTCGGGGTCGCGCCCGGCGGCGGAGAAACAGGCGAGCACCGCCTCGCCAGCCCGCAGCCGGACGCCCTCGATCTCCAGGTCCTCCATGGCGTAGCGCATCGGGAAGTAGGCGTTGGGCGACTCCCAGCGCAGCGCCTCCTCCACGGCCGCGCTCCACGGCACGGCCCCCGAGCGCAGCAGCTCAAGCTGCTCGGGCCGGCCCAGCAGGGCGCGGACGGCGTGCGCGATGAGGTTGATGGTCGTCACGTGGCCGGCGATCAGCAGCACCTGCACGGTGTCCTGCAATTCGGCGTCGTCCAGCCGTCCCTGCCCGTGCAGCGCGATCAGCTCGGTGGTCAGGTCCTCGCCGGGCGTGCCGCGCCGCAGCTCGATGATCTCGGCGACCAGGTCGAACAGCGCCCTGCGTCCCTGCGGGCCGTCCGGCGGGCACCGGTCGAGCTGCACCACCTGGTCGGTCAGCTCGCGCAGGCGCTCCCGGAGGCCGTCGGGGACGCCCAGCATCTCGACGATGACGCGCAACGGCAGCGGGTAGGCGTACTCGGCCCGCAGGTCGACCGGCTCGCCCGGCGGCCGGGCCGCCAGGTCCTCCAGCAGGTCGCCGACGATGGAGGTGATCCACGGCTCCATCCGCTGCACCTGGCGCGCGCTGAACAGCTTGACCAGCGGGCCGCGCAGCCGCCGGTGCTCCTCGCCGTCGGCGTTGAGCATGGACGCGTCGGTGACCAGCCGCATCAGCGACGTGCCCTCCGGCGCCGCGGCGCGGGCCTCGGGGTCCCAGTAGCGGATGTCGCGCGTCATCGCCGGGTGCGACAGCACCGCCTCCAGCGTCGAGTGGCTGACGGCGGCCCAGGCCCGCACCCCCTCGACCAGTACGGGGACGAGCGGCCCGGCCCGGCGCAGCCGCTCGTCGCTCGCGTGCAGGTCAAGGGTGGCCGGGTCGAGAACGAACTCGGGATCCATGGTCATCCTGTCTGTCTTGTACGTTCGGCGGTCATCGGCTCGACGCCGCCCCGCTGAAGCGGCGGGGCAGGACCATGACCGGGTTGTCGTCGAGGATCACGTCCGGCGGCCCGAAGCGCTCGGCCACCCGGCGGATCTCCGGGTCGTCGAGCAGCAGGAGCCGGCCGTCGAGGACGAGCGGCTCGTCGTCGGCGTACAGGGTGGGCCGGTCGACCTGGCAGTCGCAGTGGGCGTGGCCGGGCGCGGTGGTGACGGCCACGCCGTCGGTGAGCGCGTCGAGCCCGCAGTAGAACGCGCCGGCGTGCTTCTCCCGCTCGAACTGGGTGCCGCCGGCCACCCGCACCTTCGGGTTCAGTCCGATCAGCGCGTGCCGCAGGTAGTAGCCGCCGGGCGAGAAGCGGCGCAGCCGGTCGGCGGACGTCCCGCCCTCGATCTTCTGCACCACGTTGCCGGCCAGGATGACGCTCAGCGGCTCCTCGGGCACGCCGGTGACCGTGGAGTCCTCGACGACGAGCACGCCCTCGGTGTCGGCGGGCCAGAAGTTGACGCCCCCGTACGGGAAGGGCCGCCACTGGCCGGGGCCCGGCGGCTCGGCGTCCGGCATGAGGGTCAGCCCGGACAGCGTGAGGTCGGTGCCGGCCGTCGAGGTGACCCGGATCCTCGCGGCCGCGCCCAGCTTCTCCAGCGTGCGGTGCGCCAGGGCGTAGAAGACCTCGTTGGGCAGGCGGGCGCCGGTGAGCAGCGCGCCCGCCGTGGCACTCATGTGCAGGGACGCGAACCTGACGGGCAGGGCCGCGATCTCGTCGAAGAACAGCGGCGCGGTGTGCACCTCGCCCCACCAGGTGCAGGCGATGACCACGTCCGACGCCCCGACGGCGGCCCGCTCGACGTGGTGCCCGGCCCCGCTGTCCCATCCGCCGGGGCTGAACGGCGCCACCGACAGGATGTGCACGTCGGCGTCCCGGTAGGCGGCCGCGGCCGCGATGGCCTGGACGACGACCGGATCGACGGTGTGCTCGGCCAGCACCAGCACCCGCTCGCCCGGCGCCACCCGCAGGTAGTGCACCAGGTTGCGGGCGCCGGGCATGAGCTCGACGATCGAGTACGGCGCGGCCGTCGGTTCGGCCGCGTAGCCGAAGGGCGAAGTGGCGTACGGATTCGTGGTCATCGTTGTCTCCCCCCAGCGCGGTTCAGCGTGAGAGCCGCCGCGCGCCGGCCGACAGCGCGGCCGGGTCGAAGCCGAACGCGTCCGCCGGGTCGTTGCCCAGATACAGGTCGCGGACCAGCTCCCCGGCCGCCGGGGCGTTGCACAGCCCGTGGCCGGAGAACCCGGTCGCGTACAGGAACGCCGGCGATCCGGGCAGCCGGCCGATGAAGGCCGACCGGTCGGGGCTGGCGTCCCGCGGGCCGCGCACCGCCGTCTCCAGCCCGGACAGGTCCAGGCCGGGGTAGGTGGTGGCGAGCTGTTCCCTGGCCCTGACGAACCAGGCGTCCCGGTCGGTGCCGGGGTTGCCCATGCCGATCAGGATCCGGTCGCCGCGCCGGCGGATCAGCAGCCCGCTGGCGGCGTGCAGGGTGACCGGCATGTCGGGCACCTCGGGCAGCGGGCCGGTGGTGAGCAGCTCCTGCACCGCCGGACCGGTCAGCGGCAGGTCAACGCCCGCCGCCGACGCGATCCAGCCCGACCAGGCCCCTGCCGCGCACACGATCGCCTGCGCGGTGAACGTGCCGTCCGCGGTCTCGACGCGCCCGGTGGCCGGGTCGACGGCGGTGACGGCGCAGCCGGTGCGCAGCGAGGCCCCCGCCCGCGCCGCCCCCTCCGCGTACGCCTGCACGATGGCGGCCGTGTCGCTCACGAACGCCTGCGGCGACCACGCGGCCGCCAGCAGCGACGGCTCCTCGACCAGCGGGTTGAGCCGCCGGGCCTCCTCCGCGCCGATCAGCGACACGTCCACGCCCGCGGCCCGCTGCGCCGGCAGCTCGGCCTCGAACCTGTTCACCTGCTCCCGTTCGGTGAACAGCACGAGGTAGCCCACCTGCCGCATCGGCAGCTCGGTGCCGGGCCAGCTCGGGAACGAGTGATAGGCCGACAGGCTGCGCACCGCCATCGCCGAGCTGACCGGGTCGCCGGAGAAGTAGGCGCGCAGCACGTCCGCGGTGGCCCGCGAGGCGCCGGAGGCCAGGTCGTCGCGCTCCAGCACGATGGTCTCGATCCCGGCCTCGGCCAGGTGGGCCGCGATCGACAGCCCGATCACCCCGCCGCCGATGACCACCACCTCGGCCTGGTCGGCCTGGCTCATGCCGGGGCCACCGTCCCGCCCTTGAACGGAGTCAGCATCGGGCCGGTGACCGGGGCCACCGAACCGTCCGCGCGCAGGTGCTCGTCCACCTGCCAGGGGAAGAGCTGGAGGTTCCAGGCGCCCAGGCAGTTGACGTACAGGGCCATGTGGCTCATGAGCGCGACGAAGTCCTCGCGGTCCTGGAGCTGGTCGGTGATCTCCAGCGCGCGCTCGGTGAACTGGTGCAGCTTGTTGAGCCCGCAGTAGCCGAGGAACTCGGCCGGGGTGGCGGCCATGATGCGCGCCATCTGCTGCAGGAACTCCAGCGGGAGCTGCTGCTGCTGGGCGGCCCTGACCAGGCCGGAGTAGCAGCAGTAGCCGAGCGGGCGGGTCTCGCCGTTGACGAACAGCATCGTGGTCAGGGTGGTGCCGAAGCTGCCCGCGCCCGAGGCGATCCGGCCCTCGTGCAGGTCGACCAGCTCCTGGGGCGGGTCGAGCCAGATGCGCTCGATCTCGTCGTGCAACTCGGCGAGGAGCTGGTCGGCCTCGGCGTGCCGGGCCGTAGGGCGGCGCAGCTGGTGGCCGCCGCCGTCGCCGGCCCTGCGGACCTCGACGATCACGGGCTCGCCACCGGAGTACACCGACTGCCACACCGCCTGCCCGGCCTCGGCGAGCGCGTCGAGGTCCTCCTCGCGGACGGTGCCGATGGGCGTGGCGGGCATCGGCTCGCTCAGCGGGCCGTACTTGATGCCGAGGTGCTGGAGGCGGGAGCAGAACACCGAGCCGTCCGGCGCGATCCTCCGGTCGATCTTGTGGACGCCCGGGACGTGCAGCAACTCGGGCATCGGGGCCAGGTGGTAGAGGTGGTGGCCCGCCACGAGGGCGTGGCCTTGCAGGCTGCGATAGGGCAGGGTCTGCCACAACGCGTCGGCTAGGTCGCGGTTGCGTCCGTCGAGGTCTGCTGTGACCGATACGCCGATGGTGGGCCAGAGGATTTCGATCTGCCGCTCAGTGGCCGATTTGTTCATAACGCGGACAGTAACACAGCCGTTACGACGCGTAATTGAGGGGGTCGTACGACGCCCGGAGGGGAGGGATGTCCGGGGGAAGGGGCCGTGGGCGGTCGTCGCGCGCGCCGGCGGGAGAAGTTTGGCGCCCCAGTCGTTTCCGACTGGGGCGATGCCAACATTAGGGTGTTTTGTCTGGTTTGTACAGGTTCTTTAACGTGAACGTGCGGGCCGTGCCTGGACGCGGCCCGCACGTGAGATCGTCCTACCCGTGTCACGGGCCGGGCGATCAGAAGATGTTCACCCCGTAGGCGCTCAGCGCCTCGGTGACCGGCTGGAAGAAGGTCGTCCCGCCGCTGGTGCAGTTGCCGCTGCCGCCGGAGGTCAGGCCGAGCGCGATGCCGCCGGAGAACAGGGCGCCGCCGCTGTCGCCGCCCTCGGCACAGACGTTCGTCTTGATCATCTGGCGTACGGTGCCCTCGGCGTAGTTCACGGTGGCGTTGAGCGCCGTCACCGACCCGCTGTGCACGTGGGTCGTGCTGCCGCTGCGCTGCACGGACTGGCCGACGTAGGCGTTGCCCGCGCTGGTGATGTCACGCGAGCCGCTGTAGAGGTCCACGCCGCCCGGGTGGGCGATGCTGGTGTTGGTGTAGCGGACGATCGCGTAGTCGTTGCCCGGGAAGCTGGAGCCCGTCGTGTTGCCCAGGGTCGTGGTCTTCGCGGAGTTGGAGTACCACGTGGAGGCGATGTTGCCGCAGTGGCCGGCGGTCAGGAAGTAGTAGGTCGAACCGCTGACCACGTTGAAGCCCAGCGAGCACCGGTACTGCCCGCCGTAGATCGCGTCGCCGCCCTGGATGAAGAGGCTGAACGTGCCGGGCTCGTTCTCCACGCGCACGGCGGGCGTGGCCGCTTCGGCGCTCTGCCCCTGCGCGGCGGCCGCCTGGGTGTTGGCCTGCTGGACCGCGATCTGGACCTTGGTGCGAGCGGTGCTCGCGACGGTGCTGTCCACCCAGACGACGACCTGGTTGGAGGCCGGGTCGACGGCCCACGCGGTGCCGGGGACGGCGGCCGTGCGGTCGAGGAAGGACATGATGGCCTCTAGCGAGGGGCCGCTGCGGGACACGACACGAGGCACGGCGCCGGAGGCGGCGATGGCCTGCGCGTCGGCGGGATCGGTGGTGGTGACCACCATCTTGCCCTGTGCCTGGTCGAAGTAGGAGCCGGCGGTGCGGGCGCCGAGCTGCCCCTCCAGCCTGGCCGCGGCGGCGGCCGGGTCGGCGGCGGGCTGGGCCGGCGCGGGCGATGCCTGGGCGGGTACGCCCGTGACCGCGCCGGTGAGGAGTCCGGCGGTGGCGACGATCAGTGCGGCGCGCCGGATCCGTAAGCCATGGATGCTCACTGGAGCCTCCTGAGGGTGGGGTGACTTGCCCGCAAATATGAACAAAATCCCTAGGGAGGGCAAGAGGCTGTCATACTGATTTTTTGACCGTCAGTAAGAGGTCAGGGAAGGAGCGTCACCACCCCCGGCAGGTCACTGACCTGGCCTGACGCCCCGGAAAATGAGATCGCACCGGCCCGAGCAGGACTCATGAAAAGTTCGTTTCGGTATTTTCGGCGATGTCAACAAAGTTGTTTACGCCCTGTAGGAACGTCGCGGCGAACGCGTCCTGACCCAGCGTCGCGACGGCGGACGCGGTGATCCTCTCGACGTCGCCGCGCTCGGCCGCCGGCAGTGGAGCGCCCACGCTCCCGCGCAGCCCGTCGGCCGCGCCGAGCAGCAGCGCGGCCCGCCCCGCGTCCCCGGCCAGCGCCGCCGCGCCGGCCAGCCCCTCCAGCGAGAGCGCGACGGCCCGCGGCTCCCCGGCCGAGCGGGCCAGCTCCAGGCCCCGGCGGTGGCGGTCGGCGGCCGAACCGTGGTCTCCGCGCAGCTCGGCCACGAACCCCAGCTCGGCGTGGACCAGGTGCTCGCCCGCCGGAGAGGAGGGGTGGACGTCGCGCAGGCGGACGAGGTGGGACTCGGCGGCGTCGAGGTCGCCCGAACGCCGGGCGCCCAGCGCCAGGCCCATCACCGCGTGCACCTCCCCGTAGACGTGGCCGTGCCGGGCGGCCTGGTCTCTGGCGCGTTCGTGCAGGTCGCGGGCGCGCTCCCAGTCGTGGGCGAGCAGCGCCAGACGGCCGAGGCCCGATCGGCGGGCCGACAGCTCGTTCGCCAGGCCCAGGTCCTCGGCGATGCGCAGCCCGTCCTCCTGCAGCCGGGCGGCCTCGGCGTAGTCGCCCCGGATCTCGGCGACCGCCGACAGCGGCGGCACCGTCTGCAGCTCGCCCCAGCGGTCGCCGAGCTCGCGGAAGAGCTCCGCGCCACGCCGGGCGTGCCGGGCGGCCGCGGCCAGGTCGCCGTCGAGCAGCGCGTGCATGGCGCGCAGGCTGAGCGTGGCGGCGGTGGTCCAGGGGTCCTCGGACGCGGCCGCCAGGTCGAGCGCGCCGGTGTCGAGGTCGCCGGCGTTGAACAGGGCGTAGGCGTACAACCAGACCACCCGCCCCGGCACGGCCGCGCCGCTGGACGAGAGGTCGCCGAGCGGCACCGGCTCGGGACGGCCCCCGGTCAGCAGCGTGAACGCGGCGTGCGCCACCCGCGCGCCGGCCGACCCGGGGGCGAGCGCGCACACCCGTGCCAGGCTGTGGCGGCCCTCGTGCAATCGGCCGCGCAACAACCACCACCACGACAGGGCGCACCCCAGACGGTCGGCCAGGACGGCGTCCCCGCGCCCGGCCGCCTCCTCCAGCGCCGCGCGCAGGTTCGCGGACTCGGCGTCGAGCCGGGCCAGCCACTCCCGCTGCCCGGCGCCGCGCAGGGCGGGCTCGGCGCGTTCGGCCAGGGCCGTGTAGTACCGCAGGTGCCGCTCGCGCGTCTCGTCGAGGTCGTCCGCCTCGCGCAGGCGTTCCCGCGCGTACGCGGCCACCGACTCCAGCAACCCGTAACGGGGACCCGCCGGGCCGTCGGTCATGACGGCGAGCGAACGGTCGACCAGCCGGGTCACCAGGTCGAGCACCTCGTCGGCGGCGACGCCGTCACCCGGGCACACCTCCTCGGCGGCCTCCAGCGTGCAGCCGTCGCGGTGGACGGCCAGGCGGCGCAGCACGACGCGTTCGGGCGTGCTCAGCAGCTCCCAGCTCCAGTCGATCACCGCGCGCAGCGTGCGCTGCCGCTCCGGCGCGCCGCGACGCCCCCGCGTGAGCACCGCGAACCGGTCCTCCAGCCGCGCCGCCAGCTCCCGTACGCCGAGCCCCCGGACGCGGGTCGCGGCCAGTTCGAGCGCGAGCGGCAGGCCGTCGAGGCGGCGGCAGACGGCGGCCACCAGCTCCCGGGTCTCGTCGTCGGCGGGGGAGAAGCCGGGCGCGGACGCGGCGGCGCGCTCGACGAACAGCCTGACCGCGTCGGCCTCCGGCAGCGGCTCGACCACGAACACCCGCTCGCCGGCCAGGTCCAGCGGCTCGCGGCCGGTGGCCAGGACGCGCAGCCGGGGCGCGGCGGCCAGCAGGCCACCGGCCAGGCTCGCGGCGGCCTCGACGACGTGTTCACAGTTGTCCAGTACCAGCAGCAGCTCGCGCCGCCGCAGCGCACCGGCCACCCGCGCCCCCGCCGCTCCTCCCGCCGCGTCCCCGCCGGAGACGGGCGCCGCGTCCGTGCCGGACGCCGGGGTGGCGTCGTCGCGGAGGCCGAGTACGGCGGCGACGTGCTGGGCCAGGTCGTCGGCGCCACCACGCCACCCGGCCAGCTCCACCAGCCACACCCCGTCACCGAACTCCTCGGCCGGCCCCTCCTCGGGCGAGGCGGCGGCTCCACGGGCGGCCTCCAACGCCAGCCGGGTCTTGCCGACACCGCCGGGACCGGTCAGCGTCACCAGTCGTCCGGCTCTCAGCAGCCGTCGCACCTCGGCCGTGGCCGCGTCCCGTCCCACGAGGTCGCCGAGCGGCGCCGGCAGGTTCGTCCGCGCCTCCCCGTCGGGGGCCGTACCGCTTTCGGCGGGGGCGGGAGTCCCGGCGAGGAGGGCGGGGTCCTGCCGGAGGATGGCCTCGAAGAGGGTGGTGAGGGCGGGGCCGGGATCGACGCCCAGCTCGTCGGCGAGCCGGTCGCGCAGGTCCGCGTACGAGGCGATGGCCTCGCTCTGGCGCCCGGCCACGTACAGGGCCCGGAGCTGGACGGCGCGCAGGCGCTCCCGCAGCGGATGGCGGGCCACCAGCCCGGCCAGCTCGCCGGCCAGCAGGAGGTGGTCGCCCGCCGCCAGTCGCGCCTCGGCCTGCTCCTCCAGCACGGACAGGCGCTGCTCCTCCAGCCGCCGCGCCGCGCCCCGCGCGAACTCCTCGTCGGCGACGTCCGCGAACGCCGGTCCCCGCCACAACCCCAGCGCCTCGGTGAGCAGCGCGGCCCGCTCCCGCGGACCGGCGGCCGGACCGGCCGGCGCGACCAGGGAGCGGAAGCGCGCCGCGTCCACCTCGTCGGACGGCTCCAGCCGCAGCCGGTACCCCGCCGCCTGGTACGGCACCCGGTCACGCCCCAGAGCCGCGCGCAGCCGTGACACCTTGGCCTGCAACGCGTTGCCCGCCCGCTCCGGAGGCTCGGCGCCCCACAGGTCGTCGATGAGCCGGTCGGCCGACACCGGCCGCCCCTCGTGCACGAGCAGGTCGGCGAGCAGAGCCCTGACCTTGCTCTCGACGATCTTGACGGGCCTCCCCTCGTCGTCCCACACGGCGAGCGGGCCGAGCACTGCGAACCGCATGCGAGAACCGTACACACGCGCCGGAGGAGGACCGTCAGCGGACCGTCAGGATTCCCGCAGCGCCCGGGTGCAGAGTCGGTCACGAGTCACGGAGATCCACCCCGCACAGATCGGAGCGCCACCATGTCCGGCACGTCACCCCTGTTCCAGCCCACGATGCTCGGCCCGCTGAGCCTGCCCAACCGCCTGGTGATGGCGCCGATGACGCGCAACCGCGCCGCCGCCGACGGCACGCCCACCGCCCTCATGGCCGAGTACTACGCCCAGCGGGCCGCCGCCGGGCTGATCATCGCCGAGGCCACCACGCCCAACGCCGTCGGCCAGACCTACCCGAACATCCCCGCCCTGCACCTGCCCAGGCACGTGGCCGGCTGGCGGCGGGTCACCGGGGCCGTGGCCGAGGCGGGCGGACGGATGTTCGTGCAACTCCAGCACGGCGGCCGGATCGGCCACCCCGCCACCAGCGGCCTGACGCCCGTCGCGCCCTCCCCGCTGCCCCTGCCCGAGCCGGTCGCCACCCCCGGCGGGAACCGCCCGGCCGTCGTGCCGAGGGAGATGGGCCTCGACGAGATCGAGTCCACCGTGGCCGACTTCGCCGCCGCCGCGCGCCGGGCCGTGGACGCCGGGTTCGCCGGGGTCGAGGTGCACGGCGCCAACGGCTACCTCATCCACCAGTTCCTGGCCGACGGCACCAACCACCGCACCGACGCCTACGGCGGGTCGCCCGCGGGCCGCATGCGCTTCGCCGTCGAGGTGGTGCGCGCGGTCGCCGCCGCCGTCGGGCCGGAACGGGTGGGGCTGCGGCTGTCGCCCGGGTTCCCCGGGGCGGGGATGAGCGAGAGCGACACGGACCTGCTCTATCCGGCGCTCGTCGAGGAGCTGTCCGGCGCCGGGCTGGCCTACCTGCACCTGGTGTGGGCCAAGCCCGACCAGCCCCTGTACCGGCGGCTGCGCGGCGCGTGGCCGGGCGCCCTGATCGCCAACCCGGCCCAGCCGTGGCCGGGCCCGCTGCCCGCCGACGGCGGCCTGCGCGAGGCGGAACGGCTGCTCGACGCCGGGGCCGACCTGGTCTCGCTGGGGCGGGCCTTCCTGGCCAACCCCGACCTGCCCGGACGGTTCGCCGCCGGCGCCCCGCTCAACCCCGTCCGCGCCGAGCACTGGTACGGCGGCGACCACACCGGCTACACCGACTACCCGGCGCTGCGCGTCCCCGCCCTGACCTGATGATCCGACCTCAGCGTGCCTCCTGCGCGCACGACCGGCGGCGTCGCCGCGTGCCTTCGGGCCGCGACCGCGCCGCCTTCTTCGTTTCCCGCCCCTGACCTGCGGTGACATCGCCGATTTCCATCCTCCGGCGCTCCCTGGTGGAGCAGGCGGGGGCCCGAGCCGGCCGCCTACGCCGCCGCGGTGCGCAGGGCCCCGGCCGAGCTGGACGGCGGCCGCCCACTCCATGCCGCTCAGCCTGGAGGCGCTGTCGGACATCGACGGCGAAGGGCTGTTCGCCTCCACGCTGACCGCCGACGGCGAGAAGACGTTCGACGAGGTCAGGCAGACGCCCGCGGTCAAGGAGCTGAAGGCGGTCGAGGCCGGGCGCGTGGTGTCGGTGAACGGCTCGGTCTGGAGCACCCGCGGCGCCCCGCCGGCCGCCGGCGTCGTCCTCGACGAACCTGGTCAAGGCCCTCGCCGCCGGCTGACCGGTCGTCCGCCCGGCCCCTGGACACGACGGAGACCTGTGGCGGAATTTCCGGGCGCGTGCGCGGGTTGGGCCGGGTGATCGTCCGTACCTGATGAGGAGAACCCATGAACGACCAGCCCGACGTCCCGGCCGTCCGACAGCTCCGGCTGGTCGTCGAGGCGGAGGACTACGAGGCGGCGCTGACCTTCTACCGCGACGTGCTCGGCCTGCCCGAGGAGGCCGCCTACTCCTCCGGCGACGGCGCCCGCGTGGCCATCCTCGACGCGGGCCGGGCCACGCTGGAGATCGCGAACCCGGCCCAGAAGAAGATGATCGACGACGTCGAGGTGGGGCGGCAGGTCGCGCCCAAGCTCCGGGTCGCGTTCGAGGTGGACGACTCCCGTGAGACCACCGCCCGCCTGGTGTCGGCCGGCGCGGCCGAGGTGGCCCCGCCCACCCTCACGCCCTGGCAGTCGCTCAACTCCCGCCTCGACGCGCCCGCCGGGCTGCACATCACCGTCTTCCAGGAGCTCGCCACCTCGGAGGAGCGGGAGAAGCTGGACGGCTTCGGCACCTCCTGATCACCGGCCCACCCCGGCGGTGGGGCGGCCGGTTGCCATTTCGGCAACGGCATTTGTCAACCTCGTCGCGTGCGACGCACAGTGTGCCTTCGGCACGTACTGGAGGAACGCGATGGACGAGAAGTACGACGTGGTGGTCGTCGGCGGCGGGGCCGCCGGGCTGAGCGGGGCCCTGACCCTGGGCCGGGCCCGCCGCAGGGTGCTGGTGATCGACGAGGGCCGGCCGCGCAACGCCCCGGCCGACGGCGTGCACACCTACCTGGGCCGGGAGGGCGTCCCGCCGCTCGATCTGCTGGCCGCCGGCCGCGACGAGGTGACCGGGTACGGCGGCGAGATCGTCACCGGCGCCGCCGTGTCGGCCGAACGCCTGGACGCCGGCGGTTTCCGCGTACGGCTCGCCGACGGGTCGTCGGTCGTCGCGGACCGGCTGCTGGTCACCACGGGCCTGGTGGACGAACTGCCCGACCTGCCCGGCGTGGCCGAACGGTGGGGGCGGGAGGTGCTGCACTGCCCGTACTGCCACGGGTGGGAGGTGCGCGACCAGCCGATCGGCGTGCTGGCCGCCGGCTCGATCGCCGCGCACCAGGCGCTGCTGTGGCGGCAGTGGAGCGCCGACGTGACCCTCTTCACGCACATGGCCCCGCCGCCCGGCGAGGAGGACCTGGCCAGGCTGGCCGCGCGTGGCGTCACCGTCGTCGAGGGGCCGATCGCCGGCCTGTCGCCGGACTCCGGCCCGCTCACCGGCGTCACCCTGGAGAACGGCGACGTCGTCCCGTGCCGGGCCTTCGTCGTCGCCCCGCGCTTCGTCGCCCGTTCGGGTCTGCTGGCCGGGCTCGGCGTCGAGACGGCCGAGCAGCTCATGAACGGGCACGTCATGGGCGCCCACGTGCCCGCCGACCCGACCGGCGCGACCGGCGTCCCCGGCGTGTGGGTGGCCGGGAACGTGGCCAACCTGGGCGAGAACGTCATCGGGGCCGCGGCGGCGGGCGTCAGGGCGGCGGCGGCGATCAACGCCGACCTGATCGAGGAGGAGACCTGCCGCGCCCTGGCGGCCCACACCGGCGCGCCCGTCTCCGGCGAGCGGTTCTGGGACGACCGCTACGGGCAGTCCGAACGGATCTGGAGCGGCGACCCCAACGCGCGCCTGGTCGAGGAGATCGCGGACATGACGCCCGGCACCGCGCTGGAGCTGGGCTGCGGCGAAGGCGCGGACGCCGTGTGGCTCGCCCGCCGCGGCTGGCGGGTCACCGCCGCCGACGTCTCCGGCGTGGCCCTGGCCCGCGCCGCCGCCCACGCCGCGGACGAGGGCGTGGCCGAGCTCATCGACTGGCAGCGCCACGACCTGGCCGAGTCCTTCCCCGAGGGCGAGTACGACCTGGTCACCGCGAGCTACCTGCACTCGCCCGCCGAGCTGTCGCGCGAGAAGGTCCTGCGCGCCGCCGCCGCGGCCGTCGCGCCCGGCGGCCAGCTCCTGGTGATCGGGCACGCCGGCCCGCCGCCGTGGGACCCGGACGCCCACCCCGGCGTCCACCTGCCGACCCCGGAGCAGGTGCTCGACGCGCTGGAACTCGCCGAGGGGGAGTGGGAGGTGCTGCGGGCCGAGGAGTTCGCGCGCGTCCAGGCCGCCCCGGGCGGCGGGCAGGCCGTCCGCACCGACAACGTGCTGAGGATCCGGCGCCGCTGACCGATGCGGACGCCGGACGCGCGAGACGAGGAGGTCTCCGGCGAACCGGCTACCGCAGACCTCCTCGTGCGGCCATCACCGGGACACGGCTAGTTGACGCAGCCGGGAACGGGTGTGGGCGAGCAGTTGGTCGGGGTGTTGCCGCGCACCACCGAGGCCGTCAGCGTCACCGAGCCGGGGGCGCCCTCGTTGTCGATCCCTCCGGGCGCGCCGCCCGCGCGGTTGTTGTCGATCACGCTGCGGCTGATCGTCGCGATGCCGGGACCGATGTTCGCCACACCGCCACCGGCGATGCCGGCCGAATTGTCGTTGATGGTGCTCCGGATTATGGTGAGAATTCCGTCGCCGGCGATTCCGCCACCCCTTTCTCCGGCGCGGTTGTCGGTGAGAAGGCTGTTGGTGAAGGTCATTCTTCCGTCGGTGGCCGCGCCTCCGCCGTTCCTGTGCGCGGAGTTATTCAGAATATTGCTGTTCGACACGTTGACGACGGTTCCCCCGATGCCGCCGAGGCCGCCGGAGAGGGTGCCGGTGTTGTACTGGATGAGCACCCGATCGAGGTTCGTGGTACCGCTGTTGACCGCGACGGCCCCGCCGAACCCTCCTGTGGAGGTCGTCGCGTCGCCTCCCGTCAGCCTGACCCGGTCGAGGTTGAAGTTGCTGTTGACGGTGAACAGACGGAACCGGGCCGCCGCCGGGTCGCGCTGTATCGTGGCGTTCTGGCCATGGATGGTGAGCGGCTTGTTGATCGGCGGGAGGGGGCCGGTCGAGTTGTTCAGGACATAGGTGCAGCCGGGTGTCAGGAAAAGCGTGGCGCCGGGCGCGGCGCCGTTGATCGCGTTGATCAGCGCGGGCCCGGCGCACGGTACGACGGCGACCGTCGCACTGGCCGCGGGTGTTCCGGCCGCGAATGCGGCGGCCGAGAGAAAGACGCCCCCGATAAACTGATAAGCCCTGATTGCCTGCATTGAAATATCCCCCCGATCGGACTCATGGTGAATGAGTGGCGATTAGCTGGCCTGGTCATCCCCGGGGCGGATAAGCGTTACGCATATGACTTATCGGATATAAACACAAAAGCGGGTCAATTGGGATATTGCGACCCGCGCCCTTAGTCGAGGGCCGTCGTCAGCGGGCCGCGCGCGGCCTCCTCCAGCAGGGCGACGGTGACGGCCAGGTCGGGGAAGGCGTCGATGAAGGCGTCGACGGGGTGCGGGGCGAAGTCGGCGGGCTCGCGCAGCCCGCTCTGCATGCAGGCCACGAACCGCAGCCCGGCGCCGGTGGCCGCCTGGGCGTCGGTGGGTGAGTCGCCCACGTAGAGGCATTCGCCGGGGGCCAGGCCGGTGACGGCCAGCAGCTCGTCGAAGGCGCGCGGGTCGGGCTTGCCGAAACGGGTGTTGTCGGCGTGGTAGACGGCCGCGATCCGGCCGTCGAGCACGTGGCCGGGCGCCATCAGGTGCTCCATCTCGGCCTCGGTGCGGGAGGTCAGCAGCATGACCGCGCGCCCGGCCGCGTTGAGCTCGTCGATCACGCGCAGGTTCTCGCCAGGGACGACGTCGACCAGCCCGGCCGCCACGTACTCGCGCAGCACGGCGTGGTGCAGGGGGAGGTAGGCGGCCAGGTCGAGGCCGGGCGAGCGCAGCGGCATCGCCTCGTGCAGCGGCCGGCCCCACGTCGCCACGTGCACCGCCCTGGACATGGGCCCTCGGCCGAGGCGCGCCAGGACCTCGTTCTCCAGCTCGAAGCACGCGGCCTCGGTGAGGCACAACGTGTCGTCGACATCAACCACCACGGAACGGATCACAGGCCACACCATAACCGGCGGCCGCGTCAGGAGCCGACGGCGGCGGCGCGCAACGCGCCCGCGAGGTGCGCGACCGGGCCGGGGACGGGGCCGGGAAGACGGGCCAGCAGCAGCCGGCGCTGCTCGCGCGGCCCGCCCCGCACCGGCAGCACCCGTACGCCCTCCGGCACGGCCGGGCCCATCGACGCCGGCACCGTGGTCAGGCCGCAGCCGGCGGCGACGAGGGCGAGCTTGGCCAGCCAGTCGCGGGCGACGAACACCGTCTCGGGACGCTCGTCCAGGCCCGGCCACACGCCCAGGGTGGGGCTCTCGCCCGCCGCGGCGGCCGGGCCGGCGATCCAGGGACGGCCGTGCAGGTCGGCGACGTCCACGTACTCCCCCCGGGCCAGCGGGTGCCCGGCGGGGACGGCGACACGCAGGCCGCGCTCGGCCAGGATCTCGATCTCCAGCGCCGGCGTCTCGGCGTCCGGGGCGCGGAAGGGCGGCGCCGAACTGAGCAGGGCCACGTCCAGTGTGCCGGCTCGCAGCGCGCGGACCAGTGCCGAGCTGCCGTCCTCGCGGCCGGTGACGGCGATGGACGGACGCGTGCGCCGCAGCTCGGCCAGCGCGCGCGGCACCAGGACGGCCCCCGCGCTGGCGAACCAGCCGAACCGCACGGTCGCCGGCTCGGCGGGCAGCCCGGCCAGCTCGCGGGCCGCGGCGTCGACCTCGTCCACGACGGTGGCGGCGCGGCGCAGCACGAGCCGTCCGGCGGCGGTCAGGCGCACGCCGTCGTGACGCCGCTCCAGCAGCCGGGCGCCGGCCGCGCGTTCGAGCGCGGCGACCTGCCGGGAGACGGCGGACTGGGTGTAGCCGAGGGCGGTGGCCGCCGCGGTGAGCGTGCCGCGCTCGGCGACCTCGCGGAAGACCCGCAGGGCGGTGAGCGAGGCGTCGGTGAAGGCCATGACGATCACGCATACCGGACTTGACGGACTTTCGCTACCCGAATGTCTCCGGCGCTCCTAATCTGGCCGATGCCGGGAGCGCGCACCGGCCCGCGGAACGATTCCCGAAGGAGCAGACAATGAGTACCACCCCGAAGGTCGCCCTGGTGACCGGCGCGACGCAGGGGCTCGGGCTGGCCCTGGTCGAAGGGCTGGCCCGCCGGATGACGCCGTCCGACACCGTCTACCTCACCGGCCGCGACCCCGGCCGCGTGGCCGAGGCCGCGGCGGCGATGCCCGCCACCGGCGCCCGCGTACGCGGCGAACTGCTCGACGTGGCCGACCCCGAGGCCGCCGCCCAGCTGGCCGGCCTGCTGAGCGAGCGGCACGGCGGTGTGGACGTCGTGATCGGCAACGCGGTCATGCGCGTCGGCCCGGACGACGACATGCGCCGGCTCATCGACGCCTACACCGAGGTGAACAACTTCGGCACCACCCGGCTGCTGCGCGCCTTCGCGCCGCTGCTGCGGGACGGCGGCCGCCTCCTCGTCGTCGTCAGCTCGCTGGGCACGCTGAACCATTTGGCGCCCGTCCTGCACGATCGCTTCGACGGGCTGGAGAGCCTGGAGGAGGTGGACGCGCAGGTGGCCGCCTGGCGTGACGCGGTCAAGGACGGCAGCGCCCGCGCCCAGGCCTGGCCGGGATTCGTCAACATCCCGTCGAAGATCGCACAGGTGGCCGCGGTGCGGGCCCTGGCCGGGCAGCGGCGGGACGAGGACGCGAGCCGCGGGATCCTGCTGGCCGCCGTCTGCCCGGGGATGATCAACACGCCGACGTCCGGCCTCTGGTGGGACGTCAGCGGCGCCCCTTCGCCGGAGCGGGCCGCCGTCCCCCTGCTCGATCTGGCCCTCGGCCCGGTGGACCCCGGCCACTACGGGGAACTCGTCCGGTTCGGACAGGTTCTCCCGTGGCGGCCGGGGCGGCGGGCGGCTAGTTGATCGTGACGATCGTCCCGCTGCCGTTGGGGTACTCGACGTAGCCGGTGTTGACCCGCGGCGTCGCCCCCGTCCAGGACGCGGTCAGCGTGAACGGCGTGCCGGCGCTCGTCTTCGGCCTGGCCGGCGTGACGGTGAGCGCGCCGCGCTCGTGACCCGGCTCCACGATGTCGACCTGCGTGGTGAACGCCGTGGACGTGGTCCCCGGCAGGTCCCCGAGGGAGAGCACGAGCAGGGTGTGCCGGCCGGGCCGGGGGCGGGACAGCACCGCGCGGTGGTCGCCGTCCGGGGCGGACACCCACGACTCGAACTCGCGCCCGCCCTTGCCCTCGTAGAGAAGCAGGCCGCCGACCTGCGCCTCCGGGTCGACCGCCTTGATGCGGAACGCGACGGCCTTGGCGCCCTCGGGCACCGTGACCGGGATCTCGCGGCCCATGATCTCGTCCTGGCTGACCGTGCCCGGCCGCTCCTCGCCCGAGACCGGCCCGTACGGGGTGACCTGGAACTTCCGCAGCCCCGGCGTCACCTCGAACGACAGCGAACCGGCCGCGCCCGTGCCCCGCACCTCTGCGGGCGCCTTGGCGCTCAGCGGCGTGGCCACGACCGCGCTGCGCACGCTGGTGCCCGCGCCGGTCCAGGTGAGGTGCCCGCTCACGGTGTCCCCGGTGGCCTCGGGCAGCGTCTCCAGCGTGACGGTGAACTCCTTGGCCTGACCGGCCTCCTTGAACACCAGCGTGGACGGCTTGACCTTGGCCTTGAACCCGGGCAGCTCGATCGAGGCGTGGTAGACGCCCGGCGTCAGCGCCGTCACCCGGCGGGTGACCGTGCGGGAGCCGAACAGCTCGCCCACCGAGATCGTCGGGTAGTTCAGGTCGGAGGCGGCCAGCGGCTTGACGCCGGTGCCGGTGGCGACCCCGAGGCCCTCCAGGAAGCCGTACCAGTCCTCGGCCCCGGCGTCGTAGACCAGGCCGGGGGTGAACATGCGGGACGGGTCCACGTGGCCGGCGCCCTGGGCGAAGACGTCCGGGGTCCTGGTGTCGTACGCGGTGGTCATCATGGCCGACTTGATCGCCATCGGCGACATCCGCGGATTCCGGCCGAGGTAGAGGGCGGCCAGGCCGGCGATGTGCGGGGTGGCCATCGAGGTGCCGGAGTAGAAGTCGAAGTCCTTGCCGTCGTTGCCCGGAGGCGCCACGGCGGCCAGGATCGCCGAGCCGGGGGCGGTGATGTCCGGCTTGAGCAGGTCACCCTTGGCGGAGAGGGCGGGGCCGCGCGAGGAGAAGCTGGTGACCTCGGGGTAGGCCACGCCGTCGGCGGGGGCCGGGAGCAGGGTGGCGGTCGCGCCCGGCGTGGCCGCGTACGCCGCGATCTTCCCGGCGTCGGGCGCGTCCACGTGCACGGTCGGCACGGCGTGCAGGTCGGCGTCGGTGGACTGGACGGTCGGGTTGCCGAGCACCATGCCCACGCCGCCGGCCCGCCTGACCTCGGCCGACTTCTCCACGCGGGGGGTCGTCCCGCGCGCGCAGTAGACGATCTTCCCGGCGGCCCTGGCCGGGTCGAGCGAGCCGGCCGCGCACACCTCGGCGTCGGCGTCGGCGGCCGGGCCGGCCTTCACCGACACGGCGGTGACCAGCGGCTTGGGACCGACCGGCGCGACGACGGAGGTGCTGATGCCGCGGTAGGCGGAGCCGTCGCCGAGCCGGACCTCGCCCCGGCGGGGCGCGATCGTGCCGGCGGCGACGGTCGTCGTCCAGGGCGCGGTGTTGTCCAGCGTGGAGGCGTCGGGGCCGGAGTTGCCGCCCGCGGTCGAGACGAAGACGCCGGCCTGGGCGGCGGCGAGGAAGGCGAGCTGGATCGGGTCGTCCGCGGCCGACTCCGACATCTCGCTGCCGATCGAGTAGTTGATCACGTCCACGCCGTCGGCCACCGCCTGGTCGATGGCCGCGATGAGGTCGGAGCTGTAACCGCCGGTCGTGCCGCCGTTCTTGCCCTGCCACAGGGCCTTGTAGACGGCGATCGCCGCGCCCGGCGCGACGCCGGAGACCGTGCCGAAGTCGATGCCGCCCGCGGCGGCCGGGACGCCGTTGTTCCCCGCCGCGGTCCCGGCGGTGTGCGAGCCGTGCCCCTGGGCGTCGCGCGGGGAGGCGAAGTCGTCGCGCTGCTCCGGCGGGTTGTACCGCAGCCACTGCTCGCCGAAGTAGCGGGCGCTGATCAGCTTGCCGTTGCACAGGTCGGCGGTGAAGCGCTCGCCGGTCTGGCACACGCCGGTGAACGTGGAGCCGTCGGCCTTGTTCATGACCGTGGCCCCGTCCTTGAGGTAGGGCCGGTACGGGTCGGCGCCGGCGGGCGGTTCCGTGCCGAGGGCCGGGCCGGCGAAGGACGGGTTCTCCGGCCAGATGCCGGTGTCGACGACGCCGACGACCACGCCCTTGCCCGCCTTGGCCGTGCCGCCGAGCGCGGCCCACAGGCCGCGGTCGCCGGACAGGCGCAGGAAGTCGGCGGAGTTCCGGTCGTCCAGGGCCTTGTGCAGGACGTCCGGGGTGACCGACAGCACGCCCTGGGCGGCGTGCAGCCGCAGGGCCTGGGCGGGGGTGAGGTCGGCGGTGAAGCTGTTGGAGGCCACCACGTGGTGGGAGGTGGCGGACGCGCCGACACTGCGGGCCACCTCGTCCTGCCGCCCGGTCAGGCGGTCGCGGTAGCGCTTGGCGTGGGCGCTGGTGGTGTCGACCTTCCTGCCCTTGCCGCCCTTGGTGGGCGCGATGCCGGTCACGCCGCCGTCATAGGTGGCCAGGGGCGACTCGGTCAGGGTGACGACGTAGGGGGACGGGCCGGGGGAGGGGGCGGCGGGCGGCGTGGAGGCCGCCGCGGGGCGGGCCACTGCCGGGACGGCGGCGGTGACCGCCAGCGCGGCGGCCAGCGCCAGGACGCGGTGAACGCGGGTGTTGCGGGACATTGCTCCTCAAGGGGGGGGCGAGCCTGGTCACCCGTCCGGGGAGGATCACCGGAGGGCCGTCATGGAGTCAAGCGGCCAGTGGAGATCGATGTCGAGATATAGTGCTGACATTTTCGGCCACATGACCAAAAACGACATTTTGGAAGGTGCTTCTTGGGGGACGGGTCGGTGCTCGGCGCGGTGGGCCTGTCGGACTTCGACGAGCGGCTGTACCGGCTGCTGCTGCGCCGGCCCGGCCTGCGCACGGCCGAGGCCGCGGCCGCGCTGGAGGTCGGCGCCGCCCGGGTGCGCCCCGCGCTGGCCCGTCTGGCCGACGCCGGGCTGCTGCGCCGCACCGGACCCGGCCGGTACGACGCCGTGCCCCCGGAGGCCGCGATCGAGTGGCTGCTGGACCGCCGGAGGCTGGAGACCGAGGCACGGCTCGCGGCGGTCAGGACGGTCGTGTCGGACTTCACCCAGCTCTACCACTCCGGCCGGATGGGCTCCGGGCCCGCCGGGATCGTGGAGGTGCTGGCCGGGGAGGAGGCCGTCAAGCGGGTGATCACCGAGCTCCAGCGCACGGTCGGCGTGGAGCTGCTCGGCTTCGACCGCCCCCCGTACGTGGGACGCCCCGACGACTCCCACGACACCAACGAGTCGGAGCTGGACGGCACCCGGCAGCTGCTGGCGCGCGGCGTGGACATCCGCGTGGTCTACTGCGCCGAGTCGCTGGACCGGCCCGGCCGCCTGGAGACGCTGATCCGGCTGGCCGAGGAGGGCGAGCGCTCCCGGTTCGTCGCCCACCTGCCGTTCAAGCTGCGCATCGCCGACCGCAGGATCGGCCTGTTCCCGCTGGTGGACGGCGTCTACGACAACATCGCGCTGCTGCACCCCTCGCGGCTGCTGGACGCGCTGGTCGAGCTGTTCGACGTCTACTGGGAGCGCGGCCGGCCACTGGCCGGGCTGCCGCAGGCGGCGCAGGAACGCCCGGCGGAGGCGGACCTGCTGGTGCTGCGCCTGCTCAACGCCGGGCTCAAGGACGAGGCCATCGGCCGCCACCTCGGCGTCAGCGCCAGGACGGCCACCCGCAAGATCGCCGCCGTGGTGGAGAGCCTCGGCGTGACCAGCCGTTTTCAGGCGGGCGCGGAGGCGGCCGCCCGCGGCTGGCTCTGATCCCATCTCGCCGCACTTCGGTAGATCTTCGCTTACTGTGCATTTGGGGAGGTGCGCTGCGGGAGAATGTCCTCGCCGCGCACCGGTGCACGGCTCACGGGGGAATCACGGAGGATGACGTCGAGGATGAGTGCTCAGACGCAGGAGCATCTCGGCCCTTACCGGGTGATCAGGAAGATCGGCGAGGGTGGCATGGGGGTCGCCCACCTCGGTCTCGACGGCGCGGGGCGCCAGGTCGCGATCAAGGTGCTGCATCCGCACGTCGCCTCCGACCTCAAGGCGCGCGATCGCCTGGTGCGCGAGGTGGAGACCATGCGCCGGGTGCGCAGCCGGTTCGTCGCCGAGGTCGTCGACGCCGAGTTCGACGCGGACCGGCCCTACGTCGTGACGCGCTTCGCCGACGGCCGCACGCTTGAGCAGACCGTCCTGACCGACGGCCCGCTGGAGGCCCGCGCGGTCGTCAGGCTCGCGCAGGGGCTGTGCCAGGCGCTGGTCGACATCCACGCGGCGGGCGTGATCCACCGCGACCTCAAACCGGCCAACGTCATGCTGGTCGGCGGCGAGCCGCTGGTCATCGACTTCGGCATCGCCCACCTGGTCGACGCCGCCCGGCTGACGCAGTCCGGCATGTTCGTCGGCACCCCCGGCTACCTCGCTCCGGAGATCATCCGGGCCTCGCAGGTCACCCCGGCGGCCGACGTGCACGCGCTGGCCTCGACGGTGTTCTTCGCCGCCACGGGGCTGCCGCCGTTCGGCACCGGGTCGTTCGAGGCCGTCTGCTTCAACACCATGGAGGGACGGGCCCGGCTCGACCAGGCGCCCGAATGGCTGCGCGGCTGGCTGGCCGGCGCGCTGCGGGTCGACCCGGCGGCCCGGCCCGGCGCCCGGGAGCTGCTGCGGCAGGCCGGGGCGCTCGACCCGGTCGGCCGCCCGATCAGGGCCGAACCGCCCGCCGCGAGCACGCTGACCATGGACGTCGTCTCCGCCCTGCTCCCGCCGGTCGAGTACGCGCCGCGCGGCCACGAGCACCGGCCGCCCCCCGCCCCCACGGTCCACGCGGGCCGGCCGGAGGAACGCTCGCGGCGTCCCGCCGAGCCCGCGGCGCCCCCGGCGCCCGCCGAGCCCTTCGACCTGCGGCGGTTCGTGACCAGCAGCGGGTTCGTCGGGGTGCTGGCGCTGGTGACGCTGTCGGCCTCGACCGTCGTCACGCCGGTCGTCGGCGGCCTGCTGGCGGTGGCGCTCTCGCTGGCGCTGCGCGCCGCCGACCACTTCCTCACCGAGGAGCGGCCGACGGCGTCCCGCGCCGCGCTCGTGGCCATGGGCAACCTGCTCCTGTCGCTGGCCTGCGGCCTGGGCGTGGCCGGCCTGCTGGAGGCGGCCGGATCGAGCACCAGCCACGCCGAGGCCCTGGCCGCGGGCGGGTTCACGCTGGGGCTGTTCGTGCTGCCCGGCGCGGCGCCGGTGCGGCGCAGGGCCTCGGCGTGGCTGGCCCGCCTTCTGCCCGGCCGCAGCGCGACCGTGGTGACGGTGGCCGTCATGGGGCCGATCGCGCTGCTGGCGACGATCGCGGCGCTGCTCCAGGGCTGACCGGCCCGGCTGACCGGCCCGGCTGACCGGCTCAGCCGCCGGTGGCCTCGGGCAGCGACCGCAGAAGCGCCAGGTCGTGCAGGTCGCGTTCCCTCGGCTCGTACCCCTGGTGGAAGGCGAGCTGCTGGGCCGCCGACAGGCACGGCACGCGCCGCCCGGCGACCGTGCCCGAGGTGAAGGCGGCCGCCGGGTAGAAGAGCGCGCCGCCCCTGTCGTCGAGGTCCTGCACGGCCGAGCCGTCCGCGGCGAAGCGGAGCGGATGCAGGTCGAGCTCGCGGCCGAGGTCGTCGGCCATGACGAAACGGGCCGGACGGCCGGGCACCGCGCCGTCCCGCTCGGTGTAGCCGAGCGCCTCCAGCGCCCCGATCACGCGCGGCTCCTGTTCGGCCCGGTGCAGCAGGTCGAGGTCGTGGTGGTCGCGGGTGGCCCGGCCGACGAGGGCATCGACGCCCCAGCCGCCGGCGATCCACACCGCGCAGCCGGCCGCGCGCAGCGCCGCGCGTACCCGCAGCAGCTCCCCGGCATCGAAGATCATTCGGGGTAGCGTACGGCTGGACACCGCGACGGTCAACGTGTTCAGAATGGGCCTCGTGACGCCTTCGACCGGGCACGTCGTCAGGGACCCGCTCACCGGGCGGGTCGAGCGGCCGCTCGCGCCCGTCGGCCCCGAGCGGCTGGCGGAGATCGCGGCCGGGCTGCGTGCGACGGCCCCCGCCTGGCGGGCCCCCGGCCGCATCTCCGAACGGATGGAGGTGCTGGCCGCGTTCGGCAGGGCGCTGGCGGCCGACGACGAACTGCTGGCCGCGCTGGTGGCCGACACCGGCCGGGAGGCCGAGTCCAGGCTGGAACGGCAGCTCACGGCCGGCCTCGTCGAACGATGGGCACGCCAGGCCCCCGCCCTGCTCGCGCCCCCACCCGAACGACCGGCCGCGCTGCCGGGGATCGCGGTGGGCGGCGACGCGGTGCCGTACGAGCTGGCCGGGGTGATCAGCCCCTGGAACTTCCCGCTGCTGCTTGGCCTGATCGACGCGGTGCCCGCGCTGGCGGCCGGCTGCGCGGTGCTGGTCAAACCGAGCGAGGTGACGCCGCGCTTCATCGAGCCGCTGACGCGGCTGATCCCTGACGAGCTGCCGCTGCGGCTGGTCGAGGGCGCGGCCGAGACCGGCGAACGGCTCGTCGGCCTGGTGGACACCGTCGTGTTCACCGGCAGCGTGCCGACGGGCCGCCGGGTGGCCGAGGCCGCGGCGCGCGCGTTCGTCCCCGCCCACCTGGAGCTGGGCGGTAAGGACCCGGCGATCGTCCTCGCGGGCGCCGACCTGGAACGGGCGGCCGAGGCCGTGTTGTGGGGCGGCACGGCCAACGCCGGGCAGTCCTGCCAGTCCGTCGAACGCGTCTACGTCGAGCGCGGCGCGTACGACGCCTTCCTCGGCCTGCTGGCCGACCGGGCCGCGGCGACCCGGCTGACCTGCGAGGGCGGTCCCATCGGGCCGATCATCGACCCCGCGCAGGCCGACGTGATCGCGGCTCACCTGGCCGACGCCGCCGCCAAGGGCGCCCTGACCCACACGGGCGGCGCGATCGAGCGGCACGGCGGCGGCCTGTGGTGCCGTCCCACCGTGCTGTCGGGGGTGCGGCACGACATGCTCGTCATGACGGAGGAGACGTTCGGGCCGGTGCTGCCGGTCATGGCCGTGTCCGGGGCGGAGGAGGCGGTGGCGCTGGCCAACGACAGCGTGTACGGCCTGTCGGCCGCCGTGTTCGCCGCCACCGAGCGGGAGGCGCTGGCCGTCGCGGCCCGGCTGAACGCCGGCGCGGTCAGCGTCAACGACGCCGCGCTGACCGCGCTCGTCCACGAGGGTGAGAAGAACTCCTTCGGCCTGTCGGGGCTCGGCGGCTCGCGCATGGGCGCCGCCTCGATCGGCCGGTTCCTGCGCCGCAGGGCGTACCTGGTCAACCGGTCCGGGGCCGCCGATCCGTGGTGGCACCCGAGGAAGGGATAGAGCATGGGACTGCGTGCCGAGATGCCGCTGCTGGCCCGCCACGAGGGCGAGTGGGCCGGCGAGTACGTGCACGTCGACAAGGACGGCGCCGTGATCGACCGGCACCACGTCGAGATGACCTGCGCGATCGTCGGCGACGCCCACTACCACCAGACCAACCGCTACCGCTGGGACGACGGCCGCACCGAGGTGCACGAGTTCCCCGGCACGTACCTGGGCGGCGGCCGGTGCGGCTTCGACACCGAACGGCTGACCGGCCAGTTCTGGGAGCTCGACGACAGCACCATCTACCTGACCTGGCGCTTCAAAGCCGAAGGCGACGACCTGCGGCTGTTCGAGCTGATCGTGCTGAGCGCGGACGGCGACTCCCGCAGCCGCACCTGGCAGTGGATCAGGAACGGCGAATGCGTCCGGCGCACCCTGATCGACGAGCGCCGGACGGCCTGACATGACCGCCTACGCCGCCCTGGCGCTCCAGATTGAGGCCAGGGCCCTCACCGGCCGCGCCGACCTGGCCCGCGCCGTCGAGCGCGTCGCAGAGCGCGTCGGCGGCAGCAAGGCGTGGCTCGGCCCGGCCCTGCGGCTGGTGGTGCTGCCGGAGTACGTCCTGACCGGCTTCCCCGCCCGGCAGGGCCCGGCCGAGTGGCGCGAGAAGGCCGCCCTCGACGTGGACGGGCCCGAGTACCGGGCGCTGGGCGCGATCGCCGCCGCGAACGACGTGTTCCTCTGCGTGAACGCCTACGAGCGCGACGAGCACTTCCCCGGCCTGTACTTCCAGGCGTGCGTGATCCTCTCCCCGGCGGGGGAGGCGGTGCTGCGCTACCGGCGGCTGCACTCGATGTTCACGCCCACGCCGTACGACGTGTGGGAGCGCTACCTCGACCGCTACGGCCTCGACGGCGTGCTGCCGGTCGCGCGTACCGAGATCGGGAACCTGGCGGCGCTCGCCTCGGAGGAGATCCTGGTGCCCGAGCTGGCCAGGGCGCTGGCCCTGCGTGGCGCGGAGGTGTTCTGCAACCCGACCTCCGAGGCGTACTCGCCGGCCCTGACCCCCAAGGCCGTCGCCCGGCGCGCCCGCGCCGTGGAGAACCTGGCCTTCGTCGTCTCGGCCAACACCGCCGGGCTGTCCGGCATCGCGATCCCGGGCGACTCGGTCAACGGCGGCTCGGAGGTGATCGGTCCCGAGGGCCGCGCGCTGGCCCAGGCCGGGCCGGGGGAGACACTGGTCGCCGCCGCCGAGCTGGACCTGGCCGCGCTGCGCCGCGCCCGCCGCGGGCCCGGCATGGCGAACCTGCCCAGCCGGGTCAAGACGCGGCTGTGGGCCCAGGCGTACGCCGCGCACGACGTCGAACGGCCCGGCGAGCTGACCGACGCCCCGGACTGCGCCTTCTACGCCGCCCGGCAGCGCGAGGTCATCGAACGGCTGTACGGCCGGGAGTGAACGTCAGGCGCGGGCGTAGCGGCGCAGCAGCCCCCGCTCGGCCGCCAGGAAGATCGAGTTGAGCGCCACGCCCAGCACGCCCAGCAGCACGATCCCGGCCCACATGGCCGGGATGTCGAACTGGCTCTGCGCCTCCAGCAGGCGGTGGCCGATGCCCTCGCTGCTGCCGTACAGCTCGGAGATCACCATCATGATCAGCGCCAGCGAGACGCTGAGCCGCAGGCCCGCCAGGATCTTCGGCGCGGCGGCGGGCAGGATGACGTGGAACAGGCGGGTGGCCGCCGACAGGCGGAAGACCTGGCCGGTGTCGAGGTAGCCGCGGTCGACGTGGCGGCCCCCGTCCATCGAGTTGATCAGTACGGGCCACACGACCCCGTACACGATCGAGGCGAGCTGCATCGGGGTGCCGATCTTGAACAGCAGCAGGAACACCGGCAGCAGCGCCGCGGGCGGCACCGAACGGCCGAGGTGCAGCAGCGGCTCGGCCAGCGCCGCCAGCCAGGCCAGCCGGCCCAGGGCCACGCCGAGCGCCACCCCCGCCACCGCCGCCAGCGCCCACCCCGCCACCAGCCGCCCCAGGCTGGGCAGCAGGTCGGCGACCGCCTCGTCGGTCAGGAACAGCCGGCCCGGCGAGCCGGAGAACCACATCTCGCGCAGCCGGGTCAGGATCGTGCTGGGCGGCGGGAAGTAGACGGCCTCCGCCCGCCGGGCGACCAGCTCCCACAGCACCGCCACCACGGGCAGCAGCCAGTGGCGGCGCGCCCACCGCCAGGTGTTCGCCGCAGGCCCGCCAGGCCCGGACCGGGTCACGCCGCGACCTCCGCGCGGGCGTGGTGCCAGCGGAACAGGCGCCGCTCGGCCGACGTGACCAGCAGGTTGGCCGCCAGCCCGAGCAGGCCCGCCCACAGCGTGCCGGCCAGCACCCGGTCGACGTGGTTGGCGGTGCCGGCCTGGAGCAGGAACGTACCGATGCCGTCGCCGCCCGCGATGAGCTCCACGCTGACGGCGACGATGAGGGTGACCCCGACGGAGATCCGCACGCCGGTGGCGACGAATGGCGCGGCGCTCGGCAGCGAGACCCGCAGCACGACCGCCAGCGGGCCGAAGCCGAAGCTGCGCAGCGTCTCCTTGGCCTGCGGGTCGACGTCGGCCAGGCCGTACATGGTGTTGACGAGCAGCGGCCAGCAGCAGGTGTAGACGATCAGCGAGGTCTTGGCGTCGGCGCTGTCGGGGAACAGGAACATGGCCAGCGGGATCAGCGACACCGACGGGATCGGCCGCAGGAACTCCACCAGCGGCCGCGCCGAGCGCTCCACCACCGGCACCGTGCCGAGCAGCAGCCCGGCCGGCACCGCCAGCGCGATGGCGATCAGCAGGCCCGCCGCGCACGCGCCCAGCGTGGCCAGCACCTGGGCGTGGAACCCGGCGTCGGCCGCCAGCCCGGCCGCGGCGGCCAGGACGTCGGAGGTGTACGGCAGCACGCCCGGGTCGACCAGCCCCGCCCGCCCCGCGATCTCGGTCAGGAGGAGCACCCCGGCCACCCCCGCGACCCCGAGCAGCAGCCGCCTGCCCCGCGTGATCATCCCAGGCCGGTCGCGATCTGCTGGGCGACGACCGGCCTGCTCTTCAGGTAGCCGTAGCCGACGAGCAGGTCGGCCAGCTTCTGGAAGCCCGCCTGAGGCGGCTCCATCGAGAAGACGCCGAGCTTCATGGCGGCCGCGCTCGCCGCGTCGATCTGCGTGTACGTCGGGATGACCTCGTCGATCGCCGAGCGGTCGGCGGCGGCGATCCGCTGGGCCTTGGCCAGCGCGCGGTGGAAGGCGGCGGCGGTGCGGGGGTTCCTGGTCAGCCAGTCCTGCGACACGCCCCAGCCGTCGATCGGGATGCCCGCGGTCGGGCCCGACATGGTGTCGATCACCTCGGTGCCGCCCGCCTTCTTGGCCGCCGTCAGGAACGGCTCGACCAGCCAGGCGGCGTCGACCTTGCCCGAGGCCAGCGCGCCGAGCTGCTCGTTGAACGGCATCGCCACGTACTTGACGTCGCCGGGCGCGAGGCCGGCCTGCTGGAGGTGGGCGTTGGTGACCGTCTGGCCCAGCGCCTTGAGCACGTTGACCGCGACCGTGCGGCCCTTGAGGTCGGTGGCGGACCTGACCGGCGAGCCCTTGGGCACGACGACGCCCGCGATGCCGGGCGCGGACTCCTGGCTGTGCTGGAACAGCTTGAGCCTGGCCGCGCCGGAATCGTTGATGGACAGCAGCGAGACATAGGAGGTCAGGAACGCGTCCATGCTGCCGTTGAGTATTTTCGGCATGACCGCCTGAGGGGCCTGGATGATCTCCGTTTTGACGGTCAGGCCCTCGGCCTTGAAGAAGCCGCGTTTCTCGGCGATGAACAGCGGCGCCGCCGACGGCACCGGCACCACGCCGACGAGGAGCTGGGTCTTCTCCAGCCCGCCTGAACCGCTGGTGGAGTTGGGGGCCGCGCCGCCGCCGCAGGCCGCGAGGCCCGCGACGAGGGCCAGCGCGGCGGCGGCGTGTGCGATCTTCACGATGCTCTCTCCTGACTGCCGGCGCGTTTCCTGGCCGGGCAATGCGAGAATCGCGGCGCGCGCCCGGACAAGCGCGGGCCCGAATCGAACGAGCCCCCCGACGCATTCGGCACCACCGGAACCCCCGCTGCCACGAATGGCGATCGTACAGCAGGAGTCGTGACCGCCGCCATGAAACAAAGCGGGCATTTATCCGAATGGCCTGACCGTCGGTATAAGTGACGGTAAATCGGTAATACGCCTATATTTCTGGCCTTTGTGGGATCAATTCTCGACGTCCGTGCCGCCACGGAGTCATTGCCGCTCCTTGGACGTGCGATGAGACCCGGGTTGAGATCATTGGGCGGCAGGACCCGGCGAGACCGGTGAGGGGGTGGGGGCCCTGCGGCCGCTTCGGCTCTCGGTCCAGGCGCGTCTCATCCTGGCCACCGCCGTGCTGTCGCTCATCGTCTGCGCGGCGATCGGCGTCGCCCTAGACGTGCTGATCCGCGAGCGCATCCGGCAGGACGTCTTCGCCGACACCCAGCGCGCCACCACCGAGTGGATCGGCTCGATGGGCACCGCCTTCCCGCCCCCGGTCACCACGTCCTCCGTCGACCTGCTCCAGCTCGTGGACGCCCACGGCCACGTGGTCGCGGCCAGCCGCGCCGCCTCCGGCAGGCCGCCCGTCAGCACGCTGTGGCCCGCCTCCGGCAACCGCATCCGGCACGGCGTGGCCTGCGCGCGCGGCGAGTGCGTGATGTTCACCGCCACCAGGCCCTCGCCGCAGGAGGAGCAGTTCCTGTGGGGCGGGGCGTCCCACGTCGTCTACGCCGCGCGGGCCGAGCCGCCCCTCCTGGCCACCCACCACCTGGAGCTGATCATCACCGCCGGCGGCCTGGCCGTCAGCGCGTTGCTCACCTGGATCGCCGCGTTCCTGATTGGGCGTACGTTGCGGCCGGTCGAGGGGATGCGGGCCAGGATGGCCGAGATCACCGTCACCGACCTCAGCATGCGGGTGCCCGAGCCGCCCGGCGGCGACGCCGTCGCCCAGCTTGCCCGCACCGCCAACAGGACGCTGGCGCGCCTGGAGGAGGCCGTCGAGCAGCAGCGCAACTTCTCCTCCATGGTCTCCCACGAGCTGCGCACGCCGCTGACCGGCCTGCGCGCCCGGCTGGAGGAGGCGCTGACCTACCCCGACGTCGACCCCCGCGCCGCCCTGCGCGACGCGTTGTCCACCGCCGACCGGTTCCAGGCGATCATCGAGGAGATGTTGCTGCTGGCCCGCGTCCGCACGGCCTCCCCGCGCGACCGGGAGCCGGTGCGGCTGAGCGAGCTGGTCCGGGAGGAGGTCGCCGCCCGGCGGGCCGGGCTGCTGATCCGGGTGGACGTCGCCGAGGATCTCCAGGTGCTCGGCAACCGCGTGCAGCTCGGGGAGGTGCTGACGAACCTGCTGGTCAACGCCCAGCGGCACGCCCGTACGGTGGTCGAGGTCCGGGTGGAGCGCCGCGACGGCCAGGCGGTGGTCTCGGTCCGCGACGACGGCGCCGGCGTCGTGCCCGAGGACCGCGAGCGGGTCTTCCAGCCCTTCGTGCGCCTGTCCGAGGGACGCCGGCGCGACCCCGAGGGCAGCGGCCTCGGCCTGGCCATCTCCCGTGCCATCGCCCGCGCCCACCAGGGCGACCTGGACATCGAGGACTTCCCCGACGGCCCCCGGTTCGTCCTGCGCCTCCCGCTGCCCGCCCCCGGCCCGGACGCCCCGCCGCCCTGAGCCCGGTCGCGGACCCGGCGGGCCGCCTTCCCCGGTCGCGGCGGCCGGGCGGCGGGCCCGGCCGAGCGCGTCCCTCAGGACGTGGTCACTGGCACTTGCCCTTCAGCCACGCGCTGAACTCCGGCGTGTAGTCGGTGGCCACCCGCTTGGCCCCGCTCGCGAGCGCCGACTTCCACGCGTTCTCGTTCAGGGTCCAGGAGGGGGGCGGCTCCTCCCACTTGGTCACCTCCGGCCAGATCGGACCGCCGGTCAGCACCTGGCTCAGCCCCGCGGCGGTCACGCGGCTCTTGAGTTCGGCGGCGATCGCGCTGTCGTGCGAGTACAGGATGATCTCCTGCGACCGGTAGTTCTCCTTGACCGGGTCGAGCACCTCCTTCCACCCCTGCGCCTTGATCGTGGCGTTGGAGCTGAGCAGCGACTGGCGGGCCTCGGTCTTGATCTCGACCAGCCCGACCATGCCGGACGAGCGCATCGCGGCCAGCCACTCGCGGAAGGTGTATACGGTCTCGCCCTTGAACAGGCCGCGCACGATCGTCCGGCCCTTGAGCGCGGTGTCGCCCGCCGCCCACCAGATCTCGGTGATGTTCTTCTTGGTGCCCGACAGGCCCCACGTCGAGGTGTTGTGCCACATGACGGCCTTGGTGCCGTCCTTGGTGAGCTGGAGGTCGGCCTCGACGCCGGAGGCGCCCCAGCCCTTGTAACGCCGTACGGCGGTGGGGTTGTTGGGCTGGCGCACCTGGTCCCGCTCCCAGGCGTTGGCGCCGGTCGGGTAGCCGCCGTGCCCGAAGATCTGCGGGCAGGCGGGCAGCGCGGCGGACGGAGAGGTGAGGAGTGAGGCCAGCGTCAAGGCGGCGAAGGGGCCGGCGAGGGGGACTGCCAAGGCACGCACCTTTCGATCTTGAGGTTCACCGCACTCTGCCACATTCACGGACGTTCCGTCCCAGGAGAGCGGCCGCGAGGGCGAGCGCTGCGCGGGCGCGGGGCAGGTCGCCGGTACAGTCGTCAGTACCGTGGCGGCTTGTGGCAGGGTGCCACGGGAACCGGCGCTCGAACCCTGTGGCGGGGTCACTTTTTGTGGAAACCGCACAAAGCAGGAGCCCCGGCGTGCACTATGCGGACATTGGTACACGCGGCGGTGATCGAGCACGGTAGAGACAGTGACGGGCGAGGCTCCGGGGGACCACCCCGGACTCGCCTACTTGTACGGGGTACGTGGGAGGCTCAACCGGTGTTCAATCGTGTCGCCATCGTCAACCGCGGAGAGGCCGCGATGCGGCTCATCCACGCCGTCCGGGATCTTTCGGCGGAGACCGGCAAGCGGATCGAGACGATCGCGCTCTACACCGACGCCGACCGCGACGCGACCTTCGTCCGCGAGGCGGACGTCGCCCACTCGCTGGGGCCCGCCTCGGCGCGCCCGTACCTCGACCACGCCGTGCTGGAGCGGGCGCTGGTCGAGACCGGGGCCGACGCCGCGTGGGTCGGGTGGGGGTTCGTCGCCGAGGACCCGGCCTTCGCCGAGCTGTGCGAGAAGATCGGCGTCACCTTCGTCGGGCCGAGCGCGGAGGCGATGCGCCGGCTCGGTGACAAGATCGGCGCCAAGCTCATCGCCGAGGAGGTCGGCGTCCCCGTCGCGCCGTGGAGCCGCGGCGAGGTGGCCACGCTCGAGGACGCCCTGCGCGCCGGCGACGCGATCGGCTACCCGCTGATGCTCAAGGCGACCGCGGGCGGCGGCGGGCGGGGCATCCGCATGGTCGCCTCGGCCGACGAGCTGGCCGACGCCTACGAGCGCACCAGCCAGGAGGCCGAGCGCGCGTTCGGCTCGGGCGTGGTCTTCCTGGAGCGCCTGGTCACCGGCGCCCGCCACGTCGAGGTGCAGGTCATCGCCGACGGTCAGGGCACGGCGTGGGCGCTGGGCGTCCGCGACTGCTCGGTGCAGCGGCGCAACCAGAAGATCATCGAGGAGTCCGCCTCCCCGGTCCTGAGCGACGACCAGACCGCCGAGCTGAAGGCGTCGGCCGCACGGCTCGCCGTGGCCGTCGGCTACCGCGGCGCGTGCACCGTCGAGTTCCTCTACCACCCCGGCGACAAGCTGTTCGCCTTCCTGGAGGTCAACACCCGGCTCCAGGTCGAGCACCCGATCACCGAGCTGACCACCGACACCGACCTGGTCCGGCTGCAGCTGCACGTCGCCGCCGGCGGCCGCCTGGAAGGCCCCCAGCCGCGCGAGAGCGGCCACGCCGTGGAGGCCCGGCTCAACGCCGAGGACCCCGACCGCGACTTCGCCCCCGCGCCGGGCCGCATCGCCCGCCTGGTGCTGCCCGCCGGGCCCGGCATCCGCGTCGACACCGGCGTCAGCGAGGGCGACACCATCCCGGCCGACTTCGACTCGATGATCGCCAAGATCATCGCCTACGGCCGCGACCGCGAGCAGGCCCTGGCCCGCCTGCGCCGCGCGATGTCCGCCACCACGGTGATCATCGAGGGCGGCGCCACCAACAAGAGCTTCGTGCTCGACCTGCTCGACCAGCCCGAGGTCGTCGACGCCGTCGCCGACACCGGCTGGATCGACCGCGTACGCGCCGAGGGCCGCCTGGTCAGTCACCGCCACTCCGCGGTCGCCCTGGCCGCCGCCGCGATCGAGGCATACCAGGACGAGGAGGAGGTCAGCCGCAACCGGCTGCTGGCCACCGCCCACGGCGGGCGCCCGCAGGTGCAGCACGAGACCGGCCGCCCGCTGACCCTCAAGCTCCGCGGCGCCGGATACCGGCTCACGGTGGCCAGGGCCGGGCAGCGGCGCTTCCGCGTCGGCATCTCCGACGGCGACCGCTCCCACCCGCTCGACGTCGAGATCGACCGCTTCGACGAGCACAGCGGCCGCATCACGGTCAACGGCCGCCGCTTCCGCCTGATGTCGGCCACCCACGGCCCGATCCACCTGGTCGAGGTCGACGGCGTCACCCACCGCATCAGCCGCGACGAGGGCGGCGTCGTCCGCTCGCCCGCGCCCGCGCTGGTCGTGGCGACGCCCCTGTCGGCCGGCGACGAGGTCGAGGCGGGCGCGCCCATCCTGGTGCTGGAGAGCATGAAGATGGAGACGGTGCTGCGCGCGCCGTTCCGCGCCCGCGTCCGCGAGTGCGCCGTCTCGGTCGGCAGCCAGGTCGAGGCGGGCGCGCCGCTGATGCGCCTGGAACCCCTCGCGGGCGCCGAGGACGAACCGGCCGCCGCCGCGACGACCGCCCCCGAGATCGACCTGCCCGCCGCCCCGCCGCGGGCGTCGGCCGCCGAGCAGGCCGAGCGCGGCGTGCAGGACCTGCGCGACCTGCTGCTCGGCTTCGACGCCGCCCCCCACGACCGCCGCCGCATGGTGTCGCACTACCTGGCCGCGCGGGCCGAGCTCGACGACCGCGTCGTCGAGGGCGAGCTCGACCTGCTCACCGTCTTCGCCGACCTGTCGGAGCTGAGCCGCAACAAGCCGGGCGGCGAGCTCGACGTCGAGCCGGGCAGCCCGGTGCACAGCCCGCGCGAGTACTTCCACAGCTACCTGCAGAGCCTCGACGTCGAACGGGCCGGCCTGCCCGAGGCGTTTCAGGCCAAGCTGCGCCGCATGCTCAGGCACTACGGCGTCGAGGAGCTCGACCGTACGCCGGAGCTGGAGGCCGCGGTCTTCCGGATCTTCCTGGCCCAGCAGCAGATGACCACCGGCGTCACCGTCATGTCGGAGCTGCTGCGCGCCTGGCTGGCCGGCTCGCCCCCGCGCGAGCCGCTCGGCGAGCGGGCCGGGCTCGCCCTGGAACACCTGGTCGAGGCCACGCAGGTGCGCTTCCCGGTGGTCGCCGACCTGGCCCGCGGCGTGGTGTTCCGCTGGTTCGCCCAGCCGCTGCTGCGCCGCAACCGCGCCAAGGTCTACGCCGCCGTCCGCGACGAGCTGCGGCACCTCGACCGCGACCCCGACGCGCCCGACCGCGCCGAGCGCATCCAGGCCATGGTGGCCAGCTCCGAGCCGCTCGTCCGGCTGCTCGGCCAGCGCATCGGCCGGCCCGAACGCGACCTCGCCCCCCTGCTGGAGGTCCTGACCCGCCGCTACTACGGCAACCGCGGGTTGTCGCAGGTCGCCACCAGCGACAGCGCGGGCTGCCGGTTCGTCACCGCCGAGCACACCGGCCCGCGCGGCGTGACCCGCCTGGTCACCACCGCCGCCGACATCGCCGCCCTGCCCGACGTCATCGACGCCGTCGGCGCGCTGGCCGACGGGGTCGGCGGGCGCGGGCTCGTCGCCGACCTCTACCTCACCTGGGACGACCAGCCCGACGCCGAGGAGATGGCCGTACGGCTCGGGCGGGTCCTGGCCGAGCGCCCGCAGCCCGCGGGCATCCGGCGGATCACCACCACCGTCGTGGGCACCAGCGGCGCGGTGATGCACCACCACTTCACCTTCCGCCCCGACGGCGCCGGCTTCGCCGAGGACCGCCTGATCCGCGGCCTGCACCCGCAGATCGCCCAGCGCCTGCAACTGCACCGGCTCCAGGAGTTCGACCTCACCCGGCTGCCCTCGGTCGACGAGGAGCTCTACCTGTTCAAGGCCGTCGCCAAGAGCAACCCGGCCGACGAGCGGCTCATCGCCATGGGCCAGGTCCGCGACCTGACGCCGCTGCGCGAGGCCGACGGCCGCCTGGTCGCGCTGCCCGCCGTCGAGGACGCCCTCAACGCCGGCCTCGACGCGATCCGCAACATCCAGGCCCAGCGCCCCCAGAACAAGCGGTTCGACACCAACCGCATCATGATGTACGTCTGGCCCTCGACCGAGCTGACCACCGACGAGCTCAACATGCTGGTCCAGCGCATCCTGCCGACCACGGCGGGCGCCGGGCTGGAGGAGGTCCAGTTCGTGGCCCGCCAGCGCACCCCCTCGGGCGAGCTGAGCGAGGTCGCCGTGCGCATCACCCTCGACCCCGGCCACGGCGCCAGCCTCCAGGTCGGCAAGCCGTCGGACGAGCCGGTCCAGCCACTCGACGACTACCGCCAGAAGGTGCTGCGCGCCGCCCGGCGCGGCAACGCCTACCCCTACGAGCTGACCGGCCTGCTCACCGGCCCGCAGGGCGGCTTCGTCGAGCACGACCTCGACGCCGACGGCGTGCTCGTCCCGGTCGAGCGGCCCAAGGGCAACAACTCCGCGGCGATCGTGGCCGGCGTGGTCACCACGCCGACCGCCCGCCATCCCGAAGGCGTCACCCGGGTGGTGCTGCTCGGCGACCCGACCAAGGCACTGGGCGCGCTGTCGGAGCCGGAGTGCTCGCGGGTGATCGCGGCGCTCGACCTGGCCGAGCGCATGCGCGTGCCCCTGGAGTGGTTCGCGCTGTCGGCCGGCGCCCGGATCTCGATGACCTCGGGCACCGAGAACATGGACTGGGTGGCGGCGGCGCTCAAGCGCATCGTCACCTTCACCCAGGCCGGCGGCGAGATCAACATCGTGGTCGCGGGCATCACCGTGGGGGCGCAGCCGTACTGGAACGCCGAGGCGACGATGCTCATGCACACCAAGGGCATCCTGGTCATGACCCCCGACTCGGCGATGGTGCTCACCGGCAAGCAGTCGCTCGACTTCTCCGGCGGCGTGTCGGCCGAGGACAACTTCGGCATCGGCGGCTACGACCGCGTGATGGGCCCCAACGGCCAGGCCCAGTACTGGGCGCCCAACCTGCCGGCCGCCCGCGACGTGCTGATGGCCCACTACGACCACACCTACGTCGTGCCCGGCGAGAGCGGCCCCCGGCAGGCCCCCACCGCCGACCCGGCCGACCGGGACGTCCGCGACTACCCGCACACCGTGGCGGGCAGCGACTTCACCACCGTCGGCCAGATCTTCTCCGCCGAGCACAACCCCGACCGCAAGAAGCCCTTCGACATCCGCACGGTGATGCGCGCCCTGTCCGACCAGGACCACCCGGTGCTGGAACGCTGGGCGGGCATGGCCGACGCCGACACCTCGGCCGTCCAGGACGTGCACATCGGCGGCCGGCCGGTCTGCCTGATCGGCATCGAGTCCCGGCCGGTGCCGCGGCGCGGCTTCCCGCCCGCCGACGGGCCCGACGCGTACACGGCCGGCACGTTGTTCCCGCGCTCGTCGAAGAAGACCGCGCGGGCGATCAACGCGGCCTCCGGCAACCGGCCGCTGGTGGTGCTGGCGAACCTGTCCGGCTTCGACGGCTCACCCGAGTCGATGCGCAAGCTCCAGCTGGAGTACGGCGCGGAGATCGGCCGGGCGATCGTCAACTTCGAGGGCCCGATCGTGTTCTGCGTCATCTCCCGCTACCACGGTGGCGCGTTCGTGGTGTTCTCCAAGGCACTCAACCCGAACATGACCGTGCTGGCGCTGGAGGGCTCGTTCGCCTCGGTGCTCGGCGGCGCCCCGGCGGCGGCGGTGGTCTTCTCCGGCGAGGTGAACAACCGCACCGCGACCGACCCGCGCGTGAGCGAGCTGCAACGGCAGGTCGCGGCGGCGAGCGGCGCCGAACGGGCCGCGCTCAACGCCCGCCTGGCCGAGGTCCAGCCGGCCGTACGGGCGGAGAAGCTCGGCGAGGTGGCCGCGGAGTTCGACCGGGTGCACAACATCCAGCGCGCGGTCGAGGTCGGCTCGGTCGACGCGATCGTCAGCGCCGCCGAGCTGCGTCCGCGGATCATCGAGGCCGTCGAACGCGGCATCGCCCGGCTGCACCAGGGTTCCTGACCGCGCACGTCCCCTCGCCCCGGGGGGACGTGCGGCCTCATCCGCGCGGCTGGTCCGGCGTGGCGTCGTCCTTCGCCGGGGCGAAGTGGCCAGAATGGAACCATCTGGTCACAATGCGTGAGGGGAAAGATGCTGTCGATCACTGTGCTGGCGGCGGTCGCCCTCGCGGGCGTCCCCGTGGGGCCCGCCGTCCTCGCCGAGGTGGCCTCCGGCCAGGACGGGGACACGTCCTGGAAGAAGCTCACGTCCTTCCGCGTCTCGCCGGCGGCGCCGCACCAGAACGACGCCATCCGGCTGCTCATCCACTGCCCCACCCAGGCCAACCACGCCGTCGTCGGGTCCACCGCGTTCCCCGTCAAGGGGTCGTGGCGGATGTTCCGCGAGGTGGGCATCGGGCTGGGCGGGATGGGGTTCGGCAAGAAGGGCGTCGTCATCTCGCGGTTCGCGCCGCCGGGGGAGCACGAGGTGCGACTGAAGTGCGTCAAGGTGACGGCGGACTGGCGGACCGGCTTCAGGAAGGTCAAGGTCCTCAGCCGTTCGGAGGTCCCGCTGGTGGTGCGTCCGTTCCGCCTCGCCCAGTTCTTCTGACACACTCAGGCGTCCCACGACCCCGCCGCCCTCGGAGCGACTCCCTTGGACGACAGCCCTTACTTCACCTGGGCCGAAGACGGCTTCACCCTGGACATCCTGCTCGACGGCGAGGCCGACCCCTCGCGGCTGGAGGCGGGCGACGCGATCGTCACGTTGCCGTCCGGCGAGCGATACAGCGCTCTCATGCTCACCCTGGAGGAGGCGGGGCGCATCATGGACCGGCACGCCCGGTCCGGGGAGAGCCTGGGCGGTCGGTACTGTTGCACCCCCGACCTGGTTCTCGTGCGGGAGGCGGGCGTCGCCGGGATGGTCGAGGTGATACGGGATCTCGTCGACGAAGGGGAGATCTCCGCCTGCCTGCCGAGAATCGGGGAGAGCGGCGCGCTGGTCAAACCGGGAATGTAGGAGGAAGGCTCCGGGTCACCATCGTGATTCAGGTCTCATATACCCGTACCGGGTCCAGGTTGCTCAAGGTGGGCGGCTCCCGTATCGTGCTCGTTCGTCAGAGCCGGAGCTACGGGGGAGGGCCGGTGGGGATCCTGCGGCGGGGTGCGCGTGCCCTCCTGCTCGTCGTCCTCGCTCTCGGCGTGTGCGGGATGCACACTCTCGGGCACGTGAACGCCCGGCACGACATGGCGCTCGCCCACGAGGCCCCCGCCGCCCATGCGGGGCTTCAGTCCGGCCACGCGGGGCTCCAATCGGGCCACGAGATGCCGGGGCTCGATCCGGCCGGGGTCTGCCTGGCCGTGCTGAGCTCGCTGCTCGTCGTGGCGCTGCTGGCCTTCTGGGTCGGCGCGCGGCGGCGTGCCTTCGGTGGCACCGGCGCTGGGTCGTCTCTCCGGCCGGTCGCCAGGCCGCCGCCACGGCCCACGTCCCTACGGCTGGCCCACCTCTCGATCCTGCGCATATAGGCCGGCGGCCGGCGCGGACGCCCTCCACGGCGATCCGCGAGAACCTGCCGACCGTCCCAGCGAATCGAGAGATCACCTCAGCATGTCCAGCAACCGTAAGATCGCCGTCGTCGTCGCCGCAGGGGCGCTCGCCCTGCTCACCGCGTGCGGCGGCACCGACACCGCCTCCACGGCCACGCCCGACGCGGCCGCCACCACCGCTGGTGCCCAGCCGTCGCAGGCGTCGTTCAACGACGCGGACGTCATGTTCGCCCAGATGATGATCCCGCACCACCAGCAGGCGGTCGAGATGGCCGAGCTGGCCCCGCAGCGGGCGAAGGACCCGGAGATCAAGGAGCTCGCCGCCAAGATCAAGGCCGCCCAGGACCCGGAGATCCAGACCATGAAGGGCTGGCTGGCCGAGTGGGGCAAGCCCGTCCCGTCCGGCGGGATGGGGCACGACATGCCCGGGATCATGTCCGCCGAGGACATGAAGAAGCTCGAAGGCTCCAAGGGGACCGCCTTCGACAAGCTGTTCGCGGAGCAGATGATCGCCCACCATGAGGGCGCGATCGAGATGGCGCGTACCGAGCAGGCGAGCGGGGCCGACCCGCGGGCCAAGGAGCTGGCCAAGGGCATCGAGAGCGCGCAGCAGGCCGAGGTGGCCCAGCTCCGCAAGCTCCTCGAACGCCTCTGATCCCACCTGCCGCCGGGACGTTCCCGGCGGCACCGGCCCCCTGGCCGGGGTAGACGTGCCCCCTGCTCGGCGAGGGCAGGGTCAGGGGCGGCCGTGCCGGGCCAGGGGCTCGGGGCGGCCGCCCGGTTCTGGGGTGGCGCGCCTGGCGGTGACGACGATCGCCGCCATGGCCGCCGCCGTGAGAGCGGGAACGGCAGGCGCTCATCAGGCGCGAACGCGCCCCCCGCAGGCGCCGCGACCGGTACGTCACGGCACCGCCCGGCGAGATCGACCCGCCGTCACACCCTGCCTCCTGACGTCACTGAGGGCGACCCGCCGTCACGTCCCATCTCCTGGCGCCGTTGGGGGTGCCCGCTGTCGGGTGGGCTCGGGTGGGTTTGGGGTGGTTTGGGGAGGGGGTGGGGTGGCGGGGAGGTGAACGGGGGCGGTTGGTTTGGGGGGAAGGGTTGCGGAAGAGGGTGTTCTTGTTTAGCGTCCGCTGTGAGGGTTAGGAAAGTTTCCTAACGCCCGCATTTCGATCACGGTCCACCTGCGGATGGCCCCATGGCACCCCCTATCCGAAGGATCAACGCATGATCAGACGTCCTGAGCGGCGCCCCCGGCGGTCGTCGCTTCTCGTCACGGCCCTGGTCGCGGCGCTGATGGCGGCGACGCCCTTGGCGCCACCGGCCACGGCCGCGGCCGGTTCCGTCAGCGCCGACACGCTGCTGTCCCGTGGCAGGCCGGTCACCTCGTCCTCGGTCGAGGGCAGCGGCTTCGAGGCGGCCAAGGCGGTGGACGGCAACGCCTCCACCCGCTGGGCCAGCGTCGAAGGCCACGATCCCGAATGGATCCGGGTCGACCTCGGCGACACGTACACCGTCTCCAGGGTGAAGCTGACCTGGGAGGCGGCGTACGGCAAGTCGTACAAGATCCAGACCTCTCCCGACGGCGGCACCTGGACCGACGTCTACTCCACCACCTCCGGCAACGGCGCGACCGACGACCTGACGGTCAGCGGCAGCGGCCGGTACGTGCGCATGTACGGCACCGCCCGCGGCACGACGTACGGCTACTCGCTGTACGAGCTGGAGGTCTACGGCAGCGGCGGCGGCGGAGGCACCGACACCACCCCGCCATCCGTCCCGGGCAACCTGCGCGCGACCGGCACCACCTCCACCAGCGTGTCCCTGGCCTGGGACGCCGCCACCGACGACGTGGGCGTCACCGGCTACCTCGTCTACCGGGGCTCGACCCTGGTGACCACCGTGGCGGGCACCACGTACACCGACACCGGCCTGACCCCGGCCACCGCCTACGGCTACACCGTCAAGGCGCGCGACGCCGCGGGCAACCAGTCGGCGGCCAGTGGCGGCGTCACGGCGACCACGCAGCCCGGCGGCAGCGGTCCCGCGGTGCCCTTCGGCAGCCACACCATCCCGTACGCCGCGGGCATGCTGCGTCCCACGGGCGACCAGGCCACGCTGGACGCGCGGGTGGTCGACTACTACAAGCGGTGGAAGGCCGCCTTCGTCCGGCAGAACTGCGGGAACGGCTGGTACGAGGTGATCTCGCCCGACGCCGACCACCCGTACGTGGCCGAGGCCCAGGGATACGGCATGGCGATCGTCGCGACCATGGCCGGGGCCGACCCCGACGCCAAGAAGATCTTCGACGGCATGGTCAAGTGGATGATCGACCACCCGTCGTCCATCAACCCCGACCTGCTGGCCGCCGAGCAGGACACCGCCTGCAAGAGCGTCGACGGGAGCGACGGCGCCACCGACGGCGACATGGACGTCGCCTACGGCCTGCTCCTGGCCCACCGGCAGTGGGGCAGCTCCGGCACGTACAACTACCTCGACCTGGCGGTCAAGCACATCAACGCCATCAAGAAGGACGAGATCAACCCGTCCACGAACCTGCTCAAGCTGGGCGACTGGAGCAGCTCGGGCGACCAGTACTACTACATCACCCGTACCTCGGACTGGATGATCGACCACTTCAGGGCCTTCAGGAAGGCGACCGGGAACAGCGCCTGGGACACGATCAGGACCGCCCACCAGAACCTGATCACCACGCTCCAGGCCACCTACGCCTCCGCCACCGGCCTGCTGCCGGACTTCGTGGTCAACACCAACACCACCGCCAAGCCGGCCCCCGGCCAGGTCCTGGAGGACCCGAACGACGGCCAGTACTGGTGGAACGCCTGCCGTACCCCGTGGCGCATCGGCGACGACGCCGTGACGAGCGGGGACGCCAAGTCGCTCGCCTCGGCCAGGAAGCTCAACTCCTGGATCAAGGGCAAGACCGGCGGCGACCCGAGCAAGATCGCGATCGGCTACAAGCTGAACGGCACGCAGATCTCCAGCGGCAGCGAGGCCGCCTTCTTCGCGCCGTTCGCGGTGGCGGCGATGACGGACTCCGGCAGCCAGGCGTGGCTGGACGCGCTGTGGAACAAGATGCTCGGCACGCCGATCGACGCGAGCAGCTACTACTCGGCCAGCATCCAGCTCCAGGTCATGATCACGGTGACCGGCAACCACTGGGTGCCCTGACCGGCGGCGGAACCCTCGGCCGTGCCCGCGGACGGCGTTCGCGGGCACGGCCCACCGAAGGGAGGAACCCCCATGAGACGGACCCTGCTGGCCGGCCTGCTGCCCTTCCTGCTCACCTCTCCGCCCGGCGCCGCTGTGGGTGAGGTGGGTGAGGTGGTCGACGTGTCCACGGCGGCTCAGCTCGTGAGCGCGCTGGCCGGGGCGGTTCCCGGGCAGACCATCAGGCTCGCGCCCGGCGAGTACCACGGCGTCTTCGTCGCCCAGCGCCCCGGTACGGCCGCCGCGCCCATCACGCTGACCGGCCCGGCGAACGCCGTCCTGGTCAACGACGGTCCCTCGGGCGTCGCGCCGTCCTGTCCCGCGCCCGGCGGCGGCTGGGACTCCGGTTACGGGCTCTGGCTGTACGCGGCTCCCTACTGGCGGCTCACCGGGTTCACCGTCAAGGACTCCAAGAAGGGCATCGTCCTGGACGCCTCCGCCCACGTGGTGATCGACGGCGTGTACGTCCACCACGTCGAGGACGAGGGCGTGCACTTCCGGCGCAGTTCCTCCGACGGCGTCCTGAGGAACTCCCGCGTCGCCTACACGGGCCTCGTCCAGCCCGGCTACGGCGAGGGCGTCTACCTCGGCTCAGCCGGCTCGAACTGGGGCTGCCACGGCAACACCGGCGGCGTGGACCGGTCGGACCGCGTCCAGGTCACCGGCAACACGATCGGCCCGTACGTCGCCGCCGAGCACATCGACGTCAAGGAGGGCACGAGCGGCGGCCTGATCAGCGGCAACACCTTCGACGGCACCGGCGTCAGCGGCCAGAACTCCGCCGACTCCTGGGTGGACGTCAAGGGCTCCCGCTACACGATCGAGAACAACACGGGCACGTTCGCCCCGCCCGGCACCTTCGCCAACGGCTACGAGACGCACAATCCGGCCACGACGCCGTCCTTCCTCAACGGCTGCGGGAACGTCTGGCGCGGCAACCGCTCCGACCTCGGCGGCGTCGGCGCGTACGCCATCAAGATCACCTCGACCTCGAAGTGCGTGGCCGACCCGAACGTCGTGCACTCCTCCAACACCGTCACGGGCGCGACCCGGGGCCTGACGAACGTCCCGGTGACCCCGGGCTGACCGGCGGCGCGGACCCGCCGCCCGGTCTCCGGGCGGCGGCCTCGGCGTGCCGCGCGGCGGCCGGGTGAACCCCGCCCAACAGGGTTAAGAAAGCTTCCTAACTTTATTGACAGCCCTCCGCGCGCTGGGCCACGATCCCGGTAAGCGGCTCGGCGCGGCCTCCCACGAGGAGGTGACGCGCTCAGCGAAAGACTCCTGCCCCGGCCGCCCACCGGACCGTGCTCCGATCTCTCACCCCCAGGAGAATCGCCATGTCCAGAGTCCGCCTGGCCGTCATGGCCGTGATCGGCCTGGTGGCCGGCCTGCTCGTGGCCGCCACCGCCTCGGCCGGCACCGCCGAGACGCTCCTCTCGCAGGGCAGACCCGCCACCTCCTCCTCCAAGGAAGCCTCCTCCTACGCCGCCGCGAAGGCCTTCGACGGCGACCTCGCCGCCACCCGGTGGGCCTCGGCCGAAGGCCACGACCCCGAATGGCTGCGGGTGGACCTCGGCGCCTCCCAGCAGATCAGCCGGGTCAAGCTGACCTGGGAGGACGCCTACGGCAAGTCGTACAAGATCCAGACCTCCGCCGACGGCAGCGCCTGGACCGACGTCTACTCCACCACCACCGGCGACGGCGGCGTGGACGACCTCGCCCTGACCGCCACCGGCCGCTACGTCCGCATGTACGGGACCGCGCGCGGCACCTCCTACGGCTACTCCCTGTGGGAGATGCAGGTCTACGGCGGCGGCACCCAGCCGACCGACCCGCCCACCGACCCGCCGGGCGACACGTTCGTGGTGGCCGCCGCCGGTGACATCGCCGAGCAGTGCACCGCGAGCTCCTCCTCCTGCGTGCACCCCAAGACGGCCGCCCTGGTCGAGTCGATGAACCCGGAGTTCGTCATCACCATGGGCGACAACCAGTACGACGACGCCCTCCTGTCCGACTTCCGCAACTACTACGACAAGACGTGGGGCAGGTTCAAGGCCAAGACCCGCCCGGTCCCCGGCAACCACGAGACCTACGACCCGGCCGGGTCCGAGGCCGGGTACAAGTCCTACTTCGGCGCCATCGCCTTCCCACAGGGCAAGAGCTACTACAGCTACGACCGCGGCAACTGGCACTTCGTCGCGCTCGACTCCAACCACTTCGACCAGTCGGCCCAGCTCACCTGGCTCAAGAACGACCTCGCCGCCACCACCAAGCCGTGCGTGGCCGCGTACTGGCACCACCCGCTGTTCAGCTCCGGCGAGCACGGCAACGACCCCGTCTCCAAGCCCGTCTGGCAGGCGCTGTACGCGGCCGGCGCCGAGCTGGTGCTCAACGGGCACGACCACCACTACGAGCGGTTCGGGCCGCAGAACCCCAGCGCCCAGGCCGACACCGCGAAGGGCATCGTCGAGGTGCTCGGCGGGATGGGCGGCGCATCGCCGTACCAGATCGAGAACGTGCAGCCGAACAGCCAGAAGCGGCTGACCGACACCTTCGGCGTGCTGAAGCTGACGTTCGCCGGGAGCACGTTCGGCTGGCAGCTGGTCGGGACCGACGGCTCGGTCAAGGACAGCAGCCCGACCTACTCCTGCCACTAGATGTACATCTCGCTTCTCGGCACCCGGCTGACCAGGGCGGTGCCCGCCAACGTGGTGGCGCTCGGCCTGGTCAGCCTGGTCACGGACATCTCGTCGGAGATGGTCACCGCGGTGCTGCCGCTGTACCTGGTGGGCGCGCTCGGGCTCAGCCTCGTGCAGTTCGGGCTGCTGGACGGCCTGTACTTCGGCGTCACCGCGCTGGTCAGGCTGGCCGGCGGGCACGCCGCCGACCGGTGGAGCCGCCGCAAGCTGGTCGCCGGGCTCGGGTACGGGCTCTCGGCCGTCTGCAAGCTGGGCCTGCTCGCGGCCGGCGGGTCGGCCGCGGCGCTCGGCCTGGTGGTGGCCGCCGACCGCACCGGCAAGGGGCTGCGCACCGCGCCCAGGGACGCGCTCATCACGCTGAGCGCCCCGCCCGAACGGCTGGGCGGCGCGTTCGGGGTGCACCGGGCGATGGACACCGTGGGCGCCTTCCTCGGGCCGCTGGCCGCGTTCGCGGTGCTGACGGCGACGGCGGGCGCCTACGACGCGGTGTTCGTGACGAGCTTCTGCGTGGCCGCCCTGGGCGTGCTCCTGCTCGTTCTGTACGTACGGGACCGGCGCGGCCCCCTGACCGTCCGCGTACGGCTGCGGGCGGCGGTGACGCGGGAGCCCGGGTTCCGCCGGGCCTGCCTGGTGGCGGTGGCGCTCGGCCTGGTGACGGTCAGCGACTCGTTCGTCTACCTGGTGCTGCAACGGCGGCTGGCGATCGCGCCCGAGCTGTTCCCGCTGCTGCCGCTCGGCACGGCGGGCGCGTACCTGCTGCTGGCGGTGCCGCTCGGCAGGCTGTCGGACCGGTTCGGGCGCGCGGCGGTGTTCGTCGCCGGGCACGTGGCGCTGCTCGCGGTGTACCTGGTGCTGCTGGGCCCGGCCTGGCTGGTGCCCGCGCTGCTGCTGCACGGCCTGTTCTACGCCGCCACCGACGGCGTGCTCATGGCGCTGACCGGGCCGATGTTGCCCGAGAGCGCGCGGACCGGCGGCCTGGCGCTGCTCCAGACCGGGCAGGCCACGGCCCGGATGGTGTCGTCCATCCTGTTCGGCCTGTTGTGGGCGGGGACGGGGGAGGGGCCGGCGCTGGCGGTGATGGCCGCGGGGCTGGTGACGGCGTCCGTGATCGCCTGGCGGACGCTGCGATGACAAGGAGGTCGTCAATGAGACGGGTGCTCGTACTCCTGGCCGCGGTGGTGCTGCTGGCCGGCGGCGCGACCGCGTACGCCACCTGGGCGGCGTCCTCGCGCCAGGTCGCGCCCGCCGTCGCGGGGTTCGACGCCGCCGAGCCCGGCCGGGTGCTGGTGCGCAGCGGCGGACGCGTCGCGTCCGTGCCCCTCGCCGACCCGGGCGCGCCGCCGCGGGTCAGCTCCCGGGCCTGCGACCGCTTCTACACGGCGAACGGCACCACCCTGTGCCTGGCCACCCGCCCCGGCCCGCTGCCGAAGACCGAGGCGCTCGTCCTGGACCGGTCGCTGAAGGAGACCCGCCGGGTCAACCTGGCCGGGGTGCCGAGCCGGGCCCGCGTGTCCGCCAGCGGCCGGATGGCCTCCTGGACGGTGTTCGTCACCGGCGACTCCTACAGCACCGGCGGCTTCTCCACCTGGACCGGCATCCTCGACACCCGGACCGGCTACCTCATCACGAACATGGAGGACATCCCGCTCTACCTCGACGGCCGCCGCTACCACTCCGCCGACGTCAACTACTGGGGGGTCACGTTCGCCGCCGACGACAACCGCTTCTACGCGACCGTCGGGACCAAGGGCCGGACGTACCTGGTGGAAGGCGACTTCGGGGCCTGGCGGGCCCGCGTGCTCAGGGAGAACGCCGAGTGCCCGTCCCTGTCGCCCGACGGGACCCGGCTGGTGTTCAAGAAACGCGTCTCACCCGGCCCGTGGCGGCTGCACCTGCTGGACCTGGCCACGATGCGGGAGAGCCCGCTGGGGGAGCGGGCCAGCATCGACGACCAGGCCGCCTGGCTGGACGACCGCACGGTCATGTACGCCAAGGACGGCGACGTGTGGGCGGCCGACGTCACCGGCGGCCCGCCGCACCGGCTCATCCCCGACGCGACCTCCCCCGCCGCCATCCGCTGACGCCGGCCGAGCGACCTCTGACGGTCGGCCGGTGTTCAGGGGAGCCGGATGAGGCGGCGCTCGACGGCGGCCGTGACGGCGGCCGTGCGCGTGTCCACGCCGAGCTTGTCGTAGATGTGCACCAGGTGGGTCTTGACCGTCGCCTCGGTGATGAAGAGCCGCCGGGCGATCTCCCGGTTGCTCGCCCCGCTGGCCAGCAGCTCCAGCAGCTCGACCTCGCGGGCGCTCAGCGCCGGGCCGGGCTCGCGCATGCGCCGCATCATCCGGGTCGCCACCTTGGCCGACAGCACGCTCTCGCCCCTGGCCGCGGCCCGGATGCCCTGGAACAGCTCCTCCGGCGGGCACGCCTTGAGCAGGTAGCCGATGGCCCCGGCGTCGACGGCCCGCATGATGTCGGCATCGCTCTCGTACGTCGTCAGCACCAGCACCTGCGGCGGCGCGGGCAGCTCGCGGACCCGCCGGGTGACCTCCACGCCGTCGATGCCGTCGCCGAGCTGCAGGTCCATGAGCACGACGTCGGGGGAGCGGGCGGCGATGCCGCGCAGCGCCTCGGCCCCGTCGGCGGCCTCGCCGACGACCTCCATGTCGTCCTCGCCGCCGAGCAGGGCCACCAGCCCCGCCCGGACCACCGGATGGTCGTCGACCAGGAACAGCCTCATGCCGGGCCACCGCCGTCCAGGACGCGCGGGGGCCATGCGGCGGGTACCCGGGCCGCGACCGCCGTGCCCTCGCCCGGCGCGCTCTCGACCACCAGGACGCCGTGCACCTCCGCCAGCCGGTCGCGCATCGCCCGCAGCCCGTAGCCGCGGCCGGGAGCGGGGGCGGGCGAGGCGAAGCCCACGCCGTCGTCGAACACGTCGAGCGTGACCTCGCCGTCGAGGTAGGACAGCGTCACCGTGGCCGTCACCGTGGCCGCCGCTGTCCCTGCCGCTGTTCCTGCCGCTGTGCCCGCCGCTGTGCCCGCCGCTGTGCCCGCCGCCGGTCCGGCGTGGTCGCGTACGTTGGCCAGCGCCGCCTGCGCCACCCGCAGCAGCGCCGCCTGCACCTCCGGAGCCAGCGGGTACTCCTCGCCCGCCAGCCGGAAGCGCACCCGTGGCCCGGTGCCGTCGGCGTCGGCGCAGAGCCGGGCCAGCGCCTCGGGCAGCGAGACGTCCACCAGGCCGGGCGGCTGGAGGTCGCGGACGAACCGGCGCGCCTCGTCGAGGTTGTCGGCGGCGGCCGCGGCGGCCCGCCGTACGTGGGCGCGGGCCTGGGTGGGGTCGGTGGCCCACATGCGGTCGGCGGCCTGGAGCAGGATGCCCATGCTGGTCAGGCCCTGGGCGAGCGTGTCGTGGATCTCCCTGGCCAGCCGCTCGCGCTCCTCCAGCACGCCCGTGCGGTGGCGGGAGTCGGCCAGCGTGCCGCGGGTGCTGATCAGGTCGTCGATGAGCAGTTGCCGGGCGGCGCTCTCGCGTTGCAGCTCCCCGAAGATGACCGCCGTCATGGCCGCGATGCCGACCGGCGCGAGGATCAGGCTGACGTCGAGCTCCCGGGCGATCTCCAGCTGGGCCACGATCACCACCAGGGTCAGCGCCGCGGCGGCCACCGCGAAACCGCGGGCGTCGAGCAGCCGCAGGCACAGGAAGAGCAGGGGCACCGCGCACCAGCTGAACGACGGCGCCAGCATCACCAGCGCCAGCCACACCGCCGCCACGCCGCCCAGCCAGACGAGCCGCCCCCGCCGCCCCAGCCGGTTCCACCCCACGATCCCGGCCGCGTACGCGAGCGCGAGCAGGGCGCAGACGGCCAGCGACGTCACCGTCTGCGGGACCATGCCGTGCCGGGACACCAGCCGCAGGGCCGAGGCGGCGAGCAGCAGGTAGAACCCCACGTGCATGGCCCAGTTGAGCCAGGTGCGCTCCCTCATCGCCCTCCCCGTCGCCATGCCCTCCGACACTATCCCCTGCCCGATGGTGGCCCCCACCAGCACGGGAGCGCATCAACCGATCGGTTGACCCGGCGCTCGACCGGCCGGCGCGCGGGGATCGCCCGTGCTCCCGATGGCCCGGCGCGGTCCGCCGGGAAACCTTGAGGTGTCCGACTTCGCCCTGCCGAACTGGAGAAACCATGAACATCCGTACTCGCCTGGTCGCCGGCTCGCTGTCGGGGCTGGCCGTGCTGGCCGGCGCCGTCGCCGCCACCTCGCCCGCCCAGGCCGCCGACGCCGCCCACAGCGCCCGCAGCGCCCACAGTGCCCGCGTGGCCGCCGCCGAGCCCGTCGTGCAGACCGGGACGCTCTCCGCCGACGCCGCCCTGAAGATCGCCGACGCCGTGCTGAAGGAGGCCGTCAAGCAGAAGCAGCGCGTCTCCGTCGTGATCGTCGACCGGTCCGGCGCGACCCGCCTGGTGCTCAAGGGCGACGGCGCGGGCCCGCAGACCGAGGAGTCGGCCAGGCGCAAGGCGTTCACCGCGGTCTCCTTCGGCCGGACGACCAGCGAGCTCGGCAAGGGCATCACCGGCGGCGGACCGTCCATCGCCGACATCCCGGGCACCCTCTTCCTCGGCGGCGGCGTGCCCGTCGCCTCGGGCGGCGCCCCCGTCGCGGGCATCGGCGTCGGCGGCGCCCCCAGCGGCGACATCGACGAGTCCATCGCCCAGGCGGGCCTCAAGGCGGTCGCCGGGCAGCTGCGCTGACCGGCCGTGCCCGGCCCCCGGCGCGCGGCCGGGGGCGGGAAGGCGGAAGGATGAAGGGATGAAGCGCCGAGCCGTCCTGACCTGGGGGCTCGGTCTGATGCTCGCGGCCTGCGGCGGGCGCGAGGTGAAAGGAGCGGGAATGGCCGACGAGGAACTGCTGGCGGGGGCCGCGCGCGGTGACGCCGCCGCCGTCCGGGACGCGCTCGGGGCGGGGGCCGACGTCGAGGCCCGCGACGCGCAACGCCGTACGGCCCTGCTGCTCGCGGCGGCGGCCGACCACGTCGAGGTGGCCAGGCTGCTGGTCGCGGCGGGCGCCGACCCCGACGCCCAGGACTTCAGGAAGGACACCCCCTGGCTGGTCACCGGCGTCACCGGAAGCGTCGCGATGCTCAGGGCGCTGCTGCCCGCCGGGCCCGACCTGACCAAGCGCAACCGCTACGGCGGCGTCTCCCTCATCCCCGCCTGCGAACGCGGGCACGTCGAGTACGTCCGCGAGGTGCTGAAGACCGGCATCGACGTCGACCACGTCAACGACCTGGGCTGGACGGGCCTGCTGGAGGCGGTCATCCTGGGCGACGGCGGTGAGCGTCACCAGGAGATCGTCCGGCTGCTGATCGCCGCGGGCGCCGACGTCGACCTGGCCGACCGCGACGGCGTCACCCCGCTCGCGCACGCCGTGGCCAAGGGCCAGAGGCAGGTGGCCGCCCTGCTCCGCGCCGCCGGAGCCCACTGACACCTCACCCGGGAAGCAGGCGGCCGGAGCACGACGGGCCGCCTGCTAAGGTGTGAAATGCTTGTGATTCTCAGCTAGGAGACCAGACATGGCAGGTGACGACGACATCTCCGGGTGATACCGGAGGTTGATCGGCCCCGGCGTGAGCGCGTGTGCGCCGCCGGTGTGGCTTCGTCGTTTCCCGAATCCCTGTCCTTTCACCGGGCGGCTTCGGCATGCCCGCGTTCTCCGTTGAGGTCTTCTTCACATGTCCGACGCGTTCATCGTCTGCTCCAACCTGTCCTTCTCCTGGCCTGACGACACCCCGGTCTTCAGCGACCTGTCCTTCAGCGTGCCCGGCGGCCGTACGGGCCTGGTCGCCCCCAACGGCGCGGGCAAGAGCACGCTGCTCAAGCTCATCGCCGGGGAGTACCGGCCGCGCGCCGGCAGCGTGTCCGTCGCCGGCGTGCTCGGCTACCTGCCGCAGAGCCTGCCGCTGGCCGGCGACCTGAGCGTGGCCGAGGTCCTGGGCATCGCCCCGGTGATCGCCGCGCTCAACGCCATCGAGGCGGGCGACACCGCCGAGGAGCACTTCACCACCATCGGCAACGACTGGGACATCGAGGAGCGCACCCGCGCCCAGCTCGACCGGCTCGGCCTCGGCCACCTCGACTTCGGCCGCACGCTGCGCACGCTGAGCGGCGGGCAGATCGTCTCGCTCGGCCTGGCCGCGCAGCTGCTCAGGCGGCCCGACGTCCTGCTGCTCGACGAGCCCACCAACAACCTCGACCTCGACGCCCGCGACCGGCTGCACACCGTGCTCGGCGATTGGAAGGGCTGCCTGCTCGTGGTGAGCCACGACCGCGCCCTGCTCGACCGCATGGACCGCATCGCCGAGCTGGATCGGGGCGAGGTGCGCTTCTACGGCGGTGACTTCACCGCCTACGAGGAGGCCGTACGCACCGAGCAGGAGGCCGCCGAGCGCAACGTGCGCACGGCCGAACAGGAGCTCAAGCGCGAGAAGCGGGAGATGCAGCAGGCTCGCGAGCGCGCCGAGCGCAGGGCCGGCAACGCCGCCCGCAACCTCAAGAACGCCGGCCTGCCGCGCATCTTCGCCGGGAACATGAAGCGCGGCGCCCAGGAGTCGGCCGGCCGGGCGAGCCAGACGCACGCCGCCCGCGTCAGCGACGCCAAGGCCCGGCTGGACGAGGCGGGCCGCGCCCTGCGCGACGACCAGCGGATCTCCCTGCAACTGCCCGGCACCAACGTGCCCGCCGGGCGCACGGTCTTCCAGGGCGAGCACCTCATGGCCCGCGGGCTGTTCGCCGAGCCGGGCCTCGACCTGGTCGTCCGCGGGCCCGAGCGGATCGCGCTGACCGGTTCCAACGGCGTCGGCAAGTCCACGCTGCTGCGCCTGATCACCGGCGAGCTCGAACCCGACAGCGGCACGACCAGGCGGGTCGACGGCCGGGTGGCCTACCTGTCGCAGCGGCTCGACCTGCTCGACGACGAGCTCACCGTCGCCGAGAACCTGGCCGCCTTCGCCCCCGCGATGCCGGCCGCCGAGCGGATGAACCTACTGGCCCGCTTCCTGTTCCGGGGCGCGCGGGCCCACCTGCGGGTCGCCGTGCTGTCGGGCGGCGAACGGCTGCGCGCCACGCTGGCCTGCGTGTTGTGCGCCGAGCCGGCGCCCCAGCTGCTGCTGCTGGACGAGCCGACCAACAACCTCGACCTGGTCAGCGTGGGCCAGTTGGAGAGCGCGCTCGGCGCGTACGAGGGGGCGTTCGTGGTGGTCAGTCACGACGAGAGGTTCCTGGCGGAGATCGGGGTGGACCGCAGGCTGGAGCTGTCCGGCGGGCGGCTGCTGGAAGGGGGTCCGGCCCCGGCGTGATGCCCCTTCTGGGGGAACATTTCCGGACATCTTACTAAACTTGGATGATTCGTTCTCTTGTGTCATTCAGGTTTATGTGGGTAGGTTTGGCGGCTATGACCGCATCGAACGCTCCGACGACCGCCGAGGAGCTGCGTGGCGCCGGGCTGCGGGTGACCGCCGCCCGGGTCGCGCTGCTCGAAACCGTCCGGGACGGCGACCATCTCGGGGTCGAGGCGATCGCCTCCGGGGTGCGCGAGCGCGTGGGTCATATCTCGTTGCAGGCCGTGTACGACGCCCTCCACGCGCTCGCCGCCGCGGGGCTCGTCCGCCGCATCGACCCTCCCGGCAGCTCGGCCCTGTACGAGGGCCGCGTCGGGGACAACCACCACCATCTCGTGTGCCGGTCGTGCGGCGCCGTGGCCGACGTCGACTGCGCCGTCGGCCACGCGCCCTGCCTGACCGCCTCCGACGACCGCGGCTTCGCCGTCGACGAGGCCGAGGTCATCTATTGGGGCCTGTGTCCCGCCTGTTCCACCGGCAGCAGTGCCTGAGCACCCGATCCGCCTAGTCCGGAAGGATTCCCATGTCTGAGAACCATGATGCGATCGTCACAGACGCCAAGCCGGAGGACGGCGGCGGCTGCCCGGTCGCGCACGAGCGCGCCCCTCACCCGACCCAGGGCGGCGGCAACCGCCAGTGGTGGCCGGAGCGGCTCAACCTGAAGATCCTGGCCAAGAACCCGGCCGTGGCGAACCCGTTCGGCGCGGACTTCGACTACGCCGCCGAGTTCAAGACCCTCGATCTCGCGGCCGTCAAGCGGGACATCGCCGAGGTGCTGACGACCTCGCAGGACTGGTGGCCGGCCGACTTCGGCCACTACGGCCCGTTCATGATCCGGATGGCCTGGCACAGCGCGGGCACGTACCGGATCAGTGACGGACGTGGCGGCGCCGGGGCCGGGCAGCAGCGCTTCGCGCCGCTCAACAGCTGGCCGGACAACGGCAACCTCGACAAGGCCCGCCGCCTGCTGTGGCCGGTCAAGAAGAAGTACGGCCGCAAGATCTCCTGGGCCGACCTGCTGATCCTCACCGGCAACGTGGCCCTGGAGTCGATGGGCTTCACGACCTTCGGCTACGCCGGCGGCCGCGAGGACGCCTGGGAGCCCGACGAGGACGTCTACTGGGGCCCCGAGTCCATCTGGCTCGGCGACCAGCGCTACACCGGCGACCGCGAGCTGGAGAACCCGCTGGCCGCGGTCCAGATGGGCCTCATCTACGTCAACCCCGAGGGCCCCAACGGCAACCCCGACCCGCTCGCCGCGGCCCGCGACATCCGCGAGACCTTCCGCCGCATGGCGATGAACGACGAGGAGACCGCCGCCCTGATCGTGGGCGGTCACACCTTCGGCAAGACCCACGGCGCGGGCCCGGCCGACAGCGTCGGCCCCGACCCCGAGGCCGCCCCGATCGAGCAGATGGGCCTCGGCTGGCGCAACAGCCACGGCACCGGCAAGGGCGCCGACGCGATCACCAGCGGCCTTGAGGGCATCTGGACGAACACCCCCACGACCTGGGACAACAGCTTCCTGGAGATCCTGTACGGCTACGAGTGGGAGCTGTTCCAGAGCCCCGCGGGCGCCAACCAGTGGCGGCCGAAGGACGGCGCCGGGGCCGGCACCGTCCCCGACGCCCACGACCCGGCCAGGCGGCACGCCCCGACGATGCTGACGACGGACCTGTCGCTGCGCGTGGACCCGGTCTACGAGCAGATCACCCGCCGCTGGCTGGAGCACCCCGACGAGCTCGCCGACGCCTTCGCCCGCGCGTGGTTCAAGCTGACCCACCGCGACATGGGCCCGGTCGCCCGCTACCTCGGCCCGGAGGTCCCGTCCGAGACGCTGCTGTGGCAGGACCCGCTGCCCGCGGTGACGCACGAGCTCGTCGACGCGGCCGACGTCGCCGCCCTCAAGGAGCAGATCCTCGCCTCGGGGCTGTCGGTGGCGGAGCTGGTGTCCACCGCGTGGGCCTCGGCCTCCTCCTTCCGCGGCAGCGACAAGCGCGGCGGCGCCGACGGCGGGCGCATCCGCCTGCAGCCGCAGAGCGCGTGGGAGGTCAACGACCCCGACCGCCTGGCGACCGTGCTGGGCACCCTGGAGGGCGTCCAGAAGACGTTCAACGGCGCTCAGACCGGCGGCAAGCAGGTCTCGCTGGCCGACCTGATCGTGCTCGCCGGGTGCGCGGGTGTCGAGCGGGCCGCCAAGGAGGCCGGCTACGACGTCCAGGTGCCCTTCACGCCGGGACGGGCCGACGCGACGCAGGAGCAGACGGACGTGGAGTCGTTCGCCGCGCTGGAGCCGACCGCCGACGGGTTCCGCAACTACCTCGGCAAGGGCAACCGCCTGCCGGCCGAGTACCTGCTGCTCGACCGGGCCAACCTGCTGACGCTGAGCGCGCCGGAGATGACCGTCCTGGTGGGCGGCCTGCGCGTGCTGGGCGCCAACCACCGGCAGTCGACGCTCGGCGTCCTCACCACGACCCCGGGGACGCTGACCAACGACTTCTTCGCCAACCTGCTCGACCTGGGCACGACGTGGCACTCGACCGAGGACGCCAACGTCTTCGAGGGCCGCGACGCCGTCACGGGCGAGGTTCGCTGGACCGGCACCCGCGCCGACCTCGTCTTCGGCGCGAACTCCGAGCTGCGCGCGGTCGCGGAGGTCTACGCGAGCGACGACGCGAAGGAGAAGTTCGTCCGTGACTTCGTCGCGGCGTGGGACAAGGTCATGAACCTCGACCGGTTCGACCTGGCCTGAGCGTGACCGGAACGCCCGGGGCGGTTGCCCCGGGCGTTCCGCGTGCCCGGAGGCTTGCGCGGCGACGGAGGTCATACTAAACGAGTCGTTTTTGTAGGACAATGACCCGGTGTCCCGAGGAGCCCTGATGCGCTTTCACTGGTTCCTGCCCACGACCGGCGACGGCCACGACGTGCGCTCGGCCATCACCACCACCGACGCCTTCCGCCCGGCCGCCCGCCCCGCCACGCTCGGCTACCTGACACAGGTCGCCAGGGCCGCCGAGCAGGCCGGGTTCGAGGGCGCGCTCACCCCGGTCGGCGCGGGCTGCCCCGACCCGTGGATCGTGTGCGCGGCCCTGGCCCAGCACACCGACCGGCTCAGGACGCTGGTCGCCTTCCGCACCGGCTACGCGCTGCCCACCCTGCTCGCCCAGCAGGCCCAGTCCTTCCAGGAGATCTCCGGAGGAAGGCTGCTGCTCAACGTCGTCACCGGCGGCGACCCCGTCGAGCAGCGCGCCTACGGCGACTTCCTCGACCACGACGCCCGCTACGCCAGGACCGCCGAGTTCCTGCACGTGCTCCGCCGCGCCTGGGACGGCGTGCCGTTCGACCACCACGGCGAGCACTACCGCGTGGAGGGCGGCGGGCTGGCCGCGCCGCTCGACCCGCGCCCGCCGCTCTACTTCGGCGGCGCCTCCCCGGCGGCCGAGCGGGTCGCCGCCCGCCACGCCGACGTGGTGCTCATGTGGGGCGAGCCGCCGGCGGCCGTCGCCGAGCGCGTCGCCCGGCTGCGCGCCCTGGCCGAGCCGCTGGGCCGCGAGCTCCGGTACGGCCTGCGCGTGCACGTCATCGCCCGCGACACCTCGGCCGCCGCCTGGGCCGAGGCCGACCGGCTGCTGGCGGGCATGGACCCCGTCCGCGTGGCCGCCGCCCAGCGCCGCTTCGCCCGCTACGACTCCGTCGGCCAGCGGCGCATGGTGGACCTGCACGCCGGCGGCACCCACGACCTGGAGATCCATCCGGGGCTGTGGGCCGGGGTCGGGCTGGTGCGCGAGGGCGCGGGCACCGCCCTGGTCGGCTCGTACGACGAGGTCGCCGCGCTGCTGCGCGAGTACGCCGCCACGGGGGTGGCGGAGTTCGTCCTGTCGGGCTGGCCGCACCTGGAGGAGGCCTACCGGGTCGGCGAGTACGTGCTGCCCCGCCTGGCCCGCACGCCGTCGGTGGCCCTCGCGCCCGGACGCTAGGCGGTGAGCAGGGCGTGGGCGGTGACGCGCAGGTCGGCCACGGCCGCCGCCGCCCGCGCGGCGTCGAAGGCCGGGTCGCCCAATCGCTGCTCCAGGTCGGCCAGCACCACGACGACGTGCAGGTTGAGCACTCGCAGGCGCTCCTGCGTCAGGCCGGGCAGCCGCCGCCGCAGCAGGCCCGCCAGCTCGCCGACGCCGGGGTGGTGGTCGCTGGAGCAGGGCCAGGACCGGTAGGCGCCGGACAGCACGTACCGGCTGGTGAAGCGCAGGTACCAGCTCGCGCCCCGGTGGGTGAGCACGTGCTCGGCCAGCGGGGCGAGGTAGGCCTCGACCAGGGCGGGAAGGTCCTGCTCCAGGCCGTGGGCGCGCAGGTCGTCGATCAGCTCGCGGCGGCGGTGGTTGAGGGGGGTCATGCGGTGGGCGTACAGGGCGTCGATCAGGCCGGCCTTGCCGTCGAAGTGGTACTGGACCGCCGAATGGTTGCCCTGCCCGGCCGCGAGGGCGATCTCCCGGAGCGAGACGTCGAGACCGCGCTCGGCGTAGAGCCGTTCGGCCGCCAGGAGGATCTTCTCTTTGGCCTGCATTCCCACCTTTTCCGGATCGCCGAGGTATCGTCGCGGATTAAGACACCCTGTCTTACTCTGCTGCCGTCTGCTGTCCAAGACCGTACGCCTCTCCTCGCAGGAGCCTCGCCGTGACCGCAGAACCGACCCCCCGTGCCTCCAACGGTGCCCCGGACCGTGCCCCGAACGTGCTCGCCGTCGTCCTGGACGACACCGGCTTCGCCCAGCTCGGCTGCTTCGGCTCCGACATCGCCACCCCGCACATCGACCGGCTCGCGGCGGGCGGCCTGCGCTACAACCGGTTCCACGTCACGGCCCTGTGCTCGCCGTCGCGCGCCTGCTTCCTCACCGGGCGCAACCACCACGCGGTCGGCATGGGCTTCCTCGCCGACCTCCCGCTCGACCACCCCGGCTACACCGCCCGCATCCCGCGCTCGGCCGCGACCCTGCCGCGGATCCTGCGCGACCACGGCTACTCCACCCTGGCCGTCGGCAAGTGGCACCTCACGCCGCGCTACGAGCGCTCGGCCGCGGGCCCGTTCGGCCACTGGCCGCTCGGCCTGGGCTTCGAGCGCCACTACGGCTTCCTGCAGGGCGACACCAACCACTACGCGCCCAACCTCGTCCGGGACAACCACCACGTGGACCCGCCCGCCACCCCCGAGGAGGGCTACCACCTCACCGAAGACCTCGTCGACCAGGCCGTCCGTTACCTCGACGACCAGCGCCACGCCGCCCCCGGCAAGCCCTTCCTCCTCTATCTCGGCCTCGGCGCCACGCACTCGCCGCACCACGTCGGGCCCGAGTGGAGCGAGCCCTACCGCGGCCGCTTCGACCGGGGATGGGACGCCTGGCGGGAGGAGATCTTCCGGCGCCAGGTGGAGACCGGCGTCGTCCCGCCCGGCACCGTGCTCACCCCGCGCCCGGACTGGGTGCCCGCCTGGGACGACCTCACCGCCGACCGGCGCCGCCTGTACGCCCGCCAGCAGGAGGTCTTCGCGGGCTTCCTGACCCACGCCGACGCCCAGCTCGGCCGCCTGCTCGCCCACCTGGAGGAGACCGGGCGGCTCGACGACACCATCGTCGTGCTCTTCTCCGACAACGGCGCCAGCGCCGAGGGCGGCGTGGACGGCAGCGTCAACGAGCACCGCTTCTCCGCCGGCATCCGCGAGTCCCTGGAGGACAACCTCGCCCACCACGACGACTGGGGCGGCCCGCGCACCTACAACCACTACGCGTGGGGCTGGGCGTGGGCCGGGAACACGCCGTTCCGGCTGTGGAAGCGCTACACCTGGCTCGGCGGCACCCGTACGCCGCTCATCGTGCACTGGCCGGCCGGGATCACCGGCGGAGGCGCGGTGCGCGACCAGATCGTGCACGTCAACGACCTGTTCCCGACGCTCCTGGACGCCGTCGGCATCGAGCCGCCGGCCGTCGTGGACGGGATCGAGCAGCAGCCGGTCGACGGAGCCAGCTTCCTGGCCACGTTCGGCGACGCCGCCGCGCCCGCGCCGCGCGAGACCCAGTACTTCGAGATGCTGGGCTCACGTTCCCTCATCCACGGACGCTGGAAGGTCACCACCGACCACGTGTCCACGGGCGTCCTGGACGAGGAGGAGCTCCTGACCGGCAGCCGGGACCTCGACGGCGACCACTGGGCGCTGTTCGACCTGGCGGCCGACTTCTCCGAGGCCGCCGACGTGTCCGCCGACCATCCGGAGGTGGTCGCCGGGCTGCGGCGGCTGTGGGAGCGGGAGGCCGGGCGCAACAACGTCCTGCCGCTGTTCGACAACCTCGTGGCGCGCTTCGGCGCCCTCATCGGCCCGGCCTGGCCGCCCGGCGACGACCGCACGTTCCGGCCGGGGGCCTCGCCCGTGTGCGACGAGTCGCTGCCGCTGCTGTTCGGCGGCTTCCGCTGGACGGCCGAGATCGAGGCGGCGGCGGAGCCCGAAGGGGTGCTGTTCGCGCTGGGCGACTGGAACGGCGGCTTCGCCCTGTACGTCACGGAAGGCCGCCTGGCCTTCACCTTCTCGCGGGCCGGGGAACTGCTGGAGCTCACCGCCGACCGTCCACTTCCCGCCGGCCGCCGGTCCGTGGGCGTCGTCCACACGACGGGTCCCGGAGGATCGGCGTTTCACCTGACGCAGGAGGACGTCGTGGTGGGCGCCCTGGCGTTCGACGGCCTGCTGCCGGTCGCGCTCCAGCACGGCGGGGCCGGGTTGCGGCTCGGCCACGACCTCGGCCTGCCCGTCTCCGACCGCTACCGCGTCCCGGCCCGGTGGAACGGGCGGCTGCTGTCGGTCCGGCTCCGGACGCCGGGCGCCGCCGCGCCCGACCTGCTCGCCGGACTCCGGACCGCGCTCCACGCCGACTGACAGCGCCTCCCGGGGAGCGGGAGGCGGGTGATGGTGTGGTCCGAAATCGGCCGGTGTCAGGGACGTCGTGGCTGGTTGGCTGGTTCGCCGTAGATCATTCCTTGTCCGGAACGGAACCATGGCAACCACCACCACCCTCGCCCCGCCGCGCCCGCCGCTGATCTCCTGGCTCGCGGTCACCTCGATCACCCTGGGCATCTTCGCCATCGTCACCAGCGAGATCCTGCCCATCGGCCTGCTGACCACCATCGGCGCCGACTTCCGCGTCACCGACGGCACCGCCGGGCTCACCATGACGCTGCCCGGGTTCGTCGCCGCCGTCGCGGCCCCCGTCCTGACCGTGGCCACCGGCCGCCTGGACCGCCGCGTGATGCTCTGCGTCATGATGGCCGTGCTGGCCGCCGCCGACGTCCTGGCGGCCGTGGCCGGGGCCTACTGGGTCGTGCTGGTCTCGCGGGTGCTCGTCGGCCTCACCATCGGCGGCTTCTGGTCGATCGCGGCGGGGCTGGCCTCCCGGCTGGTGCCGCCGTCCGCCGTGGGCGCCGCCACGGCCCTGATCTTCTCGGCCGTGCCGCTGGGCTCGGTGCTCGGGGTGCCGGCCGGAACCCTCATCGGCCACCTGGCGGGCTGGCGGACGGCGTTCCTGGTGCTGGCCGGGCTGGCCGTGCTCGTGCTGCTCGCGCTGCTGACCCTGCTGCCGCCGCTGCCCGCCCGTCAGGCCACCGGCTCGCGCGTGCTGCTGGACCTGCTGCGCCTGCACGGCACCAGAATCGCGCTGCTGGCCACGTTCCTCGTCGTGCTGGCGCACTTCGGCACCTACACCTACGTCACCCCGTTCCTGGAGCACGTCACCCGGCTGTCCCCGGCCGCCGTCAGCGCCGTCCTGCTGGCGTACGGCGTGGCGGGGATCGCGGGCAACTTCCTGGCTGGCCGGGCCGTGGCCACCGCGCCGCGCGCGACGTTCGTCGTCTGCGGCGGCCTGATCGCGGCCGCCACCGCGCTGCTGCCCCTGGCCGGCACGTCCCAGGCCGGGGCCGTCGTGCTGCTGGTGCTGTGGGGGCTGGCCTACGGGGGAGTGCCGGTCTGCTCCCAGGCGTGGTTCCTGCGGGCCGCGCCCGGCACGCCGGAGGCGGCGACCGTCATCTTCACCTCTTCGTTCCAGGCGACCTTCGCCCTCGGCGCGCTGCTGGGCGGCGTGATCGTCGACGCCTACTCGGTGTCGGCCGTGATGGTCGCCGGCGGGCTGGTCGCGCTGCTGATGGCCGGGTCCTTCTCCTGGCTCGCCCGTCCCCGCCGGGCCGCGTGAGCGGGGCGGGGACGGGCGGTCAGCCGTCGAGGTGGTTCCTCAGCGCGTCGAGGCGGCCGTCCCAGTCGCTCGCCAGCGCCGCCAGGAACTGCTGGGCCACCCGCATCGGGGCCGAGCGCAGCCGGTAGCGGACGCGGCGGCGCTCGCCCGGCTCGGCCGTCACCAGCCCGGCCTCGGCCAGCAGTGTCAGGTGCTTGGCGATCGCCTGCCGGGTGATCGGCAGGCGGGCGGCCAGGTCGGTCGCCGTGGCCGGGCCCCGGGAGGCCAGCTCGGCCAGGATGGCGCGCCGGCTCGGGTCGGCCAGGGCGACGAAGACCTGCTCGGCCACCGCCTCGATGTCAGGCGGCGTCAAGGTGCTCGACCAGCTCGCCCAGCTCGCTCGCCCACCCCTCGGTGTGGGCGTCGTACGCCTTGCGGTGGTGGTCGTCGGGGAGCTGGGCGAAGCCGGTCTCGACGACGGTCAGCCGCGTGCCCGTGCCGGCCGGTTCGAGGGTGAACTCGACGTACGTGCGGCGCAGGTCGTCCTCCGGCATGCCGAAGACCGGCCAGGTGAAGCCGAACACCGACGGCTCCTCCACGCGCTCCACGCGCATGTCGACCGTGTGCCCGTGGCTCCAGCTCATCCGCGCCGGCCCGCCGGGACGCAGCTCGATCGCCGCCTCCTGGCCGAACCAGGCGGCCAGCCCCTCGGGGGTGGTGAGCGCGGCCCACACCTTGCCGGGCGGGTGCGCCAGCTCGACGGTGCGCTCGACTCGATCGGGGAATCCCATGACGACCTCCATATGCAGCAGGGAAAAGGTTGCCACATCTTGTGGCGACCGGTGGACGGTCACTGCTCCGGCCGTGGGTGCCGGCGCAGGCCGTAGGAGATGAGGGCGACGGCGGCGAGCGTCATCGCGACGTCCACCAGCAGGGCCAGGCGGATGCCGGCCAGCTCCCCGCCGCGCGTGGCGGCGACGGCGCCGAGGAGCGGGACGCCGACGGTGATCGCCACCTGCTGCGTCATGGACGTCAGCCCGGTCGCCAGCCCCTGTTCCTCGTCCGGCAGGCCCGAGGTCCCGGTGACGGTGTAGGCGACGATCGCGGTGACATGCCCGAAGAAGCCGACGAACAACGCGGGGACCAGCACCGCGAGCGCCGTCCAGCCGGTCCCGAGCAGGACGGTGGGCAGGGTCGCCAGGGCCTGGACCGTCATGCCCACGACCAGCACCAGACGGCTGCCGTAGCGCCCGACGAACCGCCCCGCGATCACGCCGGCGACCACCGACGCCAGCCCGGGTATCCCGAACACCAGGCCCGTGGCCAGCGGTGACAGCCCCAGGACGCGTTGCAGGTACAGCGTCACCAGGAAGATCATGGCGGGCTCCATCGTGAAGATCACGAAGCCGGCGAAGTTGCCCCACTTCACCGTGGGCCGCCGCAGGATGCGCACCGGCGCGAGCGGCGCCGGCGCGCGCAGCTCGATCCGCCAGAACGCGCCCAGCAGCACCACGCCGACGACGGCCGCCACCAGGTCGGTCTCGACGGCCGCGTAGATCACGGCCAGCAGGCCGCCGGTCACGGTGACCGCGCCGGGCAGGTCCAGCCGCACCCGCCCCGGCAGCACGCTCTCGCGGATCAGGAACGGCGTCAGCACCACGATCGCCACCGCGACCGGCACGTTGAACAGGAACGCCGCCCGCCAGCTCAGCAGGCTGACCAGGGCGCCGCCGAGCAGCGCGCCGACGGTGAACCCGCCCGACAGCAGGGCGCCGTTCAGCCCGAGGACGCGGGCGCGCAGCGGGCCCTCCTTGAAGGTGGTGGTGAGCAGCGACAGCGCGGCGGGGATCGTCATCGCCGTGGCCAGGCCCTGCAGCACGCGGGCGGTCAGCAGCGTCCCGGGCCCGTCGGCGAAGCCGCCGAGGAGGGAGGCCCCGGCCAGGACGACCATGCCGGCCAGGAACAGCTTGCGGCGGCCGAACAGGTCCGCCGTCCGGCCGAACACGAGGGTGAACCCGGCCGCCGGCAGCGCGTACGCCGAGGTGATCCAGGGCCACTGGGCCGGGCTCAGCCCGACGCCCGCGCCGGCCTGGGGAAGGGCGACGTTCAGGATCGAGAAGTCGACCGCCAGCATGAAACCGGCGCCGAGCAGGACGAACGCGATCAATCGTTGTCTGCCGTCGAGGCGCGGCGGGGCGGCCTCAACGGTCGCGACAGGAACACTCATTGCGGCCTCCAACTAGTAGCAACCGAACGGTTGCCACATTATGGCAACCATTCGGTTGCGTCAACGGAGGACGCGGAGGGGGCGAACTTCCGTTTTCCGGAACGGTGGTCTAACCTTCGGAACATGTCCGACAGCGACGCCAAGCTCGTGGGAGCCGACCGCGTGCTGGCCGTGCTGGCCGAGCTAGCCCGGCATCCCGACGGCATCGGGCTGGAGGAGATGGCCCGCGCGGTGTCCAGCCCGAAGCCGACCGCCCACCGCGCCCTGGCCGCGCTGCGCCGCGCCGGGTTCGCCGTCCGCAACGGCCACGGCCGTTACGTGCTCGGCGACGAGTTCCTGCGCATGGCCTTCGCCCATCACGAGGCCCGGCCCGACCACGTCCGCGTCACCCCGATCCTCCAGGCGCTGTGCGACCGCTACGGCGAGACCGTCCACTACGCGGTGCTGGAGGGCGCGTCGGTGGTCTACCGGTCCAAGCTCGACCCGCCGTCCGGCGCGGTGCGGCTGACCTCGGTCGTCGGCGGGCGCAACCCGGCCCACTGCACCGGTGTCGGCAAGGTGCTGCTGGCCGAGACGCTGCGCGACGAGGCCGCCGTGCGCGCCTGGGTGGGGGGCCGGCGGCTGGAACGGCCCACCGAACGCTCGATCGGCACCGCCGAGGAGCTGCACGCCGAGCTGGTGCGCGTCCGCGAGCAGGGCTACGCGGCCGACGACCAGGAGAACGAGCCGGGCGTCAACTGCGTGGCGGTCCCGGCGTACCTGACCTCGCCCACCGTGCCGAGCGGCGCGATCAGCATCAGCGGCCTGGCCTACCGCACGCCCCTGCGGGCGCTCGTGGAGGATGTGCCGGCCATCCGCGCGCTCGCCGCCGGACAAGACCTTCCCTGACCCCCGCAGAACTGGAGAGATTCCCTTGTACCTCATGCGCATCGGCGCGCCCGGCGCCGAGAAGCCGGTCGTCCGCGTGGACGACGACCACTACGTCGACGTCTCCGACCTCACCCCCGACTTCGACGAGCGCTTCTTCGCCGCGGGCGGCCCCGCCCTGCTCGCCGGACGGGTCGCCGACGGCCCCCGGCAGGCGTTCGCCGGCGAGCGGATCGGCGCGCCGATCGCCCGCCCGCACCAGATCCTGTGCATCGGCCTCAACTACAGCGACCACGCCGCCGAGACCGGTCAGGCCGTCCCCGCCGAGCCGATCCTGTTCACCAAGTCGCCCAACACCCTGGTCGGCCCGGACGACGACGTGCGCATCCCGCGCGGCGCCACCAAGACCGACTGGGAGGTGGAGCTCGGCATCGTGATCGGCAGGCGCACCTCCTACCTCGACTCACCGGCGGAGGCCGCGGCCGCGATCGCCGGCTACTGCGTGGTCAACGACGTCAGCGAGCGCGCCTTCCAGATGGAACGCGGCGGCCAGTGGAGCAAGGGCAAGTCGGCCGAGACGTTCAACCCGGCCGGCCCCTGGCTGGTCACCCCCGACGAGCTCGGCGACGTCCGCGACCTGGGCATGTGGCTGGACGTCAACGGCGTACGCCGCCAGACCGGCAACACCAAAACGATGATCTTCGACCCGTACGTCATCGTCCACCACCTGAGCCAGTTCATGGTGCTGGAGCCCGGCGACCTGATCAACACCGGCACCCCGCCCGGCGTCGGCATGGGCCACGACCCGCAGATCTGGCTGCGGCCCGGCGACGTGATGGAGCTCGGCATCGACGGGCTCGGCAGCCAGCGCCAGCGGGTCGTGGAGCCCCGGTAGTGCGGGCGCTCGTCCTGACCGGGCCGGGCGCGGCCGAGGTCCAGGAGGTCGAGCCCCCGTCCGCCGGGCCCGGCCAGGTCGTCGTGGACGTCGAGCGCGCCGGTGTGTGCGGCACCGACATGGAGCTGTTCAGCGGCGAGATGAGCTACCTGCGCACCGGCCGCTCCCGCTACCCGCTGCGCCCCGGCCACGAGTGGTGCGGGCGCGTCGCCGAGGTGGGCGAGGGCGTGGACCCGTCGTGGCTGGGGCGGCGGGTCGTCGGCGACACCATGCTCGGCTGCGGACGCTGCGACCGCTGCCGCCAGGGCCGCCACCACGTGTGCCCCGACCTGGCCGAGCTCGGCATCAGCCGGGGCGCCGCGGGGGCGCTGGCCGAGCGGCTGGCCGTCCCGGTCGCGGCGCTCCACGCGCTGCCCGATACGGTGGACGAGACCTTGGGCGCGCTGGTCGAGCCCGGTGGCAACGCCTTACGCGCCGTCCGCGCGGCGGGGCTGGAGGCGGGGGAGCGGTTGCTGGTTCTGGGCACGGGCACGATCGGCCTGCTGGCCGCGCTGTTCGCGCGCGCCGGCGGCGCCGACGTGCACCTCATGGGCCGCGCCGAGGCCGACCTGCGCCTGGCCGCCGACCTCGGCTTCCGGCACGCCTGGACGCGGGCGACCCTGCCCGGCCTGCCCTGGCACGCCGTCCTCGACGCCACCAACGCCGCCGAGCTGCCCGCGTTCGCCCTCGGCCTGGCCGAACCCGCCCGCCGCGTCGTCTACATCGGCCTGGCCGGCACGCCGTCCACGCTCGACACCCGCGACCTGGTGCTCAAGGACGTCACCGCGGTCGGCGTCCTGGGTGGCTCGGCGGGGCTGGCCGGGGCCATCGACGCCTACGCCGGCGGCTCGGTGGACGCCCGTCCGCTGGTGGCCGCCACGGTCGGGCTGGCGGACACGGCCGGCGTCCTGGCCGGACGGCGACCGTCCGGCGCCGGCCCGGGGCCCAAGATCCACATCGACCCCCGGCAATGAACTCGGAAGTGAGCACGAGCATGACCCACCGTGAACCGCGACGGCTGAACGCGCCGGACGCCGCCGTCCTGGCGGCGGTCGAGACGGCCGTCCCGGGGATCACCCGCGCCCGCGCGAGCGACCGGCTCGGCATGGCCCACGACGCCTCCCACTACCTGCTGACCCCGCAGGCCGTGCTGGTGGCCGAGAGCGCCGGCCAGGTCGCCGCGCTGCTGCGCACCGGCCTGCCGCTGACGTTCCGCTCCGGGGGCACCAGCCTGAGCGGCCAGGGCGTCAGCGAGCACCTGCTCGTGGACACCCGCCGGCACTTCCGCTCGATCGAGGTCCTCGACGGCGGCGCCCGGGTACGGGTCCAGCCCGGCGCGGTGCTGCGGCAGGTCAACGCCCGCCTGGCCCCGTACGGGCGCAAGCTGGGCCCCGACCCGGCCAGCGAGTCGGCCTGCACGATCGGCGGCGTCGTGGCCAACAACTCCAGCGGCATGACCTGCGGCACGCACGCCAACACCTACCAGACGCTGGAGTCGATGACGCTGGTGCTGCCGAGCGGCACCGTCGTCGACACCGGCGCCCCCGACGCCGACGAGCGGCTGCGCGCCCTGGAGCCCGACCTCGCGGCCGGCCTCGAACGGCTGCGCGACCGCGTGCGCGGCAACCCCGACTCGGTGCGCCGCGTCCAGGCCCAGTTCTCGCTGAAGAACACCATGGGCTACGGCCTGAACAGCTTCCTCGACCACGACGGCCCGGCGCAGATCCTCGCCCACCTGGTCATCGGCAGCGAGGGCACCCTCGGCTTCGTCGCCGAGGCCGTCTTCCGCACCGTCCCCGCCCATCGGCTGGCCGCCACCGGCCTGCTCGTCTTCCCGACGCTGCGGGCGGCGATGGCCACGATGCCGGAGCTGGTGGCCGCCGGGCCCGCCGCCGTCGAGCTGCTGGACGCCGAGTCGCTGCGCGTCGCGCAGACCGACCCCAAGGCCGACGACGCGCTGCGCGCGCTGGCCGTCGCCGAGCACGCTGCGCTGCTGATCGAATGGCAGGAGACCGACGCCGAGCTGCTCACCGAGCGCGAACAGGCCGCCGAGCGGCTCTTCGCCGGGCTGCGCCTGGCCGCCCCCGCCCGGCTGAGCAGGGAGGCCGGCGGCCGGGCCGCGCTGTGGCACATCCGCAAGGGCCTGTACGCCACCGTCGCCGGCGCCCGCCCCAGCGGCACGACCGCCCTGCTGGAGGACGTCGCCGTCCCCGTGCCCGCCCTGGCCGACCTGTGCGACGACCTGACCCGCCTGTTCGCCGAGCACCGCTACGAGCGCAGCGTCGTCTTCGGCCACGCCAAGGACGGCAACCTGCACTTCATGCTCAACGAGCGCTTCGCCACCGACCTCGACCGCTACGCCGAGTTCACCGAGGACATGGTCGAGGCCGTCCTGGCCAGGGGCGGCACGCTGAAGGCCGAGCACGGCACCGGCCGCGTCATGGCCCCGTTCGTGCGCCGCCAGTACGGCGACGAGCTGTACGAGGTGATGCGCGAGGTCAAACGCCTGTGCGACCCGGCCGGAACGCTCAACCCCGGCGTCGTCCTCACCGACGACCCCGAGGCCCACCTGCGCGACCTCAAGACCGTCGTGACCGTCGAACCCGAGGTCGACCGCTGCGTCGAGTGCGGCTACTGCGAGCCGGTCTGCCCCAGCCGCGACCTGACCACCACCCCGCGCCAGCGCATCGTGCTGCGCCGCGAGCTGGCCGCGGCCCGGGCGGCCGGCGACGACGCCCTGGCCCGCGAGCTGGAGGACGCCTACGCCTACGACGCCGTGGACACCTGCGCCGTGGACGGCATGTGCGCCACCGCCTGCCCCGTCCTCATCAACACCGGCGACCTGACCAAACGCCTGCGCGCCGAGCGCCACGGCCGGTCCGCCCGCCGGGCCTGGACGAGCGCCGCCCGCCACTGGGACGGCGTCACCCGCGCCATGAACCTGGCCCTCGACGCCGCCGCCGCCGTCCCGCCCGCGCTCCCGGAGGCCGCCTCCCGCGCCGCCCGCGCCCTGGCCGGCGCGGACGACGTCCCGAGCTGGAGCCGCGACCTGCCGCGCGGCGGGACCAGGCGCCGCCCGTCCCCGGCCGGGGGCGCCGACGCCGTCTACCTGCCGTCCTGCCTGAACACCCTGTTCGCCCCCGCCGACGGCGGCCCCGGCGTGATGACCGCCTTCCAGCGCCTGGCCGCCCGCGCGGGGGTGACGCTGCACGTCCCCGAGAAGATCGCCAGCCTGTGCTGCGGCACCCCGTGGTCGTCCAAGGGCTTCGCCGGAGGCCAGGAGGCCATGGGCGAGCGCGTCGGCGACGTGCTCGCGCGGGCCACCGACGGCGGCCGCCTGCCCGTGGTCAGCGACGCCGCCTCCTGCACCGAGGGCTACGCCCACCTGGTGCCCGGCCTCCAGGTGGTCGACGCGGTCGCCTTCACCGCCGAGCACATCCTGCCCCGCCTGCCCGAGGCGCGCCGCCTGCCGTCGCTGGCGCTCCACCCGACCTGCTCCTCCACCCGCCTCGGCCTGGACGCCGCCGTCGCCCGCGTCGCCGAGGCGGTCGCCGAGCAGGTGGTGATCCCGGACGGCTGGCAGTGCTGCGCCTTCGCCGGCGACCGCGGCCTGCTGCACCCCGAGCTGACCGCCTCGGCCACCCGCGCCGAGGCCGCCTCCGTGGCCGAGGCGGGCTGCGCCGCCCACGCCTCGGTCAACCGCACCTGCGAGCTGGGCCTGACCCGCGCCACCGGCCAGACCTACCGGCATCTCCTGGAGCTCCTCGACGAAGCAACCGCCTGAGGGGGGCGCGCTTTACACCGATGGTCAATAAGATCGTCGCTGTTGCGAAGATCCGGCGATCGGGAGCACGATGAGCGACCCCGGCGGTTTCGGCCCCCTGGAGATGGACGAGCACGAGCGGATCGGTCCCTACCGGATCGTGGGCCGGATGGGCGCGGGCGGCATGGGCGTCGTCTACGCCGGGGTCGCGCCCGACGGGGCCCGGGTCGCGGTCAAGGTCATCCATCCGGGGCTGGCGGCCGACCCGCACTTCCACGACCGGTTCGTCCGCGAGGTGGAGGTGCTGTCGCGGGTGCGCGGGCGATGCACGGTCGCGGTCCTGTCCGCCGACACCGCCGCCTCGCCGCCGTGGCTGGCCACCGAGTTCGTGCCCGGCCAGACGCTGACCGATCACGTACGCGACCACGGGCCGCTGCCGCCGGACGAGCTGGGCGCGTTCGGGGTGGACATCGCCGAGGCGCTCACCGACATCCACCGGGCCGGGATCGTCCACCGCGACCTCAAGCCGGGCAACGTGATCGTGGCCGCGTCCGGGGCGAAGGTGCTGGACTTCGGCATCGCGCGGGCCCTCGACGAGAGCGGGCTGACCGGCACCGGCGCGCTCATCGGCTCGCCCGGCTGGATCAGCCCCGAGCAGTACCGGGGTGACCAGGCCGACGCCGCCGCCGACGTCTTCGCCTGGGGCGCGCTGATGGTCTACGCCGCGACCGGGCGGCCGCCGTTCGGGATCGGGGCGCCGGACGTGCTCGCCTACCGGGTCATGAGCGTCGATCCCGACCTGTCCGAGGTGCCCGAGGGCGTGCGCGACCTGGTCCGGGGGGCGCTCGCCAAGGACCGGGCGGCGCGTCCGGGGTCCGGCGACCTGCTCGCCGCACTCCGCTCGGGGTCGGGCACCGTGCTTCTGCCGCGGCCGCCGTCCGGCACGCTCAGTCTGACGCCGCCGCCACCTTCACCCGGCACGCTCTCCCTGACGCCGCCGCCCCCGTCTGGCGGGCAGGGGCCGCCGGCGCCGTCCCCGTCCGGGAGGCGGGCGCCGCTGTGGCCGGTGGCGGTCGCCGCCGTGGCGGTCGTCGCGGTCGTGGGGGTCGGCGCGGCGTTCGCGCTGAACGCGGCCGGGACGCCGGAGGCGCTGCAGTCCCCGGACGACGGCCCCACCACCTCCGCCTACACCGACCCGCCCGCCACCTCCGCCGACCCGGACCCGACGGACACCCCCGAGGAGAGCGAGACCCCCGAGGAGACGCACACCCCGGAGGACACCCCGACCGAGACCGGCACCCCGGAGGAGACCCCCGAGAAGACGCCCGAGGACACGCCCGAGGACACGCCCACCACGCACAGGCCCCGCGCGCTGCCGTGCGCGTCCTCGGGCTCGATCCTGCGCGAGGCCGCCGCGCTGAACGGCGGCAGCCTTCCCCAGGACGCCGTGGTCGCCCGCAAACGCTGCGTCGGCTCCTGGGTCGCCGCGGAGCTCAGCTCGCCGAGCGTCGGCGGCATCGACCTCATCGCCCGGCGGAACGCCACACGGTTCCTCGACGCCGACATCGGCAGCAACTTCTGCTCCCAGCAGGACCGCCCGGCGTTGCTGGCGAACGCCCCCGCCTCGATCAAGAGCTTCCTGTGCCCCCAGGGCTTCGGCTGACCCCCCGCGTGCCGTCGCCGCCCGCCGCAGTTCGAGGCAGGCGTCGAAGGCCGGTCCGGAGCAGCTTCGGCCACCTCCAGGGAGAGTTCGGGTTCGTCGGCACGATCGGGGACCGGGCGGCGGGTCCGGATCTGTCGTGCGGCTCGTGGTGCGTTGACAGGACGTCATTCGCCGGACGGCAGCGGGATGCGCACCGACACCAGCGTCCCCTCGCCGGGCGCGGCCTCGACGTCGGCGCTGCCGCCCACCGCGCGGGCGCTCTCCCGGATGGACCGGGCGATGCCGAGGCCGGTCGTGGGCGCGTCCGGGTCGAAGCCGCTGCCGTGGTCGAGCACGCTCAGCGCCAGCGTCCCGGACCGGCACTCCGCCCGCACCACGGCGTGCCGCACGCCCGCGTGCTTGCGCACGTTCGTCAGCGCCTCGCGCAGGATGCCGCTCAGCGCCTCGACGACCTCGGCGGGCATGCCCTCGCGTTCCGGCGCGGAACGCAGCCGTCCCGCGTTGAACTCCACCCGCAACCCGCTGCCGACGGCCTGCCGCACCACCTCCTCCAGAGCGGCCACGACGTCCTCGGCCGGGTCACCGTCGTCGCCGCGCAGGAAGGCGCGCAGCCACTGCGACTCCTCCGCCACCCGCGCCCTGACCGAGGCGTCGGCGATCCAGCCGTCGCGGGTCAGCGCCTCCATGGTCTGCAGGATCCGGTCGTGCAGCACGCGGGCCGTCCGGCCGCGCTCGCGCTCCTGCGACAGCTGCGCCGAGCGGCGCAGCTCTCCGGCCCTGGCCTCGTCCAGGTCGCGGGCGGTCCTGAACAGGATGCGCATGACGTACGCGGCCATCGTGGCGTTCGTCGTCAGCCCGGCGACGTGCGGCAGGCCGGCCCACCACGCCAGATCCGCCTGGACGTAACCGAGGACCAGCGCGCCGCCCAGCGCCGCCGTCCACGCCAGCACGACCGGGAACGTGCGGAAGGAGATCCCGGCCATGATGCCGACGAGCAGCACGTACGGCAGGACCGTGCCCGGCCAGCCGTCGGTCACCCGCGAGCCCGCGTAGTGACCGGCGGCCAGCACCGCCACGGTCACCAGGCCCAGGTCCGCGGCGAGCAGCGCGCGCGGCGCGAGCGCGGCGCGGACGGTCGTGACCACGCACACCAGCAGGCTGACGGCCCCCATCACGCCCAGCAGGTACGGCAGCGGCCCAAGCGTCAGCCACCGCCCGTCGCCCAGGACCTCCAGCGACCCGCACAGCACCAGCGCGCCCACCCGGACGACCACCATGGTGATGGCCCGGCTGCGCTCGATGCCGGCGACCGCCGTCCCCGGCGGGCGCGGGGGGCTCACGGCCGGTCGCGGCGTTCGAGCCGGTTGAGCGCCGCGCGCGTGAGCTCGGCCTTGTTGCCGACCTGGAGCTTGGCCCTGATGCGCTCGACGTAGGTGTCGACCGTGGCCTTGCTGACACCCATCCGGCGGCCCACCTGGGCGTGGGTGAAGCCCTGGGCGATGTAGGACAGGGTCTCCTCCTCCCGGGCCGACAGCCGGGGCCTCGCCTCGGCGTCCTCGCCGCCACCGTCCCCGACGGGCGGACGGGTGGTGTCGTCCAGCTCGCTCTGCAGGATGTCGGCCAGGCCCGCCGACAGGTAGAAGCCGCCCGTGGCCACCGTGCGCACGGCGGCGACGATGAGCTCGGAGGGGGCGTCCTTGGTGACGTAGCCGTTGGCTCCGCCGCGGATCGCCGCCAGTACGTCGGCGGGCCGTCCCGAGGCCGACACGATGAGGACCCGCGTGACGGCGGCCAGCTCCTTGACCGCGGCCAGGCACGGCCGGTCCTCGGCCAGGTAGAGGTCGAGGATCAGCACGTCGTACCCGGCGTCGAAGCCGCGCAGGTCCCCGACGGACGAGCCCCGCAGCACCACCTTCAGGTCCTCGTGCCGGTGAAGGAGGTACTCCAGCCCATGGCGGATCAGCTCGTGGTCGTCGATCACGGCGATCCGGATCACGTCTTGCTCCGCGGCAGGCTGCGAACGTGGTGACATGTCAACAACGGTGAGCAGAGGTGCACGGAACCAGCAAGTCCCGCAAAACCACTACAAATTCGTAGTGTAGATCACGAATCGTGTGGTGCACGGGCCTTCCGGCGGTAGCCGTCGGTGGCCCTGACGAGCTCGTGCAGGGTGCCCGGTTCGGCGCCGCCGTGGCCGGCGTCCTCGACGATCCGCAGCTCGGCCTCCGGCCAGGCGCGGTGCAGCTCCCAGGCGGCGTCGGGCGGCGTCTTCATGTCGTAGCGGCCGTTGACGATGACGCAGGGGACGTGCCGGATCGCCGCCACGTCGAGCAGCTCGCCCTCCTCCAGGAAGCAGCGCCGGGTGAAGTAGTGCGCCTCGATCCGGGCGAAGCCCAGCACCTCCCGGTCCTCCAGGGGCGGGGGAGGGACGGGCAGCAGCGTGTTGGCCGCCAGCTCCCACGCCGCCCACGCCCGCGCCGCCGGCAGGTGCACCTCCGGGTCCGGGTCGAACAGGCGGCGGTGGTAGGCGGCGAGCAGGTCGTCCCGCTCGGGCTCCGGGATCGCGTCGCGGAAGGCCGTCCACTCCGCGGGGAACAGCCGGGCCGCCCCCGAGCCGGTGAACGCCCACTCCTCGTCGGCCGCGCTCGCCAGGTAGACGCCGCGCAGCACCAGCTCGGTCACCCGGCCGGGGTGCCGGCGCGCGTACGCCAGGGCCAGGGTCGTCCCCCACGAGCCGCCGAACACCTGCCAGCGGTCGATCCCGAGCCGCCGTCTGAGCAGCTCCATGTCCGCGACCAGGTGCCAGGTCGTGTTGGCCGCCAGCGACACGCCGGGGTCGCCCGCGTGCGGGCGGCTGCGTCCGCAGTTGCGCTGGTCGAACAGGACGATCCGGTAGGCGGCCGGGTCGAAGAAGCGGCGCTGAACCGGCAGCAGGCCGCCGCCGGGGCCGCCGTGGAGGACGACGACCGGCTTGCCGTCGGGGTTGCCGCAGGTCTCCCAGTAGATCTCGGCGCCGTCGCCGACGTCGAGCAGGCCGCTCTCGTAGGGCTCGACGGGCGGGTAGAACGTCATCAGCGTCATGGCTACCAGACCTACTCGCCCGGGACGCCGGGCGCGCGGCGGATCTACGGCGTGATGGCGGCGAGTTCGGTGAGGGTGCGGCGGACCAGGCGGGCGGCCAGGATCGGCTTGAAGCCGTTGTGCCGCAGCGGGCGGGCGTCGGCCAGGGCCAGGCTCGCGGCCCGCTCGAAGGAGGCCGCGTCCGCCGTCGCTCCTTCCAGCAGGTCCTCGGCCGCGCGGGCGCGCCACGGCTTGTGCGCCACCCCGCCGAGCGCGACCCGGGCGAACACGATCCGGCCGTCCTCGACGTGCAGCAGCAGCGCCGTGCTCACCAGCGCGAACGCGAACCCGGCCCGGTCCCTGACCTTGGCGTACGTCCCGTGTCCCGGCGGCGCGGGCGGCAGGTCCACGCTGGTGACCAGTTCGCCGTCCCGCAGCACGGTCTCCACCTGCGGCGTCAGGCCGGGCAGGACGTGGAAGCCGGTGAACGGGACGCTCCGCTCCCCTTCGGGCCCCGTCAGGTTGACGGTCGCGTCGAGGACGGCCAGCGCCACGCACATGTCCGACGGGTGGACGGCCACGCAGCTCGGGCTCGCCCCCAGGACGGCGTGCGCGCGGTTGAAGCCCTCCAGCGCGTCGCAGCCCGCGCCGGGCGCGCGCTTGTTGCAGGCGGCGCCGGTGTCGTAGAAGTAGCGGCAGCGCGTACGTTGCAGCAGGTTGCCGCCGACGGTCGCCCGGTTGCGCAGCTGCGGCGAGGCGCCCGCCAGGATGGCGCGGGCGAGCACCGGATACCGCCGCCGCACCCGCGCGTCGGCCGCCACCTGGGTGTTGCCGGCCAGCGCGCCGAGCCGCAGGCCGCCGCCGGGCAGGTCCTCGACGGCCGACAGCGGCAGGCCCGAGATGTCCACGACCCGGGCCGGACGCTCGACCTCCTCCCGCAGGAGGTCGACCAGGTTCGTCCCGCCGGCCAGGTAGCGGGCCGGGCCGTCGTCCGAGGCCATCGTGACGGCCTCCGCCACGCTCGCCGCCCGCAGGTAGACGAACTCCCTCACGTCGCGGCCACCTCCCTGATGGCGGCGGCGATGTGGTGGTACGTCCCGCACCGGCACACGTTGCCCGCCATGCGCTCGCCGAGCTCGGCGTCGGTCAGCTCGCCCGGGGGAGCGGTCAGGTCGGGCGTCGCGGCGCTGGGCACGCCGTCCCGGAGCTCGGCCAGCAGGCCGACGGCCGAGCAGACCTGGCCGGGTGTGCAGTATCCGCACTGCAGCGCGTCGTGCCGGACGAACGCCTCCTGCACCCGCGCCCCCAGCTCGTCGTCGGCCAGGCCCTCGACGGTGACGATCTCCATCCCCACGCACTGGACGGCGAGCAGCAGGCACGCGTAGACCCGCAGGCCGTCGGCCAGGACGGTGCACGTGCCGCAGGCTCCCTGGTCGCAGCCCTTCTTCGTGCCGGTCAGGCGGAGGTGGTCGCGCAGGAAGTCGAGCAGTGACACGCGCGGGTCCGCCGGCGGCTCGTGCGGCTGCCCGTTGACGCGCAGCCGGAGCGGGGCACGGCCGTCCATCCCATCCCTCCGACCGTACGGACTGTGGTGATCACCGTAACCCGGGCCGGGTGGGGCGGCGGGGGTCTCTGACCTGGTCGAGGGGCAAAACGGTACCGAACATTGCCGAATACAGATGGGGGGTATAGGTTTGCGCGGGTTGAGATGTGGCTGTTCGAGGTAGAAGGTAGCAAATGTCGGAATCTATGAGGCACGGTCGGCGCGACTCCGGTCACCACGACCCCCACCCCCACGACCAGGACGCTGCCCCCGACCCCCACCCCCACCCCCACACCGCCGCCCCCGGCGCGCACGCCCACCACGGTCAGGACTCCGCCCGCGGCGACCACGCCCACCACGCCCCACACGCCCACCACCAGGAATCCGCCCACGGCGACCACGCGCAGCATGACGGCGGAGGCCACGGGCACACGATGCAGGCGACCTGGGGGGTGGCCGCCTCCGCGACGCTGCACTGCCTCACCGGGTGTGCCATCGGCGAGGTGCTCGGCATGGTGATCGCCACCGCTCTGGGCTGGCACAACCTGCCCAGCGTCGTCCTGGCCATCGTCCTGGCGTTCTTCTTCGGTTACGCGCTCACCCTGCGCGGGCTGTTCAGGGCCGGCGTGGACTGGCGCAACGCGCTGCGCCTCGCCCTGGCCGCCGACACGCTGTCCATCCTCGTCATGGAGATCGTCGACAACGGCGTCATGCTGATCATCCCGGGCGCGATGGACGCCGGGCTCGCGTCCGTCCTGTTCTGGGCGGCCCTGGCGATCTCGCTGGTGGTGGCGTTCCTCGTCACGACCCCGATCAACAAGTGGATCATCGGACGCGGCAAGGGCCACGCCGTCGTCCACGCCTACCACCACTGATCCACCGCTGATCCAGCGCTGACCCGGCGCGCCACCGGTCCCGCCGGTGGCGCGCCGCCCGCTCACCCCTTGGCGCTCACGGCCTCCGCGACCGTCAGGCTGTCCTCGTAGATGTGGCAACGGGTGATCAGCCCGTCCTCGACGGTCAGATGCAGCGCGAACGGCGACGTGTAGGAAACCCCGTGGGCGCGCACGGTCTGCACGATCCGTCCCAGCACCACGGCGTCCGGCCCGTCCACCAGAATCTGCCGCACCGTGGTGGCGTTCAGCTCCGGCACGTGATGCGTGCCCAGCGCCCGGTAGTGATCGGCCACCTCGTCCCGGCCGGACCGGGGCCGGATCCACGGCACCGCCGGATGCCCCTCGTCGGGCCGGCTGAGCTGCCAGTCGACCGGCTCGGCGAACAATCCCGCGTCCGCCCGGGATCGCCCGCGCCGACCCGCCGCAGCAACTCTTCCACGATGTCCCGTGTGTCCGTCGTCATGCCCCCAGTCTTTCGGCGCGCCTGTATGCCGTCGATCACTCCGCAGCTAATGCGATCCGTACACGACCGGATGTGGCTCCCGCGCCTGCCAGGCGGATTCCAAAGGAATCCTTGACATCGGTCGCCTGGGTGGCGGAACATTCCAAGCATGTCTTTGGAATCCTCGGGGCGGCGGCTGGTGCTCAACGATCCGGCCGCGATGCGGGCGTTCGCCCATCCGGTCCGGCTGGCGTTGCACGAGCTGTTGTTGCGGGCGGGGGCCACCACCGCCGCCGACGCCGCCCGCGAGGTCGGCATCAGCCAGGCGCTGGCCTCCTACCACCTGCGGCAACTGGCCAAGTACGGCCTGGTGGAGCAGGCCGAGGCGCGCGACGAGCGGGAGCGGCCCTGGAAGGTCACCGTCAGCGTCCAGGTGTGGGACGACGACGTGGCGGGGGCGGAGCAGTCGGCCGCCCGGAGCCTGCTGGAGCAGGTCATGGCCGAGCGGGCGTTGTCGCGGCTGGTGGAATGGCAGCAGGCGCGGCGCGACGAGGAGGAGCCCTGGCGGGGCGTCGGCGGCATCGGCAACAGCTACCTCTACGTCACCCCGGCGGAGGTCACGGCGCTCAGCGACGCCGTCGCGGACCTGCTGCGGCCGTTGATGGCCCGCGTGGACGACACGGCGGCCCGCCCCGAAGGAGCCCGGCCCGTGCTGATGACCCAACTGCTGATCCCCCTCGCTCCGACGGCCTCCGGTGACTGAGCGCCGCAGCCTCACCGGGGCGGCCGGTCAAGCGGGCGAAAGACCCGGCCCGGAGCCGCTTGCCGACCGCGCCGGTGAGCGGCCGGCCGTGGAATCGCTCGCCGACCGTGCCGGTGGGCGGCCCGTCGCGGAGCCGTCGGGGCCGGATGGTGGGGTGCGGGCGCTGGTGGGTGGAGGGCGCGGGTTCGGGCGGTTGCTGGTCGCGTCCGTCGTGTCCCAGACGGGCGACTGGGTGATCAGCACCGGGCTGGCGTTCCACGTCTACCGCCTGACGGGCTCCACCTTGTCCACCGCGATCATGCTGCTGGTCTCCCGGATGCCCCACGTCCTGCTCGGGTCCGTCGCCGGGGTGCTGGCCGACCGCTGGGACCGCCGCCGGTTGCTGGTCGTCACCGACGTGCTGCTCGGGCTGGGGCTGCTGCCCCTGCTGGCGGTACGCGACCCGGCCCAGGTCTGGATCGTCTACGCGGTCGCCCTGTGGACCGGCGTGCTCGGCACCCTGCTCGCCCCTGCGCAACGGGCGCTCGTCCCGCAGCTCGTGCCCGCCTCCGGGCTCGTCCGGGCCAACGCCCTGCACGGCCAGAGCGGCCAGCTCGCCCGCCTGCTCGGCGCGATGCTGGGCGGCGTAGCCGTCACGGCGGGTGGGCTGCCCGCGATCGTCCTGCTCGACGCGGCCAGCTTCATGATCTCCGCGGCACTGCAGGCGACCCTGCGTGTCCCGGCCCGGCCGCCGTCCGGCACGCGGGCGCCGTCCGTCCGCGCCCGGTGGGCCTCCGGGCTGCGGCTGGCCATGGGGAACGCCGGCATCCGGCTGCTGGTCGCGTACATGGTGATCACGGGGCTGGGTGAAGGGATCTTCGCCACGCTCGCCGCCCCCTTCGTGGCGGACGTCCTGGGCGGCCAGGGCGACGCGTACGGTCTGTTCCTGTCGGTGCAGGCGGTCGGCGGCCTGGCCGGCGCGCTGGCCGTGGCCTTACCCCGGCGCGACCCGGCGCCGCGCACGCTCCTCGGCTGGGGGACGGTCGCGTTCGGGCTGCTGGACCTCGCGCTGTTCGCCTACCCCCTCGCGCTGGACGCGTTGTGGCCCGCCCTGCTGCTGATCGCGCTGGCCGGGCTGCCCGCGGCGGCCGCGATGGCCGGGTTCACGACGCTGGCCCAGACGGCCACCACCGACGATCGCCGGGGCGGCGTCATCGGGCTGCTCGGCAGTGCCCAGGCCGTGACCTCGCTGCTCGGCATGGCGGCGGCCGGGGTGCTGGGGGAGGTCGTGGGCATCGTCCCGGCGTTGTGCCTGCACGCCGCCGGGCTCGTCACCGCGGGCCTGCTCGTCCTGACCCGCCGCACGTCCACCTGACTCCGCCTTTCCGTCACCACCACCGAGCCCCCCTTGCGTTCCATGACGTTTGTCATGTCGGTGTCTCTGACGCCTGGCACTACACCCGGCCCGGCCCCTCCCAGCAGGCTGTTCCCATGCTGAGAATCAAGGACGGCGGCCCCCGACAGTCGCCGCGCCGGCCGCCGGGCGTTACCGTCGGGCCCTGTGACGGGTGACGCTGCGGTGCGGGAGCTGGAGTTCGTCCGGGGACGGGTGGCGGCGCGCGCCGGGTCGTGCGTGTGGCTGCTGCTGTTGGGGTGGCCGCTGTGGTCGTTCCTCTCCTCGCGTCCCGGCGTGCTCGCGGCGGTGTGGGTGGTCGCCGGCGTCGCGGTCTTCGCGGCGTGCTGGCTGCGGGTCATGTGGCGGGTGTTCAGCCCCCTGGGGGCGGCGACGCTGACCCGGCCGGTGGTGGGGCTGGTGGCCGCGGCGCTGGCGCTGCTGCCGGTGCTGCGGGCGCCGTGGGCCTACGTCGCGTTCGTGTTCGTGGTCAGCGCCCTGTCGGCCTACCTCGGGCGGGCCGCCTTCGCCGCGTCGGCGGCGGTGACGATCGTCGTCGTGGTGGTCTCGCTGACGGCGTACGGCCGGCCGTTCGGGCAGGTCTGGTGGGTGCCCCTGGCGATCGTGGTCGAGGCGGTGACGGTGGCGAGCATCAAGCACCTGGGCGAGTTGGTCGCCCGGCTCGACGCGGCCCGCGCCCACGTCGCCCGGCTCGCCGTGGACAACGAACGCCTGCGCTTCGCCCGCGACCTGCACGACACGCTCGGCCACACGCTGACCTCGATCACCATCAGGAGCCAGCTCGCCGCCCGGCTGGCCCGTACCGACCCGGAACGGGCCGCCCGCGAGATGGCCGACGTGGAACGCGCCGCCCGCCAGGCGCTCGACGAGGTGCGCCACGCCGTGGCGGGCTGTCGTGTCCCCTCCTTGTCGGGCGAACTGCGCGCGGCCGCCCACAGCCTGAACCTGGCCGGGATCCGGCTGGAGATCTCGCCCGCGGGCGGCCCCGTCCCGGCGGCCGCCGAGACGCTGCTCGCCTGGACCGTAAGGGAGGCCGCCACGAACGTCGTGCGCCACAGCCGCGCCCACCGCTGCCACATCGACCTCGGCGTGGACGGCCACACCGCCACCGTCGAGATCCGCGACGACGGCACAGCCACCACCCCCGCCCCCGAAGCCACCAGGGCTGAGGCTGCCGGGGCCGGCAGTGCCGGGCTTGCGGGGGCCGTCGGAGGCAATGGGCTGACCGGGCTCGCCGAGCGGATCGCCGCCGTCGGTGGTCGGTTGGAGGCCGGGCCGCTGCCCGGCGGCGGATACCGTCTGCTCGCCCGAGTTCCCTTGGAGGGTCCGTGATCCGCGTCCTCATCGCCGACGACCAGGACCTCGTCCGGGGCGGCCTGGCCGCGTTGCTCGCCCTGGAGGACGGCATCGAGGTGGTGGCCGAGGTCGGCCGGGGCGACCTGGTCGAGCGAGCGGTGGCCGAGCACCGCCCCGACGTGGTCCTGCTCGACATCGAGATGCCCGGCATGTCCGGCCTGGAGGTCGCCGAACGGCTGCGCGGCCATCGGGTGGTCATCGTCACCACGTTCGGCAGGCCCGGCTATCTCAGCCGCGCCCTCGACGCGGGCGTGTCCGGGTTCGTCGTCAAGGACGCGCCGGTGGCCGAGCTGACCGCGGCCGTGCGCCGGGTGATGGCGGGGGAGACGGTGATCGACCCCAAGCTGGCGGTGTCCGCCCTGACCGTCGGGCCGAGCCCGCTGACCCAGCGCGAGGCCGAGGTGCTGCGGACCGCCTCCGGTGGCGCCACCGTGGCCGACATCGCCCGGACGCTGTTCCTCACCGAGGGCACCGTCCGCAACTACCTGTCCTCGGCGATCACCAAGACCGGCGCCCGCAACCGAGCCGAGGCCGTCCGCGTGGCCGAGTCCCGCGGCTGGCTCTGAATCCGCACCCCTCGGGAAACCCCCGAACGATCCCGCAACCTCTCAGAGGAGCTTCGCCATGCCCTCCGACGACTTCCGCCCGCCCGGACCGGAGTTGTTCGACTACCCCGCGCTGTGGGACGGCGCGCCGCTCTGGCTCACCAAGCCGGTGCTGCTGGCCGTCGCCGGCGTGCTCGTGGTGTGCGCGCTGGCCTGGGGCGCCTTCTCCCGTCCCAGGCTGGTGCCGCGCGGCCTGCAGAACGCCGGCGAGTACGCCTACCTGTTCGTCCGCGACCAGATCGCCCGCCCCTCGCTGGGCGCGGACGCCGACCGCTGGATGCCGTTGCTGCTCACGCTCTTCCTGCTGATCCTGCTCTGGAACGTGATGGGGGTGATCCCGCTGCTCCAGTTCCCGGTCACCGCGCACGTCGCCTTCCCCTGGGTGCTGGCCGGCGCGGTCTACGTGCTCAAGCTCTACCTGGGCTTCCGGCACCAGGGCCTGGCCGGCTACCTCAGGAACGCCATGTTCCCCGAGGGCCTGCCCAAGGCCCTGGCGATCACCCTGTACGCGCCGCTCGAACTGTTCTACATCTTCGTCACCGCGCCGTTCACCCACGCCGTGCGGCTGTTCGCGAACATGTTCGCCGGGCACACGCTGCTGGCCTTCTTCAGCGCGGTCGGCTACTGGTTCCTGGTGGAGCGGCCGACCGTGGGCGGCGTGGCGGTGGGCGTGCTGGGCGTGTTCATGACGTGCCTGCTGACCGCGTTCGAGATCTTCGTCATGTTCCTGCAGGCGTACCTGTTCACCATGCTCACCGCCATGTACCTGGGCCAGTCCCTGCACCCCGAGCACTGACCGGGTCAGGCCGCGGGCGGCGCCAGGACCCGCCAGGCGGCCGGCCGCACGATCCAGGTACGCCGGTCCGCCACCTGCTCCAGCTCGCCGTCCACGCTGGCCGGGACGGGACCGCCCGCGACGGTGATCCGCCTGCCCCGGTAGGTGCGCACGTCGGGCCGGTCGGGGTGCTTGCCGCGGCGCAGGCCGGTGGCGAAGGCCAGCCGCGCCAGCGGTCCGGTGGCGTAGGACACCACCACGTCGGCGAGTCCGTCGTCGGGCCGGGCCGCCGGGGCCAGCGGGGTGCCGCCGCCGATCGTGGCGCCGTTCCCGACGCCGGCCATGAGCACGCGGCGGCGGCCGGTGCACACCTGGGCGCCGTCCACCCTGATCCGCAGCCGCCAGCCGCCCGTCCCCGCGCCCGCCAGCACCGCGCCCACCGCGTACGCGGCCCGGCTCAGCAGCGGTTTGAGCGGCGCGGCCCGCTCGGCGGCGTGCGCGCCCACGCCGAGGTGGGCCGCGTTGACCACGATCCCGCCGTCGTCGTCGATCAGCAGGTCGACGGGCCGCTCGTGCCCCGCCAGCACGACGCGGGCCGCCTCGGCCGGGTCGAGCGGGATGCCCAGGGTGCGGGCCAGGTCGTTGCCGGTGCCCATGGGGATCAGGCCGATCGGGCCGGCGTCCAGGCGACCGTGCTCCAGCAGCGCGGCGACCAGCGCGTGCACGCTCCCGTCGCCGCCCATCACCACCGGGACCCGGTCGTCGTGCGAGCGCGCGGCCTCCTCCGCGCCGCCGTCGCAGACCCGCACGTCGGCCTCCGTCCGCAGCAGCCGCAGCACCTCCCGGGTGCCGTCCTCGCCGACGCCGCCGGCCTGCCGGTTGCAGATCACCAGAAGTCTCACGGGTCCTCGCCTTCCCTTCCGCTGGGCGGATGGGTCTCTTCCCCAGGGGCCCGGCACAATTCCCCGCCGCCGGGGGCGTTCGTGGTGGAGCCGCGACGCTTCTATGGCGTTTCTAAGGTTCCCCGACGGTGGGGTGAAGGTCGTCGCGGTTGAGTTGCCCGCAGCGGGCCGGGCCACTGGGGACCGGCCGCCAGAAGGGCGACCGACATGAACGCACGAAAGACCGCGCTGGCCCTCGGGACGGCGGCGGCGCTGACGCTGACCGGTTCCGGAGCGCTGCCGGCCGCGGCGGCCGGCCCGTGTGCCCAGGTCTCGGCGACCTGCTCGCCCGCCGACGTGGCCGAGGCCCACGCGGGCGAGAAGGTCGTGGACGTGCGGAAGGACCCCGCGGACGAGAAGTCCGGAGACGTGCGGAAGGACCCCGGCGACGGCAAGCCCGGCCGCGAGGACCGCCACCGGGACGGCAAGCCCGGCTGCGGCCCGGACAAGCCCGGAAAGCCCGACAAGTCGGGTAAGCCGGGAAAGGGGGACAAGAAGGACCGCGGCATCTCCCAGGAGGCGATCGCCAAGGCTCTCGCGGCCGAGCTGGGCGTCGCCCACGACCGCGCCCTGCGAGCCGTCAAGGAACTGGACGCGCTGTCGGAGAAGGGCCGGGTGGACCCGGGCTCGGCCGGGTTCCGCGCGGTGGCCGAGCACCTCGGCGTCACGCCGGACCGGCTGGAGCGGGCGCTGCGGAACGTCAAGCGCTCGCTGGCCAAGTCCGGGCCCGCATAGAGACCGCCATCGATCTTCCTCAGCCGGGGGTGCGGAGGGGAGAGTGGCACCATGCACGTCCTTGTTGCCGATGACGACGAGGCGGTCCGCCGCTCCCTGACCCACGCGCTCACCCGCGAGGGCTACGACGTCAGCGTCGCCGCCGACGGCCTGCGCGCGCTGGAGGCGGCGACCGGCGGCCGCCAGGACGCGGTCGTGCTGGACATCATGATGCCCGGCCTGGACGGCCTGGAGGTGTGCCGCCGCCTGCGGGCCGTCGGCGATCGCACCCCGATCCTGATGCTCACCGCCCGCGACCTGGTCGGCGACCGGGTCGCGGGGCTGGACGCGGGTGCCGACGACTACCTGGTCAAGCCGTTCGCGCTGGAGGAACTGCGGGCCCGGCTGCGCGCGCTGCTGCGTCGCAGCGCGCCCGCGCAGGGGCTGCTCCGCCACGCCGACCTGGAGCTGGACCCGGCCGCCTGCCGGGCCACGCGCGGCGGCCGCCCGCTCGACCTGACCAGGACCGAGTACACGCTGCTGAAGGTGTTCCTGCGCAACCCCGGCCGGGTGCTCAGCCGCGAGGTCATCTTCAACTCGGTCTGGGGGTACGACTTCGGGCCGTCCTCGAACGCGTTGTGGGTCTACATCAGCTATCTGCGGGCCAAGCTGGAGGCCGGAGGAGAGCCGCGGCTGATCCAGACCGTCCGCGGCCTGGGGTACGTGCTGCGGGAGGAGCCGTGAGGCTGCGTACCAGGGTCGCGCTGACGGTCGCCGCCGTGGTGGCCGCGGCGCTGGTGGCGGTCTCGCTGGTGGTCTACCCGGCGACCGCGGCGGGGCTGGCCGGGCAGCACGACGGCGAGCTGGTGCTGGCGGCCGGGCAGGCGCCGCGGCTGCTGGAGTCCCTGAAGACCGCCGACTCGCCGCTGCCGGCCACGCCGCTCCCGCTGGGCAACACGCTGCTGCAGTTCTGCCCCGACCCGCTGCTGACCGGCCCGACCAAGGGCTTCGTGCCGCTGGACGAGCAGGACGCGGCGGTCGCGTACGGCAAGCTGCCCCCCTATTTCCGGGACGTGACGTACGAGGGCATGCGCTACCGGCTCTACACCGCGCCGCTCAACCTGGGCAAGGGCGTCCTGGTGCGGACGGCGTTCCCGCTGAACCTGGACGAGCAGACCCTGAACGGGCTGAAGCTGCTGCTGGCGGCGCTGACCCTGGGCGGCGCGCTGGTGGCGGCGGCGGGCGCGCGCTGGCTCGCCGGCCGGGCGTTGCGGCCCGTCGCCCGGCTGACGGCGGTGGTCGAGCGGGTCACCGCCACCGGCACCCTCACCGCCGACGGCCTGGACGGCATGGGCGCGGGACGGGACGAGGTGGCCCGCCTGGCCGGCTCGTTCACCACGATGACGCACGCGCTGCGCGAGTCGGTGCTGGCCCAGCGCCGCCTGGTCGCCGACGCCTCCCACGAGCTGCGCACGCCGCTGACCAGCCTCACCACGAACCTGGAACTGCTGGAGGAGGGACGCGGCACGGCCGACCCGCAGGCCCCGGCCCTGGTGCACGAGGCCCGCGTGCAGGCCGAGGAGCTGCGGGTGCTGGTCAACGACCTGGTCGAGCTGGCCAGGCACGGCGACGCCGAACTGCACCTGGAGGACGTGCGGCTCGACCTGGTGGCCGATCGCGTGCTGGCCAGGGCCGCGGCCCGCGCCCCGCACGTACGGCTGCGCGCCGAGCTGGCCGAGTGCCTGGTGACGGCCGACGCCGACGCGATCGAGCGGGCGGTCTCCAACCTGGTGGACAACGCGATCAAGTGGAGCCCGCCCGGGGGCGTGGTGCTCGTCCGGGTGGACGCGGCGGGCGTGTTGTCGGTGGCCGACCAGGGGCCCGGCATCGCGCCCGACGACCTGCCGTTCGTGTTCGACCGGTTCTACCGCGCCGAGTCGGCCCGTTCCCTGCCGGGTTCGGGGCTCGGCCTGGCCATCGTCCGGCAGATCGCCGAGGCGCACGCCGGATCGGTCCGCGCCGAGCCGCTGCGGCCCGGTGTACGGCTGGTCCTCGCGCTTCCGGCGGCCAGCTGACACCCCGATGAGGGCGCGACCACGGACGCGGACTCCCGCACCCGCAGCCGCGCCGGTCCAGGAGACGCCGGTCAGTGGGCTGCGGGCGCGGCCCCGGCGGCGGGCACCGCCGGCGCGGCGGGCGCGGCCGGGCGGGGCATCGGCCGTGGCGGCAGAGCCATCAGGACCAGGCCGAGCACCGCCCACACACCGAGCACCGTCAGCGGGACGGCCAGGGCGGCGCCGTCGAAGTAGACCACGCTGCGCACCAGTTCGAGCGCCGACCGGGTGGGCAGCACGTACCCGAGGGCGGCGTACCAGGGCTCGATGAACGCGGCGCCGAACGGGCCGCCGCTGGCCGGCAGGCCGATGGGGATGAACAGCACCGCCGCCGCGATCACGCCGCGCGGCCCGAAGCGGCGCATCAGCCCGTTCACCGCGACCGAGACCAGGAAGATCACCGCGCCGGAGACGGCCAGGAGCCCGAGCGGGGCGCCGGTGAGCGCGCCGAGCAGGCCGTTCACGACCCAGGTGAGCGCCAGGCCGCCGGTCACCGCGCCGAGCGCGAGCACCGCCAGGCGCAGCCCCCGGTTGAGCATCGGCTGCATGCGCATGGTGAGCACGGTCGTGGCCAGCGCCGTCAGCAGCAGGCCCAGCACGTAGAACATGCCGGACACGCCGGAGGAGTCGCCCTCGGCCAGCGGGCGCACGTCCTCGACGGCGAGCTGCCGTCCAGCGGCGCGCTGCATCAGGGCGGTGAAGTGCGGGGCCGCGGTGTCGCCGCCGGCGCTCGCGACCAGCAGGCGGCCCTCGCCGCCCAGGTAGGCGGCCTCGACCTCGCGCCGGAGCACCGCCGTCCGCGCGGCCGCCGCGTCGGCGTACGGGCGCGTGTCGACGGCCCCGCCCGCGGCCTGCTCCAGCCGGGCGGCGTCGGGGCCCACCACGGCGAGCGGCACCCCGTGCGGAACCGGGTGGTGCAGCGCGCCGACGAACGAGCCGATGATCACGGCGCCGACGACCGCGGACACCAGGTAGGCGACCGCGACTCGAACAGCGGGATTCTTCATGACGCTCCTCAGTTCTCCACCTCGGCTCCGGTCCTGCGGGCGCCCGTACGACGGGCGCCGCCGCCCATACCCTGCCGGTTAGAGCGCGCGCTAAGTCAAGGCGTCGCTCTCGGATCTGGCCCGCGAATGTTCCAGGAAGTTGAACGTCATCACCACGAGCGCCAGCACGACCACGGACAGCAGCGCCGGCGCCTGCAACGCGATCGGGATGACGGCCAGGATGGCCACCGGCATGGCCAGTTGCGGTCCCGACCATCTGCCGAAGATGTGCCAGCGGGCGTAGCAGAACGTCGCGAAGTACAGGGCGCAGCCGCCGAACAGCAGCGCGGTCACGGGGGCGGTGAAGACCTGGCCGGGATGGGAGACGACCTCGGCCATGCCCACCGCCATCGCCATGATCGACCCGATGAAGGACAGGTGGCCGTAGGAGAAGACGCGCCGGATCAGGTCGGTGCGGATCACGGCCTCGTCCAGGGCCTTGGGCAGCGACTCGGCGGCGAAGATGAAGTACACCCACCACAGGGCGCAGGCCAGCACGAACGTCGCGGCGACCGCGGTGATCGAGCCGACGGCGAGCGGGCGCGCCGCCGACGCCTGCGCGCCGATGGCCAGGATCGGCTCGCCCATCGCGATGATCAGCAACAGGCCGAACCGCTCGGGTAAGTGATGGGGGTGGAAGGTGACGCGTACCAGGTGGCTGCGGGTCAGCACCGGCGCGGCCAGGTCGATGGCGGCGGCCGCGGCCCAGACCCACACCCGGGTGCCGCTGTCGAGCAGGCCCCCGGCCAGCAGCAGCGGCCCGGTCACGCACACCGAGAGCGTGAAGGGGTTGACCAGCTCGAACGGCCGCCCGCGGAAGTACAGGACGGCCAGCAGCGAGCGCTGGGCGAAGTAGGCGGCGCCGAACATCAGGCCGCGCTCCTCGTAGGCCAGGGGAGTGGCCAGCGCCATGAACAGGCCGCACAGGCTGAGCGCCAGGATGCCCAGCCGGTCGGGGGTGTTGTTGACGTCGCGGGTGTTGGCGTGCACCGCCATGCCCACCCAGGCCCAGTACGTCGGCACCAGCACGACGACGGCCTGCCCGACGCTGCCCCAGCCGTGGCCGCGGTGGAGCAGGTCGGACAGCTGGGTGACGGCGAACACGAACACCAGGTCGAAGAAGAGCTCGACCCAGGTGACTTGCTTGTCTGCTTTCGGCTTCATCGAGCGGTGTGACTCCTCGTGCGTCGTACGGGTGCTCACGCGGGCAGCAGCGCGGGCTCGGCGCCGGCCGCCAGCCGCCAGCGCACGTCGAAGGCGTAGGCGGCCGAGGCCAGCGTGACGTGGTGGTGCCAGCCGTGGAAGGAACGGCCCTCGTAGTCGAACAGCCCGAAGCCGTCGGCCAGCTCGGCGATGGCGTGGGCGGCCCGCCAGCGGGACTTGGCCAGCGCGACCAGCTCCTGCGCCGGCGGGGACATGTTCGTCAGCCAGAACGTGCGCGGCCGGGGGCGGCCGAGCGGCCACTCGATCAGCAGCCGGCGTGAGCGCGCCTGCTCGTCGGAGACCGGCAGGAGGACGAACTGCGAGCGCAGCGACCGCCCCCGCGGCCCCTCCCACCAGGCCACCGTGCGCCGCTCCAGCCCGGCCGCGGCCTGCGCCGCCTCGGCCAGCGTGACGCGGGCCCGCGGGCCGCCCCCGCGCACCACGCTCATCGAGGCCCTGACCCGGTGGCGGGCGTCGATCTCGACCACGTAGTCCAGGCCCCGGTCCTCCAGGCCGCGCACCAGGTCGGCGGCGCCCCGGACGTGGGTGAAGTCGGCCACCAGCGGCGCGACGGGCGTGCCCCAGTCGAGCGTCAGGTCGTCGACCAGGTCGATCACGTGCTCGCCGAAGGGCCGGTGGCGCTCCTGGTCGGGCACGTGCGCCTTGGCCCGCCGGTCGTGGTCGGCCTCCCACGACTGCGGCAGGCACAGCCGCCAGTTGACCGGCACGGACGCCTCGCCGGAGTTCATCAGCACCGCCGCCCCCACCTGGCAGTTGACCGTACGGCCGAGGCCGCGCACGTACTGGCGCTCCACGCCCGCCGACCAGCGGCCGTGCTTGGCGAAGGCCACCTCCTCCACCAGCCACGCGGCCGGGGGCGCGCCGGCCGACAGCACGTCGGCGACGGTACGGCGGACCGGCCGCGGGTCCCAGCGGCTCTGGTTGACGAACTGCTGCAGCGACTGGCCGTTGTGCGGGCCGCCCACCTCGTCGGCGATGCGCTGGATGGACTTGCGTCCGCCCGCGTGCAGCAGGCCGAGCACGTAGGACTCCGCCGCGCTACGCTGGTCGGAGCGCGGCAGCGAGCCGAATATCGTGACGAAGAATTCCGCGAACTCTTCGCGTTCGTTCACCGCGAGTTCTCTCATGACCGCCCCTCACCTGCATTAGAGAAGATCCGTAATGGCGAACGCGGTCAGGATCGCAGTTAAGTTCGAGTGCGCACAAGAGAGTAACACCAAGGTGGCAGCGGAGCTGTCCAGGCGTATTAAAGGGAGTACTCCGAGAGACATCTCCGGAGTGCTCTTCGATAACCCGGTATTACGTCACACGCGGCCTCAGTCAGGCGTGCGGGTAATGGATCGGAGGCCCGATGAGTCTGGAGTGCACTCTTGCATCCGCCGGAATCATGTGATCATATGATGCGGGGATCTGCGCCGGTGACTGGGTAAGGCGACACACACTACGGGGGATGACCAGTGCAATGCAACATCCAGCCCACGGTTGTGATAGCCGAACGGATCGAAGCTCATAAGGCTGAGATCTTGGCACAGCTGTGCGGCGAAATTGAAGAATCAACTTCCGGCGCCGCTCCGGACGAGTTCACGGAGTTGGCGGAAGAGCTCCTCGACCTGATCGTGGCCCGGCTCAAGGCCGCTACGGAGCCTTCCGGCGGGGCCTTGACCGCGCTAATGGACGGCGGCCGCGCAGACGCGCGGGAATGGCGGCGAATTTCCCGCGACCTGCACGACCGGGTGGGCCACGAGATCAGCGTGGCGAGCCGGCAGCTGGAGCTCGCCGAAATCGGGCACGCACGTGGCAGGGGAAGTTTCCCGGTGCATGTGAGAGAAGCGAAGGCGGCGCTGCTCCGGGCTCACCAGGAAATCCGCGACGTCTTATCCGACCTGCGCGTTCATGCCCATTGGCCGGGAATGGAGCAAGCGCTTGTGCGGCTCATGACAACTGTCGTGGACCCTCGGCTGGAGCATCGGATCACCCTTATCGGCGATGTCGACGGCCTGCCTCCGCACATTCGGGACGAGTTATTCCTCATATTACGCGAAGCCATTACCAACAGCATCTCCCACGCGGGCGCCGACCTGCTCGAAGTGTGCGTCAAGATTGCGCACGACCGGATCACAGCAATTGTGCGTGACAACGGCCGGGGGTTCTCGGGCTGGCGCGCGAAACATGGGAACGGCCTGACCTCCATGCGCGAGCGCGGGGTCGCTCTGGGCGGCCTGGTGACGATAGAGAGCACCCCCGGGAAGGGCACCGAGGTCGTCTTCCGTGCCCCTGTCCGGGCTGTCCGGGACGAGCGGCCGAAGGAAACATCGGATGCAAAGAGAAGGCAGCATTGACGTCCTCATCGCCGACGACCACACGATCCTGCGGGAGACGCTCAAGCAGACGCTGGAGCTCGAACCCGACCTTCGTGTCGTCGCCACGGTGGGGGACGCGCGCGCGGCGGTGAAGTCGGCCGAGGCGCTGCGGCCGGACGTCGTGGTGCTCGACGTGGAGATGCCGGGGGACGGCGTCGTGCGCACCACCACGCACATCCACCGGGTCTCGCCCCGGTCCCGCGTCATCGTGCTGAGCATGTACGACGACCCGGTGCTCGTGCAGGAGCTCATCGCCCACGGCGTGCGCGGCTACCTGCTCAAGAGCGTCGGCCGGGAGGAACTGGTGCAGGCCATCCGCGGCGTCTGCGCGGACGCCGAGCGCGTGGTCCTGTCGGTGTCGCGGGAGAGCCTGATGATGTCCCGCCGGCCGCGCGCCGGCAAGCTCTCCGAGCGGGAGCTGAGCGTGCTGTCCCTGGCCGCCCAGGGCCTCAGCAACGCCCAGATCGGCACCCGGCTGATGATCGCCGAAGGCACGGTCAAGCGTCACCTGCGCAACATCTTCACCAAGCTCGACGCCACCTCCCGCCTCGACGCGGTGAACAAGGCCATGGCCGCCTCACTGCTGACGCTCTGACGCCTCCTTTCCGGGGGCCAGCCAGAGCGTCGCCAGCGGCGGCAGCAGCACCTCGGCGACCGCACCCCCCTCCGTGCACGTGACCGAGCCCAGGTTGCCGAGGTTCCCCCCGCCGTAACAGGCGGCGTCGGTGTTGAGCACCTCGTGCCAGCGCCCGCCGGACGGCAGCGCCAGCCGGTGCCCGTGCCGCGGCACCGGCGACAGGTTGCTCACACACACCAGCGGCGCCCCCTGCCGGTCCCAGCGGACGAAGGAGTAGACGCTGGAACCGGCGTCGTCGGCGTCGATCCAGGTGAACCCGTCGGGGGAGCAGTCCTGCCGCCACAGCGCGGGGGTGGCGGCGTAGTGCCGGTTCAGGTCCCTGACCAGGTCGCGCACGCCCTTGTGCCGGGGGTCGCGCAGCAGCGCCCAGTCCAGCTCGCGATCGTGGGACCACTCGCTGTGCTGCGCGAACTCCTGGCCCATGAACAGCAGCTTCTTGCCCGGATGCGCCCACATGAAGGCCAGGTACGCGCGCAGGTTCGCCAGCCGCTGCCACTCGTCGCCCGGCATCTTCCCGGCCAGCGACCCCTTGCCGTGCACCAGCTCGTCATGGCTGAGCGGCAGCAGGAAGTCCTCCGCGTACGCGTACGTCAACCCGAACGTCAGCGCGTGATGGTGGTACGGCCGGTGCACCGGGTCACGCCGCATGTAGCCGAGCGTGTCGTGCATCCAGCCCATGTTCCACTTGAAGTCGAACCCCAGCCCGCCGGCGGACGTCGGCCGGGTCACCCCCTCCCACGCCGTGGACTCCTCGGCGATCGTCAGCACGCCGGGGCAGAGCCGGTGGACGGTGTCGTTCAGCTCCCGCAGGAACGCGATCGCCTCCAGATGCTCCCTGCCACCGTGGGCGTTGGGCCGCCAGGCGCCGTCCGGGCGGGAGTAGTCCAGGTACAACATCGAGGCGACGGCGTCCACGCGCAGGGCGTCGACGTGGAACTCCGCGCACCAGTACAGGGCGTTGGCGATGAGGAAGTTGCGCACCTCCGGGCGGCCGAGGTCGAAGGTGAGCGTGCCCCAGTCGGGGTGCTCGCCGCGCAGCGGGTCGGGGTGCTCGTACAGCGGGCCGCCGTCGAAGCGGGCCAGCGCCCAGTCGTCGCGGGGGAAGTGCGCGGGCACCCAGTCGAGTATCACCCCGATCCCGGCCAGGTGCAGCGCCTCGACCAGGGCGCGGAAGTCGTCCGGGGTGCCGTAGCGGGAGCTCGGCGCGTAGTAGGAGGAGATCTGGTAGCCCCACGAGCCGCCGAACGGGTGCTCGGCCACCGGCATGAGCTCCACGTGCGTGAAACCCATGCCGCGCACGTACCCGGGGAGCTGCTCGGCCAGGTCGCGGTAGGTCAGGCCGCGCCGCCAGGAGCCGAGGTGCAGCTCGTACACGCTCATGGGCGCCTCGCGGGCCGGGCCGTCGCCGCGGGCCGCCAGCCACGCGCCGTCGCGCCAGCGGTGCCGGGAGGTGAACACCACCGACGCGGTGCGCGGCGGGTGCTCGGCCGCCAGGGCCAGCGGGTCGGCCTTGCGCCGGGTACGGCCGTCCGCGCCGGTGATCTCGTACATGTACCGGCAGCCGTCGCCGGCCCCCGGCACGAACAGCTCCCACAGGCCGCCGCCGGGCGCCCGGCGCAGCGCGTGCCCGGCGCCGTCCCAGCCGTTCAGGTCGCCCACGAGGCGCACCTCGCGCGCGCCCGGCGCCCACACGGCGAACGACACGCCCGCCACGCCGCCCACGGTGCGGACGCGCCCGCCCAGCGCCCGCCACAGCTCCTCGTGCCTGCCCTCGCCGATGAGGTGCAGGTCCAGCTCGCCCAGCACGGACGGGCCCCCGCCGGTCAGCACGTCCATCACCTCTCCACCGTCAGGATGTGGGCGGGCTGCCGGGACGGGTCCAGCCGCACGTAGTTGCGCGCCCCCCACTGGTAGACCTCGCCGGTCAGCTCGTCGCGCACCCGGAAGGAGGGCCCGAGGTCGGGCAGGTCCAGCGTCACCGTGGCCTGCCGCACGTGGTGCGGGTCGAGGTTGACCACCACGATCACGGTGTCCTCCCCGGCCTGCTTGGCGAAGCACAGCACGGCGTCGTCGTCGGCGTGCTGGAAACGCAGGTTGCGCAGCAGGCGCAGGGCCGGATGGCGGCGCCGGACCCGGTTCAGCGCGGTCAGGAAGGGCGCCAGCGTGCCGTCCGCCGACCAGTCGCGCGGCCGGTACTGGTACTTCTCCGAGTCCTTGTACTCCTCGCTGCCCGGCGCGGCCGGCTCGCGCTCGCACAGCTCGAACCCGGCGTACACGCCCCAGGTGGGGGAGGCCGTCGCGGCCAGCGCGGCCCGCACCCGGAACGCGGCCGGCCCGCCCTCCTGGAGGTAGGCGTGCAGGATGTCGGGCGTGTTGACGAACAGGTTCGGCCGCATGTACGCCGCCGCCTCCCCGGCCAGCTCGCCCAGGTAGCTCTCCAGCTCCGGCTTGGCGTTGCGCCAGGTGAAGTAGGTGTAGGACTGCTGGAAGCCGACGGCGGCCAGCGTGTGCATGATCGCCGGGCGGGTGAACGCCTCGGCCAGGAAGAGCACGTCCGGGTCGGTGCGGTTGACCTCGGCGATCAGGCGTTCCCAGAAGAACACCGGCTTGGTGTGCGGGTTGTCCACCCGGAAGATCCGCACTCCGTGGCCCATCCAGTGCCGCAGCACCCGCAGCGACTCGGCCAGGATGCCGCCGGGGTCGGCGTCGAAGGAGACGGGGTAGATGTCCTGGTACTTCTTGGGCGGGTTCTCGGCGTAGGCGATGCTGCCGTCGGGCCGGTGCTCGAACCACCGCGGGTGCTCCCGTACCCACGGGTGGTCGGGCGAGCACTGCAACGCGAAGTCCAGCGCCACCTCAAGGCCCAGCTCGCCGGCCCTGGCGACGAAGAAGTCGAAGTCGTCGATCGTCCCCAGGTCGGGGTGGACGGCGTCGTGCCCGCCTGCGGCCGAGCCGATCGCCCACGGCGAGCCGGGGTCGTGCGGCCCGGCGATCGGCGAGTTGCCCGGCCCCTTGCGGTTGGTCAGGCCGATCGGGTGGATCGGCGGCAGGTAGACGACGTCGAAGCCCATCGCCGCGACGGCGGGCAGCCGCGCGGCCGCGGTCCGGAAGGTGCCCGAGCGCGGCGGGTGACACCCCGTGGGGTCGACCACGGCGCCCTCGGAGCGGGGGAAGAACTCGTACCAGGCCCCGAACAGCGCCCGCTCGCGCTCCACCAGCAGCGGCAGCTCCTCCCCGGCGGTCACGTGGTCGCGCAGCGGCCGGCGGGCCAGCGTCCGCAGCACCGGCTCGGCCAGCGCGATCGCCAGCCGCGCCTCGGGGTCCAGCTCGCCGTCGCGCAGCGTCGCGGCGGCCACGCGCAGCAGCCGGGCGTCGGCGGGCGGCACCTCGGGCTGGGCGGCGGCCCTGGTCAGCAGCCGGGCGCCGGCCTCCATCGTCACGGCCACGTCGATCGCGGCGGGGATCTTCACCTCGGCCACGTGCAGCCAGGTCGCGACCGGGTCGCTCCACGCCTCCACCCGGAACGTCCACTCGCCCTCCCGGTGCGCCGCCACCTCGGCCGCGTACCGGTCGGAGCCCTGGGACAGGGCCGCCATCGGGATCCAGGCGGCCTGCTTGCCGTCGGGGTCGGTGAGCACGACGTTCGCGCCCACCACGCCGTGCCCCTCCCTGAACAGCGTCGCCGACACCTCGAACGGCTCGCCCGGCACCGCGCGCGCGGGCCGGCACCCGCCCGCCACGACGGGACGGACCCCCACGACGGGCACGCGGCCCGCGACGATCTCGGAGATCTCGGTCAGCACCAGCGTCTCAGTCATGTGTCACGCGTCCTGGAGGTCGGCGAGCGTCTCGATCGAGGTGCCGGCGGCGGCCTCGCAGTGCGCCGGCACGGTCAGCCCCGGGTACACCGTCACCCCGGACAGCCGCACGCCGGCCTGGACCGTCACCCCGTTGCCCAGCGCGCTGTAGCCGCTCAGCACGGTCACGCAGTCCACGAACGACTCCACCGTGGCCATCGTCCCCACGTGGGTGTCGGTGAGCCGGGCCCACGGCCCGATGATCGCGCCGTCCAGGCAGGCCACCCGTTGCAGCCGGCACCCGGTGTGCAGGTCCACGCCGTCGCCGATCGCGGAGTCGGAGACGACCACGCCGGGGCCGATCTCGACGTCCCGGCCGATGTGCACGTTCGGGCCGATCCTGACCAGCCCCGCGCTCATCTTCTCGGCCAGCGTCATGCCCGACGTCGCGTCCCGCTGGCGCAGGGAGGACTCGTGGATGCGCACGTTGCCCGGGTAGGCCCGCAGCATGCCCTTGAGCACGTGCGGGTAGCCGCCGCTCAGCGCGTCGGTCAGCGTGTCGAGGTAGTCGCGCAGGTTGCCCAGGTCGCCCAGCTTGGCGATGGGCGCGATGCCGACCCGGTGCCCGGCGCCCACCAGCCACGGGAGCAGGTCGTGCCCCCAGTCGAGCCGGTCGCGGGCCAGCTCGGCCAGCGCCGGCTCCCCGGCCAGCTTCCGCAGCCGCCCGCAGTCGACCAGGTAGAGCCCGGCGTTGACGGGCACCCGGGCCGGGTCGGCGGCCAGGGCGTGCACCTCGGCCAGCGGCGGTTTCTCCACGAAACGGCGGATACGCCCGGAGGCGTCGGTGACCATCGTCCCGTACTTGCCCGCCACCTCCTCGGCCGGGCGCTCGACCACGGCCACGGTGACCACCGCGTCGCTGTCGCGGTGGCGGCGTACCAGCTCGGCCAGGTCGAACTCGAACAGCGAGTCGGTCGGGAAGACCAGCGCCAGCCCGTCGAGCTCCCAGTAGTCCAGACTGCTCAGCGTCGCCTCGCCGGAACCGGTGTTGGTCCAGTCCATCCGGGGCCGCGAGTAGCGCACCCGCACGCCCAGCCCCTCGCCGTGTCCGAGCACGTCCTTGGCCTGGTAGCGGTTCTCCCGGCCGTTGGCGATCAAGTAGAAGTCGCTGACCCCCTGGTCGCGCAGGGCCATGATCTGCCATTCGATGACCGGCCGTCCGGCGAAGCAGACCGTGGCCTTGCTCCGCAGGTGGCCGGGGGCCTCCAGGGTGAGCGGCCGGGCCCGGAGGCCCTGTCCGCCCGCCAGTGCGATTCCGGCGATCTCGTTCATTGTCCGTACTTCCCCGTGGGTGTCCTACGTAGAGCGATCATGGTGATGTCGTCGAACTGCTCGGCGGACCCGATGTGCGCGCTGATCTCCCGTTCGAGCCTGTCCAGCAGGTCGTCCGCCCCGGTGGCGGGCTGCGAGACGAGGGTCAGCATGAGCTCCTCGCTGAAGAAGCGGCCGGACTCGTCCCTGGCCTCGGGCACGCCGTCGGTGTAGGCGAACAGCAGGTCCCCCTGGTCCAGGTGGGCCCTGCCGACCTCGAAGACGGAGTCGGGCACCAGCCCCAGCGCCGGTCCGGTGGGACGCAGCAGGGTGTGGCCGCCGCCCGCGTGGCGGATGATGGGCGGGTTGTGCCCGCAGTTGATGTAGACGAGCGCGCCGGTGACCGGGTCGAGCACGCCGAAGAACAGCGTGGCGAAGTAGCCCTGGCGCAGGTGGTTGGCGGTCAGGTAGTCGTTGGTCGCGATCACCGCGCGCAGCAGCGGCGTGACGTCGTCCTGGACGGGCTCGGCCTCGCCGGTCTCCACATGGGCGGCGGTGTGCCGCAGCAGGGTCCTGATCAGGGCCATGAACAGGGCGGCGCCGACGCCCTTGTCGCACACGTCGGCCACCACCAGCCCGATCCGCGCCCCGCCCAGCAGCTCCAGGGCGTCGTAGAAGTCCCCCGCGACCTCCCTGGCCGGCTGGAACCGGACGGTGAGCTGCCAACCGGCGCGGGCCGGCAGCGCGTCGGGCAGGAAGCCCGCCTGGATCTCCCGTCCGATCTGCAGCTCGCGCTCGTACTTCAGCAGCGCCTCCTCCTCGGCGCCGGGGTGGCGGCCGAACACCTGTCCCGCCCGCAGCCTGCGATGCAGCAGCTCCGGCACGAAGGGCGGGACGACGTAGTCCAGCCCGGCCAACACATGCGGCGCGAGCTGGCGCAGGTCGCCGTCGGAGAACGCGACCACGACCGGAGGCCGCGCGCCCGCCTGGACGACCCGCGTCACCTCCCGCACCACCTCCACGTCGAGGCTCGCGTTCACCAGCAGCAGGTCGGCGGGCGGAGGCGCCTCGGCCAGCAGTTGCTCGGGAGTGCGCCGGGCCACCGGGGCGCCGTCCGCGGCCAGCAGCAGGCACAGCTCTTCCGCGGCTGGTGAGGGGCCGCTGACGACGAGGGTCGCCTCCGCATCCATCGGCACCTCCTAGACGCGGTTCATGATGATGGTCGTCTCGTTACGACCCGAGCTGTACTCGTAGCGGACCTCGTCGGCGACCGTACGGGCCAGGTAGACGCCCAGCCCGCCCGGCCGGCGCTCGCCCAGCGGCCGCTCCAGGTCGGGAACGGCCTCATAGGCGGTCGGGTCGAACGGCGGCGCCGCGTCGGACAGGCGCAGCCACACCCGGCGCGGCTCGACCCCGCCGGTCAGCTCCAGCTCGCCCGGCCGGTCGCGGTGGCCGTGGGTGATGATGTTGACGATGAGCTCCTCGGCGGCCAGCCGCAGCCAGTGGGCGCGCGTGCGGGTCAGCCCGCCGAGCGCGCTCAACGTCTGCACGTAGGCCATCAGCTCGTCCAGCGACTCGGGCTCGGCGGGGAGCCTGAGCCGCTCCATCGCCTGCCTACTCTGGGATCGCATCGCTGAAGTCCACGCTGTGATGGAAGCCGACCAGCCGGATGGTCTGCTCGATGGCGTCGTTGGCGCCGACCAGCACGATGCGCACGTCGTCGGCCAGCTTCTGCCGGGCGAACACCAGCCCGCGCAGCCCCGCCGAGGACATGTAGCTGAGCTGCGACATCTCCAGCACCAGCAGCTCGGCGGCGGCCTCGGCCGCGCGCTCCACCTCCCTCCTGAAGGTCTCGGCGGTCAGGGCGTCCAGCTCGCCCTCCAGCGTGATCAGTGCGGTGCTGCCGTCGTGGGTCAGGATCGCGTTGAACGACATGGGATCTCCTCCATGGATCTCAGTGATGGGCGCGGCCGACCAACGCGACCGCGGCCCGCGGGCCGACGACGATCCGCCGCTGGTCGGCCAGCGGCGGCTCCTGGCCCGGTGTGTGGACGTCCTCGGGGGCGGCCGCGCCGGTGTCGGCGAACAGGTGCCACACCGCGCCGTCCGGCAGGGCGGGCAGCTCCAGCTCCCGCGCCTCCCAGTGGGCGTTGGCGGCCAGGTAGAGGTGCTCGCCGCCGCCGCCGGCCGCCGTGCCGCTGCGCAGCATCGCCACCAGCGCGCTGCCCTCCGACCAGTCGGGCTCGCCGGCCCGCTCGCCGTGCCAGGACACCTGCGGCAGCCCGCCGGCGCCCTCGTCGCCGCACGGGTGACGGCGGTCGCGCACCATCGGGTGCGCGGCGCGGAAGGCCACGCACTCGCGGACGAACCGCAGCAGCTCGCCGTTGCGCTCGGCCAGGCCCCAGTCGAACCACGACAGCGGCCCGTCGTGGCAGTAGGCGTTGTTGTTGCCGTGCTGGGTGCGGCCGACCTCGTCGCCGGCCAGGATCATCGGGATGCCCTGGCTGAGCAGGAGCAGCAGCATCGCGTTCTTGGCCTGCCGCCCGCGCAGCGCCAGCACCTCCGGGTCCCGCGTCGGGCCCTCGGCGCCGCAGTTCCAGCTCAGGTTGTCGTCGTTGCCGTCGCGGTTGTCCTCGCCGTTGGCCTCGTTGTGCTTGCCGTCGTACGCGAACAGGTCCGCCAGCGTGAACCCGTCGTGGCAGGTGACGAAGTTGACCGAGGCGAGCGTGCCGCGGGAGGCGTACAGGTCGGGCGAGCCGACCAGCCGGGTGGCCAGCTCGCCGGCCGAGCCGGGATCGGCCTTCAGGAAGCGGCGCAGCGCGTCGCGGTAGCGGCCGTTCCACTCCGACCAGCGCTGGTAGCCGGGGAAGGAGCCCACCTGGTACAGGCCGCCGGCGTCCCACGCCTCGGCGATCAGCAGGCAGTCGCGCAGCAGCGGGTCGTGGGCCAGCGTCTCGATCAGCGGCGGGTCGGCCAGCGGCGCGCCGTCCTGGCCGCGGTCGAGGATCGCGGCCAGGTCGAAGCGGAAGCCGTCGATGTGGTACTCGCCGGCCCAGTAGCGCAGGCAGTCGAGCACGTAGTCGCGCACCACCGGGTGGTTGCAGTTGAAGGTGTTCCCGGTGCCGCTGAAGTTGTAGTAGTAACCCTCCGGGGTGAGCATGTAGTACGTGCCGTTGTCCAGGCCGCGGAAGTGGATGGTCGGGCCGTTCTCGTTGCCCTCGGCCGTGTGGTTGAAGACCACGTCCAGCACCACCGCGATCCCGGCCCGGTGCAGCTCCTTGACCAGGTTCTTGAACTCGTCGGCCTGCATCCCGTACCTGCCGGTGGCCGCGAAGCCCGCCTTGGGCGCGAAGAAGCCCAGCGTCGAGTAGCCCCAGTAGTTGTACAGGCGCTCGCCGGTGACCGGGTTGACCCGGCTCATGTCGAACTCGTCGAACTCGAAGACCGGCATGAGCTCCACGCAGTTGACGCCGAGCGCCTTGAGGTAGGGGATCTTCTCGATCAGCCCCGCGTACGTGCCCGGCGCCGACACCCCCGAGGACGGGTCCGCCGTGAAGCCGCGCACGTGCAGCTCGTAGACGACCAGGTCCTCCGGAGCGACGCGCAGCGGCCGGTCGTCCTCCCAGTCGAAGTCGTCGGAGGCCAGCACCGACCGGTAGGGGTAGGGGTCGTCCCAGTCCACCTCGGCGCCCCACACGTCCCGGCCCGACATGGTCCTGGCGTACGGGTCGGCCAGAATTTTGGCCGGGTCGAACCGGTCGCCCGGCGACGGGGTGTCCGGGCCGGTGACGCGGTAGCCGTACTCGACGCCTTCGTGGTCGAGGCCGAACACCGTCATGGCCCACACGCCGCCGATCCGGTACTCGCCGGGGAAGGGCAGCTCGGCGAACGGCTCCCGCTCGCCGTGCCGGAACAGCACCAGCGAGACCGCGCTCGCGCCGCTGGAGTAGACCGAGAAGTTCACCCCGCCGGGCACCAGCGTGGCGCCGAACGGCATCGGATGGCCCGCCCGCACCCCGAACCCGGCCAGCTCGGCCGTCGGGAAGGAGTCGATCCTGCCGGGCACGCCCTGCGCCTCGACGCTCATGTGGCCTCCTCCCGCGGCTCGGCGGCCCGGACGATCTCCAGCGCGTCCGCCACGCAGTCGGCGACGACGAAGAAGCGCAGGAACCCGGTCGCCGCCATCACCCCGCGCAGCTCGGCCGACAGGCCCACCAGGGCGATGAAGCTGTCCACGGTCCGCGCCCGCCGGTAGACCAGCAGCATCGTGCGCAGGCCCGCGCTGGACAGGTAGCCGACGCCGGTCAGGTCCAGCAGCACCGGGCGGCCGGCCGGCAGCAGCGACAGGATGCGCTCCTGTGCGGCCGGCGCCGACCTGCTGTCGAGCTGGCCGGTGAGCCCGATCACGGTGACCGGGCCGATCGTGTCCGTCGTGATCTCCATGGTCGGCACGCTCACTCCTGCACCGGGGTCAGCGTCACCTTGACGCGCAGGGCCTCGGTGGAGTCCGGCAGCTCCACGGTCATCGCCACCGGGTCCAGCACCTCGTACGGCTTGCCGTCCACCTCGGCCTCGGTGAGCAGCACCCGCCCGGCCGGCAGCAGGTCGGGCGCGACGCGCAGGATGCGCTCGGCGTCCGGGCCCGGCTTGAAGTGCAGCGTGAGCGGCTGCCGGTTGACCAGCAGCCGCGTGTAGACGGTCGCCAGATAGCACAGCTCGGAGGAGTGGTACATGCTCATCGAGTGGCTGCCCTTGAACCGCTCGGTCCCGAGCAGGTACGGCAGGCCGTTGGCCAGCACGTTGAAGTAGACCGCGCCCTCGTCGTGGTCGAGGAAGAAGGCGTTGTAGAAGCCCGCCGCCTGGCGGGCCTGCTCCAGGTGGTCGTCGCCGCCCAGCTCGCCGGCGACGATCAGGTAGGCCAGGATCGCCTGCTCCTGCTGCCACCACGCCTTGCGGTCGTGCCAGGCGAAGCGGTGCCACCGCTGGCCCTCGGCCCGGTGCCGCTCGACGACGTCGTACCAGCCGCCGCGCTGCTGGTCGCTGCCGACCGCCGGCATCGTGCGGGCCAGGTGCTCGGCCAGGTCCCGGTAGGCGTCCTTGGGGCGGGCGCCGTTCATGCGCAGGAGGTTCCAGGCGATCTTCAGGTTGTGCCCGACGACCGCGCGGTCCTGCTGCCAGCTGTGGGTCAGGTCGTGGCTCCAGTCGTCGTGGAAGCGCTCGTTGACGAACGGGCTCGACGGCTCGGGGAAGTGCTCGACGATGGTGTCGAAGGTGCGCTCCAGCATCTCCAGGTGACGCTCGTCGCCGGTGGCCAGGTAGTAGTTGATCAGGTAGGCCGGGGCGTGGTCGCCGATGGAGTTCCAGTTCTTGCGCGACTGGTTCGGCCCGAGCGACTCGTGGTGCGGGTTGAGCAGGATCGGGTCGACGTGCGAGTAGTAGCCGCCGTGCCGGTGGTCGCGGAAGAACTTCTCGAACAGCCGCAGCGTCGCGTCGACGTCGGAGGCGATGCGCTTGTCGCCGGTCACCCGGTAGGTCTGCGTCGGGCCGGCCAGGGCGTAGATCTGCTCGTACATCGGGATGGCGTCGTAGTCGTCGCCGAACTCCGAGGTGAACAGCTTCTTCTCGTGCTCGCCGTCCACCTTGATGCCGTGGTACCAGTACACGACGTCGTTCTCGGGGTCCACGAAGCGCATGTGCTCGCGCAGGTAGCGGGTGCCGCGCTCGGCCACCTCCAGGTAGGCGTCGTCGCCGGTCAGCAGGTACGCCGAGGCCATGCCGTACACCAGCCGCGAGATCGTGTCGGTCTCCTGCACGTGGCTGGCGGTCTTGTCGCCGCCCAGGCGCAGGATCGTCCGGTAGTCGCGGAAGTCGACCGGCCCCTGCCCGAACTGGGCGCGGCGGTAGAACGCGGCGATCTCGTCGAGCTGGTTGATCCACCAGTCCGGCTGCTCGAACCGGTACTCGCCCGGGCCGCGGCCCAGGAAGATCAGCCGCTTGGCCGAGAAGACCGGCTCATCGCCTTCGGGGTAGAAGATCCCGTAGACGAACAGGTGCCGGCCCGGCGTCAGCATGTCGCGTACGTGGTCGCCCGCGTCCACGTACGGCTCGCCCAGGTTGCGCAGCACCTCGGCCGAGACCTCGCCGTCCAGGCGCACCTCGACCACGCGGCCGTCGATGGTCGCCAGCCGGAAGGAGCCGGAGCCGGCGTCGAACCGTTCGACCCGCCCGGCCACGGTGTCCATGAAGGTGAAGTTCATCGTTGCTCCTACAGCGTCTCGGCGAGCTGGCCGATGATGGTGTGGGCGAACAGATGGCAGTGGTACACGCTGCGCCCGGTGATCAGGTTCCCGTCGATGACCACGTCCTGGTCCACGTACTCGGCGCCCATGTTGCGCACGTCGCCCACGAGGTTGTTGTGCGCGACGACCTTGCGCCCGCGCATCGTCTCGGGGGCGGCCGCCATCAGCCACAGGCCGTGGCAGATCACGCCGGTGATGATCGACGGCTCCTCCAGCGCCCGCCGCACGAACGCGGTGGCCGGCGCCAGCCGGTTGACGTCGTCGGTGAAGCGCAGCCGGTCCGAGACGATGCCGGAGGGGACGATCACCGCGGCGTAGGAGCGCAGCTCCCGGTCCGTGAGGTTCTCGAACCCGCGGTCCACGGTGAACGGCACCCGCCACTCGTGGCCGGTGAAGGTGATCGACGGCTGCCCCCACAGGCGCGTCATGAAGTGCACCTCGGCGCCGGCCTCGGCGAAGCGCCGCTCGTAGTAGAAGATCTCCGGCTCGACATAGTCGCTCTCCATCAGGACGGCGACCTTGCGGCCGTTCAGCGCCGCGCCGGCCCGTGGCTCGATGCCGCTCACAATGGCCTCCCCGGTTCGGTGACGAGGTCGATGAGGAAGGGGCCGTCGTGGCCGAGCAGCCGCTCGACGGCCTCCTCGATCTGGTCGGCCTTCTCCACCCGCAGCCCGTCCACGCCGCAGCCCCTGGCCAGGTCGGTGAACTGGAGATCGGGATAGGAGAGGTCGAAGGAGCGAGGGAAACGGTGACCGGGGATGCCCCGGCCGCGCCAGTACTCCTCGATGTTGTTGTCCAGCAGCCGGTAGCTGTGGTTGTTGCAGATCACGAACTTGGCGGCGACGTCGTACCGGACGGCGGTGGCCAGGGCCTGGAAGGTGTACATGCTGCCGCCGTCGCCGGTGAAGCCGATCACCGTGCGGTCCGGGTGGGCGAGCTTGGCCCCGATCGCGCCCGGGATGCCCACGCCCAGCGAGCCCCCGCGGGTCAGGAACCAGCTCCCCGGCCCGCGCGGCGGGAAGTAGGAGCCGATCACGCCGGAGGCCGTCAGCCCCTCGTCGAAGACGATCACGTCCTCGGGGGCCCGCGCGGCCAGCTCGCGCATGAACGCGTTGAGGATGGAGTCCTCGGCCGGCGCCGGGCGCGGCGCGGCCGTCCGCCGGGCCAGCCGCGCCGCCGCCGCCTGCCGGTCGGCTCCGCTCAGCGCGCCCTCTAGCTCCGCCGACAGCGCCGCCAGCGTGAGCCGCGGGTCGGCCACCAGGCCCAGCGTGACCGGGTGGTTCTTGGCGATCTCGTACGAGTCCAGATCGATGTGCACGATCCGCGCGTCCTTGCCGAACGGGCTGCTCAGCGAGGGGAACACCTCGGGGAACAGGTACGTGCCCACCACCAGCACGGCGTCGGCGTCCTTGACCGCGTCCGCGCTGACCTGGCCGAACATGTGGCCGAGCTGGCCCCGGAAGAGCGGGTGGCGGCCGTCCATGTTCGCCTCGGAGAACTCCACGCCCCACACGTCCGCGCCGAGCTGCTCGGCCACCCGGGTCAGCTCCGCCTGCGCGCCGGAGACCGACACGCCGTCGCCGGCCAGGATGATCGGGGACCGGGCGCCGGACAGCAGCCCGGCGGCCCGGCGTACCAGCTCGGGGGCGGGCAGCACGGCCGAGTGCGGCAGCACCGACGGCTCGACCGGCTCGTGGTTGGGCTGGTCCAGCACGTCGAGCGGGAGCGCCACGAAGACCGGGCCGCGCGGCGGCGTCATCGCCATCTTCACCGCCCGCCGCAGCACCCGCAGCACCGAGCCCGGGTCGATCACGCGCATCGCGTGCTTGGTGACGGGCCGGGCCATGGCCACGAGGTCGGCGGCCATCTGGGCGTCCATCGCGTCGTAGCCGACACCGGCCTCACCCGCGACGACCACCAGCGGGGAGTGCCCCCGCTTGGCCTGGTACAGCATGCCGATCGCGTTGCCCAGCCCCACGCCGCTGTGGAGCTGCAGGAGCGCCGGACCGCCCGTGGCACGGGCGTAGCCGTCGGCGATGCCGGCCGCCACCGTCTCCTGGAGGGTGAGGATGTAGTGGAAGTCCTCGAAGCCCTCCAGCGCGTCGAGGAAGCCCTGCTCGACCGTCCCCGGGTTGCCGAACATGTACGTGATGCCGTCGCTGAGGAACTGCTCGATGATCGCGGTGTTGCCGTCCCTGGCCATGGCCCGCCATCACCAGCCGAAGCGGCGCAGGCCGCCCTCTAGCACTTCGACGATCTTCTGCCCGGTCAGGAACGAGTCGGGCGTGGACCGGCCGGTGACGAACGGGAAGTCCACGATGACCGAGGTCTCCCGGCCGAAGTTGCCGACGTAGCGCCCCTCGGGCCCGGTGGCGTCCCGCAGGATGTACTCCAGCGGGTACGGCGGCGGCCCCATGTTGAAGTCGGGCACGCCGAGGAACCCGGTGCCGTCCTTGTAGTCGTACTCCTTGCAGTGACCGGTGACGCGCTTGCCCCAGATGATGCTCTTGCGGTCCTCCCAGTCGCGGGCGAAGGCCAGGCAGGCCACGCCGTAGCACTCGGCGGCCACCGGCTTGCCCGCCCGGACGAACGCGAGCACGATCTCGTGCACCCGCTCGTTGTTGGCCAGGTCCACGATCGGCCCGCTGCCGCCGACGATCAGCACCGCGTCGTAGGGCACCAGCTCGGCCTCCAGCTTGGCCACCGCCCGGTGGTAGGCCTCCAGCCGGCGCAGGTAGTCGGGGCTGCTGGTGTAGGGACGCTCGGGCGCCCACGCCGACAGGTTGAGCGGGTTGGCCAGGCGGCCGGACTCGTCCAGGTCGCGGGTCAGCTTGGCCACCTCGGGCGTGGTGACCGAGCGGCCGAGCGGCGGGTCGACGTAGTCGCTGTCCATGCTGGGCGGCAGGGCGTGCGGCTGCTTGCCGGTCGGCGTGGCGAACACGACGTCGTAGCCGCGCTCGTCGAAGGCCGACAGCGGGCCGACGAGCTCCTCCCCCCAGTAGCCGAACTCCGAGAGGATCACGAGAACGCGCTTGGTCATGCCGACTCCCCGGGGATGATCCAGTTTTCCTTGCAGGTCATGGAGAACAGGTGGGCCGGGTCGGCGATCGCCTCCAGCTCCGGCTTGACCCGGCGGGCGTGGTGGGCCGAGGCCAGTGCGGCGCGCAGCGCGTCCACGTCGTCGAACCAGAGCTGGTCCACGGCGTCGAAGCCGGCCTCGCCGAAGGTGTACGCGCCGTCCACGGTGTGGCAGTGCAGGTGCCTGCGCAGGCCCGGCAGCCCGGCCACCGCGGCGGCGTAGGACTCCAGGGACTGCTTGCGGTAGGTGTCCAGCGGCAGGCCGGGCCGCCGCTTGATCAGCGTGGTGACCTTCACCCAGCTCTCCGGCCGGGGCTTGGGGCCGGGCACCAGCTCGTGGGCGACGGTGTCGACCACGATCGTGGACCAGAACGCCGCCCAGTTGGGCTCGTCCAGCCGGGCGCCCTGGAGGAACTCCTCGCTCTGCAGCGAGGCGAGCTGCTCCTCGGCGTTCCGCAGCCAGATCTCGGCGATGCCCTGGTGCGGCAGCGCCGGCCGGCCGACGTCGCCGTCGAAGGGGATGCGGGTGTCGACCAGGTACTGCCTGATCTGCTTGATCTTGCCGGCGAACTTCACCGCGTGCACGTTGACCCAGTAGTCCTGGAACTGCTGGGCGGTGAAGCCGGGCTTGGGAGCGCCGAAGATGAACTGGTGGATCATCGCGTAGCCTCCTGTCGGGCCGGGCGGAAGTCCGCCGCGACGAACTCGGCGGCGCGCTCGCCGATCATCACGGTGGTCGTGTGGGGGTTGGCCGAGACGATCGTCGGCATGATCGAGGCGTCGGCGACGCGGAGCCCCTCGACGCCGCGGACCCGCAGCCGGGTGTCCACCACCGCGAGGCTGTCGGAGCCCATCTTGCAGGAGCCGGCGAAGTGGTAGTACGAGCCGACGTTCTCCGTCACCCACGCGCTGAGCTGCTCGCGGGTGCGCACGTCCGGGCCGGGCGCGACCTCGGTCAGCCCCCAGTCGCGCCGGAAGGCGGAGCTGGCGTAGATCTCGCGGGCGATCTCCACCATCGTCACCGTGCGCTCCAGGTCCGAGCGCTCGCCGAAGTAGTTCGCGCTGACCCTCGGGTAGGCCGTCGGGTCGGTGCCGGCCAGCCGTACGCTGCCCCGCGACAGCGGCCGGACCAGCCCCGGCAGGGTGAGCACGATCTTCGGGTCGACCAGCTCGCGCACCGGCGTGAGCGGCTGCCCGGTCTCCACCCGCTTGATGACGTTGGCGAAGAACTGGTCGCCGAACGGCGCCCGGTGCACCAGGCAGATCTCCATGTCGGGCACCGGCAGCCCCGGCTCCGACCCCCAGAACAGCCCGACCTCGGTCACCTGGCCGCGCGGGTCGGGCGCCGCCTTGTCCATGTACCCGATCGGGCCGATGACCAGCGGGTGGTCGTGGAAGTTGGCGCCCACGCCGGGCAGGTCGGCGACCACCGGGATGCCGAGCGCGGCCAGCTCCCCGGCCTGGCCGATGCCGGACAGCTGCAACAGCTTGGGCGACTGGATCGCGCCCGCGGTGACGATCACCTCGTGCTCGGCCCTGACGGTCCGCAGCTCGCCGTCCTTGAGGTACTCCACGCCCACGCAGCGCTCGCCGTCGAACAGCAGCCGGGTGGCCAGTGCGCCCACCTCGACGCTGAGCCGCTCCAGCGCGGGCTCCAGGTAGGCGGCGCGCACGCCGCAGCGGGTGCCCGTCTCGACGTCGATGTCGACGTGGTGCCAGCTCACGCCGAAGCTGTCGGCGTTGAAGTCCTCGACCTGCGGGTAACCCAGCTCCACGCAGGCCTCGACGAACGTCCGGGAGACCGGGTTGCCCATGTCCCGGGCGTTGACGATCCTGATCGGGCCCTCGTGGCCGGCCGTGGGGTTGGTGGCGTCCCGCTGTCCCTCCAGGCGCTGGAAGTAGGGCAGGACGTCGGCGAAGGACCAGCCGGGGCAGCCGTCGTAGGCCCAGGCGTCGAAGTCCGCCGGACGGCCGCGCGTGTGGATCATGTGGTAGACGTTCGAGGTCCCGCCCAGGCCGCGGCCCGCCGCCGAATAGACCTGGCGCCCGCCGAGCCCCGGCTGAGGCTCGCTCATGTACGCCCAGTCCAGCTCGGTCAGCAGCACCTCGTTCCACCGGGCGGGGTCCTCGACCGCGTCGGTGATCTTCGTGTCGCCCGCCTCCAGGACCAGCACGCGGGCCCCGGGCAGCTCGCTCAGCCGGGCGGCGACGACCGATCCGGCCGTGCCGCCGCCGACGACGATGAAGTCGAAGGTCTGTGTCATCTCAGCTCACCTCCGTGCCGATGCGGCGACCAGATCGGCGGCCTTCTCGGCGATCATGATCGTGGCCGCGTTGGTGTTGCCCCGGGTGATGACCGGCATGACCGAGGCGTCGGCCACGCGCAGCCCGTCCACGCCGCGCACCCGCAGGTCGGGCTCGACGACCGCCTCGCCGTCGCGGCCCATCCGGCAGGTGCCGGCCGGGTGCCACACGGTCGAGGCGCTGGCCCGCACGTACGCGGCCAGGGCCGCCGGGCTCGTCACGCCGGGCCCCGGGGCCAGCTCCCGGCCGCGCAGGGAGTCGAAGGCCGCGTCCGAGACCAGCTCCCTGGCCAGGACGACGGCCTCGGTCAGCAGCCGCAGGTCGGCGGCGGCCTCCAGGTAGTGCGGGTCGACGAGGGGACGCAGCGGGTCGCCGGGGCGCAGCCGCACCTCGCCCCTGCTGTCGGGCTGCAGCAGGATCGGCGCGAAGGTGAACCCCGGGCCGTCCGTCCTGTACCGGTCGTCGATGAACTGCACCGGGCCGAAGAAGAACTGCAGGTCCGGCCCGTCGCCGCCCAGGACGTTGGTGAACAGCCCCGCCTCGGCCAGCAGCTCGGGGAAGGGCAGCTCGCGCAGGCTCTCGTAGCCGATGCCGAACAGCACGTGGTCCTGCAGGTTGCGGCCCACGCCCGGCAGGTCGGCGACCACCTCGACGCCGTGCTCGCGCAGGTGGGCGGCCGGGCCGAGGCCCGAGCGCAGCAGCAGCGCGGGCGAGCCCAGCGCGCCGCAGGACACGATGACCTCCTGCCCGGCGGTGGCCCGGTGCGTACGCCCGTCCTTGACGTACTCCACGCCGCCGGCCCGGCCACCCTCGACGGTGAGGCGGGTGACCACGGCGCCGGTCTCCAGCGTCAGACCGGGCTCGCCCAGCACCGGCGCCAGGAACGCCTCCGACGTGCTGGACCGGCGGTCGTCCTTGTCCCGGGTGGACTGGTAGAAGAAGGCCAGGCCCTCCTGCCGGGGGCCGTTGTAGTCGCCGGTGCCGTCGGCGCGGCCGCGGGCGATCGCCGCCCGGACGAAGGCCCGCGAGGCGTCCGACGGCGAGCCGTAGTCGACGACCTTCAGCGGCCCGCCACTGCCCCGGTACTCCGGCGAACCGCCCGGGTAGTCCTCCGAACGCCTGAAGTAGGGCAGCACCTCGTCGTAGGACCAGCCGTCGTTGCCCAGCGCGGCCCAGCCGTCGAAGTCGCGGCGGTTGCCCCGCACGTACATCATGGCGTTGACCGAGCTGCCGCCGCCCACCACGCGGCCCTGCGGGATCGGCACGACCCGGCCGCCCAGCTCCGGCTGCGGGGTGGTCGCGTAGTCCCACACGAACTCCGGCGAGCCCCACATCGAGGTCATCGACGGCACGTCGGTACGGTGCACGGACTCGGCGACGTCCGGGCCGCCGGCCTCCAGCAGCAGCACCCGGCAGCCCAGCGCGTCCAGCAGCCGCCTGGCCAGGACGCAGCCGGCGCTGCCCGCGCCCACCACGATGTAGTCATAGGCGCTCACGACGACTCCAGCAGCCGGGCCCGCTCCAGGGCGGGCAGCAGGTCGCCGACCAGGAACTCCAGGTAGTGCCGGCCCCACATCGTCCGCCAGAGCGGGAAAGTGGCGTCGAAGGGCTCCCCGCGCAGGTCGGCCAGGCGCTCCTCCAGCTCCCACACCACGCCGTCGAAGTCGGCCTCGGTGAACGGCAGCCCGTGCCCGGCCGCGGCCGCGACGACCTCCGCCTTGCTCTTGGCCTTCAGCGACTCCAGCACGTCGGGACGCGAGCCCGCCAGGCGCAGGAACGCGATCAGGTTCGTCCCGCTCATGCCACCGGCCGCCTCTCGTCGGCCGCGAACCCGCGCAGCTCCTCCTCGCCGAACCTGGCCACCACGTGATCGAGGAGGTAGTCCAGGTACCGCCTGCCCCACATGTGCCGCCAGAGCGTGCTGCCGCCGTCGACGGGCTCGCCGTCCTTGGCGACGATGACCTCGATCTCCAGGGCCCCGACCACCGACACCAGCTCCTCGGCGGTGAACCGGAAGCCCTCGTCGGAGGCGTGGAACAACAATTGACTGAGATTTCTCGCGCTATACTCAGCGCGTCTTTGCGGATTCTCCCGGAGGTCGCCGAGGAATCTCACGAATTCGCTCTTCGCCATTGGCACCACCATTTCGTCCGGCGCTACGGGGAAATCATGTCCAGCCGCCGGAAAACGCGTCAACGCGCCGCCCGGCGGTGACCGGGCGGTATGGAGGTAGCCGATCCCATTCCGTCAAGTCCGGGCTCGCATTCACCGGAATTCGGCCGAATGCACTTGACTTGGATCGCGCTCGAAGGGCGACAATGATCGGTATGAGTCAGAGCCTGACGATCGCGGAAGTCGCAGCCGAGACCGGCCTCAGCGCCCACGCGCTGCGCTATTACGAGAAGGCCGGCCTGATGCGGGAGACGCCGCCGCGCGGCGGGAACGGGCACCGCCGCTACACCGAACGTGATCTGGCCTGGATCCGGTTCCTGACCAGGCTGCGGGGCACCGGGATGTCCATCGCCGACGTCCGCCGCTACGCCGAACTCGTCCGCGCGGGCGAGAGCACCGCGGCCGAGCGCAAGCAGATCCTGCTCACCCACCGCGAGGAGGTGGCCAAGCGCATCTCCCAGCTCAAGGACGACCTGGCCGCCATCGACTACAAGATCGAGATCTACGAGAAGCTTGAGGAGAAGTACCAGCTGTGACCGCGCCGCCCCGGCCGGACAGCGAGCCCGGCCAGGCACCCTTCGGCCCCCGCTTCGTCACGGCGGTCTCGGTCGGCTCGCTGCTGAACCCGATCAACTCCTCGATCATCGCCATCGCGCTCGGGCCCATCGCCCACCACTTCGGCGTGGGCGCGGACGCCACGTCCTGGCTGGTGTCGGGCCTGTACCTGGCCACCGCGATCGGCCAGCCGGTGCTGGGCCGGCTGGCCGACCGGCTCGGCCCGCGCCGCGTCTACCTGGCCGGGCTGGTCACGGTCGCGGCCGGCGGGCTGCTCGGCTACTGGGCGCCGACCCTCGGCCTGCTCGTGGCCGCCCGCGTGGTGATCGGCCTCGGCACCTCGGCCGCCTATCCGGCCGCCATGAGCATGGTCCGCCGCAGGTCCGAGCGGTCCGGCGGGGCCGCGCCCGCCTCGGTGATGGGCGCGCTGGCCATGGCCGGGCAGGTCAGCATGGTGCTCGGGCCGCCGCTGGGCGGGCTGCTCGACGCGCTCGGCGGCTGGCGCTGGATCTTCCTGGTCAACCTGCCGATGGCCGCGGCCGGGGTGGTCTCGGCGCTGGTGTGGCTGCCGCGCGACGAGCCGTACGAGCGCGCCCGTACGGGCGGCGGCGGCAGCCTGCGCGACCTGGCCCGCAACCGGCCGCTGCTGGTGACCTACCTGCGCAACGCGGTGACGTTCATGGCCACCTACGGCTTCCTGTACGGCTGGACGCAGTGGCTGGAGCAGGGCAGGGGGCTGACGGCGGCGGTCGCCGGGCTGCTGCTCATGCCCACCTCGGCCGTGGGCGCGGTGGTCTCGGGGCTGGCCGCGCGGGCCGACGGCGCCTCGGGCCGGGCGCGCTGGATGCTGCCGGCCGGCGCGGCGTTCCTGCTGGCGGGTTGCGCCTGGCTGCCGGCGCTCGACGGCGAGGCGTCCGTCCTGTCGTTGTGCCTGCTCAGCATGGTCTTCGGGGTGCAGAACGGGCTGAACATCGTGGGCAACCAGGCCGCCATGTACGCCCAGGCGCCGCCGGGCCAGATCGGCATGGCCGCCGGCCTGCTGCGCACCTCGCAGTACGCCGGGGCCATCTGCTCGGCGCTGCTCATCAGCGTGACCTACGGTGAGCGCGCCACCGACGAGGGCCTGCACCGGCTGGGCGTCGTCCTGACGGCCGCCTCGGCGCTGCTGCTGGCCGGCACGCTGCTCGCGGCGGTCCGCGCGGGCCGTACCCCGGCGGCGTCAGGGCGCGCGTGAGCGGGGAGGGGCCTGCCGCCCCTCCCCGCCCGGGGGTCTGCGCCGGCCCGCTCAGTGGGGGCTGATCAGCTCACTGATCGCGAACCCGGTCAGGTTGGTCACGTTGGCGCCGCCCACCGACAGGATCGTGGACGTGCCGGGGACGCGGTCCACCGCGTACGCGCCCGCGTACCCGGCCGACGGGCGGGCCGGGCCGCTGACCCGGGTCCACGAGGTGCCGTCGAAGTACAGGTAGGCGGGGGCGGTGGTGCCGCCGCCGGTGGGGACGACGAGGTGGCCCTCGCCGTCGCCGCTGATGCTCGCCGAGCCGTTGCCGGGGTCGCCGGGCAGCGCCGAGACGGTCCAGCGGGCCCCGTCGTAGCGGGCGATCGCGGGGGTGGCGGGCCGGTTGGGGCGGGGCTGGTAGCCGCTGACCCAGATCCGGCCGGGGCCCTCGACGTACACGCCTCTGGGGCTGAGGCCCGGCCTGCCCAGGGAGCGCAGGGCCGTGCCGTCCCACAGGACGACGCCGTTCTCGGCGGCGAAGACGATCTGGTCGCCGCCGTCGACGGCGCGCAGCAGGCCCAGGTTCTCGGTGCGCGGGTAGACGGTCCAGACGCCCTGGCGCAGGCGCAGGATGTCGGTGCCGCCGGTGTTCCTGAACCTGATCGACCAGAGCGAGCCGTCCCTGGTGGCGGCGATCGGGCCGGTCCACTCGTCGCCGGGCAGCGGGGGCGTCCAGCCGGGCGGCGGCGGGATCTCCGACCAGGCCGAGCCGTTCCAGTACGCCGAGCGCGGCCAGGAGACGTCGGCGATGCTCCGGCTGCCGGTCACGTACACCTGGTCCGGCGCGACGGCCGCGACGCAGCACGGGCTGGGCACGTCGTACCCGGCGGTGAGCGGCAGCCTGCTCCAGGCCGAGCCGTCCCAGCGCAGCACGGAGGTGTCCGGCGAGCCGTCGTAGCCGCGCCAGCCGACGGCGTAGGCGTGGGTGGCGTCCAGCACGTCCACGTTCCAGAGGGTGGTGGGGTCGCCGGGCGGGTCCACCGCCCGGACGGCGGGGGCCAGGAGGGCCTGGGCCGGTGCGGCCGCCGCCAGCGCGGCGGTGACGGCCAGGGCGGCGGCGGAGGCGCGGAGGACGCCACGGAAACGGGTCATGTCTTCTCCTGTGGGCGCGTTCCTGTGGAAAAGGGCACAAAGGCGGCGAGGGCCGACCGCGGGCATGAGAAAGCGGGCCGGTCGTCACCGGCCCGCCCGGATTGCCCGCTCAGTCGTCGGATCTGCGCCCGTCGGGGCCGATCGGGCCGAAGAAGGAGCTGAAGTTGGCGGTCCCGTCGCCGAAGATGCCGCCGCGGCCCTCCACGACGCGGCCGTTCTCCCACCGCATCAGGTCCACCCCCTCCATCTGCAGGTGCTCGTAGAAGGAGGTGCCGTCCGAGCCGGTGCGCTTGCGCACGGCGGTGCACCGGTTGACGTCGATGGTGTAGCCGTCCACCGGGTTGACCAGGCAGGCGATCTGCTCCATGCGCAGGGTGCCGCCGGCCAGCCGCTGCCAGGTCTTGATGAAGCCCATGAAGGCGTCGAGGCCGTCGTGCCATCCGGCGTACGGGTGGTTGCCGGGGGACTGGAACCGCACGTCGGGGTGCCAGTACTCCAGCGCGCGCTCGCGGTCGCCGGAGCGCAACGCCTGGTGTGCCGCCGCCAGTCGCTCAGCCGTCAGATCCGACATCGCTCTCCTCTCACTGCGTCGGGTGCTACTGCATCGGGTGCTTGGCGAGGAAGGCCGAGACGCCTTCGCCGACCGCTCTCGGGTTCATGATCTGCAGGCCGTGGGTGGCGCCGACGATGCCGCAGCGCTCGGCCTGGGGCAGCCAGTTCATGAGGAAGTGCTGCGCCTCGCGGAAACCGGGCATGGCCGCCTCGCTGTCCAGGCCCATCACGGCCAGCACCGGCATCTGCGGCTTGTCCGGCACGAGCTGGTCGGCCTTGGACATGCGGAAGCCCCAGCCGCCCAGCGCCGGGAAGTCCACCTTGAACGTGACGTCCGCGCACTCCTCGACCCGCTCCCACACGTCGAGGGGGCAGCTCATGTCGACGGAGCCGAGGTAGCTCGGGCCGCAGACGGCGGCCATGAAGTCGCAGGCGGCGGTGAGCTTGTCGCCCTTGTGCACCAGCTCGATGGCCGTCATCACGGCGTCGTTGTTGGCCTTCTCGGCCTCGGCGCCCTCACGCGGCAGGTACGGCTCCAGCAGCACCGCCGAGTGCGTGCGCTCGGGGTAGGAGAGCATGAACTGGAAGCCGATCACCCCGCCGAAGGAGTACGACATGACGTGCGCCTTGTCGATGCCGAGGTGGTCGAGGAGCTGCTTGGCGTGCTCGGCGCCCTCCTCGATGCTGAGGCTGTCCTTCTCCAGCGTGCTGCCGTTGTAACCGGCACGGTAATAGCTGATGAACTGGTACTTGTCCAGCAGCTCCGGGTTGTACTTCAGGAGCGGCGTGATGAGGCCGTCCGAAATGGAGGTGCAGTGAATGCACAGGACCGGCTCGCCGCGGCCCACGACCGTGTAACGAAGTTCCGCGTTGCTGACCTTGACTCGCTTGTCGTGGTCGAGTTTCCAGTCTCGACCGGCGTACAAAGCATTCGCGCTCATGCCATTCCTCTCACGCGATCACTCGACCGTTTCTCGTGTCCGCTTGGCCATACTCAAGAATGGTTGTCATGGGCCATGGGGACGGTCAACGAAAGAGCCCGCGCCGGGCTGTGCACCGCGAAATACGCCGGGGAACTCTGTCAAGTCGGCGCGCGTGGGAGGAGGGCCGGCGGGTCAGGGGAAGGACAGCTCGTACTCCACCTGCTCGACCGGGTTGCCGTCGCCGTAGTCGTACGCGCGGGTGGCGCCCGACTCGGTGAAGCCGCTCTTGGCGTAGAAACGGCGTGACTGCGGCGTGTCGCGCGGCGTCCACAGGTGCACCCGGGTGAAGCCCTCGTCGCGGATGCGGCGCAGGGTGTCGGTCATGAGGGCGGCGGCCACGCCGGTGCCCCAGCCGTCGGGATGGCCGTAGAAGCCGAAGATCTCCGCCGCGCCCGCCCGGGACGGCGAGGGCCCGAAGGAGCAGAAGGCCAGCCGGCGTCCGTCGAGCGCGGCGAGCACCAGGCCGCCCGGCGTCTCGGCGAGCACGTCGTGCCATTTGCCGCGCCGGTGGCTGACGGCCTGGTCGAAGAACTCCGTGGCGAAGAGGCCGGCGTAGGCGGCCTTCCAGGATTCGGCGTGGATCTCTCCCAGCGTCTCACCGTCGCCCGGCGAGGCTGGGAACACTGTGAAAATTCCGGTCACAAGATCACATTAGTCGAGAGGTCCCGCGGGTGTCCGGCGGCGGAGCGCGGGCACGTACGGGGAAGCACGCACGCGGGGCGGCGCCGGGCGCGACCGCCGCCGTACAAGGCGTTCGAGGCGTTCGAGGAGGTGCGGGCGGGGAAGCTGCGCGAGACGGCCGCCCGGGCGTGGCGGCCGGGTCGGTCGATCACGCGATCCCGGCCGCCGTGCCGCGGCCGGAGGTCATCCCTAGCGCTGGAGCGCGGAATGGAGGCTCGATGAGGTGGCTGGCTCGCGGGGAGGGGCAACTCCCGGCGGGAGAGGGCCGGGCGGGCGACGGGCGGCCCGCCGAGCACCCGCTCACCCGCTGGACCGTCAGTCAGGCGCTGCACCTGGTCTGTCCCGGCCCCGCCGGCGACCCGGAGCTGCGGCGGCGTCCCGACGGCGCGGCCGAGGCGTGGCGGGACGGCCGCCCGCTGCCGGTGGGCATCTCGCTCACCAGCCGCGACGGATGGGCGGTGTGCCTGCTCGGACTGGAGCCCGGGACCGTCGGCTGCGACCTGCAGGTGGTCGAGCCGCGCGGCCCGGGGTTCGTCGCCGACCGGTTCACCCGCCAGGAGCAGCGGATCATCGGCAACGATCCGCTGCTGGGCAGCCTGCTGTGGTCGGCCAAGGAGAGCGCGGCGAAGGTGCTGCGCCGCGCCGACAGCCGGGCGCTGGAGGTCTCCCTCGGCTGCGGCCGGCCCTCCGACGGATGGAGCAGGGTGACCGTTCGGGCGGGCGGGCGCGGGGTGACGCACGGGTGGTGGCGCCGGTTCGGCCATCTCGTGCTGACCGTGGCGGCCGACCGTCCCACGCCGCCGCCGCGCGGGCTGGAGGAGCCGTCGGCGCTGTCGGCGGCCCAGTCTCCCGTTCAGGCGGCGGTACGGTCGGCTTACGCCGGATGCGCCTCGTCGGCCGGCTGATCCGGCGCGGGTCGTCAGGCCGGGTGCGGCGTCTGCGAGCGGTAGGAGTGGCCGAGCTCCGGGCCGAGGCCGAAGTAGTGGCGGAAGTTGTACAGCAGCGGGCTCCACGCGGACGGGTCCACGTGCTGGGTGCCGGGGACGACGATGCGCGGGTCGGCGTGCACCTTGCGCACGACGGCCTCGATGATGACGAAGTCGTCGGACTCGTTCGGCCGGATCTGCGCGGCCACGGCCTCGAACTGGAGGGGGCACTCGGCCACGCGCGGCGGACGTACGGTCTCCGACGGCTCCGGCCGCAGGCCCGCCGCGCCGAACTTGTCGGGCTCGAACCGGCAGCCGGCCGCCTTGGTGGCGGGCACCGGGTCGCGTCCGGTGAGCGGCGCCAGGCGTTCCACCTGCGGCCACAGGTGCGGGGCCGGCAGGTTGATCACCAGGTCGGGCCGCTCGGCCAGGTTGCGCGCGGTCTGCCCCTCGGAGCCGAGGCCGAGCACGACGGTGCGGCCGAGCGCCCAGGCCGACGACATCGGGGCCAGGTTGGTCGAGCCGTCCGGGTTCTCCGTGGTCAGCAGCACGACCGGGGTGCCGAAGTAGAGGATGCTGGGTTCGATGGCGACGTGGCCGAGGGTTGCCGTGTTCATGGGGGGAGCCTAGGAAGGCGACGTTCAACCGGCGGCCGAAATGTCGCTGTTGTGCTGATCTACACCGTAAAGGCGCCCGGCTCGGCCACGTACGCCACGCCCTTGCCCGACAGGCCCGTACCCGCCACGGCCGGGACGAACGCCGACTCGCCCGGCCGCAGCGTCAGCTCGCCGAGCCGGGCCTCGCCCTCCAGGCACAACACGATCCTGGGCGGCCCGGCGGGCAGCTCGAAGGCGTCGGCCCCGGTCAGGTCGTACCGCGTGAGGGCGAACTCGGGGGCCGGAGGCACGTAGCGCCGCTCGCCGCGGGCGGGACGCTCGGGCTCGACCAGGTGCGGCTCGGCGGGTGTGAAGTCGACCACCTGCATCAGCTCGGGCGCGTCGACGTGCTTGATGGTCAGCCCGCAGCGCAGGACGTTGTCGGAGCTGGCCATGATCTCCACGCCGACGCCGCCCAGGTAGGCGTGCGGCACGCCGGCGCCGAGGTAGAGGGCCTGGCCGGGCAGCAGGTCGACGTGGTTGAGCAGGAGGGCGGCCACCACTCCGGGGTCGCCGGGGCAGGCCGCGGCGATCTCGGCGTACGGCGCCAGGTCGGGGTCGGAGCCGCCGGCGAGGGCGCGTTCGACCTCGGCGCGCAGCGGCGCGGCGGCGTCGTCGAGCATCTGCGCGAAGACCGTGCGCAGGGCCTCGCCGGCGGGCCGGACGGCGAGCACGTCGATCCACGGCTGGAGGGCGGGCAGGCCTAGCCGGGCGAGCAGCCCGGCGGTGACGACGGGGGAGCGGAAGCCGCACAGCCCGTGGAAGGGCGTGATCGCGCAGACCATCTCGGGCTTGTGCGAGCGGTCCTTGTAGGTGCGGGCCGGGTCGCCGATCGGGACGCCGCGCGCCTCCTCGGCGGCGAACCCGGCCTCGGCCTGCGCGATCGTGGGGTGGACCTGGAGCGACAGCGGCCGGGCGACCGCGAGCACCTTCAGCAGGTACGGCAGCGCGGGCCCGAACCTCTCGACGGCCGGGGAGCCGAGGGCGGCGACGGGGTCGCCCGCGATGAGCCGGTCGAGGGGCACCCCGCCGGCGATCGACGGGTCGGCGGGATGGGCGCCCATCCAGAGCTCGGCCTGCGGGCGGCCGGTCGGCTCGGTGCCGAACAGCTCGGGCATGGCGGTGACGGAACCCCAGTCGTAGGGGCGGATCGTGGTGTCCAGGCGCAGGGGCAGTTCGAACGTCGGCACAGGGCAGGAGCGTAGTCGCCGACGGCCGGCCTTGCGCGCCCGGGGCCGAACGACACCGCCCGCCCGCGGCCGGTCCCGCATGGTCGGGGCCGCTCGGTGCTGCACGTACGCGGCCGGTCCCGAGCGGCCGGTCCCGCGTGGTTCGGGCCGGTCGGTGCTGTACGCCGGTATAGGATGCTTTTTTCGTGAACAGTTCGCTGTACGAATCGGTGGTGCGATGACAACCGTCCAGGACCCGGAGGACCTCACCGCGCGGGCCCGCATCCGCGACGCCGCGATCCGGCACATCGGCGAGCACGGGTTCGAGCGGGCCACGATCCGCGACATCGCCGAGTCGGCGGGGGTCTCACTCGGCCTGGTACGCCACCACTTCGGCTCCAAGCAGGCACTGCGCGAGGCGTGCGACGAGCACCTGATGAAGACGGTGCGCCGCCTCAACGCCGAGGCCGCCGGCAGCCCGCCGGCCGGGTTCAACCCGGTGGCCGCCCTCGGCCCCTACCGCGCCTACCTGGCGCGGGCCCTGACCGAGGGCTGGGCGGCGCCGCTGTTCGACGAGATGACCCGGATCGGGGAACGCTGGCTGGCCGCGGCCGACCGGGACCGGGCCGACCCGCCGGACGTGCCGCCGCGGGCGCGGGCGGCCGTGATGGCCGCGATGGCGCTGTCGGTCACGGTCCTGTACCCGCACGTCTGCCGCGGCATGGACGCCGACCTGTCCACGCCGGAGGGCGAGCGCCTGCTGATGCGCACGCTGGTCGAGGTCTACTCCCAGCCGGTGCTCGGTCCGGAGGCCGCCGCCGAGGCCCGCGCCTGGCTCGGCTGAGCCGGGATCAGCGCGGCCCGGCTGCGCTCGTCCGGCCAGACCGAGGACACGTCCACGTACGGGCGCAGCAGGCCGGTCAGCTCCGGGTCGCCGCGGCCGTTGAGCTCCTTGGACGCGATCTTGCGCGCCACCCCCGCCACGATGTCGGCCACCTGGACGCGGGGGTCCAGGTGGGAGGCGACCAGCGTCAGGCTCGTCAGCACCAGCGGGCCTCCGGGTGCGTCCGGGCGGGCCAGCAGCAGCCGGAGCCGTTCGATGCGCTCCTCGGTCAGCGTCGTCTGCCGGTCGTGCACGACGGAGACGGGCCGGCCGCCCGCGCCCCAGTGGGCGACCGCGTGCGCGATGCCCGGGATCAGCGGGTCGAGCGCGGGGAAGAGGTGCGGGTCGTCGAGCAGGCGCGCGGTGAAGGCGTCCACGAGCGGCCTGGCGGCCCACAGCTCGTCCATGATCTCGCCGGCCGGGCCGGGCGTCGTGCGCAGGTCGGCGACCAGCTCGAAGACCGAGTCGGCGGAGATCTCGGGGCCCCGGCCGTTCCTGGCTCTGAGCAGGTGGTTGAAGGCGTCGAGGAAGGCCGTCCAGCGTGCGGGGCCGAAGGCGCGGCGGCCCTCCTGGTAGAGGGTGACCGCCATGGCCGCCGACCGTTCGTCCTGGTCGAGGCCACCGAGGACGGAATGGTGGCCGGTCAGCAGGTCGGTCACCTTGCTCACGGCGAAGTACGCCTTGTCGGTCAGGTGCACGCGCGCATGGCCGAGGATCGGGCCCGACGGGCCGAGCAGCCAGACCAGGGTGGCCCGGTTCTTCTCGCGCAGCACGTGCTCGGCCTTGTACTCGGTGACCGGCGAGGGCGCCCGCAGCCGCAGCTCCCGTACGCAGTCGGCCGCGGCGGCCGCGTCGAGGGAGACGCCGGCATGGGCGAACACGTCGGTGTTGCCGCCGACGAGCTTCTCGCCCTCCGCGCCGGACTCGTCGCAGGCGATCTCGACAGGACGGCCGTCCGGTACGAGGGCGGCCTGCGCGGGGCGTGGCATGACTTCCATGGTCACTGGCGAACCTACCCAAACGCTCCTGCCTTCCGCGAGACATTTTCCGCCCGTCCGCCGGCCTCGCCCGTCGGCGGCGCGGGGCTGTGACCCGAGTGCCTGGCGGGTAAGGACCGGACGGTAGGTGCGGCAGGTCCGGAGGGAGAGCATCGCGCGTGAGCATCAACGTGACCGTCTGGGGCGAGAACGTACACGAGCAGCGGGAGGAGGAGGTGCGCCGCCGCTACCCCGGCGGCATGCACGGCGCGGTCGCCGACGGCCTGCGCGAGCACCTGGGGGAGCGGGTGCGCGTGCGCACCGCGACCCTGCAGGACCCCGAGCACGGCCTCGACGCCGCGACGTTGTCCGGCACCGACGTGCTCACCTGGTGGGGGCACGCGGCGCACGAGGAGGTCGGCGACGAGGTCGTGGCGCGGGTGTGCGAGCGCGTCTGGGCCGGGATGGGCCTGCTGGTGCTGCACTCGGGCCACTACTCCAAGGTCTTCCGCGCCCTCATGGGCACCACCTGCACGGTCAACTGGCGCGACACCGCCGACCGCGAGCTGGTCTGGACGGTGGAGCCGGCCCATCCGATCGCCGCGGGCGTGCCCCAGCCGCTGGTCATCCCCGAGCAGGAGACCTACGGCGAGCCGTTCGGCGTCCCGGCGCCCGACGAGCTGGTGTTCGTCAGCTCCTTCTCCGGGGGCGAGGTGTTCCGCAGCGGCTGCTGCTACCGGCGCGGCAAGGGCCGCGTCTTCTACTTCAGCCCCGGCGACCAGAACTACCCGGTCTTCCACCAGCCGGGCGTGCGGCGGATCCTGGCCAACGCGGTGGTGTGGGCGGCGCCCGCCGAGGGCGCGGGCGAACCGCTGCGCAACACCCGCGTGCCCGCCGGCGACTGGTGATCTACTCCGTGACGGGCATGACCATGATGATCTTGCCCGTCACGTGCCCCGACCGGAGGTGGGCCATCGCGTCGGGGAAGCCGGCGAGTGGGAAGGCCCTGCCGACGACGGGGGTGAGCTCGCCGGACGCGGCGAGGCCGGCCAGGTGGCGCAGGTCCCGCGGGTCGGTCCTGGCGATCGGGGCGCGCAGGGTGTGCCGGACGAACGGGGACATCGCCGTCGCTCTGAGCTGGCGGCCGGTGCCGTACAGCCAGCGGCCGGAGGCGTTCTCGCCGCCGACGATCACGAGGGTGCCCCGGCGGGTGAGCACGCGCCGCAGGCCCGGCAGGGAACGGTTGCCCGCGGTGTCCAGGACGACGTCGTAGCGGCCGGGCCCGGTGGTCGGGTCCTGGCGGGTGTAGTCGAGGACCTCGTCAGCGCCGAGTGAGCGGACGAGGTCGCCCTTGCCGGGGCCGCAGACGCCGGTGACGTGCGCGCCGTACGCCTTGGCGAGCTGGACGGCGAACGTCCCCACCCCGCCGCCCGCGCCGATGACCAGGACGCGCTGTCCCGGCCGGACGCGGGCGTGGTCGCGCAGCGCCTGGAGCGCGGTCAGGCCGCTGGTCGGGACGGCGGCGGCGGCCTCGAACGACAGACCGGCCGGTTTGCGGACGAGGCGGTCCTCGCGCGCGACCGCGTGCTCGGCCAGCGCGCCGTCGCAGACGCCGAAGACCTCGTCGCCGACCGCGAGGCCGGTGACGCCGGGGCCGACGGCCTCGACGGACCCGGCGACGTCGCGGCCGAGGAGGGGGGAACGGGGGCGGCGCAGCCCGGTGGCGAGGCGGACGGGGTAGGGCAGCCCGGCGCCGAGATGCCAGACGCCGTGGTCGAGGCAGGCGGCGTGCACGCGCAGGAGCGCTTCGCCGGGGCCCGGGGCGGGACGGTCGAGGTCGGTGAGGGCCGGGGGGCCGTAGACGTGCCGGGTGATGGCCTTCAAGACAGGTCTCCATGTCAAAGAAAGTAGACATGACGAACGTAAAAGAAGGCCGACATGATGTCAAGTATTTTGGACATCGCCGCGATGGGGGAGCGAAGTGTCGGTGATTTGGGTCGATAACGCGAAATATCGGTATCGCTACCGATAACGGTACGGATGGGGGACGGAGTTACCCTCTGGCCACCCCCCACCACGGCGGGCCGCCTGTTCGCCGGAATCGCCGGCCCTCCGCCGGCGCGGCCTACACGCCCGGACCGGGCCCGGCACCCGGCGACCGGCGGCCTGCTTCGGTCACCCCTCACGTGGAGGTGTCCCCCGCATGAGTCCTTCCCGATGGAGAGCGGCGGCCACGGCGTTGATCGCCGCACTGGCCGTCGTCGCGCCGGCGACCCCGGCCTCCGCCCTCGCTCAGGCCCCCGCCGCCGTACCCCTGAAGGCGCAGATCGACAGCCGGGTCTCCCCGGCCGGCGAGGAGGTTCTCGCCGACTTGTCCCTGCCCTACGGCGGCGCCGGACGGAGCTGGAGCACGCGCGTCACCCGGCCCGGCTCCCGCTACGTCAAGGTGCACTTCGCCGCGCTCACCCTCGTCCCGGGCGACTACGTCACCGTCGCCGCGCCGGACGGCCGCGAGATCCACACCTACTACGGCGACCCCACCCGCGGGCGCTACCCCGCCAACTCCGGCTACACGCTGCACGGCGTGCCCGGCTTCGCCGCGCTCTCCGTGGACGGCGACACGGCGGTGGTCACCCTGCACGCCTCCGGGCCGCGCAACGCCGTCCGGCTGGCCAGGCAGGGCTTCGGCGTACGCGTCGACCGGTACTTCCGTGGCTACACCACCCAGGAGGCCGCGGCCCTGACGCCCAGGACGTTCAGCGTGTGCGGCACCGACGCCCGCCGGGACGTCGTCTGCTACAAGGACAGCAACCCCACCGAGTACGCCCGCAGCCGCGCCGTGGCCCGCCAGCTCCTCAACGGCCTCGGCTACTGCACCGCGTGGCGGGTCGGCAACACCAACCGCATGCTGACCAACAACCACTGCATGGAGAGCGCCGCCGACCTGAGCGCCAGCGAGTTCCAGTTCGACTACGACTGCGCGACCTGCGGCGGCGACAACCCGGGCGCGGGGACGAAGGTCGGCGGCGGGCAGTTCCTGAAGACCAGCGCACTCGAAGCGCTCGACTACACGCTCTTCAGCGTCGCCGACTTCGCCGCGATCCAGGCGTTCGGCACCCTGTACCTCGATCCGCGCACCCCCGTGGCGGGCGAGCGCATCTACATCCCCGGCCACGGCGACACCCTGCCCAAACGCCTGTCCCTGTACGAGGACACGCAGGGCGGCGCGGCCTGCAAGATCGACGTGGTGTCGTCGGGCGTCAACACCGGCTACCGCTGCGACACCTCGGGCGGCAGCTCCGGCTCCCCGGTGATCGCCGCCTCCAGCCACAAGGTGATCGCGCTGCACCACCTCGGCGGCTGCCCCAACTGGGGGACGCGGATCACCGAGGTGTACAACGAGATCTCCGGCATGATCGACAACACCCCGCCGAACGGCGGCGACGACGACTTCGCGATCTCGCTCTCGCCCACGAGCGGCGGCGTCACGCCGGGCGGGTCGACCACGAGCACCATCAGCACCGCCGTCACGCGCGGCGGGCCCCAGCAGATGCAGTTCGCGGCCTCCGGGCTGCCGGCGGGAGCCGCCGCGACGTTCGCGCCGCCCTCCGTCCCGTCGGGCGGCACGTCCGTCATGACGGTCTCCACCTCCGCGCAGACGCCCGGGGGCGTGTACACGATCACGGTGACCGCGACCGGCTCGGCCACCCACACGGTCGCCTTCGTTCTCTCCGTGGCCGTCGCCGGCGGCTGCTCGGGCTACGAGACCACCAAGACGGGGACGCTGGCCTCCGGGGCGGAGCAGTACCAGCCTGACGGCGGGTATCTCCAGACCACCGTCACCGGCCCGCACCAGGCGTGCCTGGACGGGCCGTCCGGCGCCGACTACGACCTGTACCTGCAGCGCTGGAACGGGTCGTCATGGGCCACGGTCGCCCAGAGCACCGGGGCGGGAGCCGACGAGACGCTCACCTACACCGGCGCGGCCGGGTACTACCGCTATCGGGTGCACTCCTACTCCGGGTCTGGTTCGTACACCTTGGGCTACAACGCTCCCTGACCCATGGACAGCCGGCCGGGCCGCGTCGAGATTGGACGGTAGGCCCGGCCGGACCGGCGGCCGGGCGGCGTCGAGTCCGGGCGGCGGGCCCGGTTCGCACGGACGCGGGGAGCGTGGATGAGGATCATGGAGCTCGTCTCGGTGGACGGCTGCATCGCCTTCGACCTGGACTGCCAGGTCAGCGCGGGTGGCACCCGGCTGGCGCCGGACGTCACCCGCGAGGAGGCGGGGCTGCTGGCGCGGGCGATGACGTACAAGCTGGCCGTGCTCGGCGAGCGGATCGGCGGGGCCAAGGCGGTGTTGCGGGCCTCGTCCGGCGACCGGGCGGGCACCGTGGCCCGTTTCTGCCGGGAGATCGCGCCGCTGGTGGAGAAGGGCGCCTTCCTCACCTCCTCGGACCTGGGCACGCGGACGCAGGACTTCGCGCCGCTGCCCGGGTACCGGACCGACTCGATCATGCACGGGCAGGTCGGCGGCGAGCTGGTGGACACCGTCGTGACGGGGCTGGGCGTGGTCGTCGCCGCCGAGACGGCGCTCGGCGGGCTGGCCGGGCGGACGGTGGCGGTGGAGGGCTTCGGCAAGGTGGGCAGCGCCGTGGTGCGGGAGGCCGCGCGGCGCGGTGCCCGCCTGGTGGCCCTGTCCACGCTGCACGGGTGCGTGCGCGACCCGGCCGGGCTGGACGTCGACGCCCTGGAGGAGCTGCGCGCCGGGCACGGGGACGCGTGCGTGACCCGGCTCGGCCTGCCCGTGCTGCCGCCGGAGGCGTTGTACGAGGTGGCCGCCGACGTGCTGGTGCCCGGGGCGCGCACGGGCGCCCTGTCGGCGCGGCGGGCGGCGGCGGTGCGGGCCGGCCTGGTCGCGCCCGCCGCGAACGTGCCCTACACCGGGGAGGGGCTGCGGACGCTGGGGGAGCGGGGCGTGGTGACGCTGGCGGACTTCGTCTGCGGCGCGGGCGCCACGATCGGTTACCTCGCCGAGCGGGCCGGGACGGTCGCCGACGCGGACGCCGCCCGTGCCCTGGTCGAGCGCCGCGTCGCCGAGCTCACCGCCACCGCTCTGGACCATCCGCAAGGCCCGTACGCCGGGGCGTGCGCGCTGGCCGAGGACTTCCTGGCGACCTGGCAGACCCCGCCCGGCCCGCCCCTGGCCCCCTCCCACCTCCCTCACTGACGTCGGACGGCCCGGCCCGAGCCCCCGTCAGCCGGCCTCTGCGGCCTGGCCGTCGAGAAACTCCTGGACGAGCGCCGCGAACTCCGCCGCCTGGTGCTCCAGCGGGATCACGCCGCCCTTCACCACGGCCCTGGTGCTGTGCGGAAGGGCGGCGGCCAGCCGTTCCAGCTCGGGGAAGGCGAAGGGGTCGTCGGTGGCGCCCACGACCAGCACGGGGCAGCGCACCAGCCCGACCCGGTCCTCCATCCGGTACGCGGCCACCGCCTCGTGCCCGCTCTCCACCTCCGGCAGCACGGTCAGCGCGTCGCGCACGAACCGGGTCAGCAGCGGCCACGGATAGTAGGGGGCCCGCCGGCTCCACAGCTCGCCCAGATGGGAGCCGTCGGCCTGTTCGCGCACGGCGTCGATGGAGGGACGGCCCGCACGACGCTGCCGCCCCTCGGGGTCGATCATCGGCGTGGACGACAACACCAGGGCGGTGACGCGTTCTGGGGCGCGCGCCGCCGTCTCGACCGCGATGACGCCGCCCGTGTGGTGCCCGGCCAGGGCGGCTCGTGGCAGGTCGAGGGCGTCCATCAGGGCCAGCACCCCGTCGGCGTAGGTCTCGATCGAGTGCTCGGGCGGGCGGGCGGAGTTGCCGAAGCCGAGCGTGTCCATGGCGACGGCCCGCCGGGTGCGGCCGAGCAGGGGGAGCACCTCGCGGTACTCGTCCCACGAGCGGGGGGTCTGGTGCAGCAGGAGCACCGGGTCGCCCGTGCCGCACGAGGCGTGGTGGATCTGGCCGAGCGGGGTGTCGGCGTAGCCGAATCTGATCATGGCGTCTCCTCCGGCCCCCTGACAGGGCGATCGCCGGCCGATCTCACGCCCTCACGATCGCAGACGGGACGCCGCCGCGCATCAGCCCGTGGTCTGACGTCGAGCCGGAGCATCCGGGACGCGCCGCACGACCCCGTCAGCCGATCCGGTAACCGACGCCCGGCCTGGTGGCGATCACCGGTGGATCGCCCAGTTTGCGGCGCAGACGGCCGACGGTGACGGTCACGGTGTTGGTGAACGGGTCGGCGTGCTCGTCCCAGACCTGTTCGAGCAGGGACTCGGTGCTCAGGAAGCCGGGCGAGACGCGCAGCAGCGCCGCCAGCACGGCGAACTCCTTGACCGACAGCTCCAGCAGGCGGCCGTCCCGGGTGACGGTGTGCCGCAGCGGGTCGAGCTCGATCCCGGCCGCGCGCAGCGTACGCGGCCGGGCGGCGGGACGGCGGCGTGCCAGCGCCCGTACCCGCAGGACCAGCTCGGGGAAGTGGAAGGGCTTGGCCAGATAGTCGTCGGCGCCCAGGGTCAGGCCGCTCACCCGGTCGCCGGGCGAGCCGGCCGCGGTCAGCATCAGGACCATGGGACGTTCGTCCTGGTCGGTCAGCATCTGGCAGAGCGTGTCGCCGTGGATGCCCGGCAGGTCGCGGTCGAGCAGCACCACGTCGTAGGGGTTGAGGTCGAGCTTGGCCGCCGCCTCCAGCCCGTCGTGGGCGACGTCCACGGCCATGCCCTGGTCGCGCAGGCCCTCGGCGAGCACGGCGGCCAGCGGCCGCGCGTCCTCCACCACCAGCACCCTCATGCCGGCAGCCGCACGGTGGCGCGCAGCCCGCCCTCGGGGCGGGCGGCCAGGTCGAGGCCGCCGCCGTGCGCCTGCGCGACGGCCGCGACGATCGACAGGCCGAGCCCCGAGCCGTCCCCCGATCCGGTACGGTCCGCGCCGAGCCGCTGGAACGGCCGCCCCAGCCGGGCCACCTGCGCCGGGTCCAGCAGGTCGCCGCCGGACTCCACGACCAGCCGCGCCCACCGGCCGTCGGCCGCGGCCGCGACCCTGATCCAGCCGCCGTCCCGGTTGTGCACGATCGCGTTGTCGATGAGGTTGTGCACCAGGCGGGTGACCAGCGCCACGCTTCCCACCGTCCGGACCCCGTCCTGGACGCCCTCGTCGTCCACGACGAGCCGCCGGGCCGCGAGGTCGGCGGCGCGGGCGTCGAGGGTCCGCGTCACCAGGTCGCCGAGCGCGATCGCGGCGGCGTCGGGCAGGCTGCCGTGCTGGGCGCGGGCCAGCGCGAGCAGGCCCTCCAGGAGCCGGTCGACCTGGTCGAGGTCGGTGCGCAGCCGGTCGGCCAGCGTCAACGTCTGCGCCGGTACGGGCTCCGGCTTGGCCACGGCCACGTCCAGCCGGGCCCGCATCGTGGCCAGCGGCGTGCGCAGTTCGTGCGAGGCGTCGGCGACGAACCGGCGTTGCGCGGCGAAGGCGCCCTCCAGCCGGGCGAGCAGCCCGTCGATGGTGTCGGCGAGATCCTTGACCTCGTCGGCCGGGCCCGGCACGGCCAGGCGCTCGTGCAGGTTGTCGGCGGAGATGCGGCGGGTGGCGGCGGTGATCGTCCGCAGCGGCCGCAGCACCCGGCCCGCCACCACCCGGCCGAGCACGATCGACACCACGGCCATGACGGCCAGCGCGAGCACCGACCCGGCCAGCAGCTGCCGCGACTGGGTCGCGTGCACGTCGGCGAGCTGGGCCTGGAGCAGGGCGACGTGCTCCTGGGCCTGGTCGAGGGCCGTCCCGCCGCCGGAGGGACCCGGCGCGGGCTCGGTCCGCGACATCGGCAGGCCGACGAGGTTGACCAGGACCAGCAGGGCCGCGCCGGAGGCCAGGAACAGCCCGCCGTACAGGACGGTGAAGCGCAGCCGTGCCGTGCGGGCGGGCAACCTGGGACGTGGCGGCATCTCTCTCCTTCCGGGGCCTCCAGGATGCCGTGCCTGACCTAACACCGGCATGACGGGGCAGGAAGTTCAGCTCTTGGCGCCGACGAAGAGGAGCGAGGAGTGGTCAGGCGGTCTCGACGAGGGCCTGGCTGCGGTCCCAGAGGCGGCGTGCCAGGTCGGCGTCGTCCGCCAGGCGGTGAACGGCCGAGGGGCGGCGCTTCTCGTAGTGACCGCCGGGGGTCCAGTCGGCGCCCGGCCGCGCGGTGGCCAGCCAGACCAGGGTGTCGGCGCCCTGCTCGGGCGTGAGCAGGAGCCGCTTCAGGGGCGTGTGGTAGAGCAGGCGCGCCGTGCTGTCGCCGCCGCCGGAGAAGTTGGTGGCCACCACGCCGGGGTGGAAGGAGGCCGCGGCCAGGCCGTCCGCGCCGTGGCGGCGCTGCAGCTCCCGGGTGAACAGGATGTTGGCCAGCTTGGAGTTGGCGTAGGCCCGGCTGCCCGAGTAGCGGCGGACGGCGTCGAGGTCGTCGAGGTCGAGACGGGCACGGGTGTTGACCAGGCTGGAGGTCGTGATGACCGTGCCGCCGGAGGCCAGCAAGCGGGGCAGCAGCGACGTGGTCAGCAGGAACGGCGCCAGATGGTTGACCTGGAAGGTCGCCTCGTGGCCGTCGGGCGTCGTGGTGCGTGAGCCCATGATGGCCCCGGCGTTGTTGACCAGCACGTCGATGGCCGGATGGCGGTCGAGCAGGGTGGCCGCCAGGGCGCGTACCTGCGACAGGCGCGCGAAGTCGGCCACGTGGTGGTCGGCCTCCAGCTCCTTGGCCAGCGCCTCGGTCTTGCCTGCCGAGCGGCCGACGACGACGACCTCGTCGCCCCGCTCCCGCAGGGCGCGTGCCGCGGCGCGGCCGATGCCGTCGCTCGCGCCGGTCAGGATGATGGTCTTTCCCGCCATGGGCCCGATCCTTCCGCATCCGCCCACCACCATAGATCGCTCGACGGCGCCCCCGCCACGCCACCGCCCGGTGCGTCGCCGAAGGGATCCGTCCGGCGCGGGGTCATGGACCGGTGGTGCGGAAGCGGGCGGCCGGCTCGTCGGTGAGGGCGGCGTCGAGGCGGGCGCGCATCTCGGCGGTCAGGTCCGGCAGGGCTCGCAACGGGAACCAGCGGGCCTCGCTGTTCTCGCCGTCCGCCGGGTACGGGTCGCCCGACCGCCAGGCGCAGCGGAACACCAGGTCGAGGTAGCGGGCCCGGTCGCCGTTGGGGTAGGTGACCTCGCGCGTGACGTCCACCAGGGCCAGCCGTTCCGCGACGGCCCGTACGCCGGTCTCCTCGGCGACCTCGCGCAACGCGGCGTCGGCCGGCTGCTCGCCCGGGTCGATGATGCCGGTGACTGGGGTCCAGGCGCCGGTGTCGGCACGGCGGACCAGCAGCACCTGGTCCTCGCGCAGCACGACCGCGGTCACCCCGGACAACCACAGCGGCTCGGTGCCGATCTTCTCGCGCAACGCGAGGACGAACTCAGGGGTTGGCATCCGCCCAGCATATTCGTCATTGATCACCCGAGCCCGGCCCCCGAGGAGACCCCGGTGGCGGGCGGGAGGGCTGAGAAGCCGGGGCCTTCCGGCGTGCCGGGCATGCGGCGGGACGCCATAACCCCATAAAGTCTATAGGTAATAAGGATAATCCCAAGGAGAGGTAAGCAGCCATGTCCGGCTCCACGTCCTGGCCTAGCCTCGGTTCCATGCCGATCGACGAGAACGCCCTGCTGCCCGATCCCGGCCGCGCCGTCGTGGCGGTCGAGCCGCCGGTCCCGGCGCACGGCCATTGGGCCGGGGCGCCGAGCGCCGTCGCCGCCGACGGCCTGATCTACCTCGCCTACCGCCTGCGCCGTCCGGTCGGCGAGGGCCGCGGGTACGCGGTCGTGGTCGCCCGCTCCGCCGACGGCGAACGTTTCGAGCCGCTGACGACGATCACCCGCGAGGAGATGCACGCCGAGTCGCTGGAACGGCCCGCCCTGGTCCGCACCCCCGAGGGGCGCTGGCGGCTGTACCTGAGCTGTGCCACGCCGGGCACCAAGCACTGGCGGGTGGAGGTCGTGGAGGCCGGCGACCCCGCCGCGTTCGACCCGCGCACCCGGACGACCGTGCTGCCCGGCGACCCCAAGACCGGGGTCAAGGACACCGTGATCGTGCGGCGCGGCGACGTGTGGCACCTGTGGGCCTCCTGCCACCCGCTGGCCGACCCCGACGAGGCCGACCAGATGGTGACCGACTACGCCACCAGCGCCGACGGCCTGGACTGGACCTGGCACGGCACCGCCCTGACCGGCCGCCCCGGCCTGTGGGACGCGCGCGGCGTCCGGATCAGCGCGGTGCGCTTCGACGGCGACCGGGTCGTGGCCTTCTACGACGGCCGGGCCAGCGCCGAGGAGAACTACGAGGAGCGCACCGGCGTCGCCGTGGGCGCCGACCCCGACGCGCTGACCGCCCTGGGCGACCGGCCCGCCGCGATGTCGCCGCACCACGGCGGGGGCCTGCGCTACCTCCACTTCGTCGACCTGCCCGACGGCCGCCTGCGCCTCTACTACGAGTACACCCGCGCCGACGGCGCCCACGACCTGCGCACGGAACTACGCCCGGCCCCCTGACCGCGACCCGCCCGGCCCCGGCCTCGGGCCGGGCCGGAGTCCGCCGACCCCGACCCTCTGGCCCCGGCCCCCGGCACCCGGTCAGTGGGCGCGGCCGTTTCTGGCCTGGCGCTGGCCGGGTGGCCGGCTGCCGACCAGGCCGCCCGAACGTTCCCGGGGCCGCAGCCAGTCGCTGAAGTCCTCGCCGGTGACCTGCTGGAGCAGCTCGACGTCCGCGGCGAAGTAGCGGATCAGCCGCTGCCGCTGCTCCCACTCCAGCGGCCGGCGGGCCCGGCCGCTGCGCTGGAGCAGCCGCTCCAGCGGCCCGGACAGGGGCGCGGGGAGGGTGCGGCGCAGGATGGACAGCAGCGCGTGCCGCGCGCCGGGGGCCGGGTGCGCGGTCACGTTCTCCCTGGGGACGCCGTCGAGCAGGCCCTGCCGTACGCCGAGGAAGCCGCAGATGCGGTCCAGGGTCTCGGCCGGCCGGTCCACGATGTCCCGGTAGCGGAAGATCAGCACCTGGTCGCGCGGGAACAGGGTGAACAGGTGGGCGAGCTGCCCGCCGTACCGGCCGAGGCCGGTGTAGTGCCAGAAGTGCGCCCATCCGGCCGCGACCCGGTCCGGCTCGGCCTCGCAGGCGCGGACCAGGTCGCCGATCGGCTCCAGGCCGGCCGACCACAGGTGGGTCCAGTTGGAGTGGGCGCGCTCGACCGGGTCGCGCAGGCTCACGATGAGCCGGACGTGCGGGATCGTCTCGCGGATGCGCCGCTGGGCGTCCAGGTCGTACAGGTAGAAGGGGGTGGACTCGCCGGCGAGCGTGCCGGGGGGAGCGGTGGCGAACAGCGCTTCGTAGTCCGCGCGCCGCCAGACGTGTTCCCGGTAGGTCTCGGCGTCGCCCGGTCCGCCCCGGCCGGGCGGTGGCCCGTCGGTGAGGAAGAACTTCGGCTCCTTGATGGGCGACAGGAACAGGTCGGGGTGCGGGTGCAGCGCGGTGTGCAGCGCCGTCGTCCCCGCTTTGGGCACTCCCGCGATCAGGAAATCAGGCAAGGGCACCGTTTTCCTCCCAGTGACGAGAACCGCTATTGCCTAACTTTCCTACCAACAGTGTCGGAAATTCAAGAGGTCGGAGCCGCTCCGCTCGTCCGATTGCCGTCTCCGTCTTCGACGCCCTCGGCCCGACCGCTAGGTTGATCATGATCCACCACAACGGCCGAACGACCAGCAGGGTGATGCACTTGCGTGAAAATCCACACATCAGCGGAACATCTGCCGTGAGCCGTCGCGCGCTCCTCAGGACCGGGGCGGGGATGGCGGCCGCCGCCGCGGGCGGCGGCCTGGCGCTCTTCGCGGCCGAACCGGCGTACGCGACCGTCCCGGCGTCGCAGCGTTTCGTCTTCGAGGGGGCCGGCGGCGACCCCGTCGTACGGGCCACACTCCACCAGCCCTACTGGGCGATGCAGTCCTTCGCCTTCGACCACGTCCACGGGCACATCTACTTCGTGCAGACCAAGGTCGGCAGCACGAACGGCGACCTCTGGGTGACCAGGACCGACCTGCACGGCAAGGTGCTGGGCGCCATGGCGCTGCACGGGTTCGATCACGGCTCGTCGATGGCGATCCAGCCGGACACCGCCGAATCCCCCTACATCTGGCTCGCGGGCGACTGGAGGAGCCTGTCCGCCGGCACGGCCCCGAACAGCCACACGATCTGCCGCGTCAAGTACAGGGACGGGGGCGCGCTCGGCTACAAGGACGCGGGGGTTCGGAACTTCCCGATCGGCCTCTCCGACTTCCGGGACTGTCCGAGGCCCTCGATCGATCCCTACACCAACCGGTTGCTCGTTCGGTACATGGGGACGACGAGCCCGTGGCGCCTGGCGCTGTTCGACCTTCCCGCCGTCATCGGCAAGGGCATCGGCGACACCACTCCCGTCCTCGCCAAGCGCGCTCTCCCGACCAACGCCGAGCTCGGCCTCTCCGAATCCGACCACTTCCAGGGCGTGACCTCGTACGGCCAGTACGTGTACCTCTCCTACGGCGGCCCGCCCGCCAAGCCCTCGGACCCTGCCAAGCCCTCCTATCTGGTCCGTCTCGACATGAACAAGGCCGGGGCTTCGGTGGAGGAGGTCTACCGGACGAGGGCGGGCGAGTCCCTGCCCGGTCGTGAGCCTCAGGGAATGGCGATCTGGCGATCGTCGGACGGGCCGCGTCTGGCGTTCGGCTTCTCCAGCAAGATCAGCGGCAGTCCCGACGAGTTCCGGGCGACCGTCTTCTACAAGAGCGACCTCACCGGCTGAGCCGTCCGAACCGCCGCGGCCCCGACAGCCGGCCGCGGCGACCGGCCCGTCCCGCCGTCAGCGGCGGGCGGGCGAGACGGGTGCGGCGGCCTCGTCCCCGGCCGCGTGGTCGCCGGGACGGGCGGGCAGTGCCATGGTGACGGCCGCCGCGGCCAGCGCCGCCCCGCAGCCGACCAGCATCCCGACGCGGAACCCGGCCTCCGACGGCAGCGTGTGCGCGCCCAGCCGGATCGTCATCTGTGACAGGATCACGCCGACGACCGCGGCCGAGACCGTCGTCCCGATCGAGCGCATCAGCGTGTTGAAGCTGTTGGCCGCGGCGGTCTCCGACCGGGGCACCGCGCCCATGATCAGGGCGGGCATCGCCCCGTAGGCCAGGCCGACGCCGAGGCTGCACACGCAGGTGACGACCAGCATGCCCCAGGCCGAGCCCAGCAGGGCCATCGAGGAGCCGTACCCGAGCGCCATGACCAGGCTTCCGGCGATCAGGGTGACCTTGGGGCCGCGGGCGGCCGACAGCCGCGCGCCGAGCGGCGAGACCGCCATCATCATCAGGCCGGAGGGGGCCATCCACAGCCCGGCGGCCAGCATCGACTGGCCCAGCCCGTAGCCGGTGGCCGCCGGGAGCTGGAGGATCTGCATGACGATCAGCGCCTGGGCGTACATCGAGAAGCCGACCACGATCGAGGCCAGGTTGGTCAGCAGCACCTGACGCCGGGCGGTCACCCGCAGGTCCACCAGCGGTTCCCGGACCCGCAGCTCCCACCGGCCCCACACCAGCAGGACCAGCACGGCCGCGCCGAGCAGCCCGAGCGTGGTGCCACCGGCCCAGCCCCAGTCGGCGCCCTTGGACACCCCCAGCAGCAGGCACACCAGCCCCGCGCCCAGGCCGAGCGCGCCCGGCACGTCGAGCCGCCCGGCCGCGCCCTCGCGGGGCAGCGGGGGAGTGGGCGGGACCAGCAGCCGGATCAGCACGGCGATCAGCACGCTCAGCACGGCCGAGCCCCAGAACAGCACCCGCCAGCTCGCGTACTCGGCGACCGCGGCCGAGACCGGCAGGCCCAGCGCCCCGCCGATGCCCATGGACGAGCTCATCAACGCGATCGAGGGGCCGAGCCGGTCGGGCGGCAGCAGATCGCGCAGCGCGCTGATGCCGAGCGGGATCAGGCCCATGCCCATGCCCTGTAACCCGCGGCCGACGATCATCGGCGTGAGCGACCCGGCCAGCGAGCAGATCACCGACCCCGCGATCAGCGGCGCCGTGCAGACGAGCATCATGCGGCGCTTGCCGTACAGGTCGCCGAGGCGTCCGGTGACCGGCGTGGTGACGGCGCCGGCCAGCAGGGTGGCGGTGATCACCCAGGAGGCGTCGGAGGCGGTGCTGTGCAGCAGCCGCGGCAGCTCGCCGACCAGCGGCACGACCAGGGTCTGCATGAGCGAGGCGACGATGCCGGCCACCGCCATCACGCTGACGATGCCGCCGGGGCGGGCGGTGGATGTGGAGCCCCCCACGTTGTTCTCCCGTCGTCGAAGGATGTGCACGCTACACATCATGTGTTACGTACACAATTCATGTAAGGTGCACATACCTCGCGAAAGGGGGGATTGGGATGGAAAAGCCCACACATCTCATCGAGTTCGAGACGATGCTGCTCGGCCGGCACCGGCACTACGACCGCAGTGCCCACCTCCTGCTCAGGCGGCTGCACAGCTCGGGCCCGATGTCCATCGGGCAGCTCAGCGAGGCCTTCGGCCTGGACGCCTCCACCCTCAACCGGCACACCTCCGCCCTCCTGCGCGCCGGCCTGGTCGAACGCATCCCCGACCCCGAGGGCGGCATCGCCCGCAAGTTCCGGCTCACGCCGGAGGGCGAGCAGAGCCTTGTCGAGGAGCGGGCGAAGAACGTGCGCGGGCTGGAGAAGGTGATGGCCGACTGGTCGCCGGAGGACGTCACCGCCTTCGCCGACTACCTCCGGCGCTTCAACACCGACATCGAACGCCTGGCCGGCCGCCCCTGGCCCCGTTCCTGACCCGGTCGCCCCGCCGGGGCCCGGGACGCGCGAGGGCCCCCGCCGGGACGGGCGGGGGCCCTCAACGCGTGCGTACCGGTGTGCGTGTCGCCTCTCGGCGAAGGGCACAACGCGGCTCCAGCCGAACGGTAGTCCGCGAAGGCGATAGGTGAGGCCCGGGGACACTGGGCACACCGGCCACGATGGATGTAACGGCACCCGCTTCCGGGATGTTCCCGGCAGATCAGGCGAAGTGCATGACGATGGCCAGGCCGACGAGGTGCGTGACCACCACCACGACGAGCAGCGTGACGAACACGAACTTGGCCGGGCCGTGCTCGAAGTGCTTGCCCTCCTTCAACGGAGGCAGCTTGGCCTGGCGCTCGGCGATGCGCTCCTCCAGGGGCTTGCGGTGAAACATGAGGCGTCCCTCTTTCGGCGGCCCGGCCACGGGTACGATTTGTGTGGCATCGATTTGCAGGCTATTAGTTTGTACACAAAGTAAGTTACCAGACGGCATCGGAGGCGGACACGCATGGAGCCTGTGACAGAGGCGACAGACCTGCTGGCGCTCGACCGGCAGGTGTGCTTCGCGCTCAGCATCGCCTCGCGCAGCGTGATCGGACTCTACCGGCCGCTCCTGCAGCCCTTCGGGCTCACCCATCCGCAGTACCTGGTGATGCTGGCGCTCTGGCAGCACGAGCCGCTGTCGGTCAAGGAGCTGGGCGAGCTGCTGCAGCTCGACCCCGGCACGCTGTCCCCGCTGCTCAAGCGGCTGGAGGCGCTGGGCTACGTCCACCGCGAGCGCAACAGCAAGGACGAGCGCGCCCTGGCCGTCACCCTGACGCCCGCCGGCCGGCAGCTCAGGGCCGAGGCGGAGAAGATCCCGCCGGCCATCGTCGCCCGGCTCGGCATGGACCTCGACGAGCTCCAGGACCTGCACGCCGCGCTGATGCGGCTGATCGCCTCCGCCGCCGCGACGCCTGACCCTCTGCGGCCTCCAGGGCCTTCCGTGCCCGCGACAAGCAACCGTGGTTGACTGTCTGCCGAATAGTCAACTACGGTTGCTCGCGTTCGCCGATCCCCTTCCTGTCGCTGGAGGCAACGTGTCCATGATTCACGCCGATCGTCCGAGGCTGCGGCGGGTGATCGACCGGCTGGTGGCCGACGACCGCGGCCCCGGCATCGTGGTCGAGGTCCGGAACGGCCACGAGCCGCCGTGGTCGAGCGCCGCGGGCGTGGCCGACCTGGAGACCGGCCGCCCCCGCAGGCCCGGGGAGCACTTCCGCATCGGCAGCTTCACCAAGGCGTTCGTCGGGACGGTCGTGCTCGGCCTGGCGGCCGACGGCGAACTGGACCTGGACGCCCCGGTGACCACCTGGCTGCCCGGCGTCGTCGAGCAGTACTTCCCCGACGCCGACGCCGGCCGCATCACCCCGCGGCTGCTGCTCAACCACACCAGCGGCCTGCCGGACGCGATCCCCGGCCAGGAGACCCCGCCCGCGGAGGAGCCCGGCGGGCGGTTCGTCTACTCCAAGGTCAACTACAACCTCGCCGGGATGATCGTCGAGGCGGTGTCCGGTTCGACGCTCGCCGCGGAGATCGACCGCCGCGTCGCCGGCCCGCTGGGGCTGACCGGGACGTACCTGCCCGGAGCCGGCGAGGGGCTGCGCGACCCGCACGCCCGCCACTACTCCGGCCAGGACGAGACGGGCCAGGACGTCGGCCGCCACGACGTGACCGACGCCGACCTGTCCTGGGCCTGGGCCGCCGGCGGCATGGTCTCGACCACGGCCGACCTGCACCGCTTCCTGTCCGCCCTGCTGGGCGGGCACCTCCTCCCGCCGGCGCAGCAGGAGGAGATGTTCACCACCGTGTCCACCGAAGGCGCCGGCTGGGTGCCCGACGCCCGCTACGGGCTCGGCGTCTACTCCCAGCGCTTTCCGTCAGGGGTCACGCTCTGGGGCGGCGGCGGGTTCATCCAGGGGTCGATGACGTACGCGATGGGCGACCGCCGGGGCACGCACACGCTGACCGCCAACGTGAACGGCGACTGGGGCGACTTCCTGGGGACCTGCGCCGACCTGTTCCAGGCCGAGTTCCATTGACCGGCCGGCGCGGCCCCGCCGGGGAACCGGCTCAGACGAGCCCCGGGACGGTCACCGAGGCGGTCCGGACCTCGCCCGTGCGGCCGGCGAACATCTCCGCCATCCGCTCGACGCCCGGGAACACCGCGACCGTCATGAACAGCGTCCGGCCGTCCGGGCCGCCGAGGGCGCCGGCGAAGCAGGCCCGGTCGAGGTCGATCCGGTCGGTCACCTCGCCGCCCTCGCGCACCCGTACGCAGGCGGCCCCGTCCTCGTCGTCCACCTGGGTCCAGATCGCGCCCTCGGCGTCCACGCAGATGCCGTCGCCGCCGACGGGGGCCCACACCCGGCGGCCGGACAGGCCGCCGTCCGCGCCGATGTCGAACGCCGTCAGCCGCCGCGTCCAGGACTCGGCGACGACCAGCGTGGAGCCGTCCGGGGTCACCGCCATCCCGTTGGGGAAGTGCAGGTCCTCGGCGACCACCCGGGTCTCGCCGTCCGGGCCGACCAGGGCGATCACGCCGGGCGCGAAGTCCTCCCGGCCGAAGGCGAAGCCGACGCAGTTCACGTAGACGCGGCCGCGGCCGTCCACGACGACCTCGTTCGGCCCGGCCGGCAGCTTGCCCAGGTCGGCGTGGACGGCCGTCGTCCCGTCGGGGTCCAGGCGCAGCAGCTCGCGCTCGCCGGTCACCAGCAGGCGGCCGTCGGGCAGCCAGGCGAGGCAGAAACCGGCAGGTTTCGGGCCGCGGGCGATCACCTCGCGGTCGCCGTCCGGGGTGACGGCGAGGATCTCCTGCTCTCCCCAGTGGGAGAACCACAGCCTGCCCTCGTGCCAGCGCGGCGACTCGGCCACGCACAGTCCGGTCACCAGTGTCTTCGTCTCGATCATGTCGTCATGCCTCCTTTGCCCCCTACACGAACGGCGGGGGGCCGGATCGACATCACCGGGTCACAGAAGTTCGCGGGCGCGGTCGGCCAGCGCGGCGCGGTCGACGCCCGCCAGGGCCAGCGCCCGCGGCACCGTGCCCACCTCGGCCTGAAGGACGCCGAGCAGTACGTGAATCGGCCGCAGGTCCTTCTTGCGATGCGTGGAGGCCAGCCGCTCAAGCGCCAGCTTGACCGACGCCCCCACCTGCGGACGGCGTTCGGGATCGGGCGTCGAACGCAGGTCGAAGGCGGCCGCCGACACCCCCGCCGCCGCGAGGCTGTGCTCGAACTCCCGGCGCAGCGCCGCCCGCACCCCCGCCTGGTCGAGCCCGGCGGCGGCCAGGATCGCCCGCGCCCCGGTGTCCTCCGGCGCCGCCATGGCCAGCAGCAGGTGGTGGGCCTCGATCGTGGCCGAGCTCTCCGCCCGCGCCTCGGCCTGCCCCCGCATCAGCACCTCGTGCAGGTAGGTGTCGAACGCGCCGCTCACGCCCGCCTCCTCAGCTCGACCCCGGCCGCGATGAGCCGCTTGGCGTGCTTCTTGTGGACCGCCTGGCGGGTGATGCCCAGCGCCTCGGCCACCTGCGGCCAGCTCCAGCCCGCCCGCATCGCCTGCTCGACGGCGGCGTCCTCCAGCTGGTCGGCCAGGCGGCGCAGCGCGACCACGGCCGCGAGCGCGTCCGCGGGCTCCTTGACTGACATTCCAGCCACCCTAGGCGTCCGTCGCGGGATCAGGCAATCCAGGTTGCCTAAAGGGGGCGAGGCGTCATGCGGGATCCACCGGGTAGGGCCAGGGGTGTCATGAGCACGATCGAGAACGTGGGGGCCGCCGCCTACCGCGTCCCCACCGACCGGCCCGAGGCCGACGGGACGCTGGCCTGGCGGTCCACCACCATGGTCGTCGTCACCCTGACGGCGGCGGGCCTCACCGGCACCGGCTGGACGTACGCCCCCGCCGCCGCGGTCGCGGTCGTCACCGAGATCCTGGCCGGCGTCCTGACCGGCGCGGACGCCGCCGACATCCCCGCCCTGCACGGCGAGATGGTCCGGCAGGTGCGCAACGCGGGCCGTCCCGGCGTCGCCGGCTACGCCGTCTCGGCCGCCGACGTGGCGCTGTGGGACCTCAAGGCGCGGCTGCTCGGCCTGCCGCTGACCCGCCTGTTCGGCGCCGCCGGGCCCGAGGTCCCCCTGTACGGCTCGGGCGGCTTCACCACCTACGACGACGAGGCCACCACGGCCCAGCTCGCGCACTGGGTCCACGAGCAGGGCATCGGCCGCGTCAAGATCAAGATCGGCGAGTCGTCCGGCACCCGCCCCGACCGCGACCTGCACCGCGTGGCCCTGGCCCGCCGCGTCATCGGCGACCGGGCCGAGCTGTACGTCGACGCCAACGGCGGCTACACCGCCAAACAGGCGATCCGCCTGGCCGGCCGCATGCGCGAGCACGACGTGACCTGGTTCGAGGAGCCCGTCTCCTCCGACGACCTGCCGGGCCTGCGCCTCGTACGCGAGCGGGCCGTCCCCGACGTCACCGCCGGCGAGTACGGCTGCGACCCCGCCTACTTCACCCGCATGTGCCAGGCCCAGGCCGTCGACTGCCTGCAGATCGACGCCACCCGCTGCGGCGGCTACACCGGCTGGTTCGCCGCCGCCGCGATCGCCGCCGGCCACAACCTCCAGGTGTCCGCCCACTGCGCGCCCAACCTGCACCTCCCGGCCGCCGCGAGCACCGCCAACCTGCGCCACGTCGAATGGTTCCACGACCACCAGCGCATCGAGTCCGAGCTGTTCGACGGCGCCGCCGACCCCTCCGGCGGCCTGGCCCGCCCCCGGCCCGACGCCCCCGGCCACGGCCTCGAACTGCGCGCCGCCGCCGCCGAACCCCACCGCGTGGCCTGACGGAAGGAGCGGGCGCCGATGCGGATCGAGGACTACGCCCTGATCGGCGACATGCACACCGCCGCGCTCGTCGGCCGCGACGGCTCGATCGACTGGCTGTGCCTGCCCCGCTTCGACTCGCCCGCCTGCTTCGCCGCGCTGCTCGACGGCCCGCGCGCCGGACGCTGGCTGCTGGCCCCCGCCGGCGGCGGCCGGGCCACCTCGCGCGGCTACCGCCAGGGCACCCTCATCCTGGAGACCACCTGGGACGGCCCCGACGGCAGCGTCCGGGTGGTGGACTTCATGCCGCCCCGGGGCGAGGCCCCCGACGTCGTGCGGATCGTCGAGGGTGTGCGCGGCAGCGTCGAGATGACCATGGAACTGGTGCTGCGCTTCGACTACGGCAACGACATCCCCTGGCTGCGGTACGAGCCCGGCGTCCTGGCCGCGGTCGCCGGCGGCGACGCCACCTGGCTGCGCACCCCCGTCGAGCTGTGCCCGGACGACGACGAGCACCGCACCACCGCCTCGTTCACCGTCGGGGAGGGGCAGCGGGTGCCGTTCGCGCTGACCTGGCAGCAGTCGTGGCTGCCGCGCCCCGAGCCGGTCGACCCGCCCGAGGCCCTGGCCGACACCGAGCGGCTGTGGCGTGAGTGGGCCCGCCGCTGCGGCTACCGCGGCGACTACGACGAGGCCGTCCGCACGAGCCTGCTCACCCTCAAGGCCCTCACCTACGCCCCCACCGGCGGGCTCGTCGCCGCCGCCACCACCTCGCTGCCCGAACAACTGGGCGGCCCGCGCAACTGGGACTACCGCTACTGCTGGTTGCGCGACGCCAGCTTCACCCTCCAGGCCATGATGACCGCGGGCTACGACGCCGAGGCGCGCGCCTGGCGCGAATGGCTGCTGCGGGCCGTGGCCGGGCACCCCGCCGACCTGCAGATCATGTACACCGTCGAGGGCGGCAGGCGCATCCCCGAGTGGACCGCGGACTGGCTGTCGGGCTACGAGGGGTCCGAGCCCGTACGCGTCGGCAACGCCGCCTCCGGCCAGCTCCAGCTCGACGTCTACGGCGAGACCCTCGACTGCCTGCACCTGGCCCGCCGGTCCGGCCTGGCGATCGACGACCAGGCCTGGGACCTCCAGACCACCCTGATGAACTACCTCGAAGGCATCTGGGACCAGCCCGACAACGGGCTGTGGGAGACCCGGGGGCCGCGCCGCCAGTTCGTGCACTCCAAGGTGCTGGCCTGGGTCGCGGCCGACCGCATGATCCAGGCCGTCGAGGCGTTCGGCCGCGACGGCCCCGCCGGGCGCTGGCGCGACCTGCGCGAACGCATCCACCACGACGTCTGCGCCCACGGCTACGACGCCGAACGCAACACCTTCACCCAGTACTACGGCTCGACCGCCCTGGACGCCGCCCTGCTCCTCATCCCGCGCCTCGGCTTCCTGCCCCCGGACGACCCGCGCGTCGTCGGCACCGTGGACGCGGTCGCCCGAGAGCTCGTGCACGACGGGCTGGTCCTGCGCTACCGGTCCGCGGCCGGGGACGTCGACGGCCTGCCCGGCGGCGAGGGCACCTTCCTGGCCTGCTCGTTCTGGCTGGCCGACGCCCTGGCCGCGACCGGCCGCCGGCGCCACGCCGTCGAGCTGTTCGAACGGCTGCTCAGCCTGCGCAACGACGTCGGCCTGCTGTCGGAGGAGTACGACACCGTCAACGACCGGCAGGTCGGCAACTTCCCGCAGGCCTTCAGCCACGTGTCGGTGATCAACACCGCGACGGTGCTGTCGGGCCGGTTCAGGCCTGGGCGCCCTCGGCATCAAGCCGGGTGAACGTGGCGCCCTGAAGGACGGCGCGGGCGCCGAGCACGTGCCCGTCGCACATCCTGGTCACCGTCCCGGCCTGGTCGGTCACCTTCCACCGGACCAGCTCCTGGCAGGGCCTGCCGAGCCGGTCCTGCGGCCAGGTGCGGTGGCAGACGCGGCACTCGGTGATGTTCGCCCGGTAGGACAGGGTGTTGCCGTGTTCGGGGCAGACGCCCCACGGCATGCCGCAGACCTGCTCGCGCTGGGCACGGAGCCTGGCCAGGTCGCCCGCCGACCGTTGCAGGTCCTCCCCGCCCCGGTCCAGCCAGTCGGCGGCGTGCCGCGCCGCCCTGAGCTGGTCCCCCTCGGGAGATCCGGCGGGCTCGGCGTCACACAGGGAGCGGACCTCGGCGGCGAGGTCCTGGGCGCGGCGCGCGAGGTCGCGCAGCTGGGCGGGGGTGACAGTCATGAGGGCTCTCATCTCGTCAGGGCCGGGCGGCAACGGTTACACGCACGGGGACGGCCGCTCGCGCCGCTCCCGTCCTCCAGTCTCGTCAGCCTTCCGCCCGCGTGGCGCGGTCGCGGCCCACGAGTTCGCGCCTCCGGGGACGGACCGTCCTCTCCGTCCGTCGCCCGCGGGGGCTAGGACTCCGGGACGCCGCTGTAGGCGGGGCCGAAGAACACCAGCGTCACCAGGTCCTCGGTGACGTCGTGGAAGCGGTGCTCCTCGCGGGCCGGGACGAACAGCGTGGTGCCGGGGCCGACCTCGACCGTGACGCCGCCCGAGGTGAAGGAGGCGCGCCCGCCGGTGACGACGTAGATCTCGTCCTCGGCGTGCGGCGACTGGCCGTCGGTCGCGCCGGCCGGGATGGAGTAGGTGCCGAAGCTGAGCGCGGGCACGCTCAGGTGTTCGGCGAAGTGGGCGGAACCGTCCGGGGCGGGCGCGAACCGGCCGCTGTCGATGATCTCCATGGCCCGTGATCCTCTCATGTCGCCGCGTGCCCGGACTCGCGCGGGGGAGTGCTTGCGGCTCGTCCTAAATGTGAGTAAATGTCACGTCATGTGGGGTGGCTGGGGTGACCGGATGTCCGCGGCTGTCAGGCGTGAGGTGTCGTACGTCCGGGGGCAGGCCGCCGGGCTGGCCAAGCCCGGGTCGTACCAGCGGCTGCAGGCGCTCCAGATCGCCAAGGCGACGCTGGCGGCGGTGCTGGCCTGGCTGACGGCCAGCAGGCTGCTGGCGCTCGGCGCCACCTGGATCGCCCCGGCCACCGCGGTGATCATGGTCCACGCCACCGTGTACCGCACCCTCACCAACGGCCTGCGCCGCGTGGCCGCGGTCGGCGCCGGGGTCATCCTGGCCGGCGGCATCGGGCACCTGCTCGGCCTGGGCGTGCTCAGCCTGGTCCTGGTCGTGCCGCCCGCCCTGGTCGCCGCCCGCTGGCACCGCATGGGCAACCACGGCTCGGACGTCGCCACCACGGCCGTGCTGCTGCTCTCCTTCGCCGCCGCCTCCCAGGAGCGCTACCTGCTGGCGTACGTGCTGGCCACGGCCATCGGGGCGCTGAGCGGGGCGTTGGTCAACAGTGTGTTGTGGCCGCCGCTGTACCGCGACCGGCCCGGCGCCGCCGTCCGCCGCCTGGCCCGCGAGACGGCCGCCCTGCTGACCTCCGTCGCCGAGGGGTTACGGGACGAATGGAACCTCTCGGCGCTGCCCGACTGGGAACGCCAGGCCGTCCGGCTGGACGAGCGCCTGGCCGACGCGGCCGCCGCCGTGGCCGACGGCGCCGAGAGCCGCCGCTACAACCTGCGCCACAGCCTTCATCCGGCCGCCGCCGCGCAGGACCACGACCATATCCTGCGCCGGTTGACCACGCTGGCCGCGCACGCGCACACGATCGTGCACGCGCTGTCCCACCTCGAACACCACGACGGGCCCTCGACCGACGTCAGCCCCGACTACGCCCGCGACTACGCCGACCTGCTCGATCTGCTGGGCGACGCCCTGACCGCCACCGTACGCCGGGACCCGGACCCGTCCAGGGCGCGCACCCTGCTCGGCCGGGCGGAGGCGCAGGCGGGCCGCATCCACGAGCAGATGACGACGGAGATCCAGAAGGGCGAGGTCGTCCATCCGGCGGGCTGGGCCCTGAGCGGCAGCCTGCTCACCGACGCCGAACGCATCCTGGCGATCCTGACCTCCGTCCTGGCGGACACCCCCGGCAAGCCTCCTGCCACACCCCCACCCAACCTCTGACCACCGCCGTCCTCCGGGAATCGGTTTGCCTCGCGCGTCCGTCGCCCGGCACACTCGGGAGCCATGGTCATCAGGTCGTTCCCCGAGCCCGACATCCCCCTGGAGCTGCTGGCCCAGGTGCGCGACCTGCAACGGGAGGCCTGGCCCGGCCACTCCTTCCCCGCGCCCGACGGCGGGGGCCCCTCCCACGACCCGGCCCTCGCCCCCCGGTCCATGATCCTTCTCGACGGGGACACGGTCGTGGCCGCCCTGGACATCCTGTCCAAACCCCTCACCCACGCCGGCCACCGGTTCCGCGCCGCCGGTCTGAGCACCGTGGTGACCAGGAAGGCGGCCCGCGGCCGGGGACACGGCCGCCACCTGGTGACCGCCGCGCACGAGGCCATCGCCGACGCGGGCTTCGACCTGGCCCTGTTCACCTGCGACCGCCCGCTCCAGGGCTTCTACGAGAGCGCCGGCTGGTCGATGATCCCCGGCGCGGTCCTGGTCGGCGGCACCCCGCAGGCGCCGTTCCCCAGCGACCAGCCCGGGTTCGACAAGGTCACCATGGGCGACTTCCTCTCGTCCGAGGGGCGGGCGCGCCGGCTGTCGTTCCACCACGCGCGCATCGGCCTCCACCCGGGAGAGATCGACCGGCTCTGGTGAGCCTTCCTCACGCGCCCTGACGCCGCCGGACCAGCGGCAGGAAGACCTGGTCCACGATCTCCACGAGCACGTCGTCCGGCGCGCTGGGCGCTCCCCGCACCACGAACTCGTTGCGCAGCAGCACGATGGCCACCGTGGCGACCCGCGGGCGCAGCGCCTCGGGGGCGGCCTCGCCGCGGGCCACCGCCCGTTCGAGGACGGCCAGCCAGGGCGCGGCCATCGCGTCGTCCGACTGCTCCTGAAGCTGGGCCAGGAGCTCGGCGGCGCCGCCGGCGGCGGCGATCAGGTCGCGCAGGATCGCGCCGAGGGGCGAGCTCCAGTAGCGGTTGGCCCGGCGCAGCAGCTCCAGGACGTCGCCGCGCAGCTCCCCGGTGTCGGGCGGCGAGACCGTCGTGGCCAGCCGTTTGTAGGCGGCGACGCCGAGGGCCAGGCGGTTGGGCCAGCGGCGGTAGATGGCGTTCTTGTTGGTACCGGCGCGGGCGGCGACCTTGTCCATGGTCAGCCCGGCGTACCCGGACGCGGTCAGCTCGTCGGCCGCCGCGCCGAGGATCGCCTCCTCCAGTGCGGCGCCGCGCCGCCGCGTCCGCCCGCTCGCCTCGGTCATCGCCCGCCCTCCTCGGCCTGAGGGTACTGACCGTACCGCAAGTCGGTTAAGGTACGTTCAGTACCGTAAATGGAGAGGACGCGATCATGCGAGCCAAAGGCATCAGCTACGACACCGGCTTCGTCGTCAACGGATCGATCGGCCACCCCGGGTTCGACCCCGACGTGGTGGCGCGCGAGATGCGCGTCATCCGGGACGACCTGCACTGCACGGCCGTCCGCGTCATGGGCGGTGACCCCGAACGCCTGGAGATCGCCGCCGGCCATGCCGCCGACCTCGGCCTGGAGGTCTGGTTCTCGCCCTACCCGCTGGAGCTGACCGAGGAGGAGATGCTGGCGCTGTTCGCCGACTGCGCCGAACGTGCGGAACGGATCAGGCGGCGCGGCGCCGAGGTCGTCTTCGTCACCGGGGCCGAGCTGTGCCTGATGAACAAGGACTTCCTGCCCGGCGACGACATCGACGAACGGGTCGCCCTGCTGAGCCGTCCGGAACGGGTGCGCGAGCTGGTCGGCGGGGTCGGCGCGCGGGTCAACGACTTCCTCGGCCGGGCCGTGGCCGTGGTGCGCGAGCGGTTCGGCGGCCGGGTGACCTACGCCTCCGTGCCGCTCGAAGCCGTCGACTGGACGCCCTTCGACCTCGTCTCCGTGGACCTCTACCGGTCGGCCGAGATCGCCGGCGTGTTCGAGCAGGGCGTGCACACCCTCGTCGCGCAGGGCAGGCCGGTCGCGATCACCGAGTTCGGCTCGGCGACGTACCGGGGCGCGGGTGACCGGGGCGCGCTCGGCCTGGAGATCGTCGAGTACGAGAAGGGCACCCGCGCACCCCTCCGGCTGACCGGCGAACACGTCCGGGACGAGGACGGCCAGGCCGCGTACGTGCGCGAGCTCCTGGAGATCTTCGACGCCGCCGGCGTGGACGGCGCCTTCGTGTTCACCTTCGCGCTGCGCGACCACCCGCACCGCCCCGACGGCGACCCGCGTGACGACCTGGACCTGGCCTCCTACGGCATCGTCAAGGTGTACGAGGACCGCCTCGGGACCGCCTACCCCGGCCTGCCCTGGGACCCCAAGGCCGTCTTCGCCGCCGTCGCGGGCCACTACGGCGAACACTGACCTCACCTTCCGGTTCGATCACCCCGTGGAAAGGCTTGGCAGATGCACCACCCATCGATCTTGAGGACGGTGACGTGACCCTCCCGACCGCGATCCTCGGCCGCACCGGCCTGCGCGTGAGCCGCCTCGGCTACGGAGCCATGGAACTGCGCGGCCCCGGCGCCTGGGGCCCGCAGGTGACCGACGACGCCGCCCGTACCGTGCTGAACGAGGCCCTCGACTCCGGGGTCGACCTCATCGACACCTCACCCGACTACGGCGACGCCGAGGAGCAGATCGGCCGCTGGATCGCGCATCGCCGCGACGAGTTCGTCCTGGCGAGCAAGTGCGGTTGCCCGCCTCCGGGCGGCGACCCGGCGCACGTCTACACGAGGGCGAACGTCCGCGCGGGGGTCGAGCGGAGCCTGCGCCGGATGCGCACCGACCGTCTCGACATCCTGATGGTGCACCTCAGCCCGAGCGTCGCCGTGATGGAGGCCGAGGACACCGTCGCCGAGATGCGGGCGCTCCAGGACGAGGGCAAGATCCGCTTCACCGGCATGTCGGGGGAGTTGCCCCACCTTCCCGACCACATCGCGACGGGGGCGTTCGACGTGTTCCTGCTGCCGTACTCGGCACTCGACCGTTCCCACGAGCGGCTGGTCGGGGCCGCCGCGGCGACCGGGGCCGGGACGGTGGCCCGCGGCTCGGTGGCCCGCTCGCTCGCGCCGCCGCCCGAGGCCGTGCCCGAGCCGGTGCGCCGGCCGTTGGCCGAGCGCCACGCCCGGCTCGCCGCCGCCCGCCTGGACGAACTGGCGGACGGCGCGCCGGTGACCGAGATCCTGCTCCGGTTCATCCTCGGGCATCCGGACCTGCACTCGGTGATCGTCGGCTCGGCCCGCCCGGAACACCTGCGGGCCAACATCACCGCCGCCCGCAAGGGCCCCCTCCCCCCGGACGTGCACGCCGCCGTACTCGACCGCCTCGGCCCGGAGTAGGGGACGTTCGGACGGTGACGAGCCGGCCGCCTGCCTGCCGGCTCCTCACCCGGGCATGTCCTGGCCGGGGCGGCGAGGTCAGCCGCGCTTGGCGGACGGCCAGCCGTGGCCCCAGCCACCCTGGACCATGGTCTGGAACGCCCAGCCTTCCTCGGTGCGCACCAGCAGGTCGGCGTAGTGCATGTGGTGCTCCTGCCCCTCGATCGTCATCGTCGCCTCGGTCTCCACGACGACCAGGTTGGGGCTGAGGAAGCGCGGGGTGCGCGTCGAGCGCAGGCCGAGCCCGGCGGTGCCGCCCCCCATCGACTCCTTCATCGCCTCGACGTACTCGTCCCGGGTCCATTGGCGGACGCTGGCGTGGCCGTCCGGCACGTCGGTGGCCACGTTCATGGGGAAGACCGCCAGGTCGGCCAACTTCTCGATCTCGCCCTGCTCGGCGCGTGCGTCGTAGTCGGCGAACCAGTTCTCGACGCTCTTCAGTTCCTCGGCGCTCGGCTGGTGCATGCTGCCCCTCCACTCGTATCGTACGACGTACCGTACACCATACGGGATCGTGGTGCGCACGCCACCCCAGCGGCAGTTCGTCAAGGATGCCTGGGTGCCGGGCCGAATCGTGTCGGCCCGGCACCTTCACACTGCTGTTCCGCCTAGCCCTGGGGCTCTTCCGCCGGGCAGCGGTTGCCCTTGACGGGTACGGTCGGCGAGATCAGGTAGTTGTCCATGGCGACCGTGGTGCACTCGGTCATGCCATAGACGCCGTGGCCCCAGCCCTCGTAGGTGAGCAGGGTGGCCTTGGAGCCGAGCTGCCGGGCCACGTTGGCCGACCACTCGTACGGCGTCTCCGGGTCGTGCCTGGTGTTGGCCACCAGCAGCTGCGTGGTGCCCCGGTACCGCAGCGGGTGCTGGGGGTTGTTGACCGGGTGGCCCTGGCAGATCGGCATGTCGCCCATCGGCATCGGGTTGTACCGCATGTCCGGGGCGACCGCGTTGGAGGCGCGCATCACCTCGGCGTACTGGTCGTAGCCCCGCAGGGACAGGTTCCAGTCCTGGCACAGGATCGCTGTGGGCAGCTCGGCGTACTGGCCGTTCACGGGCCAGTTGCCGGGAGGGCCGGGCATGTCGTCCGGCACCGGACCGCCGTCCAGCGCGCGCAGCACCGCGGCCTCCTGCCGCCAGGAGGGCGCCTCGTTGAGCACGACGCCCAGCCACATCAGGTTGTGCGCGCTCACCGGACGGCCGTCGCCCGGCCACAGCAGCTCGCCCCGGTCCGCCTTCTCCAGCAGGCCCTTCCACAGCGCCCGGATGTCGCGACCGTTCAGGACGCACTCGCTGTCGCGTTCGCACCAGGCGATGAACTCCTGGAAGCTGTCCTGGACGGCGGCCGCCTCGGTGACCTGGAACGCCTTGACGTCCAGGCTGTGGTCCATGTTGCTGTCCAGCACCATGGCGCGGATGCGGCCGGGGAACAGCTCGGCGTACATCTGCTGGGCGAGCGTGCCGTAGGAGACGCCGTAGGAGGTCAGCTTGTCGTCGCCGAGCGCGGCACGGATGGCGTCCATGTCGCGGGCCACGTTGGCCGAGTCGAGGCGGTCGTACAGCGGGCCGGTGAGCTTGCGGCAGTCGGCGCGAAGCCTCGCGTCGTAGGCGACCCACTTGAGGTAGTCGGCCTGGCTGGTCATGACCGGGTTCGGCATCTGGTTGTACACCGAGGCCGAGCAGGTCACCGAGCCGCTGCGGGCGACGCCGCGGGGGTCGTAGCCGACGATGTCGAACCGTCGCTGGATCTCCTGGCTGAAGCCGGAGGGGCGAAGGATGTCGTTCACGCCGGAGTTGCCGGGCCCGCCGGGGTTGCTCAGCAGGGAACCGATCCGGGCGGCCGGGTCGGTGGCCTTGCGGCGGGCCAGGGCCAGGTCGACGGTGGGGCCGTCGGGCCTGGACCAGTCGATGGGCACGGCCAGCGTGCCGCACTCGACGGTTGGTTCCTCCTCGCACGGCCCCCAGGTGATGCCGCGCTTGCCGACGGCATCCGTGACGTCCTGCCCGGTCACCACCGCGCCGGCCGTCCCCGCCATCGGGACGGTTAACAGCGTCGTCACCATCATGAGGGCGGCGGCGAGCAGGGGAGTTCTTCTCAGCACATTGCTCCTATCGTCGATCGGCACGTTGATCGGCAGGGCTGCTCGCACGGCACACGATCGGGTCCTGGGCTCGCCGTACCGGACGGCCGCGCGGGGACAGGATCAGACCCCCGTCGAAGGTCCCCGGACCGTGAAGCACCCCTTCACGCCTCAGCGGCCCATGGCGGGGCCGCCGTCGCGCCTTTCCTTGATCATCAGTACGGAATCTAACAGGCGAAGGCCGCGCCGGTGGACATTACGCCAGAACTTGGACAAATGTGAGCGCCGCCATAGTGGCCGGGCTCCGGGCGAACCCCGTACGCCCTACCTTTCACGTCGGCCTCGACGGCCGTGGCCAGACGCGTTTTCGACGCCGTCGAGCCGCCCGCGATCACACGCCGAGGTGGACGTAGGGCGCCCAGAACAGCGGGCTGCCGAAACGGGGTGTCCCGCGCAGCCGGGTGACGGCCCGGTGCAGCGCCACCGCGGGATCGGCCGCGCCCGCGGCGAGGACGGCGTACACGTCCGCGGCCACCTCGGCGGCCGAGGCGTCGTACATCGACCAGAGGGTGCCGATCACGTTGCGGTAGCCGGCGAGCTGGAACGCCGCCGCCAGGTGGATGGCCTCGTCGGTGAGCGCGGTGTCGCCCTGAGCGGTCTCGCAGGCCGACAGGAAGGCGAGGTCGCCGCCGTCCACGCCGACGCTGGTCAGGTCGAGCACGGTCAGGTCGGCGTCGTGCAGCACGAGGCGGCTGGCGGACGGTTCGGCGTCGTCCTGGTCGCCGTGGCAGGCGAAGTGGACCCACGGGTAGGCCGGGATGGCGTCCAGGACGGCGCGGCGGGTGGCGGCCGGACCCTCGAACACGACGGCCCGCGGTCCCAGGGCGTCGCGGACGGCACGCACCTCCGCGGGGACCTGCGGCAGGTCCGCGTACCCCCCGCCGGGGCGCGCGGTCGCGGCCAGCGCGGCCACCAGCACCGGCGCGGACGGCGGCGCGGCCGGTGTGGACCTGGCCCGCAGCAGGGCCTGGAGGGTGGGCGTGTAGGAGGACACGACGTGGTCGCCCACCCAGGGCCCGCCGTCACGGTGGCGTCCGGCGGCGTGCAGCGGCAGGGCCGCCAGCGGGCCGGTCGGGCACCACCACAGCCTGGGCGGGTCGCCGCCCGGGGCCGCGAGCAGGCCGAGCTCGTGGAGCACCGGGCGGGTGACGGCCTCCCACAGCCATTCGAGGGTGGCCAGCACGGTCTGGTTCGCGGAGATGCGCGCCGCCCTGCCGCCGTGCGCCGCGCCGAGCGTGCGGCGCACCCCCTCGGCCCGCCCGGCGGCCTCCTGGTGGCTCAGCCGCGGCAGCGGCAGCACGCGCAGCCCGCCGGAGGTGAGGAGCAACGCGTCGCAGCGCCGCCGGTCCACGTTGACCATGACGACCGGCCCGCGGTCGGCCGCCGCGCTCAGGGCCGCGAAGTCGGGGGGCCGCAGGAACGACGCGAAACCGGGCAACTGCCTGATCTGATCGCACAGCTCGGCGAAACGGGCCGTGGCCTCGCGCCGCAGGTCGGCCTCGGCCCGCCGGGCGGGACGTCCGGCCGAGCCCAGCTCGTCCGGCTGGAGCGGCTCGCCGGCCGGCGGCCTGTCCAGGACGGCGCTCACCTCGTCGAACTCGGCGGCCGGCCCGGGATGGCGGGCACGCAGCTCGCTGCGGTCGCTCCTGGTCTGCAGGAGCTGGGCCCACAACACGCTGCGGCCCTGTTCGAGCAGCTGGACGGCGGACCTCGGCGAGCCGGCCACCAGCGCGGCGGCGGCCGCCTCCGTGGCGAGCCCGGTCGCCTGCCTGAGCTGGTTCTCCTGGGAGCCGCGGTCGAGGCCGCGCCAGGCAGCGAGCGGCAGCAGCTCCTGCACGCACACCCGGTACTGCTCCAGCGCCTCGGCCGGGCGGTCGTGGTGCAGGTTGTAGCCGGCGTAGATGCGGGTGTTCGCCAGGCGGGACAGGACGTCGCCCGAGGTGACGCCGGCCGAGAGCCTGAGCGCGGCCATGGCGCGGTCGCGGTCGCGACGGCGGTGGCGGCGTTCGTACCTGATGTTCACGGCCAGGCCGAGCTGGGCGGCGCGGGCGGCCAGGAGGGGGTCGTCGGGTGCGGTGGCGGCCACGGACAGCTCAAGGTGGCGGATCGCGGCGCGCAGGTCGCGCATCCGGTCCGTACGCCAGAAGCGCAGCAGGCTGCCGTGGCCCACCACGTGCTGCTGGCTGGCCCACGACGGGTCGTCCTCAGGCGTGGCGGCGAGCCCCTCGCGCCCCAGGCGGACGATCTCCTCCAGGTCGCCGGGGTTGTCGTCGTCGTAGCGGCTGACGTACAGCAGCGACAGGCCCTTCGTGAGGACCGGCCGGTAGGAGTGGCCCGGCGGGAGCGCCTCCAGGGCCTCGCGGCCGGCCTCGATCGCGGCGTCGAGGTCGCCGGGCCGCCCGCGCGCGTCGGCGCGGCGGCGCAGCACGCCCGCCTTGTGGTAGAGCATCGGCGCCCGATGCCGGTGGTCGCCGGTGGGAGCGGCCAGGGCCTGCTCGATCGTCTCGACCGCCTCGTCAAGGTCCTCCAGGTCGCCGCGATGGTCGGCGCGCTTCCACAGGCCGCCGCTGAGTGCGTGGAGCGCGGGCCCCCGCAGCGGGGAGTGCGGCGGCAGCGCGCCCAGCGCGGAGCGGGCGACGTCGACGCACCGGTCGAGGTCGCCGACGTCGCCGCTCATCGTGTAGCGCTGCGACAGCGCGACGGCGAGCTGCACCTGGCAGGCCGGCCGTTGCGGATGGCTTTCGGGGAGGTCGGCGAGCGCCGCGGTGACGGTCGTGACGGCGGCCTCGACGTCGGCCCGCCCGCCGGTGCGCTGGCCGCGCAGCCGCAGCGCCTCGGCCAGGCCGAGCACGGCGTTCACCCGCACGGCTCCGTGCACCGGCAGCCGCAGTGTCTCCTGCCCCGCCGCGATCGCCTCGTCCAGGGCGGCCGGGGACCCGGTCCACTCGGCGTGCGCCGCCAGGGCGTGCGACAGCCCGCTCAGGACGAAGGCCCGGTTCGGGTGGCCGTCCGGCAACTCCGGCAGGGCGCGCCGGAAGGCGGTGATCGCCTCGCCGACCGCGCGGGTGTCGCCGGTCAGCCGGAAGCGCTGGGACAGGGCCTGGCCGAGCGCGAAGTACGCGGTGAAGCGCTGCTCGCCGGGCAGGGCCGCGCGCCCGGCCCGGCGGGCCAGGTCGAGGGCGGCATCGACGCCGGCACCGACGCCACCCGACTGCGCGGCGCGCTCCTGCAGGACCAGGCTGAGCTCCGACTCGAACAGGGCGCGGTGGGGGTGGTTCGCGGGCATGGTGGCGAGCGCCGCCCGGTAGGCGTCGGCGGCCGTGTCCAGGTGGGCCGGGTCGCCGTCCCGCCGGTGGAGGCGGGTGAAGGCCATGCCGCGGACGTGCTCGACGAGCCTGCGGTCGGAGTGGCCGGGCGGGATGAGCCGGCCGGCGTCGGCGACGTGCGCCAGGGCCTCGTCGAGGACGGCCGGTTCGCCGGTCACGTCGTGGAGGGCGCACCGGGTGAGGGCGAGCTGCACGTGCACGTGGCCGGTGATCGGGCCGTCGCTTCCGAGCTGGTCGGTGAGGATGTCGGTGGCGCGGTCGAGGTCGTCGCGGTCGCCGCGGACCGCGTAACGGGCGTACAGGGCTCCGGTGAGGGTGAAGCGCAGGGGGAGGAGCCGGTCCTCGTCGTGGCCGGGCGCGGCCAGGACCCGGTCGGCCTGGGCGATGGCCGCGTCCAGCTCCTCCCGGCCCGCGGCGATGGCCCGCATCATCCTGGCCTCGGTCCGGCTCACCTCGTCCCGCAGGTCCTCGCCCGTCGGCAGGTCGGCCTGGTCGCCGGTGACCGAGAAACGGGCGGTGGCCGCCGAGTGCAGCTCCTCGCGCAGCTCCTGGTCGCCCGGCCGGTCCTGGAGGAGGGCGCGGACGCGGGCGATGAGCTCGTCGACGTCCTCCAGCCGCGGCCCCCGGGCGATGCGGTTCCACAGCAGGTTGCGGAGAACCCGGTCGGCGAGCCCTTCGATCGCCGACAGGCCCGGCCGCGGGTCGCCGAGCGTCCGGAGCAGGACGCTGATCGCGTCGTCCCGGTGGCCGGGCAGCTTGGTACGGCTGAACCGGGCGTACAGCATCAGACCGTGTTGGAGCAGGACGATACGGCGGCCGGGCAGGTCCTCGGGCAGCGTGCCGGCCAGGGCGGGCAGGCCGGTGAGCAGCGTGTCGAGGTCCTCGGGGCGTTCCAGCAGGGCGTACCGGTTGCCGATGACCGTCAACCGCCCGATCTCGTACCCCCAGCGCTGCGGGCCGGTCGCCGGGAGCAGCGCGAGCGCGTCGTCCATCGTCTCCACCGCCGCCTCGGCGAGCGCGGGGTCCTCGGCCTCCGTCGCCCGCCCGCTCATCGCCAGGGACAGCCTGCTCAGATCGGCCGCCCGGTCCAGGTCGGTGTCACCGTCCGGGCGGCCCAGGGTGACGGCCCGGCGGCACAGCTCCAGCGCCTCGGCCAGGTCCCCGGGCCCTCCTCCGCCCATCAGACGGCGTCTGGCGACGGCCAGCCCCAGCTTCGACAGCGCCACGGCCGAGCCGGGTTCGAGCTCCACCGCCTGGCGGTACCAGGCGATCGCGGCGTCCACGTCGGCCGGGGCGCCGGTGACGTCCCAGGTCGCGACCAGCGCGTCGGCCGCGACGACCAGCTCCTTGAGGCGTTCCCGGGGGACCGCGGAGGGGTTCTCCAGCGCCGCCCCGCACACGGCGACGGCCCGGTCCAGGTCCTCCCGCGCGCCGGTGCGGGAGTGGCGCATCAGCAGCGCCCTGGCGTACGCCGCGCCGCCTTCACCGGCGTACAGATCGACGGCCCGGTCGAGGGCGTCCCGGTCGTCCTCGCGCTCGTAGCGGGCCAGCAGCTCGGCCGCGTCGGAGTCCATGTCCTCCCAGAGCGGGCGGGGCCGTCAAGGGATACCGGGGACGCCCGTCGTCGTGGACGATGTGGGGCATGACCGAGGACGAGGCGCGGGCGTTCCTGTGCGCCGAACTTCCCTCCCTGCGCCAGGAGGCCGCCGCCGGCGGCTGGACGGCGGCCCTGGCCGATGCGCTGACCGTGCTCGACGAGGGCGGCACCGCCCTCGACGTGCTGGCCCTGCTCGATCCCGCCCCGGCGGACGACGCCGACGAGGAGGTGCGCGGTGACCTCCAGCCGTACCTGCTGTTCGGCGCCGCCGGGCCCGAGCTGCACGGCGTGTACGTCTGCCCCGACGGCTGGTGCGGCCGCCGGGCCGGCCGCGACGCCAGGAACCGGCCCCCCGTCTGCGGCCTGCGCCGCCGGCCCATGCGCTTCACGGAGTCGTGACCGCCGTGCTCGACGGGCTGCTCACCGAGGTGGGCAAGAAGGCCACCGAACGCTGGCTGTCCCCGGCCTGGCCGCTCGGCCTGTGCTTCGCGGCGGCCTCCTGGTGCGCGATCACCCTCGGCCACGCCCACGCGCTGGACCTGGGCCTGCTCGTCCGCCGCACCCGCGACGGCCTGACCCGGATCGGCGTCGACCCGGTGGCGCTGGTGACCGTGGGCGTGCTCGCCGTGGCGGCCGCCGTCGCGGCCGCGGGGCTGGCCCGGCTCGCGGTCGGGGCGGTGGAGCGGTTGTGGCTGCTGGAACGGCGCGGGCGCAGGCTCACCTGGCCGGGGCGGCGGCTCGCGCTGCTGGAGGAGCGGGTGCGGGCGGAGTACCACGGACTGCGGGTGTCCCTGGTGTGGCCCCGGTTGTGGGCGCTGCTGGAGGACCACCAGCGGGTGCCCGTACGGGAGGCCCGCGCGGCACTCGACACCGCCGCGCTCACCGCCGGTTGGGGGCTGCTGTACGCGCTCCTGGGCTGCCTGTGGTGGCCGGGGGCGGTGGTGGCGGCCGGCCTGCTGACCGCCGGCCGGTCGGCGGCGCGACGCCACGCCCACGCGTACGCGACCCTGGTGGAGAGCCTGGTGGACGTCCGCCAGCGCGAACTGGCCACGGCGCTGGGCGTGGAGCTGCCGCACGGCGTGATCACGGAGGTGGAGGCCGGCCAGATCAACGCCCGGCTGAACAAGGGCGGCCCCGACCTCCCGGCCCGCCGCCGCCCGGGGCGTGCCACTACTTGATCGCGGCCAGGTCCAGGACGTACATCTCGTTCTTGATCGGGTAGGTCATCAGCCGGTCGAGGCCGCCGTCGGGGTAGGCCATGCCTCCTTGCGCGTCCGGCCGCACGCCGAGGTCGGCGGAGGTGCCGGTGTCGGCGTCGTACAGCGTCAGGACGGACTGGTTCCCCGGTGCCATCAGGTCGACCTTGAAGAAGCGCTCCAGGGGCGCGTCGTCGCCCTGCTGGAAGTTGCGCGGCAGCTCACGCTCGTGGGAGCCGTCCCGGTCGCGGACGAACCTGCGCAGGATCGTCTGCACCCGCGTCGTGTCCGGGCACCGGCGAGCACCGCACCTGATCTCCTTGCCGGAGCGGTCGCGGGGGCGTTCGACCTTGACGGTCTCGTAGCGCACGGCCACGCCCGCGCACCGCTCGACGCCGCACCTGACCTCCTCGTCGGCCTTGACGACGGCGTCGCGCCGCTCACCGGTCTCGACGTTGAGCAGGTCGCGGAAGACCGCCTTCCCCTGGTGGCGGCCCACCCACGGCCATCGCAGGACGTGATACCCCTCGGTGCCCTCCACCCGCTGCGGCGAGCCACCGCTCAGGGGCACCCGGTAGACCCCGCCCTTCTCGTAGGCGAAGACCACGTCCGAGCCCGTCACTGCCAGCCCGTTGATGTGCCCCTGCTTCATGACGTCTCCGAGAGGGACGTCGGTCACCGGCCGGGGCCGGCCGCCGGTGGCGGGGACCGTCCAGATCCGGGCGACCCGCGGGCCGCCCGCCTCCTTGTAGGACGCCCACCAGACGATGTCGCCGCCACCCGCGGCGACGCCGTCGGCGAAGATCGCCGATCCCTTCGTCGGGGGGATCTCGGCGATCCGCCTGGCCCGGCCGGTGCCCAGGTCGAAGGCCCACAGGAACTGACGCCTCCCATCGCTGACGCCCGTCATGACCAGCAGCGTCCGATCGTCGAGGAGCAACTGCGGGTAGTACGCGCGCCCGTCGGGCAATCTGACCGGGATCTTGTGCACCGCCTGCGGCCACACCTTCTCGACGGGCGGCGGAATCCGGTCGGCGGGGCGGCTGGCCGTGCCGGTCGCGCCGACTGCGGGCGCCGGCTCGGCCGACGCGCCCATGGCGCTCACCGCCACGCCCACCCCGCCCGCCACCAGGACCACGGCCGCGGCCGCGTGCATGGCGGCGGATCGCGCCCGCCGTCGGCGATGGCGCGTCTTGACCGTCGCGAGCAGCCCGGCCGGCGCCTGCGGGGCACGCTGCGCCGCCCCGGACAGGACGCGGTTCAGCTGGTCTTCCAGATCGGTCATCGCATGCTCCTGTGGGACGCCGGCGCGGGGGAGAGGGCGGAACGCAGCTTGTCCAGGCCGCGGAAGGCCTGGCTGCGCACGGTTCCGGGGGAGATGCCGAGCACCTTGGCGATCTCGCTGTCGGCGAGCTGTTCGTAGTAGCGCAACACCAGCACGGCGCGCTGTCTGCGGGGCAGCCCGGCCAGCTCTTCCCAGAGGCCCTGGTCCTCGTCGGGAGGGAGGAGATCGTGGTGCCCCCGTTCCGGCGGCTCTCCGATGAGCTGCTCCCGCCTGTGCCGCCGCCAGACGCTGATGTGCAGCCGCGCCATCGTGGTCCGGACGTAGCTGTGCGGGCTGTCCTTGCGTCTCACCCTCGGCCAGGCGCCGCACAGCCGTACCAGAGCCTCCTGGACCAGGTCGGCCGCGTCATGAGGGTTTCCGGTCAGGACGTACCCGTAGCGGAGCAGCGCGTCCGTCTGCTCCGCCACGAAGTCGTCGAAGCCGGGTTCGTCATCCACGTGCAGTCCCTTCGGTAGTCACATCCCAGACGGCCGAAGGGATCAAGATGTTGCATCGCCGGGCGGGAGTTTTCCTCGGGGGCGCGGGGGCGTCGACGGCGGGCGCGGGAATGCCCCCGGACATGCCGATGACGCACGCGCCCCCGGTCCGACCCTCAGGGCCGGGGGCGCGTGCGTCTCACGGGATCAGGCGTAGAGGAAGTAGTACAGGTACCGGTCCTCCCACTGGCATGAATAGTCGTCCCACCATTCCTGGGTGACGCCGTAGGTTCCGGTCCGCTCGCACTCCGCGTGCTCCCTGAAGACGCCGGCCAGTCTTTCGGCGTGCGCCGGGGCGGCCCCGATCGTCAGCGTCACTCCAAGGGCCATGACGGCTGAGACGAGAACAGCGCGTGCCTTTCGCATTCGTCCTCCTGCGGCTGGGGAGATCATGACGCAGGACATTATCACCCACCGCGCCGGAGGGATTGTCCCGACGGAATCGGCCGAGGGCGGCCATGAAACTTTCATCGGCGTTGCCATGGAACGACGCACAGAGTTGGGGCTGCTGTCAATTGCGGAGCCGGACGGCCGTGAAAGGCCTCGTCGGTGCGTATCGGGCCGCCTGGGCGTGGCATGGATGCTCTGGGGCCGTCTCCGCGCCTTACGCCCCCAAAGTACGATTTATGCCGCTTTTTCGTTTGAAGGGAAACGAAACCAAGAAAACTTTGACCATCGTCGCGGACGTGTCATATCGTCTCCCCGCCCATATCGATGTGAGCCGCGACACTCGAGCACGACGTTGTTCTCGCAGGCACCACCGTCGGCGTGCTGATCACGGCTGCCCCGGACGAGACGCGCACGGCCACCGGGAAGCGGCGACCATCCGACCAACCGGAGTCGCACCATGCAAGCTCGCATCCGCACGGCCTGGCTCGTCGGCCTGATGATGACCGTGCTGGCCGCCGTCGGTGTGCCGGCGGCCTTCGCGCCGCCGGCTCAAGCCGCGCAGACGATCACCAACATCGCGTACGCGCCCGCACAACCGGCCGGCAGCAAGGGGCACCTTCTGGACCTCTACCTGCCGTCCGCCGGCCTCACCCCCCGGCCGCTGCTGATCTGGCACACCGGCTCGGCGTGGAGCAGCGACGACGGCAAGGCCGGCGCGGACGCCATCGCGGCGATCTACAACCCGCTGGGCTTCGCCGTGGCCGGCGTCAGCGTCCGGTCCAGCTCCCAAGGGATCTTCCCGGCCCAGGTCCACGACATCAAGGCGGCCATCCGCTGGCTGCGCGCGAACGCCGCCACGTACCAGCTCGACCCCAACCGCTTCGCGATCATGGGCGACTCCTCGGGCGGCTGGCTGACGGAGATGGCCACCCTGTCCGGCGGCGTGTCGGCGCTGGAGGGCACCGTCGGCACGACCGGCGTCTCCAGTGCGGTGCAGGTGGGGGTCGCGTTCTTCAGCCCGACCAACTTCCTGCAGATGAACTCCCAGAACCTGCCGACCGGCGGGCTCGACCACGACTCGCCCGCCTCCCCGGAGTCCCTCCTGGTCGGCTGCCCGATCCAGACCTGCCCGGCCACCGTGGCCCAGGCCAATCCGATGACGTACGTCGACAGCAACGACCCGCCGTTGATGTTCATGCACGGCCAGGCCGACTTCCTGGTGCCGCACGGGCAGAGCGTCCTGCTCTACAACAGGATCAAGGCCCAGTGCGGTGACGCCACGTTCATCTCGGTGCCCGGCGCGGACCACATGGTCCCCCAGATCATGGACCCCGCTCATTTCGGCTCGCAGACCGTCTCCACCACCAAGAACTGCGCCGAGACCGTCGGCACCGGCACGCTGAACCCCACCTGGGCCAACTTCGCGACCTTCCTGCGCGGCGGGCTCAAGATGGGCACCTCCTGCGAGGTCACCTACCTCACCGAGGTCTGGAACGGCGCCTTCAACGGCACTGTGGTCGTCAAGAACACCGGCACGACCCCCATCAGCGGCTGGACCCTGAACTGGACCTGGGCGGGCAACCAGCAGATCACGTACGCCTGGAACTCCACGACGACCCAGACCGGCACGCAGGTGACCGCCCGCGACGACGGCAGCAACACCTACATCGGCCCCGGCTCCAGTCAGAGCCTCGGCTTCTCGGCGACTGTCACCGGGACGAACGCCATTCCCGCCCAGTTCAAACTCAACGACATCCCCTGCACGCGGGTGCCCTGAGACGACGCGCGCCGGGGCGGAGCCGAATGACGACGGCCCGACGCGCCCTCTCCTGAGGGCGCGGATTCCGGAATTGCATTCGAGAATCCATGGAGTGAAGCGGAAATGCGCATTTCCTGAATGCGCCACGTTCCGTCGATCCGCGGTCACGGAAGGTCGCGGACCAAGTTATTGCTTTATCCGACGGGCCGCCCCTATCCTTACCCCGGACGGCCCGCCGGCCCATTTCAGTTGTTTTCCCTGTCCGGCCGTGGCCGTGTGATTCCCGGAGCCGAATTGAATCGGATAAGCCGCCTTCCCCTGCCGGAGGCCGTTGCCCGGGATTCGTCGATGAGTAAGGGGACGTGTGCGTACATCCAACATGTTCGTCAGGAGCTTAGGCGTTTATGTGCCTGACAGCGTGAGCGTCGAGCAGGCGGTTCGCGAGGGCTGGTACCCGGCCGCGGAGGCCGAGGAATTCCGGCAGATCGGCGCGGCGGTGGCCGGGGACATGCCGGCGCCGGAGATGGCGCGGCTCGCGGTCCTGGACGCGTACGACCGCTGGGGCGAGTCGTCCCCGCGCGATCTGGACCTGCTGCTCTACCCGTCGGTCTGGCACCAGGGACCGAACGGCTGGCAGCCTCAGCACTACCTGCAGATGCACCTGCTCGGCGGAGGCGTGCCGGCGCACGAGATCCGGAGCGGCTGCGTAGGGATGATCAGCTCGCTCGAACTGGCGGCGAGCTACCTCCAGGCCGACGCGGGCCGGGACACGGCCGTGGTCGTCTCCTCCGACAATCACGGCACACCGCTGGTGGACCGCTGGCGGATGACCCCCGGGGCGCTGATCGGCGACGCCGCGGCGGCGATGGTGCTCGGCAAGGACTACGGCATGGCCGAGCTCCTGTCGGTGAACGTGACGGTGATCCCGGAGGCCGACGCGGTCAACGACGGCGCCTACCCCCTGTTCCCCCCGGACGCCACCGTCGGCATCGGGCTGAGCTTCGGCGACCGGCACGAGGAGTTCCGCCAGCGGCTGCTCAAGGCGCAGGGGACCGGGATCCACCTGACGATCCAGAAGACGATGATGCAGCAGGTCGAGCAGACCCTGGAGGAGGCCGGGATCGGGCTCTCCGACATCACGAAGGTGGCCTTCCCGCACGGCCGCCGCGAGGACCTGGACGGGCAGATGTCCTGGCTGGGCATCGACGAGGACCAGACGACCTGGGACTACGGGCGGCGCGTCGGCCACTGCGGCGCGGTGGACCAGTTCATCGCCTTCGAGCACCTGCTCGCGACCGGCGGGCTCGTCGCGGGCGACCACCTGCTCATGGTCGGGTTCGGCTCGGGGACGTCGGTCGCCGCGGCCGCGTTCAGGGTCCTGTCCACCTCTCCCGTCACGCGAGGAGCGCGCGCATGAGCGACATCACGCAGAGGCTGGTCGACTTCATCCAGGAGCACCTCGTCCTGGACGGCGACGACGTCAAGGTCGACGAGACGACCCCGCTCCTCGTGTCCGGTCTCCTGGACTCCCTGCGCACGGCGCGCCTGCTGAACTTCCTCCGCAAGGACCTCGGCGTCACGATCAGCGCGGCCAGGCTCGACCCCGAGAACTTCAGGGACGTCGCGACCATCGTGACGATGGTCAGAGAACTCCGATCCGCATAACCGGGACGAGGACGAAGTCATGCGGTACGCGGACACGTACATCAGCGGCGTGGGAGCCTACCTTCCCCGGACCGCCGTCAGCGTCGAGAAGGCCGTCGCCAAGGGCTGGTACCCGGCCGAAGAGGCCGAGCTGCACAACCTGGCGGGGACGGTGGTGGCCGGGGACGTGCCGGCGCCGGAGATGGCCCTGCACGCGGCGCGCAGCGCGATCAAGCGCAGCGGCCGGGCCCCCGCCGACCTGGACCTCCTGCTGTACGCCTCGACCTGGCACCAGGGACCGGACGGCTGGCCCCCGCACTCCTACCTGCAACGGCACCTCGTCGGCGGGGACGTCCTGGCCACCGAGATCCGGCAGGGCTGCAACGGCATGTTCATCGCCCTGGAGCTCGCGGCCGGCCACCTGGACGCCGCCCCCGGCCGGCAGGCGGCCCTGCTGGTCGCCGCCGACAACTACGGCACTCCGCTGATGGACCGGTGGCGGATGGGCCCCGGATACATCGGCGGGGACGCCGGCAGCGCGCTCGTGCTCTCCAAGGACGGCGGCTTCGCGCGTCTGAAGTCGGTGTGCACGACGACGGTGGCCGAGGCCGAGGAACTGCACCGGGGCAGCGAGCCCCTGTTCCCCCCGGGGGTCACGGTCGGGCGCCGGATGAGCTTCGCGGCCCGCAACGAGCAGTTCCGGCAGCAGGTCATGCCCAAGGGCGAGGCCACCGCCGCGCTGTTCAACATCCAGCGGGCGCTCATGGAGATCGTCGAGCGCGTGCTGGACGAGAGCGGGATCGAGGCCCGCGACCTCACCCGCGTGGCGTTCATGAACTACTCCGAGGAGATCGTCGAACAGCGGTGCATGGCCCTGCTCGACCTGCCCATGTCCCGCTCGACCTGGCACTACGGCCGCACCATCGGCCACTGCGGGGCCAGCGACCAGGTCCTCTCCCTCGACCACCTGCTCACGACCGGGCAGCTGGGCCCGGGCGACCACCTGCTGATGCTCGGCACCGGGCCGGGAGTGACCGTCTCCGGCGCCGTGATCAACATCATCGACACTCCCCAGTGGATCTGACATCGAAGGGAAACGAACACAGATGGTCGACACTCCGCGCGGAGCCCGGGTGGAACCAGTCGCGGTGGTCGGGATCGGATGCCGTCTTCCCGGCGACGTCCACTCGCCGGACGAGTTCTGGGACCTGCTCTGCGCCGGACGGAACACGACCCGGCCGCTGCCCGCCGAACGCTGGCGCCGCTACGAGACCCGGAGCCCCGAACACGCCGCCGCGCTGCGCGACGCCGTACGGCACGGCAGCTTCCTGAGCGACATCGAGGGCTTCGACGCGGAGTTCTTCGGCCTGTCGCCCCGCGAGGCCGAGCTGATGGACCCGCAGCAGCGCATCCTGATGGAGACCGCGTGGGAGGCCCTTGAGCACGCCGGCCTGCCGCCGCACGAGCTGGCCGGGACCGACGCCGGGGTGTTCGTCGGCGTCTGCACGGCCGACTACGGCGGCCGGCTGCTGGAGGATCTGCCCCAGATCGAGGCGTGGACCGGGATCGGCGCCGCCACCTGCGCCGTCGCCAACCGCGTCTCCTACTCCCTCGACCTGCGCGGCCCCAGCATGGCGATCGACACCGCCTGCTCGGCGTCGCTGGTCGCGCTGCACCTGGCCGCGCAGAGCCTGCGGCTCGGGGAGAGCGACGTCGCCCTGGCCGGCGGCGTCAACCTGCTGGTCACCCCCGGCCAGACCCTCACGCTCGGCACCGCCGGAGCGCTGGCCCCCGACGGGCGGTCCAAGTCGTTCGACGCCTCGGCCGACGGCTACGGCCGCGGCGAGGGCTGCGGCGTGGTCGTGCTCAAGCGGCTGTCGGACGCGCAGCGCGACGGTGACCGGATCCTCGCGCTCGTCGCCGGCAGCGCCGTGAACCAGGACGGGCACACCAACGGCATCATGGCGCCGTGCGGGGAGGCCCAGGAACATGTGATGGCCCGGGCCTGCAAGCAGGCGGGCGTCGCGCCGTCCACCGTCGACTACGTCGAGGCGCACGGCACCGGTACCCGGCTGGGCGACCCGCTGGAGGCGGGCGCGCTCTCCGCGGTGTACGGCGCCGGGCGGCCGCCCGGCGACCCGTGTCTCATCGGCTCGGTCAAGTCCAACATCGGCCATCTCGAAGGCGCCGCCGGCATCGCCGGCGTCATCAAGGCGGTGCTCGCCCTCCACCGCGGCGAGATCCCGCCGAGCGTGCTGGACACCCTGAACCCGGCCGTCGCGTGGGAAACCTCGGGCCTGCGCGTGGTGACCGAACGATCGGCCTGGCCGGAGCGTCACCACCCCCGCCGGGCGGGCGTCTCCAGCTTCGGGTACGGCGGCACGGTCGCGCACATCCTGCTTGAGCAGGCCCCGCCCGCTCCCAAGGCCGAGGGTGCGCCCGCCCGGTCGGAGCGGCTGTTCCCGCTGTCGGCCGCCTCGGAGCAGGCTCTGCGGCAGTACGCGGGCAGGCTCGCCGACCACCTCGGCGACGGGCCCGACCTGGCGTCGGCCGGGCACACGCTGGCGCTCCGGCGCACCCACCTGGCCCGTCGCGCCGTCGTGATCGGGACGGACCAGGACGAACTGGCGGCCCACCTGCGCCGGCTCGCCGACGACGCGCCGGCCGAGGCGGTCCTCACCGGGGACGTGCTGCCCGACCTCGGCCCCGGGCCGGTCTGGATCTTCTCCGGGCAGGGCTGCCAGTGGCGCGGGATGGGCCGGGAACTGCTGGCCGTGCCGGAGTTCGCGTCCGTCGTGGACGAGGTGGAGCCGATCTTCGCCGCGGAGATCGGCTTCTCGCCCCGGCAGGTCCTGGCCGACGGCGACCTCGACACGATCGACCGCGTGCAGACCATGATCTTCGTGATGCAGCTGGGCCTGGCCAGGCTCTGGAAGGCGTACGGGGTCGCGCCCAAGGCCGTCATCGGCCACTCCGTCGGCGAGATCGCGGCGGCGGTGACGGCCGGCGCGATGAGCGTCGCCGACGGCGCCCGCCTGATCTGCCGCCGCTCCCGGCTGCTGCGGCAGGCCGAGGGCAAGGGCGCCATGGTGATGGTCGACCTGTCCTTCGAGGAGGCGGCCGAGCGGCTGGCCGGCCGGGCCGACCTGGTGGCCGCGATCTCGTCGGCGCCCGGCTCCACCGTGCTGTCCGGCGACGTCGCCGCGGTCGAGGAGGTGGTGAACGAGTGGCCGGCCGAGGGCATCGTGGTGCGTCGGGTGGCCTCGGACGTCGCCTTCCACAGCCCGCACATGGACCCGCTGGCCGTCGAACTGGCCGCCGCCACCGCCGACCTGTCGTTCGGCGCGCCCCGCATCCCCATGTACACGACCGCGCTGGCCGACCCCCGGGCGACACCCGTCCTGGACGGCGCGTACTGGGCGGCGAACCTCAGGGAGCCCGTACGGCTGACCGCCGCGACGACGGCCGCCGCCCAGGACGGCCACCGCGTCTTCCTGGAGATCTCCCCGCACCCCGTGGTCGCGCACTCCGTCACCGAGACGCTCTCGGAGAACGGCTTCGAGGACGTGTACGTCGGCATCTCGCTGCGCCGGAACCAGCCGGAGCAGACGGCCTTCCTCGTCGCGGTGGGCACGGCGCACTGTCACGGCGTCGAGGTGGACTGGCACCGGCTGCAACCGGACGGCGGCCTGGCCGACCTGCCGCCGTACGCCTGGCAGCACCGCCGCCACTGGCGCGAGGCCTCCGGCGACGACGACAACCGAGGGCACGACGTGCACTCCCACACCCTGCTCGGCGCCGGGACCGGCCTCGCGGGCAGCCGGACCCGCGTGTGGCGGACCAGCCTGGAGGACGCCAACCGGCCCTACCCGGGCAGCCACACCCTCAACGGCGTCGAGATCGTGCCCGCCGCCGTGCTGGTCAACACGTTCCTGCACGCGGTCGAGGACGAGGACGTCACGCTCACCGACGTGGAGATGACGCATCCGCTGATGACCGCGGAACGCCGGCAGATCCAGGTCGTGCACGAACCCCCGGCGGTACGGCTCGCGGCCCGCACGCCGGCCGACCCCGACGAGCCCGAACCGGCCTGGCTGGTGCACGTCACCGCGGACGTGGCCGCCCCCGGCCAGGTCAAGCCCGACGTACTGCCGGACGCCGGCGCGCTCGCCCCGGTCGACCCCGGGTTCGTGCAGCAGCGGCTGGCCGCCGTCGGCGTGCCCTCGACGGGCTTCGACTGGACGATCGGGAGGCTGCTGGCCGCGCACGGCGCGCTGCGGGCGACGGTCCGCACCGGCGAGACGGAGAGCTGGGCCGCCGCGCTGGACGCCGCGATGTCCGTGGCGCCCTGCGTGTTCCCCGGCGATCCGGTGCTGCGCATGGTCGTGCACATCGACGAGGTGGTGCTGACCGGCGCGCCGCCCTCGACGGTGGTCATCGACGCGGAGATGGACCCGGCCGCCGAGGACACCGTCCGGGCGCTGCTGGCCGACGTGGACGGCCGGGTGGTGGGGCACCTCAGGGGGCTGCGCTACCCGGTGATCGACGCGCCCGTCCCGGCCGAGGAGGATCTCCGGGGGGCCGGGGAGTCGTTCGCCGGCCTGGCGCCGGAGGTTCTGCGCGACCGCGTCCTGCCCGAGGTCCGCGCGGAGATCGCGGCCGTGATGCGGCTGTCCGCCGAGGACCTGGCGATCCGTCGTCCCCTGGTCGAGCAGGGGCTGGACTCGGTGATGACCGTCATGGTCCGGCGGCGTCTGGAGAAGCGCTTCGGCTGCCGTCTCCCCGCGACGCTGCTGTGGCAGCAGCCCACCATCTCCGCGATCGCGGACCACCTGGTGACGCTTCTCGCGACCCTCGAACCGGCCCCGGCGACGGAGCCCGTACCCGAGAGCCTGCCGGTGGTCGGAGGCTGAACCGGTGGGCCGGGCGGCCCTCGGACCGCCCGGCCCACCGCGCCCGCCCCACTCGCCCGCCTCCGTACGACCCGCTTGCGGCCTACTGGCCGGTCGAGTGGTCCGTGCGTCGGGCGGCGGCCTGGCGGATGAGGTCGGCGAAGGCGCGGACGGCGGGTGTGTCGCGGGCGGTCGGCCAAAGGATGCCGTACTCGATCGGCGGGGCGTCGTCGAGGGGGACGTGGACGATGCCCGGGTGGGCGAAGTAGGGGGCGGCCCACAGGCAGGTGGGTGAGACGCCCTTGCCGCTGCTGACCAGCGGCAGGATCTCGTGCCAGTAGGTGGCGACGGGCCCCCTCGGTACGGCCCGGCCGGACGGGGTCGCGGACGGGTAGTGGTGCTCGTGCCAGTAGGCCGGGACGGCGCCGCCGCCCACGGTGATCATCGGCTCGGCCGCGTAGTCCTCCAACGAGACCGAGGCACGCTCGGCGAAGGGGTGCCCGACCGGGACGATGAGCGCGCGGGGCGCGCTGAAGACGACGGGGCCGACCGTGACGTCGGGTTCGTCGATCGGGAGCTCGGTGAGCTGGAGATCGAGGGCGCCGGCGCGCAGCGGGCCGAGGGGATCGTAGAGCTGGACCTCGGTGACCTGCACCTGGGCGGCCGGGTTGCGGACGTGGAGCAGGTCGGCGGCGGCGATGAGGATCTCGGCGCACCAGGGGGCGGAGTAGCCGGTGCGGAGCGTGCCGGTCAGGCCGCGCGCGGCGACGCGGGCCTCGGCGACGGCCCGCTGGATCTGCCGGTGGCCGGGGAGCAGTCCGTCGCGCAGTTGCCGGCCGATCGGGGTGAGCGTGACGCGGCGGCTGGTGCGTTCGAACAGCGGGGCGCCGATGGTCCGCTCCACCTTCTTGATGATCTGGCTGATGCGGCCCTGGGCCAGCCCGAGCCGTTCGGCCGTACGCCCGAAGTGCAGCTCCTCGGCCAGCGTCAGGAATGCCTCGATCTCTTGCCGTTCCATCGCCTTTACCTCGATCGATAAGTTTGCATCACCGATTCTGCCGCAGATCGTCCTTGTTCCGGACAGCGGAATCTTCGATTGTGGATATGCCGGAACGACGTCGACACGTCCGGCCCGATCCCCTTTCGCGTGCGTCCCTCGCGGAGCACTGCCACCGGACAGGAATCGTATGACCCTCTCCGTCACATCTCCTCCCCATCTGACCGCGCTGCGACGGCATTTCGCCGACCTGCGCGACCACCTCCATGACCGGCCACCGGGCCGCCCGGCCCGGACCCGGCAGGACCAGGATCTGCTGTTCCTGCGAGCGGTGCCGCTCATCGATCCGCACGCCCGCCGGGCCCTGGAGGAGCTGAACACCCACCTGCTCCTCGAAACCGGGCTGACCAGCGCCACCGGCGTGCGCCGGACCCTCGAACGCGGCCTGGACGCCCTGTGGGAGCTGTCCTGGCCGGCGCAGCGGGCCGCCGGCGTGAACCCCGTCCGCCTGCACGCCTTCCACGGCGCCGGATTCCACCTCCCGCACCTGCAGGGCGGCACCGTCGGCCAGTGGCCGCTGAACGTCACGACCGAGGACGACGCCGCGGCGGAACTGCCCACACTGCGGGCCATCGCCTCCGCAGACCTGCACAACCTCGTCTTCCAGAGCGACCTCGGGATCATCCCCGCCCTCACCGGGCCGGCCCCGGACCCGGCATAACCCCGGCCGCACCAATCGACCGATCAAGGAGCAAGTCATGTTGTTGCAACGACCGGGCGCCCACACCGTGCCCGACCGAATGAGCGGGCGAGCCTGGGCGATGTTGCTCGTCCTGTGCGGCGCCATCTTCCTCGAAGGCGTGGACGTCTCGATGATGGGCGTCGCCCTGCCGTCGATCCAGGCCGAGCTGGGCATGACCACCGGCGAACTGCAGTGGGTGGTCAGCGCGTACGTGCTCGGCTACGGCGGTTTCATGCTCATGGGCGGCCGCGCCGCCGACCTGCTCGGCCGCCGTCGCATGTTCCTGTTCTGGCTGGCGGTCTTCCTCGTCTTCTCCGGGGTGGGCGGGTTCGCCACCGAGGGCTGGGCGCTGATCCTGTCCCGCCTGGTCAAGGGCATCGCCGCGGCCTTCCTCACCCCCGCCGGCCTGTCCGTCATCACCACCGGCTTCCCCGAGGGCCGGCTGCGCAACAAGGCGCTGCTCGTCTACGCGGGCACGGCCGCCGCCGGGTTCTCCCTCGGCCTGGTCGTCGGCGGCCTGCTGACCGCGATCAGCTGGCGCTGGGTGTTCTTCGCGCCGGTCCTGCTGACCGCCGCGATCCTCGCCGGGGCGTTCGTCCTGGTGCCGAAGGACGACCGTTCGGCCCGTTCCCGGTCCGGGTTCGACCTCGCGGGCGCGATCAGCGTCACCGCCTCGGTGTTGCTGCTCGTCCTCGCCGTCGAACGGGCCGCGCACACCGGATGGGTCACGACGGCGCTCCTGCTGGCCGCGAGCCTGGCGTCGCTGGCCGCGTTCGTGCTCATCGAGCGCAGGTCACGTTCTCCGCTCGTGCGGCTGGGCATCTTCCGGTCCGGCCCGCTCGTCCGCGCGAACCTGGGCGCCGTCCTGTTCTCCGGCTCGTTCTTCGCCTTCCAGTTCATCGCGGTGCTCTACCTGCAGCAGTTGCGCGGCTGGTCGCCGTTGGAGACCGGGCTGGCCCTGCTCGCCATCGGCGTGGACGCCGTCCTGGCGCCGACGCTCACTCCCTGGCTGGTCAACCGCTTCGGCAACGTCCGGGTGATCTTCGGGGGGTTGCTGCTGGCCGCGGCGGCCTACGCGCTGTTCCAGCCGATCGCCCTGGACTGGACGTACGCCGCCATGTTCCCGACCATGATCCTGCTCGGGCTGGCGTTCGCGCTGGTCTACGGGCCGCTGACGATCGCCGCCACCGACGGGATCGCCGAGGAGGAGCAGGGCCTGGCGGGCGGCCTGCTCAACACGTCCTTCCAGTTCGGCGCGGGTCTGGGGCTCGCGGTGGTCACCGCCGTCGCCACGGCCGCGACCGCCGGCCGTACCTCGCCGCAGGGGATGCTCGACGGCTTCCACACCGCGCTGTACGTGCCGATCACCGCCGCCGCGCTGGGCGTGCTGGTCACCGCCTTCGGGCTGCGCCGCACCCGGCCGGCCGCCGACCTCGGGAGCCGTTCATGACCGTGCGGGTACGATCGTTCGCCGAGATCGAGAACGAGTTCAACGCCTCCATCGGCCGGATCGGGTACGCCACCATGGTCACGGTGGACGCCAAGGGACGGCCGAGGACCAGGGTGCTGATCCCCGTCTGGGAGAACGTCGACGGCCGGCCGCTCGGCTGGCTCGCCACGTACAGGACCCCGGTCAAGGCGGCGCACATCGCCGGGAACCCGCACACGAACTTCTCGTACTGGATGCCCGGCAACGACTCCGTCGCCGTCGACACCGTGGCCGAGTGGGTGGACGACCTGGACGTCAAACGTCACGTGTGGGACCTCTACCGGCGGACCAGCCCGCCCGGGGCCGGCTACGACCTGGGCGACTTCTGGCGCTCGCCCGCCGATCCGAAGCTGCACGTGCTGCGCCTGGACACCTGGCGCGTCCAGGTCATCCGGGGCATGGACCTGCGCAGCCGCATCTGGCAGGCCACGGACAAAGCCTGAGAGGCCCCCGGACGCCGTCAGGGACCCGGCAGCGGGATGATCTTGCGGTACTTCCCGCCGGCCGACTGCTCCGGCGGCTCCCCGGCGCGCTCGATCGTGACGTGACCGGCTCTGTGCTCGGTGAGCAGGTGGACGACCCGGTCACGGGCGGCCTGCCACACCCGGTCCGCGTCGGCGCCGCCGGCGGCCCGCAGGCGTACCCGCAGGACGGTGGGCGCGGTCTGGACGAGCTGGAACTGGTCCATGCCGGGCACGGCCAGCGCGGTGCTGAAGGACATGGGCGAGATGCCGACCCGCTCGCCGTCCTCGGCGGGGAAGGTGAGCAGATCGGCCGCGCGCCCCTGCACCTGTACGGCCGGCAGCGGGTTGCCGCACGGGCAGGGGTCCGGCCGCATCAGGACGCTGTCGCCGAGGTCGTAGCGCAGGATCGGCTGGACCCGGTTGGCGAGGTTGCTGATCAGGACGGTGTGCGAGAGCTGCCCGGGCGGCACCGGCCGGTGGTCGGCGTCGACCGGCTCCAGGACGACCCAGTCGCTGTTGACGTGGTACCAGCCCTCCCGGCAGCCGGACGTGAGGAAACCGCACTCGCCGCAGGCATAGGCTGCGCGGACCTGCGCGCCGAACGCGGTGGCCAGGCGTTCCCGGGCCTGCGGGCTCAGCGTCTCGCCGCCGGGGATGACGAGCGCCGGACGGATGCGCAACCGCCCGGCCTCCTGTTCCCCCGCCAGCAGCGTGAGCAGCCCCACGAACCCCGCGACGCTCGCCGGATCGAACCGGTTGAGCTCGTCGACCATGCTCTCCATCGACTGGTCGGTCGGGACGACCCGCATCAACCGGCCGAGCCACGGCCGGTCCAGGGCCGCCCGTGCCGGCCCGGCGAGGGTGGCGAAGTGGCCCCGCGGAGCCGTGACGACGGCGGTACGGCCGGCGCGGGCGAGGGTGCGCAGCACGTCGTGGGCCGACAACCCGGCGCCGGTGCGCAGCCCGGTGGCGGTGTGGACGGCCAGGCAGTGGTCGTCCTGCACGAACAGGCCGCGCTGCCCGCTGGTGCCGGTGGTCGTGGTGACCAGGTAACGGCCGAGGAACCGGTGGCCCACGAGATCGGGGTCGGCCACGAACGCCTCGACCCGCTCACGGGTCACCTCACGGTCGGTGGCCCAGTCGTCGAAGCGGGCCATCAGCGTCTTCTTGCCGGTGACCGGGAGCAGTTCCGGATCGTCGACCCCCGGCGGCAGGTCGTGGTAGAGCTCGCGGTAGAAGGGCGAGTGGGCGCGGGCGTGGGCCACCAACTCGGCCAGCCGGGCCCGCCGCCGCCGCGCGATCGCCTCAGGGCCTTCCCGTACGGCGCGCCGCATGTCGCGGGCGAGCCGCCGGACGCTTTCCCCCATGATCGTCGCTCCTGTCTCCGGTGATGCGTCAAGGGCCAGGGGTGGGCGACGGCACCGAGAGCAGGCCGCGCATGGCGACCTCGACGCCGTGCCTGGCGGCCGCCCACAACTCCTCCTGCGACCGGCCGAGCCGGACGCTGGCCAGGCCCGCCTGCTGAATGGCGCCCATCAGGGCCCCGGTCATCGCGGCCGCGGTGACCGGGTCGAGGCCGGGGAACGCCTTCAGCAGCTCGTCCGTGACGCGCTGCTGAAGGTCGAGCAGCAGGTAGAGCCCCTTGGCCTGGAGCGCCGGCGTGGTCAGGGCCAGCCGGGTCACGCCGGCCAGCTCCTCGGCCTCCTTGACGGGGACCTTGGGCCGGCGGTGGGCGGCGTACAGCTCGACCGCCCTGGCCAGCACCTCGCCGGGGCCCTCCGCCGGGCGGCGGTCCGCGATGGCCCCGGCCAGCACGTCGAAGTCGCGTTCCAGGTCGACGAAGAGCACTTCGTCCTTGGTGCGGAAGTAGTTGAAGAAGGTCTTGGGGTCGACGTCGGCCGCCGCGGCGATCTGCGTCACGGTGGTCTGCTCGTAGCCCTGCTCCTCGAACAGGGCGATGGCCGCCGACACGATGCGCTGCCGGGTCTCCCGTTTCTTCCGCTCCCGCCGCGACTCCTGCATGCGGGTAAATATACTCTCGCTAGAAACTTCCAGCAACTGGAAGTTTTGCTGATTCGGGGCGTGCCGAGGTCGACCGCCCCGGCCATGGCGTCGAGTCCGGCGTCATTGGGGGTGCAGCCAGTCGCCCTCCTGCCCGTCGCGGGTGTTGTACCCGGGGCGCAGCTCCGGTCGGGGTCACGCGGATCGGCGAGCACCCGCTCGAAGTCGACCACGGCGTCGTACTCGCCGCCGTCGCGGATCCACCGGTCGACGGCGCCACCGTCCTGCGCCAGGCCGCCACCAACGTCGTACGCCACTTCGCGGCGCGTACCTGCCACGTGGAGGCGCACGTCCGGGACGGACGGGTGCGGCTGCGGGTCGCCAACGTCGGCCACCGCCCGCCCGGCGAGGAGGGAGCCTGCGGGTCAGTTCGCTCGGCTGACGGTGGCCGACGCGAGCTCGTCCGGGGCCGCGTCCTTGAGCGTGAACCCCGCCACCTCGGCGGCGATCCCGCGCCGCAGGTTCGCCGGCCGTCCGACGGCATCACCCGGATCACTCGGCGCACTCCCTTCCCGCCGAAGGACATCCGCACCTCAACGCCGGGTTCAGCGCTGTGACAGGAACGGCAGCAGCCGGCCGACCTCGTCGTCGACCGCCTGCCGCTCCTCCGGCGAGAGGGGACGGAACGGCGTCACCCGTACCTCGCCCGCGGTCCAGGACCAGGTGCCGCGGACGAAGCCGTCGACGAGCACCGTGGGCAGCACCCTGGCCTGGCCGGGGGCGACGTGCCTGCGGTCGGCGTCGGCGACGATGCGGCCGCGGTCGGCGTGGCCCAGGAGGGCGTTGTCGTAGGCGGGCAGCAGCCGCACCGGGGCAGGGGTGTCGGGGGCGGGGAGCGGCGCGTCGGGCAGGTCGAGCAGTCGCCGGCCGTCGGGGCCGGTGTGACGGCGCAGCTCCGGGCCCATCTCCGCGACGATCTGCTCCAGCCGGGTCAACCCGGACCACGCCTGGACGTCCGCCACGGTGGCCGGGCCGAAGGCGGCCAGGTAGCGGCGGATCAGGTCGCGGACGGCGGCGGGGCGGACGGCGTCGACCGGGGCGGCGCCGACCGTGACCGACGAACGGGTGCCCCAGCCGCCCCACGACGCGGTGGCCGGATCGTGGACGAGCGGTGTCCGCAGCTCGATCTCACCGGCCAGGACCCGGCTGTCGCGGCCCGGGTGGAGCGCCGCGAGGCGCCTGGCCAGCTCCTTTCTGGGCAGCGGCCCGGTCCGCAGCAGGGCGCGTCCGTCGGCCACCAGCGTGCCGGCGTCGAGCCCGGCGTTGTTGCGCCGGAAGTGCGCCGAGCCGGCGGTCCGGTTCAGGACGGGCTGCAACACCGGCCGCAGCCGGCGGAAGTCGTCGGCCGCGGTGAGGTGCATCGTGCTGCGCAGGAAGCCGGAACGCACCACCCGCCCCTCGGTGAGCAGCGTGGTGAGGTCGGCGTGGGTGAAGCGGCGGAGCCGGGTCCACAGGCCGACATAGGGCCAGTTCGGCTCCTGCGCCTGCATGGCGACCAGGTGCCGATCACCTCCAGGGCCGGCAGGCCGGACCGCTCCAGCAGGAACTGCCGCTGGAGCAGGGCCCGGTTGAGCGCCCGGCGGGACAGGGCGGTCATGCCAGCCGTACCGACACGTTGCCCCGGTACTCGCCGCGCAGCATGGCCAGGAACGCGCCGGGCACGCCGTCGATGCCGGTCTCGACCACGGTCCGCGGGTAGACGAAACGGCCCTGGTCGAGCGCCGCGCGGAAGTGGCGGTGCCAGGCGGCGACCTGGTCGGGCGTGTGATGGCAGGAGAACGGCAGCAGCTCGACCCCTCTGGCCAGGGCGGCGTCGCGGTCGGGCTCGGGGAAGCGGTCGGTCGCGGCGCCGAGCTGCGTGGACAACGATCCGCAGAGGGCGAACCTGGCGCCCGGCGCGGCGGTCTCCAGCGCGGCGTCGTACAGCGCGCCGCCCACGGTGTCGAAGAAGACGGTGACGCCCTCCGGGGCCAGTTCCCTGAGGGCGGCGGCCGGGTCGTGGTGGTAGTCGAAGGCGGCGTCGAAACCGAGCTCGTCCACGAGGTAGTCGGCCTTGGCCTGGCTGCCCGCGCTGCCGATCACCTTCCTGGCGCCCAGGTTGCGGGCGATCTGCCCGGCCAGCGAGCCGACGCCGCCGGCCGCGCCGGAGACGAACACGACGTCGTCCTCGCCGACCTCGGCCACGTCCGCGATGCCGTGGTAGGCGGTGGGGCCCTGGCCCAGGTGGTAGCTCGGGTCGGGATAGGCGGCCGGGTCCAGCTTGACGTACGAGGCCGCCGGTCCCGCCGAGTACGTGCTCCAGCCGCTCATCGACTGGACCAGATCGCCCTCCTTCAGTGCGGGGTCGGCCGAGCTCAGCACGGTGCCGATCGCCGTCACGCCCACCCGCCGGCCGGGCTGCCAGGCCGGGATCGGCAGGTGGCAGTCGGCCCGCATGAGTTCGAGGTAGGTGGCGGCCAGCCCCAGGTGGTCGGTGCGGACCACGACGTCGCTCTCGATCTCCGTCCGGGCGACGGTGAAGTGCTCGGGGCCGGGGACGCCGGCGATCTGGGCGGTCAACTGGATCTCGTGGTTCATCATGGTGTCCACCGTAGAGAGGCTTCCGGTCAGTTTTTGACCGGAAGTGCCCGGACAATGGACCTATGGCCAACACCAGCTCCCGCACGCTCACGCTCCTGTCCTTGCTCCAGACGCACCGCCACTGGCCGGGGGCGGACCTCGCCGATCGGCTGGGGGTGTCGGAACGCACGCTGCGCCGGGACGTCGATCGCCTGCGTGAGCTGGGATATCCGGTACGCGCCTCCCGGGGCACCGACGGCGGCTACCAACTGGAGCCCGGGGCCGTGTTGCCGCCGTTGCTGCTCGACGACGAGGAGGGGGTCGCGCTGGCGGTCGGCATGGGAGACGCGGCGCAGAGCGGGATCGCGGGGCTGGACGAGGCTGCGGTGCGCGCGTTGACCAAGGTCGTGCAGGTCCTGCCGCCTCGCCTGCGGGCCAGGGTGAACGCGCTGCGCGCGATGACCGTCTCGGCGGCGTCCGCCGGGCCGGTGATCCCGGCGGAGGTGCTGACGCTGATCGCCCAGGCGTGCCGGGACCAGGAACGGCTGGGCTTCCGCTACACCATACGCGGCGGCGCGCAGACCGAACGTGAGGTGGAACCCCATCGCCTCGTCGCGCTCGGGGGCCGCTGGTACCTGGTGGCCTACGACCTGACCAGGCACGACTGGCGCAGCTTCCGCCTCGACCGGCTGGCGGAGCCGCGCAACACCGGCGCCCCCTTCCTGCCGCGGCCGCTGCCCGGCGGGGACGCCGCCGCGTTCGTACGCACCGCGGCCCAGGTTCCGGCCGCCCGCACGGTCGTCGCGCTGGTTCACGCACCCGCCGAGCACGTACGCCGGATGGTCGGCCAATGGGGTGAGATCGAACCGGTCGGCCGGGATCGATGCCGGCTCACGATGATCTCCACCAGCCTGGACTGGCCCACGCAGGCGCTGGGCAACGTCGGCGCCGCGTTCGAGGTGCTCCAGCCGCCGGAGTTCGTCGCTCACCTGAGGGACTGGGGCACCCGGTTCCTCGAAGCCGTCGAGAAGTCGCCGGCTCCCGCCGAAACCTGAGGTCACAGGGCGAGTTGAAAACAAATCGCCCAACTGGTTTTATGGATGCATGGCCGGGAGGTTCCCGGCGAACCCCCTCTGAAGGAGCAACCATGAAGCTCACCCAGGCCGCCGCGGCGACGTTCGGTCTCGACGACGACTCCTGGAAGCGGCACGCCAACGCCTGGAGCGTGTGGACCCGGATGGCCGGCCTGGCGCCGATCCTGCTGCCGATCTACTTCCGCGACGAGCTCGGTTGGTGGGCCCTGGCCCCGGTCGCGGTGGGCGTGATCTGGATGTGGCTCAACCCGCACGCGTTCAAGCCGGTCCACGAGCCGCGCAGCTGGGCGTCGAAGGGCATCTACGGCGAGAAGATGTACGCCGCCGACCACTCCCTGGCGGCGGAGGCGCACCGGCCGGCCATCCGGTGGCTGATCGCCATGGCCGCCGTCGGCGCCGCGATCATGGTGTACGGCCTGGTCCGCGTCGAGGCCTGGCCGGCCGTCTTCGGCTGGGCGCTGATCTTCGTCTCCCAGCTGTGGCAGATCGACCGCTTCGTCGCCATCTACGAAGAAGGACTGCGGCGCGGCGCCGCCGAGTGACTCCCCGCCCCTGACCGGAAGGCCGCGCCCGAAAGAAGATGAGAGACCAGCCATGGCGCCCGTGAAACCATATGAACGATCTGTTCGCCTGGAGGAAGGACCGTCTTCGATGCCGCCCGCGTTCACCGCCGAGGAGAAGACCCGCATCAGCGCCCTGCTGCTGGCGACCGGCCGGAAGCTGTTCACCAGCCAGGGGCTGCGCAAGACGTCCCTGGAGGAGCTGATGGCCCCCACCGGAGTGGCCAAGAGCAGCTTCTACGTGTTCTTCGACTCCAAGGAGGCACTGTATCTGGAGCTGATGCTCCAGCAGGCGGGCGAGGTCAGACGCCGGGTCATCGACGGCGCGCTGCTGAGCACCGACGACCCCCGCGAGGGGCTGCGCCGCTTCCTGCACGCCACCATCGACGAGCTGGCCGTCAACCCGCTGTGGCGCCGCCTGATGACCCATCCGGAGGAGATGCAGGCCGTGGCCCGCAAGCTGGAGCCCGAGCGGATCGCCGCCATGTCCGACAGCCCCGCCACCGCCCTGGTGGAGTACGTCGCCGCCCACCGGGCCGAGGGCGAACTGGTCGCCGTCGAACCCGCCGTCATCATCGGCGTCCTGCAGTGCGTGCTCCTGGTGCCGATGTTCGGCGAACGGCTCGGCGACCCCGCCCACCACCCCAAGATCCTCGACCTGCTCATCGACATCGTCGCCGCCGGCCTCACTCAGGCGGGCACGGCAGGTGGGTGAAGGGGCCGGGAGGCGGTCGCTTCCCGCCGGGTCTCAGACCGTCTCTCGCATCAGGCTCTCGCACAACGCCCACACCCTGTCCTGGTTGCCCCGATCCAGGACACTGGCCGGCCACTCCACGCGGCGGCACTTCATGCTGAAGTAGGCGCCGTTCACCCCCTCCACCTCGGCGCTGGAGGCCAGGTGGATGCTGGAGCGGGCCGGCTTGCTCAGGTCGCCGAAGAGCCGCGGCGCGGCCACCCGCAGCAGCGGGACGACCGGCCGGTACAGGTAGGGGAACCCGGCAGCCGTCATCGACCGGTTCATCGGCGTGTGCCCGTGCCCCGGGTAGGCCACGTTGACCGTGACGCCGGTGCCGGCGACCTTCTCGGCGAAGCGCAGGCTCATCGCCATCAGCATCGTCTTGGTGTGGTTGTACTGGCTGAACGTCCACCCCAGATAGCGCCGTTCGGCCTGCAGGTTGTCCGGTTCGATCGGCCCGCCGGGGATGCCGCCGGTGATGTTGACGACCCGGCCGCCGAGCAGCGGCAGCAGCAGGCGGGTGAGCGTGAACGGCGCCAGCACGTGGGCGGCGAAGGTGACCTCCACGCCGTCCTCGGTCAGCGCACGGCGGGGCGGGCTCGCGCCGACGTTGTTGACCAGCACGTCCAGCCGGTCGCAGCGCTCGGCCACCTGGGCGGCGAGCGCGGCCACGTCACGGCGGCGGGTCACGTCCGCCGCGACGCCCTCGGCCTGGCCGCCGGACGCGCGCAGTTCGTCCACCGCCTGTCGGACGCGTTCGGGGTCGCGGCCCACCAGGATCACCCGGGCGCCGAGCGCGGCCAGCCCGCGCGCCGTCTCCTTGCCGATGCCCCCGGTGCTGCCGGTGATCAGCGCGGTCTTTCCTCGCATGAGACCCTCCTGTTAGAGCGTTGCACTCAATATGACATCGAGTGCCACATACGGCAATGGGTGTAGAGTAGCCGTCCATGGAAGGTCTGCGGGATCGCACGAGGCGCGCCGTACGCGTCGAACTGGCCACCCGGGCGCTGGAGCTGTTCGCCGAGCGCGGGTTCGACGAGACGACCGTCGACGACATCGCCCAGGCAGCCGGCATCTCGAAGCGCAGCTTCTTCCGCTACTTCCCGAGCAAGGAGGACGTCGTCTTCGGCGAGGTCGAGACGATGGCGGAGCAGGTCGCCGAGGAGATCTCGGCCCGGCCGCCGGGGGAAGGGCCCTGGGAGTGCCTGCACGCGGTGCTGCGCGACTGGGAAACGCGGATCAACAGTCAGGTCGAGGTGATGCGGCTCATCGAGTCCACCCCCGCGCTGCGCGCCAGGCTCCTGCAGAAACGCGACCACGCCCGCACCCGGATCATCCAGGCGCTGGCCGAGCGCGGGTTGTCCACGCTGGAGGCGGACCTGGCCGCGACGGCCGCCGGTGCGGCACTCGACGCGGTGGCCCGCGAATGGCTGCGCGCGGACGGCTCCGCCGACCGGCAAGCCCTGGCGGACCGGATCTTCACCCTGCTCCGGCCCGCGTTCCTGAGCTGAGACGCCAGGGGGGCTCCGGCGGCCGGCTCGACACCCGGGCCGGCGTCGTCGTCACCAGGTCACGGGCAGTTCGTACACCCCGTACACCTGGCCGTCGTGCTTGAAGGGGATCTTCTCGAAGTCGGTGGCCAGGGCGAGGGTGGGGACGCGCTTGTAGAGGGTGCCGTAGGCGACCTGCAACTCCATCCGGGCCAGGGGCTGGCCGAGGCACTGGTGGACGCCGAAGCCGAAGGCCACGTGCCGGCGGGCGTCGCGGCGCACGTCCAGCTCGTCCGGCGCGGGGAAGACCTCGGGGTCGCGGTTGCCGATGTCGTTGGCCACGATGATGCCCTCGCCCGCGCGGATGACCTGGCCGCCGACCTCGATGTCCTCCTTGGCCACCCGGCGGCGTCCGCCGTGGGTGATATTCAGGTAACGCAGCAGCTCCTCCACCGCGCCCGCGATCAGCGCGGGGTCGTCGCCCTCGCGCAGCCGGGCGAGCTGCCCGGGGTGGCGGAGCAGCGCGAGGGTGCCGAGCGCGATCATGTTCGCGGTGGTCTCGTGGCCGGCCACGAGCAGCAGCACGCCCATCTGGGCCGCCTCCTGCCTGGTCAGCTCGCCCGCCGTGACCCGGGCGGCCACCTGCGACAGCAGGTCGTCGCCCGGGTGGTCGAGCTTGTCGCCGACGAGCCCGTCCAAATACTGCCTCAGCCGCCCGCCCGCGGCGGCCCTGTCCTCGACCGACACGTCCCGCTTGACGATGATCTTGCTGTTGTCCTGGAAGAAGCCGTGGTCGGCGTACGGGACGCCGAGCAGCTCGCAGATCACCAGCGACGGCACCGGCAGCGCGAACGCCTCCACCAGGTCGACCGGCTTCGGCCCGGCCAGCAGGTCGTCGATGAGGTCGTCGACGATGCGCTGGACGGCCGGGCGCATGGTCTCGACCCGTTTGACGGTGAACGCCCCTTGCACCATGCGGCGCAACCGGTGGTGCTCGGGGTCGTCCATGAGGATGAAGCTGATCGAGCTGTCGGGGCGTCTGGGGAACAGCGTCGGCAGCGGGTAGCCGGGCCGGGTGATGTCGGAGCTGACCTGCGGATGGCTCAGCACCGCCTTCTGCTCGGCGTACCCGGTGACCAGCCATACGGTGCCGCCGTCGCGCAGCCGTACCCGGGTCAGCGGCGTGTCCCGCTGGAGCGCCTGCAAGGCGGGCGGCGGGTCGAACGGGCACGCCGCCGCCCTGACGCCGGGGAACTCGGGCAACGTGCCGGAGGTGTCCTGGTCCGGGAGTGCCGTCATGACGGTGTTCCTTCCGCTCGATGGGTCCGGCCGGCCGGGCCGGTGGTGGCGGGGGCCGTCAGGGCCGGCCAGGGCGCGCGGGTGGGGTGGGCCCGCTCGGCGCTCATCGACTTCCGGCGTGACGCACCAGCACTCTCCTTTGTCAGATCCAGACAACCAACGCGGGCCGCCTTAAGTCAAGCGCCTGATTTCTGCGCGTGGGCCGGGGGCGTCACAGTGCGGCGGCGCGTTCTCCGGCCGTGAGCACCACCGTGAGGGCGGTGTCCAGCTCGGCCGGATCGATGCCCTCGAAGGCGGCGTCCGTGATCTCGCGCGCATGCACGTACAGGGCCGCGAAGTAGGCCGCGCCCGCCTCGGTCAGCTCTGCCGTGGCGGGGGCGTTCCCCGGCCGGTACGCGACATGCCCCGCCGCCGCGGCGCGTTCGAGCACCCGTACGGCGTCCGGCCCGGCCAGGTCGAGACGGCGGTCGAGTTCCCTCACCACCTCGTCCGCGGGCAGGGGGGCGGCCGCCTCCTTGAGCAGGGTCAGCAGCATCCAGGTGGGGAAGTCCGCGTCGAAGTCCGCGAGGGCGCGACGGTGCAGCCTGCCGATCAGGCGTGCGGTCTCGCCGAGCGCGCGGCCGAGGCTGGGACGCGGTCCGGGGTTCACGGTCATGGGGGTCTCCTTCGTGACCGGCGGCACCTTCTGTTGGTGTCACCAATGATGGTGGCGCCAACAATACACACATTTGATGGCCCCACCAACAATCGACTAGCCTGGCGACGTGAACCGCGCCCCGCACCCGACCCCCGCCCGGCTGCGCGCCCTGCCGAGCTGGGTGATCAACCAGACGGCGACGGCCGCCAACCGGCTGACCGACCGCGCGCTGGCCGGCACGAGTTCCCGGCGCCAGTTCGCGATCCTGTCGGCCCTCGACGAGTACGGCCCGTCCAGCCAGGCCGATCTGGGCAGATGCACCGGGATCGACCGCAGCGACGTGGTGACGGGCGTCACCACGATGGTCGAGCGGGGATTCCTGCGGCAGCGTCCCGACGCGGCCGACGGCCGGCGCAACATCGTCACGCTCACCCCCGAGGGGAAGGAACATCTGGAGCGGCTCGGCGCCCTGATCGCCGACGCCCAAGACGAACTGCTGCGCGCCCTCTCCCCGGCGGAATCGAAGATGATGCTCGACCTGCTCAGGCGAGTGGTCGCCGACGATCAGGACGCGACGTGAACCGGGGCCGGCGCGTACGGGTTTCCTCGCCGGGCAAGGAGAAATGACTATGGAACAGGAGCGGGTGCGCATCGTAGGCACCACCGACGACCTCGCCGACCTCGCCGGGAGGTTCCCCACGGGGACTCCCGTCCAGATCGACGCCGAGGAGATCGAGCCGGGCCACGAGCCGGGCAACTCGGCGGGATGGGCGGTCGTGGCCAGAGCCGAGCTGCTGCCGGTCGGCGAGCGCGGCGGCCTCGCCGCGCCGGGCGAGCCGATCGCCACCGGAGAGGCCGACGCCGACGGCAACCGCCCGTTGCTGTTCACGCCCGTGCTCGTCCTGCAGTCGCGCAAGCTCGCCACGCCCGGCCGGTTGGGGCCCACGGCCCGCGCCGCCGACCCCTGCCTGCGCCGCGACGACGCCTACGAGCGCATCGAGCGCGACGGCGACGCGACCCTGTACCTGATGGAAGTGCTGGAAGCGGTCGAGAACCTGCGGGACGAGACCGACGGCGTGGCCGCCGACCGCGACCGCCTCCTGCACCCGGCGGCGCGCCGCCACCTGGCCTCGGCCGTCGAAGCCCTGAAGGCGGCGCGCGCCGCGGTGAACGAGGCCACCCGCTTCGGCAACGTGTGCGAACTCGTCCGCGGCGCGGACCACGACGACGCCTGGGCCGGGAAGATCGAGGACGGTCAGCCGTGCGACCCGGCGAACCTGCACGGCCTGCTGGTCGACCTGCCCGGCGGCCCGGCGGGGCGACCGGCCTGCCCGGTCCACGCCGAACTGGCGCGGCGACACGTGCCCGAGGCCACAGTACGGCCCAACCCGCACGCGTAGGCGGACGTCCAGCCGGGGCCCGTCAGCGGTCGTCGAGGAAGGTCAGCACGGCCAGGACGCGGCGGTGGCCGCCGTCGGAGACGGCCAGGCCGAGCTTGGCGAAGATGCTGCCGATGTGCTTGTGCACCGCGTTGTCGGTGATCGTCAGCCGTTCGCCGATCTCGGTGTTGCTCAGGCCCTGGGCCATCCACGACAACACCTCGCGTTCCCGGCCCGTGAGGCTGTCCAGGCCGTCGCCGCGTCCGACCATGAGCTGGGCGATGACCTCGGGGTCCATGACCGTGCCGCCCGCGGCGACCCGGCGGACGTCCTCGACGAACTGGCCCACCCGGCTGACCCGGTCCTTCAGCAGGTAGCCGACGCCGCCGGAGCCGTGCGCCAGCAGCTCGCGGGCATAGACGCGCTCGACGTACTGGGACAGGACCAGGATGGGCAGAGTGGGGTCGGCGCGCCGGAGGGCGACGGCGGCCCTGATGCCCTCGTCGCGGAACGACGGCGGCAGCCGCACGTCGGCGATCACCAGGTCGGGGCGGTGCTCGGTGACGGCGTCCAGCAGGCCGTCGGCGTCCGGCACGACCGCGGCCACCTCGATGTCCTTGCTGGTCAGGAGCAGTTCCAGCCCGGTGGAGAGCAGGACGTTGTCCTCGGCGATCACGACGCGCACGGCAACTCCACGACGAGACGGGTGGGCCCTCCGGAGGGGCTGTCGATGCTCACCGTACCGTCGAGCGCGGCGGCCCTTCTGCGGATGCCGGTGACGCCGGTGCCGCGGCTCTCGTCCACGCCGCCCTTGCCGTCGTCGCTGATCTCGATGCGTAGCACGCGTCCCGACGCCAGCCGTACGGCGACGCGGGCGGCGCCGCTGTGCTTGGTGGCGTTCGTGACCGCCTCGGCGACGATGAAGTAGGCCGCCGTCTCGACCGCGGCGGGCACGGCACCGAGGCCGCTCACGTCCGTCTCGACGGGCAGGCCGGCCTGCGCCGTCACGGCGGACACCGCGCCGGCCAGCCCCCTGTCGGCCAGGATCGGCGGATACATCGTGCGGATCACCTGGCGCAACTCGGTCATCGCCTCCTCGGTTCCCTCATGCGCGTCCTTCAGCAGCCGGCCGACGGGCCCGCCGTCGTCGTCGAGCGCCTCGCGGGCCATCGCCAGCCGCATCGCGATGGCGACCAGCCGCGCCTGCGTGCCGTCGTGCAGGTCGCGCTCGATGCGGCGCAGCTCGGCGGCGTGCGCGTCGAGGACGTTCGACCTGCTCTCGGTCAGCTCCCCGACGCGCTCGGCCAGCCGGTCGGCCTCCGACGGGGCGAGCGCGGCCAGGCAGGCGCGGGCGTGCAGACGGGCCAGCCTCGGCAGCGCCCACCAGGCCAGCGGCGCGGCCAGGACGACCTGCGCGACGCCCATGCCGATCGCCCGCTCCCACCCGGTCACCGGGAAGGCCAGCAGCAGCCGCAGCGGCTCGTCGGCCGGGAACAGCCACCACAGCGGGGCCTCCAGGACGGGGTTCACCAGCAGCCCGGCCACCCCGAGCGCGACCAGCGCGACGGGCAGGCCCACGGCGACGTGCAGCGCCGTCCAGCGCAGGTCGCGCCGGGACCGCGTGCCCAGGAGGAGCTGCCGCCACCGGTCACGCACCCCGGCCGCGGCGGGCGGGGCCGGGCGCGGCGGGACGTCGACCTCCAGCACCGCGCCGGCCTGCACGCGCTGCCATTCGGTCCACCTGTGCAGCACCGCCATCATGCGCGGCACCAGGACGAGCCCCACCCCGCCCACCGGGACGAGCAGGACGCCCGCGACGAGCACCGCCAGCGCGACCATGGCCGCCAGGGCCGACGCGAACACGATCAGGTGATAGCGAACAAACCGCCACAGATTCTTCACATCAATTCATGATCTTCCGGGCGGGTAGCTCCATGGCCAGGGACACAATCGTCATCGCCCCCAGAATAGAGGCCGGTACCAGCCACAACGGCCCCGCCGGCAGCGGACGGGCCAGGAAGCCCACGCTCAGCAGCACCAGCGGCACGGCGGCCAGCACCAGCCCCGACGCCGACGCCCCGGCTCCCACGAGCAGCGCCTCCCAGCGCACCACGCGCCTGAGCTGACGCGGGGTCAGGCCGATCGCGCGCAGACCGGCGAACTCCTCGCGGCGCGCGGTCGTCGTCGCCACCAGCCGGTTGGCGACCGCCACCAGCACGTAGGCCAGCAGCACGGCGAGCACGGCGACGTTCACCAGCGTCTGCGCCGAGGCCATGGCGGCCTGCGGTCCCGCGGCGCGGCTGTCGAAGCGCAGCTCGGCGCGGCGCGCGAGGTCGCCGAAGTCGGCGGGACGGGCCAGCACGGCGCTGTCCAGGCCGGTCGTCGTGTGCGCGGTGGCCAGGTCGCGGGAGACCACGATCGGGCCGAACCCGAGGGCCCGACAGTAGGTGGCGGCCACCCGCGCCCGCACCCGCGCGCCGTCGCCCATGATCACGTCCATGGTCTGGCCGACCCGGCCCAGGTGCTCGTCCACCGCGACGGTCTCGCCCTTGAGCCCGGACAGCCGGCCGTCCGCGAGGTCGAGGTCGACCAGGCCCTCGGCGTCCGGGCCGAGCGCCATGGCCGGTCTGGCCATCAGGGCGGGGCTGTCACCGGCCAGGAGCGGCCCGGTCACCACGGTCGTCATCGCCATGCCCGCCGCCTTCGTCCGCGAACGCACGTCGGCCAGCAGGTCGCGCGGGACGCCGCCGAGGCCGGGAGCGCTGATCGTGACGAGCCCGCGCAGGCCCAGGGCGGCCTCGTCGGACTGCGCCCTGGCCATCGTGGTCTGGGTGAGCACCACGCTGAGGCCGAGCGTGACGACCATGCCGAGGGCGGCCACGGCTCCGGCGGTGCGCAGCGCGTACCCGTGGCAGTTGTGCACCGCCAGCCAGAGCGGGCCGGGCAGCCGCGTCATGAGCCGCGAGCCGGACACCGCCCGCGCCGCCCCCTGCACCAGCCGCGGCCCGGCCAGGGCCAGGCCGATCACCGCCACGATCGCGGCGGTGCTCGGGCCGATCACGGCCGCCTCGCTCCGCACGACCAGCGGCATCGCGGACAGCACCAGGGCGGCGAGCATGAGCAGCAGCCCCGCGCGGGTCCGCGCCGGCGACGGCGTGCGCGGCTCGGGCAGCCCGGAGACGACCGGCATGCGCGAGACCCGCAGCGAGCCCGCCCAGGCCGCCACCCGCGTGACGCCGAGCAGCAGCAGGGTCGCCGCCACGGCCGGCAGCGGCCCGTGGACCAGCGGCTGGTCCGCGCGCACCAGCCCGATCCCGGCCAGCAGCTCGCCGAAGCGGGCGGCCAGGAAGTAGCCGAGCGCGGCCCCGGGCGGCACGGCCGGCAGCGCCGCCGCCACGGCCTGGACGGCCACCAGCCGGCGCACCTGGCGCGGGGTGGCGCCGGCCGCGCGCAGCAGGGCGAGGTCGCGGCGCTGCCGGTTGACCGAGAGCGCCAGGCCGCCACCCACCACGAACCCGACCACCAGCAGGCTGATGCCGCCGATCGAGGAGGGCAGGACCAGCAGGAGCCCGCGGCCCGCCGCCGCGCCCGGCGACTCCGCGTCGGCCCGGTCGCGGCCCGTGGCGTACTCGTAGCCGTCGCCCAGCCGGGTCTTCAGCCGGGCGGCCAGCGTCTCGGGGGAGACGCCGGGCGTCGCCCGGACCGCGACGAGGTCCACCGTCCCCGGCCTGCCTGCCGTCCGGGCGGCCAGCGTGGCGGCCACGTCGTCGGGGAAGTACACGCCCGGGGTGTCCACCACGGCCGTCACCCGGTAGGTGGCGGGCGTGCCGGCCGCCGTCACCCGCAGCCGGTCCCCGACCCGGCCGCCGCTCACGGCGATCTCGTCGGCGGCGCGCGGCGCGCGACCCGCCGTGACCCGGCCGCTCAGCGCGAGCGACGACCATCCGTGCCCGGCGGTCGCGGGATCGGCGGTACGCCCGGCGTCACCGGCCGGGTGTTCCGTTGTCCCGACGACGGCGGCGGGGAAGCCGACGTCGCCGGCCACGGCCGCCGCCCCCGGCACCCCGGCGGCCGAGGCGACCAGCGAGCGGGGGAGCCGGGCGCGTTCGGGCAGCGCGATGTCCGGCTCCTCCTTGAGGGGGATCGACTGCCGCGCCGAGACCACCACGTCCGCGCCCGACAGCCGCAGGGGCGGCTGAGCGCGGAAGGCCGAGTCCACCAGCACGCCGGTCGCCGTCACCAGCGCCATCCCGCCCAGCACCGCCGCGAACACCACGACCAGGCCGCCCGCCTTGGCGAGCGCCAGCGCGAGCCTGATCACGCGACCCGCTCCGCGCTCAGCCGGGCCAGCCGGACGGCCAGGTCCTCGGCGCTCGGGGCGGGCAGGACGTCGAGGACCCGCCCGTCGGCCATGACCACGGTGTCGTGCGCGCGGGCCGCGGCGGCCGGGTCGTGGGTGACCATGACGACGGTCTGGCCCAGGTCGTCGACCAGCTCGCGCAGGAGGTCCAGCACGTGGGCGGCGCTGCGCAGGTCCAGCGCCCCGGTGGGCTCGTCGGCGAACACCACGTCCGGGCGCGCGGCCAGGGCCCGGACGATCGCCGCGCGCTGCTGCTGCCCGCCCGACAACTCCGTGGGCCGGTGACGCAGCCGGTCGCGCAGGCCCATCCGGTCGATCAGCTCGCCGAGCCAGGCCCGGTCCGGGCGCACGCCGGCCATCCGCAGCGGCAACGTGATGTTGTCCTCGACGGTGACGGTCGGCAGCAGGTTGTAGGACTGGAACACGTAACCGAGGTGCTTCCTGCGCCACTCCGTGCGGCGGGTCTCCGACATGCGGGTGACCTCGACGCCGCAGATGGTGATCTCGCCGGAGGTCGGCGGCTCCAGGGCGGCGGCGGCCTGCAACAAGGTGCTCTTGCCCGAGCCGGACGGCCCCATCACGGCCACGAACCGGCCGCGCGGGAAGGCCAGCGAGACGTCGTCGAGGGCGACCACGTCCCCGTAGGTCTTGCTGACCCGCTCCAGCATGACGACCGCGCCCATGCCCGTGCCCGTGCCCGCGCTCATGATCGGCGCCCGGCGAGGTGCAGGACGATGAGCCCGGCGATGGCGCCCACGCCCACCACGCCCGCCACCAGCCCGACGGGGTTCAGATCGCCCCGAGTGACGATGTTGGCCACCACGTTCACCGAGGCTCCGCATACCGCCAGCACCCACAGCAGGGCACGCGACACCGGTCGCCGAGTCCGGGTCCGAGGGCGGCGCTCCGAACGGTCATATGTGTCAATTCTGTACGGATCGCTCATGAAGACGACGCTACGGACATCGGCCGCCGCGATGAATCCCGCCAGCAACCGAAAGGACGGTACAGACTGCTGTAGTACGTCAGGCACAAGACCATGCATCTCGGAGGAAGACACTGTGAAGCGGATCGGCGTCATCGGGGTGGGCGAGATCGGCCGGGCCATCGTGACGGGCCTGTGCGAGGGCCCCGGCGAGCGTCCCGAGGTGTACCTCTCGCCACGGGGAGCGCGCGCGGCGGCGGAGCTGTCGAAGCGCTACGAGGACGTGCACGTGTGCGCCTCCAACCAGGAGGTCGTGGACCGCTCCGAACTGGTCGTCATCGCCGTGCGCCCCCCTGACCGGCACGAGGCGCTGGCCGGCCTGCGCGTGGACGACGACACGATCGTGGTCAACGTGATGGCCGGCGTGTCCGTCGAGGAGCTGCGCAAGATCCTGGACACCGGCGCCCCCCTGGTGCGCGCCATCCCTCTGCCCGCCGTCCGCGAACGCGACTCCGTCACGGTGACCTGGCCGGCGCACCCGGCGACCGACGCCCTCTTCGGACGGCTGGGCGGCGTGCTCGCGGCCGAGGACGAGGCGGCCTTCAACGTCTTCTCCGCGCTGACGGCCACGCTCACCACCCAGCTGTCCTACCTGGCCACGCTCAGCACGTGGGCCACCGGCCACGGCGTCCCGCCCGAGGTAGCCGAGGGCTACGTCCGCGGACTCTTCCAGGAGCTGGGGCGGGCGCTGGGCGACGAGAGCCGTTCCCTGGCCCGGCTCGCGGCCGACCACGAGACCCCGAACGGCAGCAACGAACGCGTCCGCACCACCTGGTTCACCCCGGCCAGGTCCGAGGCCCTCGCCGAGACGCTCGACGACCTGCTCGACCGCCTCACCTGACCGCGGGCGCCCCGGCGCCAGGGACGCGTGGCGGCCCGGTCGTCCAGGAGCGGTCCGGGCTCAGCCGGGCCGGTGGGCGACGGTCAGCAGGTGTCCGCTGACGCCCAGCAGCGAGGGCTCCGACTCCATCGAGCGCTGGGCGTCCAGGAGCAGGGCCCGGCGTCCGGGGTCGTCGAGCCAGTCGTTCACGTCGCCGTGCAGCCAGAACGTGCCCTCCAGGCCGTACCGGGCGGCCTCGGGCAGAGCGGCGTCGGCGAACTCGGCGGGAACCTCGTCCGGGTGGTGGAAGTAGGCCGGGAAGCCGCGCCGGGGTGAGAGCATCACGCCGTGCGCTGCGGCGGCGTGGGCCGCCTCCCGCTGCCGTTCCTCCAGGTAGGTGCCCAGGTTCACGGTGTCGAGCACGGCCGCGTACCGGTTGATGGTGGCCGCGGCCACCACGCCGCCGGGCCGGACGGCACGCCGGGCCTCGCTCAGCGCCCGCACCCGGTCGGCCCGCTCGGACAGGTGGTAGAGCGGGCCCAGCAGGAGGACGGCGTCCACGCCGCCGTCGGGAACGGGCAGCCGCCGCGCGTCGCCCGTCGCGGCGCGTAGCCCCGGCACCAGCGCCGCCCGCTCCACGTGCAGCGGCACGGGGTCCAGCAGCTCCACCTCGTATCCGTCGGCCAGCAGCCATTCGGCGTGCACGCCGGTGCCGCCGCCCACGTCGAGGACCCGGGCCGGGGGCGGCGGCAGCGTGCGGCGCAGCACGTCCTGGGTGCGCCAGAACTCCAGGCGGCCGCGCCCCTGGCGCAGCCGGTCGTGCTCCAGGCCCTGTGCGTAGTAGGCCAGCACCTCTCGTGTCACGGTCATCGTCGATCGTGACCGTACGGCCGCGCGGGCGGCAACGGATTATCACTCCACCGCGAAGGACTGCGCACTTCTTTATCCGGGCGTGTAAATTTATCCCTATGGATAACTCTCAGGTCTGGCGGCTCGTCCGGATCCTCTTCGCCGTCGTGCTCGTCCTCTCGATCGCCACGCTGGGCGTGGCCGCCGTCGTCGGCGGCAACTGGGTGGTGTGGCTGCGCGCCGCCGCCGTCGCCGCGGCCTCCGCCTGGCTCGTCTCCCTGGCCGGGCAGGCCGCCCAGGGCAGGCGGGCCGCCTACGTGCGCATCCGCTTCGTCTCCTTCGCCGCGCCGATCGGCGTCGTCGTCATCCTCCTCGCGCCGGACAGCGGCTACCCGGCGTGGATGAAGGCCGAGCAGGCCGTGGTCGGCGTCCTGGTCGCCGCCGTCGCGGTCGTCGTCAACCGCCGTGCCGTGCGCGCCGCGTTCCCGAAGCGTGGCAAGCTGGGCTGACATGGAGAGCTCCGGAACCCGTCAGGCGGCCACCGAGGCCCGCAAGGCCCAGATCGCCTCCGCCGCGATCGCCGTGCTGGCCGAACGGGGTTACGCGGAGACCACGTTCGAGGCCATCTGCGGTCATGCCGGGCTGAGCAGCAAACGGCTGATCTCCTACCACTTCTCCACCAAGGAGCAGCTCTTCGAGGCCGTCGTCCGGCAGGTCGTCACCGACGCGGCCGCCTTCATGCGGCCGGCGATCGAGGCCGCGTCCGGAGCCCGTGCCCGGCTTGAGGCGTTCATCAGGGCGAACATCGCCTTCATCGCCGCCCACCCCGCCCACGTGCGCGCGGTCCAGCAGATCGCGTTCGGCCGCGCGCACGTGGGGGACGGCGAGCAGGACGCCGCCGTCGCCAGGCTGGCCGCCCTGTTCGAGGACGGCCAGAGCACCGGCGCGTTCCGGGCGTTCGACAGCGTGCTGATGGCCACGTCCCTGCGCGCCTGCATCGACGCCGTGGCCGACCGCGTCGCCGGCGGCCTCGACCCCGGCCACTGCGCGGACGAGCTCGTCGACCTCTTCGACCGCGCCACCGCCGGAACACCCCGCCCGTCCTGACCGGCCGTCGGGCATGATGGCCGGCATGCCGGATCTCATCGACCCCACGGCCGGGCTGCGGACGTCCTTCCTGGAGGCGGTGGCCGAGTTCCGCGCCGACCGGGACTTCCCGGTCCCGTGGTTCGTCCAGGACGTCGATCCCGAGGCCCTGACCGGCCCGGCGGCCTTCGCCGCGTACGCCGACCGGCTGCTCGGCGAACGCACCGAGGCGGGCACGCGCGCGGGTTTCGTGCCGATGACCACGCTGTGGTGGGCCGACGGCGACCGCTTCCTCGGCAGGCTGGCCGTCCGCCACCGGCTCACCCCTGAGCTGGAGAGGCTCGGCGGCCACATCGGCTACGACGTGCGCCCCGGCGCCCGGCGGCTGGGGCACGCGACGGCGATGCTCGCCGCGGCGCTGCCGATCGCGCGACGGCTGGGCATCGCCCACGCCCTGGTCCTGTGCGACCGGACGAACACCGCCTCCCGGCGGGTCATCGAGGCCAACGGCGGCCGGCTCCTCGACCTCACCGAGCGCAAACGCCGCTACCGGGTGCCCACCGGCCCCGAATAGCCGCTCACCCGCGCCGCAGCAGCAGCTCGATGCCGTCGAGCAGGCGGTGGATGCCGAACTCGAAGATGTTCTCCGGCTCCGACGCCTCGAACGCCTCGTCCCCGAACTCCGACACCATCGGCAGCCGCTCCGCCCCGATACTGCGCGCGAACGCCTCCTTGCGGGCCCGCGCCCACTCCCGCCGCGAGTGCCGGCTGGTACGTGCGGCCTGCGCCTCGTGGGCGAGCGGCACGGCGGCGCTCTGCACGTACGTGCCGATCAGGATGGCGACCTGGACGAGCGTGGCGAAGTCGAGCCCGTGGCCGTCGAGCGCGCGCATGCGCCAGTCGGTGTAGGCCATCAGCGCGGGCGCGACCGGCGGCCGGGTGGTGACCGCGACCAGGTGCGACATCCACGGGTGCCGCCGGTAGAGCTCCCACTCCAGCCGCGCGGACAGCTCCAGCCTGGCCCGCCAGCCGTCCGGCCCCGGCTCGGGCAGCGGGCGGGCGGCGAAGACGGCGTCCACCATGAGGTCGTTGAGCTCCTCCCGGCTCGGGACGTACCGGTAGAGGGACATCACGCCGACGCCCAGGTCCGTCGCGATCCGGCGCATCGACACCGCGGCGACCCCCTCCCGGTCGGCGAGCGCGACGGCGGCCCGTACGACCCGGCCCTGGTCGAGCGCCGCCTCGGCCCCGGCCCGTCCGGCCGGGGCCGCGGGCTCCTCGGCGGGCGGGGGCTCGGCGAGCCGCGCCCGGTAGGCCCTCGTCCGGCAGGCGCGCGAGCAGTAGCGCCGGGGCCGCCCCCGCTCCGCCGTCCGGAGCTCCCGCCCGCACACCTCGCACACCGCCACGTAGCGCCCCTTTTCGTCACCACCGAATTCTGTGACGAAATTATACTTCATCCCTTTAAAGTCGCATTAATCGGCAATTGATGTACGGTGTATTTATGACTCGTGCACCGTACGCCAATTCTGTGACGAAAATGGCTCTTGAACTCCACCATGTGACGAAACGTCACGGTGGCGGCGCCACCGCCGTGACCGCGCTCGACGACGTGTCCCTGGCGATCCCGCACGGCACCTTCACCGCCGTGATGGGCCCGTCGGGCTCGGGCAAGAGCACGCTGCTGCACTGCGCGGCGGGCCTGGACCGGCCCGACTCCGGATCGGTCGTCCTCGACGGCCACCGCCTGGACGGCCTCGACGAGGCGGCGCTGACCCGGTTGCGGCGCGAGCGGATGGGGTTCGTCTTCCAGTCCTTCAACCTGGTGCCCACACTGACGGTGGCGCAGAACGTGACGCTGCCCATGGAGTTCGCCGGCCGCCGCGCCGACGGGCGGCGGGTACGGGCGCTGCTCACCCGGCTCGGCCTGGGGGAGCGGACGGGACACCGGCCCGGCGAGCTGTCCGGCGGCCAGCAGCAGCGGGTGGCCATCGCCCGCGCGATGCTCGGCGAACCGGCCGTCGTGTTCGCCGACGAGCCGACCGGCGCGCTCGACACGCAGGCCGCCCGCGAGGTGCTGGGCCTCCTGCGCCAGGCCGCCGCCCAGGAGGGACGGACGATCGTGATGGTGACCCACGACCCGGTGGCCGCCTCGTACGCCGACGCCGTGGTGTTCTTCGCCGACGGCCGCGTCGTGGACCACCTGACACGCCCCGACGCCGCCACGGTCGCGGCCCGCATGGCCCGCCTGTCGGCGCCCGTCCACGCGGGAGGCGTGCGATGAGGTGGCGGCTGGCTTTCGGCACGATCGGCGCCCACCGGGCGTCCTACCTGGCCTCGGCCGCCGTCATGGCGGCCGGCACCGCGCTGCTCACGGCGTTCGCGAGCCTGCTGGAGACCGGCCTGGCCACGGGCCGCGACCAGGGCTTCCTCGTCATGCTGCCGGCCATCCTGGGCGGCTGGACCCTGGCGATCGTGGCCTTCGGCGTCGTGTCCACCGTGTCGCTGACCATCGGGCACCGCGAGCGCGAGCTGGCCCTGCTGCGCTCCATCGCGGCCACCCCGCGCCAGATCCGGCAGAACGTCGTGCTGGAGACGCTCCTCGTGGCCGTCCCCGCGATCGCCGCCGGGCTGCCGCCGGGCGCCGGGCTCGGGGCGGTCGTGCTGGCCCGGCTGGCGGACGGCGGCCTCGTCGAGGCGGGCGTCGAGCCGGTGGCGGGCTGGCCGAGCGTCGCGATCGGCGCGGGCACGTCCCTGGCCGCCGCCCTGGCCGCCGCGATGATCTCCAGCCGGCGCGCCGCGTCCATCCCGCCGGTGCGGGCGCTCGCCGCCGCCGCGCCCGGCCGGTCACTCGGCCGGGGCCGCGTCGTCGTCGGCGCGCTGCTGCTGGCACTGGGCCTGAGCCTGTCGGTGACGACCCTGTTCATGGACGACGGCCCCCTGCTGTCCAGCACCGCGGGCCCGGCGGGCGTCGCCGTCGCGGTCGGCCTGGCCCTGCTCAGCCCGGTCGCCGTACGGCCCGTCGGCCGGCTGGCCGAGGCCAGGCTGGGCGCGTCCGGGCGGCTGGCCGTCCGCAACCTGCACGCCCGTGCCCAGCACACCGGCAGCGTGGCCGGGCCGCTGATCCTCCTGGTCGGCATCGCCGGCGGCACGCTGTCCATGCAGAGCACCGAGGACGGCCTCCACCGGGGCGCCGCCGACGTCAGCGCGCGGCTCGCCCCGGTGAACTACCTGGTCGTCACCATGATCATCACGTTCACGGCGATCGTCGTGGTCAACACGCTGATCGCCGCCACCCGCCGCCGGAGCCGCGAGTTCGGGCTGCTGCGGCTGTCGGCCGCCACCCGAGGGCAGGTGATGGTGACGGTCGTGGCCGAGGGCGTGGTGACCGCGCTCCTGGCCGTCGTGCTCGGCACGGTCGCCGCCGCGGCGACCACCGTGCCGTACAACCTGGTCAGGACCGGCTCGCCGATGGCGGCCGGGCCCGGCTGGACGTACGCGGCCGTCGCCGGGGGCGCGCTGCTGCTCGTGCTGGCGGCCTCGATCCCCACGGCCGCGGGGGCGCTGCGGGTCAGGCCGGTCGAGGCGATGTCCGCCCCCTGACCGGGGGGCAGCCCGCCGTCCAGGCGCGGAGCTTGTCGGGGTTGCGTACGGCCCAGCAGTGGCTGATCCGGTCGTTCGCCACCTTGAAGGCCATCACCGCCACGGTCACACCGTCCTGCTGGGCCACCAGGCCGGGCCGGCCGTTGACCGTGCGCTCCAGGATCGTCAGGCCGGCCGCCGCCGTCACCGCCGTCCTGGTCGGCCGGAAGGTGGTGCTGGAGCTCGACGTCACCGCGGCCCGCACGCCGCGGGGCAGAATCTGACCTCGGGGTAGCGCGAGGACGGCTCGTCCAGGAGGGGCTGCCGCTTCGACTTCAGGTGCAGGTCGAGGAAGGCGGCCACGTACGTGCGGGTGAGCTCGGCCGCGCGCGCCGCGGGCAGGACGCCGGAGGCGGGCCTGATCCCGAGGGCGCCGGCCATCAGCGGCCCGTCGGTGAAGGACTGATGTTCCGCCCCCGACAACACGAGCCAGCGCTTCCACCCGGTCAGCAGCTTCCAGTCACGCTCCCACGAGGTGTCGCGACCGCCGGGGACGTGCTGCGGCGACCCCAGGAACAGGAACGGCCGGGAGAACCCGTTCTTGGGGATGCGGGCGTAGGTGGTGCCGTCCATGTCGACGCCCGGCGCGCACGCGGGAGTCCCGCACCATGGTCGCCATGGCGCTCGCCCCGCCGATCGACTGGCCGACCATCGCGATCGTGGATCGGTCGATCAGGTCGGACCCACGCCATTTCGCCGGAAGCTGGTCGAGCACGAAGGAGACGTCGGCCGCCCGTCCCGCGACCACCCCCGTGCCGAAGCCCGGGTCGGTGTCGCTGTCGCAGGCCAGGCATTCGGCGACCCGCCTGCCGGGGAAGGTCGTGGCGTAGCTCTCGTAGGTGTGGTCGATCCCGGCCACCACGTACCCGCGGCTGGCCAGGTCCTCGGCCAGGGACGTGAGCGTGTTCATCGGATTGGTGAAGCCGGGGGACAACACCACCAGCGGCAGGTTCCGGCCCGCGGGTTCGGCGTCGGCGACGGCGTTGGTGCGCGTCCCGCTGAGCGTGCCGTCCGGCACGCCCCCGACCCCCAGGCGCCGCAGGCCGAGCTCCGCCTCCTGCGGTGTCATGTACGCCGCCCGCCGCCCGTCTCGCCGCTCGGCCGGATACCACAGGGTGACCTTGAGCTCCCTGGCGTCGACGTCGAGGTTCCAGGGGTCGGGGCGGGAGGCGTCCTTCAGGTAGAGGGCGGTGGTGCCGACCGGATGGGCGCCGGTGGGGGCGGGCAGCGTGGCGGGCCCGGCCGGCGCGGCCGACAGCGCGGCGGACCGGGGCGGCATGGGCGCGGAACAGGCGGACGCGGCCAGGACGACCAGTCCCGCGGCGACCGCCGGGAGCCGTCTCACCGAGAGGTCCATTCACTCCTCCAGCAAGGTGAGGGCCTTGGCCAGCGCGGGGTCGCGCCCGGCGGCCGCGTCCCGCGGGGTCGGCGGCACGTGGTGGTCGGGCGGCACGCCGATCCGGTCGATCACCTCGCGATCGGGCCCGAGGTGGTGCCTGACGGGAAGGCTCAGAGTGGTGTCGTCGGTGCGCGAGGTCTCGCACCTGCCGTCCACGGTGCACTGGTAGGCGGTGACCTTGCCGTGGCCGAACCCGCTGACCAGCCGGGTCGCCTCCACAGGACTGCCGCCGCCGTTGCCGCGCAGATCCAGCACGACGCCGGACAGGGGACGGCCGGTGCGCATTCCGGCGATCGCCTTCAGTACCCGGTCCGCGGAGTCGGGGGCGAACCCGCGCAGCCGTACGTAGGCGACGTCGTAGTGGTCGGGGGGCTGCTTGATGTCGTGCGCCCAGCGGGCGTGGTCGTCGCCGAGGCCGGCCACGATGGTCTCAAGGGTGACGACGGCCAGCTTGTCGCGAAGGTCGGGGACCTGATCGGTGATCCTGCGGTAGGCGGCCTCGAAGGCGGCCCAGTCGGTCCTGCGGTCGCCGGTCAGCGCCGGCATGGTGGCCTCGGGCAGGTCGCGTCCGTTGCGGTTGAGCTCCCGGATCAGGGCGGCGAATCCGGCGCTCAGCAGCGCGCGGGCGTCCAGTGTGGCACCGCTGTAGTAGGTGCCGAGGATGCAAAGTAGGCCTGTTCGATGACGTCGATCGTGGTGGCCGTCTCGGGCCGGGAGCTCCCTGGGGCGGCGGGCTGCCGTGCTCGCCTGGCCACGCGGCGGCGTCGGGGCCGTGCAGGCCGCCGCCAGGAGGAGGACGAGCCCGGCGGATGCGATCCTGGTGATGGTCATGACAGGCGCCTGCGGATCCACCAGAAGCAGAACCATGACAGGCCGAGGGCGAGCACGGCGTAGATCCCGGTCTCGATCCACTGGAAGGGCCAGAAGCGCTCAAGGGGCTGGTAGGTGGCCCGCTGCCGATAGCCGAGCCGGTTGATCTCGACCATGCAGCCGTCCCCGGCCCCCGCCGACGGCGAGCAGGGCCCCGACGTGGTGGACACCCGGGCGGTGCCGTAGCCGCCGTCGCCGCCCTCGCCGCCGAGCACGCGCCCGGACGGATCGAGCAGGTCCGTGGACAGCACCCAGGCTCCCGCGTCACCGGGAACCGCCGACCTCAGACGGATCTCCACATATCCGCCTCGCTCCCGGTCGATGCCGATGCCGTCCACGTTCGCCTTGCCGAGTTCGAAGGTCGCGGTGATCGGGGGCATCAGGTGCGGCCGGACCAGCAGCGGCATGGCGAACTGGAAGGCGGCGAAGACGGCCAGCGTCAGCGCCATGGCGGGCAGCGTGCGGCGTACCAGCATGCCCACGGTCACGCCAAGGACGAAGGTGAAGGCCGCGTACCCCAGCGGGGCGAGGCCGCGCGCGCCGAACACCAGAGGAGCCATCAGGGCCAGGCTCTCGGAGGCTGACCTGTCCAGAGGGCTGGACCACCAGGTCACCATGAGACCGCACAGACCGGCGACGGCCACGGCGGTCAGGCCCATGAGCCCGAGCTTGACCGCCAGCCAGCGGCCGCGGGTGATGCTCTGGTTCCACACCATCAGGTGCGTGCCCGCCTCCAGCTCGCGGGTGATCAACGGTGCTCCCCAGAAGACCCCGGCGAGGGCGGGCAGGAGCAGCACGACGAGGGTCAGGCCCATGAACGAGGTCTCGTGCCCGCCGAAGAAACGGTTGTAGAAGCGGTCGCAGGTGTCGTCCTGGACGCAGGCCGCGATCCCGGCGGAGTAGTCGGAGGCCAAACCGGGGCCGGTCAGGGCCAGGACGACGGCGAGGACGACGAGCAGGGCGGCCGTCGCCGCGGCCGAGCCGCGGAACTGGCGCCAGGTCAGCCAGATCATCGGCGCACCTCCAGGGCGACTCGCCGGTCCGCGCTGTGCTTGTCCAGGTAGGCCAGGACGAGGTCTTCCAGGCCCAGTGGGGTGACCGTCCAGGCGGGGTCGTGGATGGGGGCCTCGGTGCGGATCACGTACGTGCTCTGCCGGTCGGTGTGGCTGGCGGAGATCACGTGCTGGTCGGCAGGGAGCCGGTCGGGATCGCGGCGCGGGCCGGTGAGCCGGTGATGGGTGGCCAGCAGGTGCTCGACCTCCCCGGACACCTGGACGCGGGAGTCGACGAGCACGATCAGGAAGTCGCACACGCGTTCCAGGTCGGAGACCAGGTGGGAGGAGAGCACCACGCTGAACTCGTGCTCGACCGTGGCCTCCATCAGGCCCTGCAGGAACTCGCGGCGGGCCAGCGGGTCGAGCGAGGCGACCGGCTCGTCCAGGATCAGCAGCTCGGGCCGCTTGGCCAGGCCCACAGTGAGGGCGAGCTGGGCGCGCTGGCCGCCCGACAGCCTGCCCGCCCGGTGGGCGGGATCGAGACCGAGCCGCGCGATTCGTTCGCGCGCCATGGCGGCGTCCCAGCGGGGGTTGAGCCGCGCGCCCAGCCGCAGATGATCGGCGACGCTCAGCCCGGCGTAGACGGGGGTGTCCTGGGCCACGAAGCCGACCTTGGCCAGCTGCGCCGGACCGCCCGCGGGCCGGCCGTCCAGCACGGTGATGCCGCCCGCCGACGGCTCCAACTGGCCACTGGCCAGCTTCAGCAGCGTCGTCTTGCCGGCTCCGTTGGGCCCCACCAGCCCCACGACGTGCCCTGCCGGGACGTCGATGGTGCACTCGCGCAGCGCCCAGCGCTTGCCGTACTTCCTGCCCAGTCCCTGGGCCTGCAGGACCGCGTTCACGCTATGTCCTCCTGAGAGGTGGTCCGAAAGGTGGTCATGAAGAGGGCCTCGATGCTCTCGTCGTCGAGGCCGGCCCGGCGGGCCTTGGCCAGCCAGCGCCGCAGTTCCAGCCGGAGCGGGCCGTGCGCGGCCAGCGAGGCGTTGGTGAGCGTCGCCGTCACGAACGTCCCCACTCCCGGCCGGGCGGCGACCAGGCCCTCGTGCTCCAGTTCGCGGTAGGCCTTCAGGACGGTGTTGGCGTTGATCGCCAGATGGGCCACGACCTCCTTGACGGTCGGCATCTGGTCGCCCTCGCGCAGCACGCCGAGCCGCAGCGCCTGCCGTACCTGCTGGACCAGCTGCAGGTACGGCGAAACACCCGACCTGCTGTCCAGGTGGAACTCGATCACCGGCTTCTCCATTTATCTAGCCTGCTAGCACTTTAGAGTCCCCCGATGTTAAAGGATCATAAGGAGCGCTGTACAGGAGGCGAGGAAGGCGCTGATCCAGACGCCGGGCCCGCGTCTGAACGGCCAGTGCCCCCTGGACGTGATCCGGTGGGCGAGCGCAGCCGCGGCCGCCACGACGGTCCACAGGAGAAGGGCCGCCGCCGTCCGGCGGGGGAGGGGCGGATCGGCGGACATCAGGCCGAGCAGCAGCATGTAGCCGACGAAGGCCACACGGGCCAGGAGGCGGCAGAAGGTCGTCACCGTACTCGGCCACGACAGCACCGACTGGAAATACCTCCAGGTGCCGCCCGCGGCCAACGCTCCGTTCTTCTACGAGCCGAACTTCGACGACAGCGGCTGGTCGACCGGGCAGGAGGGCTTCGGCGCCACCAACGTCCGCGGTTGATGCGCCCGTTCCCGCCAGGATGGCGGCGGCGATGACGAGGACGGCCGGCCATCGTGCGATGGCGTGTACCGGGACAACAACGGCACCGCCCGGCTCCCGGCGTGTCCCCCACGCGGCCCGCCGCCACTCAACCTGCAGCCCGGCCCTCGTACGCCGCCGCCACGCCCGAGGTCAGGGGCGTTCTCCGCGCTGCGCGGCCCGCAGGTCGAGCCAGCCGATCAGCTTGACGTCCTCGCCGTCCAGGACCTCCCGGACGTCGGGGTCGGTGAACAGGGCCAGCTCCCAGCCGCGCTTGGCCGCGCCCGGCATGATCGCGCGCAGCTCGTCGGTGTCCTCGAAGGGGTGGATGTAGATCTCCGTCACGCCCGGCCGCAACGAGCGCAGCAGGCCGATCATGTCCTTCTTGAGCGACTCGTAGTCCTCGCCGTCGGCCTGCTGGAAGGGCAGCGACCACAGGCGGTCGAGGATGACCACCCCGGCCTCGTCGGCCATCGCGGCCAGGGCCTGCGCCACGGGCTCCAGCTCCTCCGGCGCGCCGGTGCCCTCCAGCGAGCGCGGCAGGCGGAAGGGCAGGCCGAACTCGGCGCACACCGACAGGACGACGTCGAGGAAGTGGCGGCCGGTGGCCAGGCCGTACAGGCTGCCCATGTGGTTGTCGGCGTGCGAGGGGTCCAGGCCGAGCGCGACGGCCTTGCGGATCTGGTTGACGATCTCGACGCGGACCTCGTCGGGGTCGGCGGACCGCTCGAAGGAGGCGCAGTCGCGGAAGAAGTAGCCGGTCTCGTCCACCAGCGTGGGGACGGGCCGGTCGCGGGTGACCGGGCCCCAGCGGTAGCCCTCCCACTCGCTGGTCAGCGTCAGGTGCACCCCGACGTCGAAGCCCGCGGCCTCGGCGACGGCCTGCGGCGCCCACGGGCAGGGCGTCATCACCGTGGCCGAGCTGATCGCCCCGGCCCGCAACAGGGAGGTGATGCCGAGGTTGGCCGACCGGCTCATGCCGTAGTCGTCGGCGTTGACGATGAGCAGCCGGTCGTCGGGGGCGTGGCCGAGCCGGGAGGCGAGCGTCATCAGGGAACCCTTCGTAGGTGGAGGCTCGTGCGGCTCGGCGACCGCGGCCAGGTCGACGTCGTTCTCCGGCAGCACCGGCATGGGCAGGACGGCCTCCAGCGCCTCGGCCGGCCCGCGCACCGAAGGTAGGCCGGAGATCTTCCAACCGATCGTCCAGCACGGGACGACCTCCGTCAATTCTCGGTCCGGGTGGCGTACTTGCCGGGCGGGCGCGTACGCGAGACGGTGGCCAGGTGCCTGACATCCCCGGTCCCCCTCCCGCGCCGGACGGCGGGCTGAGTGCCGTCGCGGCCGCCGGCGGCCTGCACACCTACCAGCTCCGGCTGCACGAGCGGTACGGCCCGCTGGTGCGCTTCCAGCTTCCCGGCGCGCCGGCGGCGATCTCGGTGGCCGACCCGGTGCTGCTGGAGGCGACGGCCGCGATCGACGAGCGCCCCGACGAGCTCTTCGAGTTCCTGGCCCCCCTGTGCGAGGCCGGCAACCTGCAGACGCTGCCCGCCGACGAGCACGGCCCCTTCCGCCGGGTCCTGCTCTCGGTCCTCGCCGGCCGCCGGTCGCACGAGGCGCACTTCGCCGGCTTCGTCACCCTGGCCACCGAGCTGGCCGACCGCTGGGAACGCCGCGCCGCCGACGGCCCGGTGGCGCTCCAGCAGGACCTGAGCGAGCTGTCCCTGCGCATGATCGCCCAGTACGCCCTGGGCGGCGGCCTCGCCGACCCGGCCCGGGTGGTGAGCGCGTTCGAGACCGTGCTGACCGTGCACCTGGGCCGCCTGTACGAGCGCGATGACGACCGGGCGCGCGGCGAGCGGGCGCTGGCGTACCTGCGCGAGGTCGTGGACGGGGTCCTGGCCCGCGGCGGCAGCGAACTGGTGACCGCCCTGGCGAAGGCGGACATGTCGCCCGCCCGGATCAGGGACACGGTGCTCATGATCATGCTCGCGGCCCACCACACCACCGGCGTGGCCGTCTCCTGGACCCTGCACCTGCTCGCGCGCAACCCCGGACCGGCCGCGCTGGTGACCGCCGAGCTGGACGACGTGCTGGGCGAGCGCGCCGCCCCCGACTACGGCGACCTGCGACGGCTGCCGTACCTGGAGATGGCGCTCAAGGAGTCGATGCGCCTCTACCCGCCCGGCCCGTACGGCGCCCGCGAGACCACCGAGGACCTCACCCTGGGCGGCCACCACGTCCCGGCGGGCACCACGATCTTCTACCCCTTCTGGGCCGTCCACCTCGATCCGCGCCACTGGCCGGACCCGCACGCGTTCAGACCCGACAGGTTCACCCCCGAGGCGCAGGCCGCCCGCCACCGCTACGCCTACCTCCCCTTCGGCCTCGGGCCGCGCGGCTGCGAGGGCGCGAGCCTGGCCATGGTCGAGGCCGAGCTGGTGCTCGCCGTGCTGCTCAGGAGGTTCGCCTTCGAGCCGGTCGAGGACCATCCGGTGACGCCCGTCGAACGCTTCGTGCTCTGGGCCGAGCACGACATCCGCATGCGCCTGACCGGCCGCCGCCCCCGCTGACGTGCCGGACGGGTGTGGCGGGGCTTGCCTCGGCGTGCGCGCTGGCATATGAGTGATGCACGCTCGTTCGGACGCCGCCCATGCACGGGAGAGTCGATGAACATCCGCGGAAAGGCGACGGCCACTGTGGCGGCCGGCGCCCTGGTCACCCTCACCGCCCTCACCGCCGGCGGCCCGCCCGCCTCGGCCCGGACCGCCGCCCCGGGGGTGACGCACGAGGAGAACCCCCGGGTCCCCGTGGGCGCCGCCTGGACCGAGGCGTATTTCCCCTCCTCCGATGGCAGCGGCGTCGAGCTCCACGCCGACGTGCTGCGCCCGGCGCACCTGCCGGCCGCCGCGCGGACGCCGGTGATCGTCTCGGTCGGCCCCTACTTCGCCCACGCCGGGCAGACCGGCCCCGAAGGCTGGGACCGGGTCGGCCCGTCGGCGCGCTTCCAGGACTTCGTCGACGGCGCCGGGCTGATGGCCCGCGGCTACACCTTCGTGATGGTCGACCTGCGCGGCTTCGGCGGCAGCACCGGCTGCCTGGACTGGGTCGGCCCCGGTGAGCAGGCCGACGTGCGGGCCGCCGTCGAGTGGTCGGCGGCCCAGCCCTGGTCGTCCGGCAAGGTCGGCATGTACGGCAAGTCCTACGACGCGGTCACCGGCCTGGTCGGCAACAATCTCAGGCTGCCGAGCCTGAAGGCGGTCGTCGCCCAGGAGCCGGTCTGGAACATGTACAACTACCTGTTCAGCAACAAGGTCCCGCGGCCCAACGTCACGGGCACGCCGGAGGCGTACAACTCGATCGCGACGATGCCGCCGATGGCCGACGACAGCGACCGGTACAAGGCGAACGCCCAGTACGAGACCGCCCATCCCGCCTGCCTGACCGACAACGTCACCAACAACAACAATCCCGACCTGCGCTCGGCCTACTGGCGGGCGCGCAACCTGGCCGACCGGGCGGCCGGCACCAGCACGCCGCTGCTGGTCACCCAGGGCTTCATCGAGCCCAACACCAAGCCCGAGGACATGGAGGTCTACCTCGCCAACCACCGGGGCCGCGAACGCGGCTGGCTCGGCCAGTGGGAGCACGTGCGCGGCAACGACACCGACGCCCAGGGACGGCTGCTGCAAGGGCGCGCGGGCTGGTTCGACGAGGTGATGCGGTTCTACGACCAGTACCTGCGCGGCGTGCGGCCCTCGGTGGCCGACCCGGCGTACGCGATCGAGGACAGCCTCGGCCTGTGGCGCGCCCAGCCGACCTGGCCGGTGGCCACGACGTCGTACGAGGCCCGGCTGTCGGCCGGCGCGTACCTGGACGACGGCGGCGGCGCCGCGACGGCGACCTCGACCCCCTCGGGCCGCTGGGACATGGAGCACGCGCCGCCCCTCGAACCGCTCACCACCGCCGAGAAGAACTCGGCCAGGCAGAGCGCGGCCCCTTCGAGCAGCTTCTGGACCTGGTCCACGCCCGCCGCCGAGAAGCTCAGGCTCACCGGCACGCCGAGGATCAGGCTCGACGCGAGCACGAGCGGGAACGTGATGGTCCGCCTGTGGGACGTCGCCCCCGACGGCCGGGCCACCATGTTCGACGAGAACGTCGCCCTGCTGGAGCGCGCCGGCCCGGTCGCGTTCGACCTGAAGTCGCCCGACTGGACGTTCGAGCGGGGGCACCGGCTGGGCGTCCAGATCGGCACCATCGAGTCCGACGGCTGGCTGGACGTGCCCTCGGGCAACACGATCAGGGTCTCCGGCGCGCGGCTCGGCCTCGACCTGCTGTCGGCGCGGTCCGACGTGGCCACCCAGGGCGACCGCTCGCCGTACCTGGACCGGTACCTCGCGGCCTACACCACCACCCTCGGCGGCGTCGGCGCTGGCACCTTCCCGCTGCGGGTGTCCCGCCACTGACCGGGCCGGAAGCGCGCCGCGGCGGCCGCCTGGGCGGGGGTACGGCCGGCAGCAGGACCGAGCAGGCTGTCAGGGCGATGAGTAACCGGATGCCTCTCATGGCCTCAGCGTGCGAGCGACCCCTTGGGGATCACTGAGAACTGGGTCGGAGCCCCCGCGGGCCGTCAGGGCTCGACGCCGTGACGGTCGCCCGCGTCCAGGACGGCCACCACGCCGTGGCCGCCCACGCCCGTCCGAACCTCCAGGCCCGCCGCCCGCAGCGCGTCCGCGACCAGGGCCGCGGTGCACCGCTCCTGGCCGGCCGGTTCGGGGTGGCGGTGGATCTCGCGGCGTAACTCGATCAGATCGTCGTCGCTCATGGCCGCATGCTGACACATCGCCCGGCCCCCGTCCGGGGCGACGTGCCGGCGTCAGTTCGCCAGGCCGGTGAACATGCCGGGCTCGTAGGAGCCGCCCGGGTTGCGGACGATCACGTTGAGCCGGTTGTTGGCGTTGATCACGGCGATCAGGGAGACCAGCGCGACGACCTGGTCGTCGTCGTAGTGCTCGCGAACCCGGGCCCAGGTCTCGTCGGACACGCCGTGGTGGCTGTCGGCGAGCCGGGTGCCCTCCTCGGCCAGGGCCAGCGCGGCGCGTTCGGCGTCGGTGTACACCGTGGACTCGCGCCAGGCGGCCACCAGGTTGACCCGCACCGCGCTCTCCCCGGCGGCGGCCGCGATCTTGGCGCCGAGCGCGTTGCTCATCAGGTCGAAACGGGGTTCCATGATCGTGGTCCTCACTCGTGGACGGCTGGTCGTGGCCGGCCGCCGGCGCCGGACGGTCGTCGTCCGCCGCCGTCGTGGCCGGTCGCACAGGAGATGCCGGCCACCGGGCGCCTGTGACAGTGATCCGCGCCACATGAGGTGATTTGGGATGACGCCGGTGTCAACGTTGCATACTTCCCGCATGATTTTCACGCAGCCAGAGCTCGACTACCTGGCCGGACAGCACCTCGGCCGCCTGGCCACCGTCTCCCCCTCCGGAGACGTGCAGAACAACCCCGTGGGCTTCTTCGTGGACGCCGCCTCGGGCACGATCACCATCGGCGGGCACGCGATGGGCGCCTCCAAGAAGTTCAGGAACGTCCAGCGGGGCAGCACGGTCGCCCTCGTCGTGGACGACCTGGCCTCGGTCGACCCGTGGGTGGTGCGCGGCATCGAGATCCGGGGCACGGCGGTGGCCTCGACCGACCATGAGCCGCCGGTGCCGTACTTCTCGCGGGAGGTCATCACGATCACGCCCACCAGGATCGTCTCGTGGGGGATCGACGGAGGGCGGTCGTCGCGGATCGTCTGAGGGGCGCGGGCCGGCGTCCGGCCGTCAGCTCGGCGGACGCCAGCCGTGCGCGAGGAGGTCGAAGACCTGCTCGACGGCCCCGCGAAGATCCTTCCGCCCCCGGGTGAGCGCCGGCGTCTCCAGGACGAACCGGGCCAGCGCGTGGCAGGCGACGTCGTCGGGCGCCACGCCCGCGTCCTCGGCGACGGCCGCGCCGAGGGCGGCGGTGTGCCGGGTCCACATCCGTTCGTAGTACTCCAGCAGCGCCGGCGTGGACTCCACCAGCGCGGTGAACTCGGCCCGCAGCGGATGGGCGGCGAGCGGTGGCCAGGACGCCAGTACGTGCCCGCGCAGCGCCTCGACGACGCTCTGCCCCTCGGGGCGCCCGCGCACCGCCGCGACCAGCTCCGCCTCCCGGTCCTCCTCCTCGTCGAAGACCAGCGCCTCCTTGCTCGGGAAGTGCTTGAACAGCGTGGTGGTCGACACGTCGGCCGCCTCGGCGACGTCCCGGACGCTCACCCGGTCGTAGCCGCGCTCCAGGAACAGCCGCAGGGCGGCGTCGGCGATGGCCTTGCGGGTGGCGGCCTTCTTGCGTTCGCGGCGGCCGGTGACGGGTGGCGTGTCCATGCCGCCCACCCTAGCAAAAGGTGGCATGAGACAATAAGTGGACCGGTTGCACTTTTGTACTCGTTCTGCTTCTCTGGGACCGTACCCACCCGGACCCCTGAACGAGAGGTTCAGCCATGCGCTCACCCGCACCCGCCGCCGCGCGGATCCACGTCATCGGGGCAGGCCCCGGCGGGCTCACCTGCGCCCGCGTCCTGCAGCGGCACGGCATCCCCGTGACCGTGCACGAACGCGACCCTCACCCGCGGGCGCGCGACCAGGGCGGCACGCTCGACCTGCACGCCGACGACGGCCAGGTCGCCCTGCGCGAGGCCGGCCTGCTCGACGGCTTCTTCCGGCTGGCCCGCCCGGAAGGGCAGGAGATGCGCCTGCTCGACCCGGCCGGACGGCTGCTGGACCACCACGTCCCGGCCGAGGACGAGCTGTTCAAGCCGGAGATCGACCGGGGCGCGCTGCGCGACCTGCTGCTCGGCTCGCTGGAACCGGGGACCGTGCGGTGGGGCCAGGCCGTCGAGCAGGTCACCGGCCCGGCCGGCGGCCCGCGGCGGGTGCGTTTCACCGACGGCACGTCCGTCGAGGCGGACCTCGTCGTCGGGGCCGACGGCGCGTTCTCCCGCGTGCGGCCGGCGGTGTCGGCCGCCGTGCCGCGCTACACCGGGGTCACCTTCCTGGAGGCGTGGTTCCAGGACGTCGGGAACGCGCACCCCGACCTCGCCGAGCTCGTCGGCCAGGGCGGCGCCACCGCGGCCGACGGCGACCGCGCCCTGTTCGCCCAGCGCAACGGCGGCGACCACATCCGCGTCTACGTCATCCAGCGCCTGCCCGCCGACTGGATCGCCGCGAACGGCCTGAACGCCGGCGACACCGCCGGAATCCGCTCCTGGCTGCTCGACGCCTTCTCCGGCTGGTCGCCGTCGCTGCTGCGGATGATCAGCGGCAACGACGGGCCGTACGTCGACCGTCCGCTGTTCGCGCTGCCCGTCCCGCACGCGTGGGAGCGGTCGCCGTCCGTGACCCTGCTCGGCGACGCCGCCCACCTGATGCCGCCGCTCGGCGCCGGCGCCAACCTGGCCATGCTCGACGCCTGCGAGCTCGCCCTCGCGCTGGCCGGCTCCGCCACGGTGGCCGAGGCCGTGGCCGCGTACGAGACGACCATGCTCCCGCGCGCGGCGGAGGCGGCCCGGGCCCTTGAGCACGGCGCCGAGGCTCTGCTCGAACGGCACCAGAGCGGCGAGCTCGCCGACCTCGCCGACCTCGCCCCGCCCCGCCGTTGACCCGGGCGCCGGCGGGCTAGCGTGTCGCCGCGGTCACGAACATCGGCAGGGCGAGGAACAACCGCCCGGTCCGGCCGCGCTCGCGCTGCTCGGCGAGCCAGGTCTCGGCCTGCTCGTCGGTGACGGCCCCGGCCGCGCGTGCCTTCCCGGCCAGATCGGCCAGCGCGGGCACCATCGTCGCGTCGGTGCACACCGTGGTGCGCACCTCGACGGTGACGTCGGTGAAGCCCGCGTCCAGCAGGAGGTTGCGGCTGCGGCGGACCACGCGCGGGGCCCTGACGAGGTCGGCGCGGGCGTGCACGATCCGGCGGGTGAGCGCGGCGTCGCCGGAGTCGATGACGAAGGTGTCCCAGTCCTGTCCGAGCAGCACGATCCGTCCGCCGGGGGCGAGCACGCGCCGCGCCTCGGCGACGGCACGGGCGGGATCGTCCAGGACGTGGAACACCTTCTCGGCCCGGTAGCCGCGCAGCTCGCCGTCGGCGAAGGGCAGCTCGTACGCCTGCGCCACCCGGAACTCACCGGCCGGCCAGCGCCCGCCCGCCACGCTGATCATCCGCTCGTCGGGGTCGACGCCGATCGCCCGCGCGCCCCGCTCGGCCATCTCCGCCACCGCGCGGCCCGATCCGCAGCCGACGTCGGCCACCGCCGCCTCCGGGACGAGGTCGAGCAACTCGTAGGAGCGCGCACGCAGCTCGCCCGCCCCGGGCATGTTGTCCGCCATGTCCAGCAGGGCGATGAGCGCGTCGGTCTCTTCGCCGGTACGGCCTGTCGTCTGGTTCTTGGTCATGTGCGGGATCCTGCGGCTTCAAGTCCACTTGAAGTCAAGTGGCCCTCCCTGGGATCGCCGGTCCTGGGAAGAGCGCTCCGTTACTCCGGCGGCCGGGTGCGGGCATGGTGGGGCGCGGCCGATCCGAGGACCGGCCCTGAGGAGGAAGAGCGGTGATCAGGCGATGAAGGCTGTGCGGTTCCACGAGTACGGCGGGATCGACGTCCTGCGGGTGGAGGAGGTCGGGCGTCCGGTGCCGGGACCGGGTCAGGTGCTGGTCGAGGTGCGCGCGGCCGGGATCCAGCCCGGCGGTGGTGGACGACGTGGCGCTGACCCTGCGCCCGGCGGGACTGCCGTGGGAGGTCGCCGGGTCGTTGTACGTGGCCGGCACGACGGCGTACGCCACGGTGTTCGCGGTCGATCCCGGGCCGGGGGAGACGGTGGTGGTGTCCGGGGCGGCGGGCGGTGTCGGGTCCATCGCCGTGCAGCTCGCGCGGCGCCGGGGGGCGAGGGTGATCGGGCTGGCGAGCGAGGCGAACCACGCCTGGCTGAAGGGGCACGGCGTCGTGCCGGTGGCGTACGGGGAGTGCGTGGCCGAGCGGATCCGGGCGGCCTCCGGCGGGAACGCGGACGCCTTCATCGACACCTACGGGGACGGCTACGTGGAGCTCGCGGTCGAGCTGGGCGTGCGGCCCGAGCGCATCGACACCATCTGCGACTGGGCGGGCGCGGCCAGGGTCGGCGCGCGGACGTACGGGGAGGGGGCGGCCGCCTGCGCCGTCGTGGTGGGGGAGCTGGCCCGGCTCGCCGCGCGGGGTGAGCTGGAGGTGCCGATCGCCCGCGTGTACCCGCTGGAGCGGGTGCGGGACGCCTTCGGCGAGCTGGAACGCCGCCACGCCCACGGCAAGATCGTGCTCCGGCCCTAGATCGGGCGACGGGCGGTACGGCAGGCCGCCCGCCGTCCCCACGGGTGCGTCGCCTGCCGGGGCCGCGTAGGCTACGTCGGGAAACGCTTGTGATCCACGAACAGGAGACCGGACATGGCAGGTGACGACGACATCTCCGGGTGACACCGGAGGTTGATCGGCCCCGGCGTGAGCGCGTGAGCGCCGCCGGCGAGGCCCTGTTTCGTCGTCCCCGAATCCCTGTCCTTCTCACCGGGCGGCTTCGGCGCGCCCGCGTCCTCCTCCGAGGTTCACATGGTCTCCCACCCCTTCCCGCCGGTCAGTGACGCGCTGCTGGCCCACGATCTCGTCCGGACGCTCGGCACGCGGCGCGTGCTCGACGGCCTGTCCCTCACCGCCGCCCCCGGCCGCCGGATCGGGCTCATCGGCGAGAACGGCGCGGGCAAGTCCACCCTGCTGCGGCTGCTGGCCGGTGCGGACGAGCCCGACTCCGGCACCGTCGTACGCCCCGCCGACCTGGGCTTCCTGCACCAGGAGCTGCCGTTCGCGGCCGGTGACACGCTCGCCGACGTGCTCGACGACGCCCTGCGGGAGGCGCGGACGGACCTGGCCGAGCTCGACCGGCTCACCCGCGAGCTGGCGGGGTCGCCGGACGACGTCGCGCTGCTCGAAGCGTACGGGGCCCGGCTCGACCAGGCTCAGCAGCGCGAGTCCTGGGACGCCGACCGGCGCGCGGAGATCGTCCTCGACCGGCTGGGGCTGGGCGGCGTGCCGCGTCCGCGCGCGCTCGGGTCGTTGTCCGGCGGGCAGCGCGGTCGCCTCGCGCTGGCGGCGCTGCTGATCAGGCGGCCCGCCGCGCTCCTGCTGGACGAGCCCACCAACCACCTCGACGACGACGCCGCCGTCTTCGTGGAGGAGGAGCTGCGCGGCATGACCGGCGTGGTGGTCGTGGCCAGCCACGACCGGGCCTTCCTCGACGCCGTCTGCACGGACCTGCTCGACCTCGACCCCGCCGTGGACGGCCCCGTCCGGTACGGCGGCGGCTACAGCGCGTACCTGACGGGGAGACGCGCCGAGCGCGAACGCTGGGAGCGGCGTCACGCGGCCGAGCAGGAGGAACTGGACGAACTGCGCCGCGCCGTCGCCGTGACCGCGCGGCGGGTGGCCCAGGACGGGCTGCGCCGCGACAACGAGAAGATGGGCTACGGCCACCGCGCCGGACGCGTGCAGCAGCAGATCTCCCGGCGGGTGCGCGAGGCCGCCCGCCGGCTCGCCGAGCTGGAACGCGATCAGGTCCCCGCCCCGCCACCCCCACTCCGCCTCACCGCCCCCCTCCTCCCCCCGAAGAAGGACCCCGCCGCTCCCCGGGAAGCCCCCCTCGCCACCCGGGAAGCCTCCCTCGCCACCCGGGAAGAGCCCGTCGCCACCCGGGAAGACCTCGTCGCCACCCGGGAAGACCCGGTTGCTCCTTGGGAGGGCCGTGGCGGCGAGCCGCTGCTGTCGGTGCGGGGCGTCGAGGTGGCGGGGCGGCTCTCGCTCGACCGGCTCGACCTGAGCCCGGGGGACCGGTTGCTGGTGACCGGCCCGAACGGCGCGGGCAAGTCCACCCTCCTCGCGATCCTGGCCGGCGACCTGGAACCGGCCGGGCGGGTACGGCGGCGGCCGGGGCTGACCGTCGGCCTGCTGCCCCAGGACACGACGTTCGAGCACCCCGCCCGCACGGTCCGGGAGACGTACGAACGAGCCCTGGGGCCGGAGCGGGCCGAGGCCGTGCCGCTGCGCTCGCTCGGCCTGATCCGCCCGCGCGACCACGGCCTGCGCGTGGGCGAGCTGTCGGTCGGCCAGCGCCGCCGCCTCGCGCTGGCGCTGCTGATCGCCGATCCGCCCGACGTCCTGCTGCTCGACGAGCCCACCAACCACCTGTCACCCGGCCTCGCCGACGAGCTGGAGGCGGCCATGGCCGAGGACGGTCCGGGCGCGGTCGTGGTGGCGAGCCACGACCGCTGGTTGCGCGACCGCTGGCGGGGCCGCCGCCTGCGCCTGCCCGTGGACGGCTGAGGTACATCCCGTAGTACCCGAGAGCTACGCGGGAAGTGAGCTCCGCAGCGGGAGGCCCGCGAGCCGGGGGATCCGTAGCGTCGAGGGGGACCGCCCCCCGCACCGGAAGGATCCCATGGGCACCCGTGGCCGCCGCATTCTGCTCGCCACGTCCGTCGCCGCGCTGGTGGCGGGCCCGGCGGCGTGCGTGTCGGGGGTGGCGCCGGCGAACCTCGCGCGGATCGTGACCGGCTCACCAATAAGCTGGACCAAGGGTGCAAGCCGGGACGTAAGGAACATGGGCGAGTGCGGATGAGCAGGCTGCGGAAGGCCCTCGCGACCCTGCGCGCGGATCTGTGGACGACGGCCCTTGACCCCCTGCCCCGCATGGGCGGCCCGCGCGCCCTGTCCCGGCTGCCGCACGCCGTCGTCGTCCTGTACGCGACGGCCATGGGCCTGTACCCCGGCGGAGAGGGCATCGACCCGACCGTCCCGCTGCTGGCCATGGCCATGGCGGCGGCCATGGTGCTGGCGATGTGGCGGCCGGTGCCCGCCTGGTGGGCGACGATCGTGCTCATGGTCGCCGGGGCGCGGTCGGGCATGGTCTACGTGGCGAATGATCTGAGCTTCCCCTGGACGGTGCATCCCGACGCGTACGAGGGGCTGCCCTTCTCGCAGGCCAGACCGCTCGCCTTCCCGTGGACGGGCTCCGGCGTCGCCCTGCAGGCCGGCGTGCTGTTCCTGCTGGCGCTGCGGGTACGCCCCCGCGTCGCCGTCAAGGCGCTGGCGATCACCGCGCTGACCGGGGTGGCGATCGTGGCGCTCATGCCGGAGGCCAACGGGGGCGGGCTGGGGGTGACGGCCCTGATGGCCGACGCGGTCGCGGTCGCCGTCGGGGCCGGGGTGCGCCAGCTCAGGACGACCCGTACCCGGCTGGAGGCCCAGGAGGGGCTGACCGCCGAGGAACGGGCCCGCCGCACGCTGCTGGAGGAGCGCAGCAGGATCGCCCGCGAACTGCACGACGTGGTCGCCCACCACATGTCGGTGATCTCCATCCAGGCGCAGGTCGCGCCGCACCTGGTGAACGACCCGCCGCAGGAGCTGAGGGAGAACCTGGCGGGCATCCGCCAGAACGCCGTCGAGGCGCTGACCGAGCTGCGCCGGGTCCTGGGCGTGCTGCGCGCGCAGGACCAGCCGGGCGACGCGCCGCAGCCCACGCTCGACCGGCTGGACGAGCTGCTGGGGAACGTGCGCGGCGCGGGCGTCACGCTCACCGCCGAGATCGCCGGGCGGGCGCGTCCGCTGTCGCCGGGCGTGGAGCTGTCGGCGTACCGGATCGTGCAGGAGGCGCTCAGCAACGCCATGCGGCACGCGCCCGGCGCGGCGGTGACGGTCCGGCTGGAGTACCGGCCGGGCTCGCTCGCGATCAGGGTCGTCAACGGTCCGCCCGGCAGGCCGGCGCGGCCCTCGCCCGGCGCCGGGCACGGGCTGCTCGGCATGCGCGAGCGCGCCGCCATGCTGGGCGGCGACCTGGTCGCCGGGCCCACGCCTGCGGGCGGTTACGAGGTCAGCGTGTTCCTGCCGGTCGACCAGGAGAAAGGCATCCAGGCCACCTCATGACGAGCATCCGCGTGGTCATCGCCGACGACCAGGTCATGGTCCGTCAGGGCTTCACCGTGCTGCTCAACGCCGAGCCCGGGATCGAGGTCGTGGGTCAGGCCGTCAACGGGCTCGACGCCGTCGCCCAGGTCGCCGAGCTGGACCCCGACGTCGTCCTCATGGACGTGCGCATGCCCGAGCTCGGCGGCATCGAGGCCACCCGCCGGATCGCCGCCCGTCCGGACGCGTCGGCGAAGGTGCTGGTCCTGACCACGTTCGACCTCGACGACTACGTCTATGAGGCCCTGCGCGCCGGGGCGTCCGGTTTCCTGCTCAAGGACGCCTCGGCGGCCGAGCTGGCCCACGCGGTGCGGGTGGTGGCGGCCGGCGACGCGCTGCTGGCCCCGAACCTCACCAAGCGCCTGATCGCCGAGTTCACCCGGGTCAGCGGCGCGCGGCGCGCGCCGCTGAAGGAGCGCGTGGGCGACCTGACCGAGCGCGAGACCGAGGTGCTGTCGCTGATCGCGCAGGGCCTGTCGAACGCCGAGATCGCCGAGCGCCTGGTGGTCGCCGAGCAGACGGTCAAGACCCATGTGAGCCGGATCCTGGTCAAGCTCGGGCTGCGTGACCGTACGCAGGCGGCGGTCTTCGCGTACGAGACGGGGCTCGTCCGCCCCTCGGGCTACTAGCCTCAGGCGGCGACCAGCCGGACGATCTCGCGCGGCCGGGCCTCGCGCTCGTCGAAGGCCACGTCGACGCCGGCGGTCCCGAGCGCGGCCAGCGACGCGGCGAACGCCTCGTCGGACTCCCAGCGCACGATGGAGACCACCGCGTCCTCCGACAGCCAGCACTCGGCCGACAGGCAGCCGGGCATGCCCCGGAACGCCTCGGCCACCTTGCGCACCCGCCCGACGAACTCCTCCCGGTACGCGGCCTGCGGGTAGTGCTTGGCGATCATCGCGACGTTCATGGAATTCTCCTCTGTGTTGGTCAACATAGAATATGATTGTTAGCACAGAGGAGGTGGCATGACAACGCGACGGGAACAGACCAGCAACGAGAGCCGCGAGCTGATCCTCAACGCGGCGGCCGAGCTGTTCGCCGAGAAGGGCTACCGGCAGACCACGTTCCACGACGTGGCCCGGCGCTCGGGCATCAGCCGCGGCTCCATCCCATGGCACTTCGGCGGCAAGGAGGGCCTGCTGCTGGCCGTGCTCGAACGTTCGGTGGCCAGGGTGCGCGACGGCCTGGCCGCCGTCCCCGAGACCGGCGATCCGGGGTTCGAGCCGTTCGACCAGGGGGTCGGCGCGCTGTTCGCCCTTCCGACCACCAAGCTCTTCGTCACCCTGCTGGTCGAGGCGCTGGAGCCCGGCTCGCCCGTCCGCGACCGCTACGTCGAGATCCACGAGGCGCTGCGCGACCACTGCCGGCGCTGGCTCGAACGCCTCCCGCTGCCGCCTGGCCTGCCGGCGGAGGCCCTGGCCGTCGCGCTCGTCGGCGCCGGCATCGGCGTCCACCAGCAGTGGCTGCTCGCCCCGGAACGCGTCGACCACGCCGAGGCCCTGGCCGCCCTCCGCGCCCTGGTCGCCGCACTCCTGCCCCCGCGCGCGACTGACCGCGGCGCGGGCTAACCTTCCGCGCGGTCGGCCGCGATGCGGGCGAGCAGGGGCGGGGTCCAATGGTCGCCGTATGCGGCCCGCAGCCGGGGCAGCCGCCAGTCGCCGCCGGTCACGCGTCCGCGGCACAGGGACGTGCCGCACCGGCAGGGCATCGCCCACGTCCCGACCCCGCTGTGGGTGGCGTAGTCGATCGTCAGCTCCTCGCCGGGATCGAGGTCGCGGCGCGCGGCCACCGTGGTCGCGTCGAGGTGCCACAGGGTGGGGTCGCAGGAGTGGTTGCCGAAACGCACCGGGTGATCGGGCGGACGGCGAACAGGCCGGTGCCGTGGATCGCGGAGGGCCGGGCCAAGGCGCTCGGGCTGAGCCGGCTCCGGGTCGCGTACGCGTCGCTCAAGGCGGGGGTCCTTCCAGGGCGGGGATCTCTCGTCCCGATCATCTCCCGGGTCGTCCGGACAGGACATCGACGGGTAATGGACGCGTCATGGCCGGTGCCGCCGGGCCGCGGACTGGACATGTCACCAGAGGGGGTGCCCCGGGCGAAAGGAAGGTCGTCATGAAGATCGTCGTGATCGGCGGGACCGGTCTGATCGGGTCGAAGCTCGTGAACAAGCTGGCCGGGGAGGGGCACGAGGCGGTCGCCGCGTCCCCGAGGACGGGCGTCGACGCCGTCACGGGGGAGGGGCTGGCCGAGGTCCTGGAGGACGCGTCGGTCGTCGTGGACGTCTCCAACTCGCCGTCGTTCGAGCGCGCGGCGGCCCTGGAGTTCTTCGAGAGCTCCACGGGCAACCTGATGGCGGCCGAGGCCGCGGCGGGCGTCGGCCACCACGTCGCGCTGTCGGTCGTGGGCGCCGAGCGCATGCCCGACAACGGCTACTTCGCCGCGAAGATCGCCCAGGAGCGGCTGATCGAGAAGTCGGGGATCCCGTACTCGCTGGTGCACGCGACGCAGTTCTTCGAGTTCGTGCGCGCCATCGCCGGCGCGTCCACCGTGGACGGCGAGGTGCACATCGCGCCCGTGCTGTTCCGGCCGATCGCGGGCGACGACGTCGCGGCGGCCGTCGGCCGGGTCGCGACCGGGACGCCGCTGAACGGCCGGATCGAGATCGCCGGCCCCGAGCAGTACCGCATGGACGAGTTCTTCCGCAACGCCCTGGCCGGTCTCGGTGACCCGCGCGAGGTGGTCAGGGACGTACACGCCCGCTACTTCGGCAGCGAGCTGAGCGAGCGCTCGCTGGTGCCCGGCGACGACGCCGTCCTGGGGCGGACCACGTACCAGGACTGGGCCGTCGCCCAGTAGGCCGCCGGCGGCTGGGAAGGAGGGCCCGCATGTCCCAGGACGTACCGGGGAGGCCGCGTTCGACGGCCCGGCGGACGGCGCTGACCGTGCTGCAGGAGGTCCGTCCGGCGTTCGGGTTCGTGCCGGATCCGCGCGCCGCCCGCCGCGTCCAGGGCTGAGCGCCGCCCGGAGCGCGGTCAGAACAGCGCGGTCAGAACCAGGTGGCCAGGGCCTCCTCCAGCGCCGCGTCCGGTGCGTCGCCCGCCCAGGCGACGACGCCGTCGGGCCGGACCAGCAGGCCGGCGAAGTCGCGGACGTCCACCGGCTTGGCCGCCAGCAGCGGCACGCGCGGGTCGGCGGCCAGGCCGGCCCCGAGGTCCAGCAGCAGCCCCCGCCCGTCGTGGAGATGGTCGCCGACCCGGCTGCCGTCGGCCAGCTCCAGGTCGGGGACGCTCCGGCCGACCAGCGGATGGTCGCCGGGCAGCTCGTAGCGCTGCCAGACGCCCGAGAGCCGCTTGACGAAGTACGTGGTGCCCTCGGTCGTGCCGATCAGGTCGGACACGACGGCCCGCAGCGCCCGGGGACCGGCCTCGGGCCGCATGAGCTGCACCTGGGCGCGGGTCCAGTCGAGCACCCACGCGCCGATGGGGTGGCGTTCGGCGGTGTAGGTGTCGAGCAGCGCCTCGGGCGAGCGGCCCCGGACCACGGCGGCGAGCTTCCATCCGAGGTTGACGGCGTCGCCGATGCCCAGGTTGAGCCCCTGACCGCCGAAGGGCGAGTGGACGTGCGCCGCGTCGCCGGCCAGCAGGACCCGGCCGAGCCGGTAGGTGGTGGCCTGGCGGGCGTTGTCGGTGAAGCGGGTGGCCGTCCTGACGCCGGTGACGGTGACGTCCACGCCGGAGACGGCCCGCAGGCTGGCCTGGAGCTCCTCGGCGGTGACCGGCGTGGTGCGGTCCTCGGGCGGTCCGTCGAACTCGACGGTGAGGATGCGGCCGGGGGTCGGCCCGTTGGCGTAGGTGCCGGTGTCGGTGTGGTTCCAGCCCGCGGCCAGCCCTTCGGCGCCCTCCATCGTCACGACGGCCTGGTGGCCGGTGATCAGCGGGGGCGTGCCGGGGAAGTCGAAGCCGGCCAGGCGGCGCACCGTGCTGCGGCCGCCGTCGCAGCCCACCAGCCACCCGCAGCGGAACTCCCGCTCGCCCGCCCGCACGACGACGCCGTCGGCGGCGGCCTCGAAGCCGGTCAGCTCCACGCCGCGCAGCACGTCCACGCCGAGTTCGGCGGCCCGTTCGCCGAGCACCCGCTCGATGTCCTGCTGCCGGATGCCGGTGAGGCGGGTGGCCGGCCCGCGGTCGGCGAAGTCGGGGTCGCTCTCGTCCACCAGCTCGCTGAGCAGCCACAGCCCGGCGAAGTGCCCGGCGAAGGAGGACACCTTGGGCTGCTCGGCCGCCGCCGCCCCGCCCCGCTGCGCCATGAACGCCTGGATCGCCTTCATGGTCTCGGCCTGCGCCTCCTCCAGCACGGGGAACAGCCCGCGCCGGTAGAACGCCTCCGCCGTGGGCGTGTTGACCGAGCCCGCCTTGACCGTCTGGTCGATGTCGGTCAGCCGCTCCAGCACCGCCACGCGGACGCCGTGCAACCGCAGCTCACAGGCGAGCATCAGCCCCACGGGACCGCCACCGGAAATGATCACGTCGTAGTCCATGGCGAAAACTATACCCGACTAAATTTTGAGTGCGATACACTTTTTCTGTGAAAGAGACCCCATCGCTCCGCGAACGCAAGAAGGCCGAGACCCGCAAGCGCATCTCCGACCACGGCTCGATGCTCTTCTACGAACGCGGCTTCGACGAGGTGACCATCGGCGAGATCGCCGAGGCGGCGGACGTCTCCAAGGTGACGGTGTTCAACTACTTCCCCCGCAAGGAGGACATCTTCTTCGACCGCATCCCCGAGCTGGTCGACCTGGTCACCGAGACCGTCCGGGGCCGCCGGCCGGGCGAGCCGGTGCTGTCCGCGCTGCGGGACATGCTCGTCCGGCACGCGCGCGAGGGCCACCCGCTCGGCGGGATCGACGACCGGTTCGTGCACTTCTTCCGGGTGGTGATCGGCTCCGCGGCGTTGCGGGCCCGCGCCAGGGAGATCGCCGACGAGCTGGAGGCCGTGCTCGCGGCCCTGATCGACGAGTCCGGCGAGGGGCTGCCCGGCCGGTTGACCGCGGCCATGCTCGTCGGCGCGTTCCGCTCGGCCTACCTGACCGCCGCGGCCCGCCAGCTGGCCGGGGAGAGGGCCGCCGGCGTGCTCGCCGACCACGTCGCCGCCGTGGACCTGGCGTTCGAGGTGCTGGAACGGGGGCTGGCCGGTACGTAGGCGACGGCATTACCTGGCACGTAATCGACGGCATGACCTGCCCCGCGCGAGAGTTCTTCCGTAAGCGCGAGGACTTTGCGGGAGGATCACATGCCGTACTTCGACAGCCACGACGGGACCAGCCTGTTCTACACCGACTGGGGGCAGGGCGAGCCTGTCGTGTTCGTGGCCGGGGCCTGGCTCAGCAGCAGCTCATGGGAGTTCCAGATGATGCCGATGTCGGAGAGCGGCCTGCGCTGCGTCGCCTTCGACAAGCGCGGCCACGGCCGCTCCGACTGGCCCGGCCACGGATACGACTACGACAACCTCGCCGACGACCTGGCGGCGCTGCTGGACCACCTCGACCTGCGCGGCGTGACGCTGGTGGCGCACTCGATGGGCTGCGGCGAGGTGATCCGCTATCTGTCCCGCCACGGGGACGACCGGGTGAGCCGGATCGTGCTGATCTCGCCCACCGCGCCCCTGGCCGTCAGGACGCCCGACAACCCCGACGGCGTCGACCAGGCCCGCTTCGACGCCGTCGCGGCCGACCGCGCCAAGGACCGCCCGAGGTGGCTGGCGAAGAACGCCCAGGCGTTCTTCGCCACGCACCTGGGCAACAAGATCTCCTCCGAGCTCGTCGAGTGGACCGTGCAGCGCTGCCTCGACTGCTCGGCCAGAGCCGCCCACGAGGTCGTCAGGACCGGCGTCTGCACCGACCTGCGCGAGGAGAGCGCCGCCGTCCGCGTGCCGACCCTGATCATCCACGGCGACGCCGACGCCTCGGCCCCCGTCTGGCTGTGCGGGCGGCGGCTGGCGAAACTGGTGCCGGGCAACGTCTACCACGAGTACGCCGGGGCCGGGCACGGCATCTTCATCACCCACGCCGACCGGCTCAACCAGGACGTGCTCGACTTCATCGCCGGCACCGGCCGCTGAACGCCGTCTCCGCGGGAGGGCGGGCGCACCGGTCAGGAACGGAGAAGCACCCGTCCCCGAACCCCCGCTACCGTGAGGTCATACCCTCGTAGCTGGTCGGATCCGCCCAGGCGACGCAGGCGGGGGCCCCGCGCGAGAGATGGAGAAACGATGAGCACGCACACGCCGCCCGAGCGGCAGGTCGCCGACAGCCACGATCTGATCCGGGTCCACGGCGCGCGCGAGAACAACCTCAAGGACATCAGCGTCGAGATCCCCAAGCGCCGGCTCACGGTGTTCACCGGCGTGTCCGGCTCGGGCAAGAGCTCCCTGGTGTTCGCCACGATCGCCGCCGAGTCGCAGCGGCTGATCAACGAGACCTACAGCACGTTCGTCCAGGGCTTCATGCCGACGCTGGCCCGGCCCGAGGTGGACGTGCTCGAAGGGCTGACCACCGCGATCATCGTCGACCAGCAGCGCATGGGCGCCGACCCCCGCTCCACCGTCGGCACCGCCACCGACGCCAACGCGATGCTGCGCATCCTGTTCAGCCGGCTCGGGCAGCCGCACATCGGCTCGCCCAACGCCTACTCCTTCAACGTGCCCTCGGTCCGCGCGACCGGCGCGATCACTGTCGAGCGCGGCTCCAGCAAGACGGTCCGGCAGAGCTTCACCCGCCTGGGCGGCATGTGCCCCCGTTGCGAAGGCCGCGGCACGGTCTCCGACATCGACCTCACCCAGCTCTACGACGACTCCAAGTCGCTGGCCGGCGGCGCCTTCACCATCCCGGGCTGGAAGTCCGACAGCTTCTGGACCGTACGCGTCTACGCCGAGTCGGGGCTGCTCGACCCCGACAAGCCGATCCGCGACTTCACCAAGCGGGAGATGCAGGACTTCCTCTACCGGGAGCCGACCAAGGTCAAGGTCGAGGGCGTCAACCTCACCTACGAAGGGCTCATCCCGAAGATCCAGAAGACGTTCCTGTCCAAGGACAAGGAGGGCATGCAGCCGCACATCCGCGCCTTCGTCGAACGGGCGGTCACCTTCACCACCTGCCCCGAGTGCGACGGCACCCGGCTCAGCGCCGAGGCCCGGTCCTCGAAGATCGACGGCGTCAGCATCGCCGACGCCTGCCGGATGCAGATCACCGACCTGGCCGCGTGGATCCGCGGCCTCGATCGGCCGTCCGTGGCGCCGCTGCTGGCCACCCTGGGCCGTACGCTCGACTCCTTCGTCGAGATCGGGCTCGGCTACCTGTCCCTCGACCGGCCGGCCGGCACGCTGTCGGGCGGCGAGGCCCAGCGCGTCAAGATGATCCGGCATCTCGGCTCCTCCCTCACCGACACCACGTACGTCTTCGACGAGCCCACCATCGGCCTGCACCCCCACGACATCCAGCGGATGAACGGCCTGCTGGCCAGGCTGCGCGACAAGGGCAACACCGTGCTCGTCGTCGAGCACAAGCCGGAGGCCATCGCCGTCGCCGACCACGTCGTCGACCTCGGCCCCGGCGCCGGCACCGAGGGCGGCACCGTCTGCTTCGAGGGCACCGTCGAGGGGCTGCGGGCCAGCGGCACGGTCACCGGCCGCCACCTCGACGACCGCGCCCGCCTGAAGGAGGAGGTGCGCAAGCCCGCCGGGGCGCTGGAGATCCGCGGCGCGGACAAGCACAACCTGCGCGACGTCGACGTCGACATCCCGCTCGGGGTGCTGGTCGTCGTCACCGGCGTGGCCGGTTCCGGCAAGAGCTCGCTCGTGCACGGGTCCGTCCCGGCGGGCGCGGGCGTGGTGTCGATCGACCAGAGCCCGATCCGCGGCTCGCGGCGCAGCAACCCGGCCACCTATACCGGCCTGCTCGACCCGATCCGCAAGGCGTTCGCCAAGGCCAACGGCGTCAAGCCGGCCCTGTTCAGCGCCAACTCCGAGGGCGCCTGCCCCAACTGCAACGGCGCCGGCGTCATCTACACCGACCTGGGCGTGATGGCCGGCGTCGCCACCGTGTGCGACGAGTGCGAGGGCAGGCGCTTCCAGGCCGAGGTGCTGGAGTACCGCTTCGGCGGCCGGGACATCAGCGAGGTGCTGGCGATGCCGGTGACCGAGGCCGAGGCATTCTTCGGCGCGGGCGAGGCGCGCACCCCGGCCGCGCACGCCATCCTCGGCCGGCTCGCCGACGTCGGGCTCGGCTACCTGAGCCTCGGCCAGCCGCTCACCACGCTGTCCGGCGGCGAGCGGCAGCGGCTCAAGCTGGCCACCCAGATGGCCGACAAGAGCGGCAGCGTCTACGTGCTCGACGAGCCCACCACCGGCCTGCACCTCGCCGACGTCGAGCAGCTTCTCGGCCTGCTCGACCGGCTCGTCGACGGCGGCAAGTCGGTGATCGTCATCGAGCACCACCAGGCGGTCATGGCGCACGCCGACTGGATCATCGACCTCGGCCCCGGAGCCGGCCACGACGGCGGCCGGGTCGTCTTCGAGGGCACCCCCGCCGACCTCGTCGCCGCCCGTTCCACGCTGACCGGCGAGCACCTGGCGGCCTACGTCGGGGCCACGAACCCGTGAGGCTGCTCGTCGTCGGCGGCAGCGGCTTCCTGGGCGGCGAACTCGTCCGGCAGGGCGTGGCGGCCGGGCACGAGGTGGCCGCGACCTGCCACACCCGTCCCGGGGAGGCGTCCGGCGTCGCGTGGTCGCCGCTCGACGTGCGCCGGCGCGCCGACGTCGAGGCGCTGGTCGCCGAGGTCCGGCCGGACGCGGTCGTCAACGCCACCTCCCGGCAGCACGACTGGGCGACCATGGCCACCGGGGCGGCGAACGTCGCCCTGGCCGCCGCCGCGGCGGGCGGTCACCTGGTCCACGTCTCCAGCGACGCCGTCTTCTCCGGGGCCGCGACCCGCTACGACGAGACGTGCCTCCCCGACCCGATCAGCCCGTACGGCGCGGCCAAGGCGGCCGCCGAGACGGCCGTGGCCGCGGTCGCGCCGGACGCGGTGATCGCCAGGACGTCGCTGATCGTCGGCGCCGGCTCGCCGCACGAGGCGCTGGTGCACGCCCTGGCCACCGGCCGGACGAAGGGCGCGCTGTTCACCGACGACGTGCGATGCCCGGTGCACGTCGCCGACCTCGCGGCGGCCCTCCTGGAACTGGCCGCCTCCGGCCGGTCCGGCGTCCACCACGTCGCCGGGGCCGACGCGCTGAGCCGGTACGAACTGGGCCTGCTCGTCGCCCGCCGCGACGGCCTCGACCCGGACCGGATCCCGGCGGGCCTGCGCGCTGGGTCGGGCGTGCCCGGCCCGCTGGACGTGCGCCTCGACTGCGCCGCCACCCGGCGGGCGCTGCGGACCGAGCTGCGCGGCGCGCGACGGTTCCTCGACGCGGCCCGCCCCTGACCTCGCCGCCTCAGAGCCGCTGGTTGATGCGGATCAGGTTGCCCGCCGGGTCGCGTACGGCGCAGTCGCGCACCCCGTACGGCTGCTCGGCCGGCTCCTGGACGATCTCCGCGCCGTTGGCCGCCAGCCGGTCGAAGACGGCGTCGAGGTCGTCCGTGGACAGGTTGATGCCGGCGAAGGTGCCCTTGGCCATCATCTCGACGATGGTGCGGCGCTCGTCCTCGGTGATCCCGCAGCCGTCGGGGACCGGCGGCTGCAGCACGATCGACGTGCCGGGCTGGCCTGCGGGGCCGACGGTGATCCAGCGCATCCCGTCGTAGCCGACGTCGCCGCGCACCTCGAAGCCGAGCGCGTCGCGGTAGAAGGCCAGGGAGGCGTCCGGGTCGTCGTGGGGGAGGTAGCTGGAGTGGATGGTGATGTCCATGCCGGTCACGCTAGCCGCGCCCCGCCCGGCGGCGCTTCTCCGTTCCTGACCGCCGTCCGGCCGCCGCTCAGCCTGCATCTGGCAGAGGTACCTTCAACAGGGCGCTGGCTGGACTCCTGGCGGAGCCGCAGGCTTGCCGGCATGACAGAGACCTTGCGGAGCGACGCGCGGCTGGGGCTGCGCGGCCGGCTCATCCTGATCACCTTGTGCGGTGCGACGTTCATGACCGGCCTCGACTATTCGATCATCACGGTGGCGTTGCCGGAGATCGGCCGGGACCTGGGCTTCGCCAGCGCTTCCGGCCTGCAGTGGGTGGCCACCGCCTGCCTGCTGCCCACGGCCGCGTTGATGCCCCTGTTCGGGCGGGCCTCCGACACGCTGGGCCGGCGCCGCCTGTTCATCGCCGGAGTGCTGACGTTCGCGGCGTTCTCGCTGCTGGCGGGCCTCGCGCCGACCCCCGGCCTGCTGGTCGCGGCGCGGGCCGGGCAGGGCGTGGCGGCGGCCATGATCGGCCCGACCGCGCTGGCCCTGATGACCGCCGCCTTCCCCGAAGGGCCGCGGCGGACGCGGGCGCTGGGCGTCAACGGCGCCCTGCTCTCGCTGGGGTTCGTCATCGGCACGATCGGTGGCGGGCTCATCACCAGCGGACTGAACTGGCGCTGGACGATGCTCATCCTGTTCGGCATCGGCGTCCTCGTGGTGGCGGGCGCGTTCGCCGTGGTCCGCGAGAGCGCCGCCAGGCAGCGGACCCGGCTGGACGTGCCGGGCGCACTGCTGGCCGCCGCCGGCCTGTTCGCCCTGGTCTACGGCATCTCCGCCGGCGACGGGGACGGCTTCGTGACGCCGGTGATCCTGCTCGCCGCGGCGGCCCTGCTGGGCGCGTTCCTCGTCGTCGAGTCCCGGCACCCCGCCCCCCTGGTGCCCCTGCGCCTGCTGCGCCGCCGGACCGTCACGTGGGGGATGACGATCGGGCTGGTGACGTTCGGCATGTGCGGCGGGGCGACGCTGCTGCTCAGCATCTACATGCAGGACGTGCTCGGCTGGTCGCCGTTGCGGACGGGGCTCGGCTTCCTGGGCGAGGGCGTCGCCGCGCTGCTCGCCGGCACCGTCGCGGCCCGGCTGATCGGCGCCAGGGGCACCGCCGCGACCATCGTGCTCGGCCTGGTCGTGCAGGCCGCCGGCACGGCGGCGATGGTGCTGCTGCCGGCCCAGGGCGGGCTGCCGGTGCTGCTGGCCACCTCGGCGGCCATGGGCTTCGGGCACGTGCTGACCGTGGTGGCCGCCATCACCACGATCACCTCCGGCCTGGACGAGGCCGACCAGGGCGTGGCCGGCAGCCTCGCGCAGCTGCCCACGTTCGTCGGAGCCGTGGGCGTGGCGGGGCTGACCGCCGTCGTGGCCGCGCGCACCGAGGCCCTCGTCCCGGTCACCACCCGCGTGCTGGCGACGCTGGGCGGGCTGCACGCCGCCTTCGTCGTGGCGGGGGCGGTCGCCCTGCTCGGCGCGGCGGCCGCCGCGCTGCTCCCGCGCCGCGCCCCCGCCGCCCGCCGCCTCGCCGCCTGACGGGCGACGCGACCGGTCAGGCGCCGGCGAGCCGGTGCGACGGGACGGGTCGGGCGGCGACGAGTTCGATCAGGCGGCCCAGTCGCTCCGCCGACGGCGATCCGGGCTCGGCCTGGAACACCGTCACCCCCTGGCCCTCGTCGTCGGGCGTGCGCAGCAGCTCGGCGGTGAGGGTCATGACGCCCACCTCCGGATGCCGGTAGTCGCGGGAGATGGAGGCGCAGTTGCTGACCGGATGCTCCGACCACATCTCCCGGAACTCCGGGCTGCGCACCAGCAGCTCCTCGACCAGGCCGGTCACGCCCTCGTCGCCGGGGAACCTGGACAGCGACCCCTGCAGGTACGCGATGTCGTCCCGGGCCTTGCCCGGCCAGTCCACGTACAGGCGGCGGGCGAAGTCCAGCTCCAGGAAGTCCATGAGGATGAAGTTGGGTCGCTCCTCGGCGTCGAAGGCCCAGTGGGGGGCCAGCAGGGCGTGCGCAGGCCGGTTCCAGGCCAGGATGTCGCCCCGCCGGCCCACCGCGATCGCCGGCGCCCCGGCGAAGGAGTCGACCATGAGCCTGATGCCGGGACGCAGCCGCTCGGGCCGGACCCGTTCCCTGGCCCGCGCGACCCTGGCCAGCCGGTGCAGGTGCTTGACCTCGTCCTCGTCCAGGCGCAGCACGCGGGCGAGCGCGTCCAGCACGTCGTCGGAGACGTTCGGGCTCTGCCCCTGCTCCAGACGCGTGTAGTAGCCGACGCTGACCCCGGCCAGCGGGGCCACCTCCTCCCTGCGCAGCCCCGCCACCCGGCGGTGGCGGACGCCGTGGCTCAGCCCCAGCTCCTCGGGGCTGAGCCGGGCACGACGGGAACGAAGGAACTCACCAAGCGCGGACCCGGGATACATGGCTCCACAGAATGGCAGAAGCCTCGCGACCGGGTCAGCTGTGGCCCGGGGCGGGCGTGCTCCCCGGTTCCAGCGGCAGCACCGGGATGCGCAGGGTGGTCGTGCCGGTGGTCAGGCGGAAGGTGACGTCGATCGGCGTGGCGCCGAGCGGACGGTCGATGTCCAGGACCTCCAGGTGCGGACGGTTCTGCCCCTCCTGGAGCGAGACGGTCGAGCGAGCCGGCACCGTCACGTTGACGTCCTGCTGCGGCGCGCCCGGCCCCGCGCGGTAGACGACCTTCCTGGCGTGCACGGTGGTGACGCCGTCGAGCTTCTGGGGCTGGTCGCTCTCGTTGACCAGCGTCAGGTAGAGGCCCAGGTCGTCGCCCGCCTTCTGCCGGTCCATGGGCGGGGCCAGGATGTGCACGTGCAGCAGCCGCATCGCGCCCACCTGCCCGTCGACCAGCCCCTCCCTGGACGTGCCCTGGGGGAGGGGCGACTCCCGCTGCCCCGGGTTGCAGGCCGGCAGGAGCGCCAGCACGCAGAGGGCCGACAGGAAGGGCAGCAGCGCTCGCGGGCCCCGTGGTGATGTCCTCATGTTCGTGCCTTCGTGTGGTGTGAGGCCGGTGACGAGGCCACAGCGCGGGCCCGCTCGCACGAGCGCCGCCTGCGGGGGGTTGACCGCAACCACGATGTACCCCCTTGACCGGGCACCATGCCGGACGCGCCTACCCGCCGGAGTCGCGGTAGAAGCTCAGCCCGGCGTGCTCGGGATCGGTGTAGACCTTCACCGTCCCGTCCGGGTACGCGGCGAACGGCAGGACGACGCCGTCCGGGCACGGGTGCAGGAACATCAGCGTCGGCCCCACGACGACGAACGAACGGGCCTGGGGCGTGGCGTGCTCGGAGCCGTGCTCGGCACGCCAGCTGGCCACCCGGTCGGCCGCGCCGGGCTGCCGGGCGACGTCCTCCACTTTCCCGATCAGGTCCTCGATGGCGACCTGGTCGAGGATCTCGACCTGCACCTGCTGCGGTTCCCCCATGCCGTTCTTCCTTGGCTCGTGTCCTGCCCGCTCCCCGCCCACCCCGGGATGAGCGGCCTACCCCCTGCCCGGTCCGGCGAAACGGCGCAGGTCAGAGCCCTGATCGTGCGGCGGGCGCGGCACGGCGTCCCCGCCTCGGCCACCGGGCGGATCACCGGCGGCGGCGGTGACGATAGACCGCGTCCCGGCCGGGCAGAGAAGGGGGTTTCTCAGGTTCAGGAGCCCCCATGTCTGGTGATCAGTTCACGCCCTCCGCCCCGCCGGGCGAACCCGGCACGGCCGGCCGGGACGGCCACGCGTCCGGCCCGCGACCGGACGCGCCGGGCCTGCCCTTCGGCAGGCCCGGACGGCCGTTCGGCAGCACGCCCTTCGTCTTCGGGTTCACCGCCGCGCTCGGTGTGCTGACCGCCTGGCTGCTGGTCCAGGCGCTCACCGCCAGCGCCTCGATGCTCATGCTGATCGTCGTGTCGTTGTTCCTGGCCGTCGGCCTGGACCCCGCCGTGCGGTGGCTGGAGGAGCACGGCCTGCCCCGCTGGGCCGCGATCACCGCGGTGTTCGCGGCGGTGATCGTGCTGTTCGCCGGGTTCGCCATGGCGGTCATCCCGGCGCTGTCGGAGCAGGCGGGCCAGTTCGCCGACCAGTTGCCCACCTACATCCAGCAGTTGCAGAACAACCCCCAGATCCGCGACCTGGACCAGCGCTACCAGCTCCTGGAACGGCTGCAGGCGTACCTGACCAGCGGCGACCTCGGCCGGCAGGTGTTCGGCGGGCTGCTCGGCATCGCCTCGATCGTGGTCAGCGCCGTGTTCTCCACGCTGACCGTGCTCATCCTCACCCTGTACTTCCTGGGCGCGCTGCGCTCGATCACGCGCACCGGCTACCGGCTGATCCCGCGCAGCCGCAGGGACCGGGCCCGGCTGCTCGGCGACGAGATCCTCGCCCGGGTCGGCGGCTACGTGGCCGGCAACCTGATCATCTCCCTGATCGCGGGCGTCACCACGTTCGTCTTCCTGTCGATCGCGGGCGTGCCGTACGCGCTCGCGCTGGCGATCATCGTGGCCCTCACCGACCTCATCCCGCTCATCGGCGCGTTCATCGGCGCGGGCATCGCCACGCTGGTCGCGCTGTTCGCCTCGCTCCCGGTGGCCATCGCCACGCTCATCTTCTTCATCGTCTACCAGCAGATCGAGAACTACCTGATCGCGCCCAAGGTGATGAAGTCGTCCGTGGACGTGCCGGCCGCCGCCACCATCGTGGCCGCCCTCATCGGCGGCGCCCTGCTCGGCGTGGTGGGGGCCCTGCTGGCCATCCCGGTCGCCGCCGCCGTCCAGGTGATCGTCAACCACGTGGTGCTGCCCCGTCAGGAACGTCACTGAGGACGCGGGTGTGAGCGCCTGACCTCGGGGTACCTGGGCCGGACCCGACGCCCGGCAATCTTCGTCCCCCGCCGGGCGCCCCGACCCCAGGGAGGCCGTCCATGGACGCGATCGTGCTGCTCAAAGAGGACCACAAGACAGTGGAGAAGCTGTTCAAGGAGTTCGAGAAGGCGGGCTCCGGCGCCCACAAGACCAAGCAGAAGATCGTCGCGCAGGTCATCGAGGAGCTGACCGCGCACACCTACATCGAGGAGACGATCTTCTACCCGGCCGCCCGCGCGGACACCCCGGACACCACCGACCACATCCTGGAGAGCGTCGAGGAACACCACGTCGTCGTCTGGATGCTGGCGGAGCTGAAGGACCTCGACCCGGCCGACGAGCGCTACGACGCCAAGATGACGGTGCTCATGGAGAACGTCCGCCATCACGTCGAGGAGGAGGAGAAGGAGTGGTTCCCGCAGGTGCGCGAGTCCATGGGCCGCAACCGCCTGCGGGAGCTGGGTGAGGAGATGGACAAGGCGAAGGCCGAGGCCCCCCGCGACCCCCTGAAGATCCCCAGCGCCTCCTCCTAGGCGCGGCGCGGGATGGAACGGCTTGGAACGCCCCAACAGGTGCAGGCCGATCCATCCCGATCCAGGAGGAGACCATGACGTACCTGAGGAGAAAGGTGCCGGCGGCGGTACTGGCCGGCGCCGCCCTCGCGGCGGTCGTCGCGACGCCCGCCGCCGCGCGGACGGGCACGCTGTTCGACGGCTTCGGCCGGAACCTCGCCGAGAACGTCGCGCTCGCCGACGCCGAGTCCGACGCCCGCTCGAACGCGCTGCGTCACGGGTTCACGACGTGCCAGGTGTTCGAGTCGGTGACCTCCCAGGACGCGCGTACGCACGTGTTCTCCGCCCTGGTCACGGTGAGTTGCGAGGACGCCGCCCTGTAGGGCGTCACGGTGGGCGCGGCGCGCCGGGCAACCGGACAAGTCCGGCGCGTTTTACCGTCGTCCGACGTGGGGTTGATCTGGCACTAAGGTGTGCCGCATGAATATAACTACGGAGAGTAGCGTCATGCGTACTCTCAGACACGATGTGCCGGCATCGCTGGTGGTGTTCCTCGTCGCGGTGCCCCTCTCGCTCGGCGTGGCCCTGGCCGCGGGGGCGCCGCTGGCCGCCGGGCTCGTCGCCGCCGCCGTGGGCGGCATCGTCGCCGGGCGCCTGGGCGGCTCGGTGGTGCAGGTCAGCGGCCCGACCGCGAGCCTGACGGTGGTGATCGCCGGTCTGGTGCAGACCTACGGCTGGCGCGCCACCTGCCTGATCACGATCGTGGCCGGCGCCCTTCAGGTGCTGCTCGGCGCGTTCAAGGCGGCCCGGGCCGCGCTCGCGGTCTCGCCCGCGGTCGTGCACGGCATGCTCGCCGGGGTCGGCATCATCATCGCGCTCGCCCAGCTGCACGTCGTCCTCGGCGGCAGCCCCGAGCAGTCGCCGTGGGCCAACCTGGCCGAGCTGCCCAGCCAGATCATGGACCTGCACGGCCACAAGGTGATGGTCGGCATCCTCACCATCACGGTCCTGCTGGCCTGGAGCCGGATGCCCAAGCCCGTCCGGGCGATCCCCGCGCCGCTGGCCGCGCTGCTCGCCGCCGCCGTCACCGCCGCGGTGTTCGGCTGGAACGTCACCCGCATCGACCTGTCCGGCGCGATCACCGCGTGGGCGCCTCCGGTGCTGCCGGTCGGCGACTGGCAGCACATCGCCATGGGCGTGCTGCTGGTGGCGCTGGTGGCCGGGGCGGAGTCGCTGCTGTGCTGCGTGGCCACCGACAGCATGCACACCGGCCCCCGCTCCGACCTCGACCGCGAGCTGACCGGCCAGGGTGTGGCCAACATGGTGAGCGGCTTCCTCGGCGGGCTCCCGGTCGCCGGCGTGATCGTGCGCAGCACCACCAACATCCAGGCGGGCGCCCGCACCCGCTGGGCGGCGATCCTGCACGGCGTCTGGGTCCTGCTGTTCGCCCTCTGCCTGGGCTGGACGATCAAGCTGATCCCGATGGAGGCGCTGGCCGCGCTGCTGGTCTTCATCGGCATCAAGACCATCAGCCTCGGCCACCTCAGGAAGGTCCACGGCCACAACGAGGTGCCCGTCTACGTCATGACCATGTCGGGCGTGATCCTGGTCGGGCTCGCCGAGGGCGTCCTGGCCGGGCTGGCGCTGGCCGCGCTGCTGGCGTTGCGGCGGCTGACCCGGGTGACGGTGGACAAGCGGCAGGAACCCGGCGGGGTCATGCACGCGACGGTCTCCGGCTCGCTCACCTTCCTGGGCGTGCCCCGGCTGACCCAGGAGCTGCGCGCCATCCCGCCCGGCGTCGCCGTCGACCTCGACCTGAACATCGACTTCATGGACAACGCCGCCTTCGACGCGATCCACTCCTGGCGGCTCGACCACGAACGCCTGGGCGGTACGGTCACCATCGACGAGCTGCACGACGAGTGGTACACGATGGCGGCCAGCGGCGGGCGAATGTTCCCGGCCAAGAGCCCGCCCAAGGCGCCCGGCCGCTGGTGGCTGCCGTGGACCCACCGCGGCCGTCCGCTGTCGGCCACGGCGGCGATCGAGTGCCGGCTCGCCCAGGGCGCGGACGAGTTCCACAAGCGCACGGCCCCGCTGCTGCGGCCCATCTTCACCCAGCTCGCCACCCAGCAGCGTCCCTCCCACCTGTTCATCACCTGCGCCGACTCCCGGGTCGTGCCCAGCCTGATCACCTCCAGCGGGCCCGGCGACCTGTTCACGGTCCGCAACATCGGCAACCTGGTGCCGTGCGCCGGCTCCGAGCCGCACGACGACTCGGTGGCCGCCGCCATCGAGTACGCCACCGGCGTCCTGAACGTGCACACCATCACCGTCTGCGGGCACTCCGGCTGCGGCGCGATGGCGGCGCTGCTGAAGGGCCCGGCGACCATCGAGGGCCTGCCGCAGCTCAGCCGCTGGCTCCGGCACGGCCGTCCCAGCATCGACCGGCTCGGCGAGGACGGCCACGACACCTCCGCCGAGGACGCCTCGCTCGACGCGCTGTGCCGGCTCAACATCCAGCAGCAGCTGGAGAACCTGCGGACCTACCGCAAGGTCGACGAGCAGGTCAGAGCGGGGCAGCTGACGCTGGTCGGCCTGTACTTCGAGATCGGTTCGGCGCGGGTGCACCACGTGCCGCCGCGCACCCCCGAAACCCCGGAGTCCGGCGGCCAGCTGCCGACCGAGCCCACCCCCCTGTAGGCGCGTGCCCGCCGCGCCGGTCCGCCCGGCGCGGCGGGGTCACACGACGTGGTTGCGCAGGCCCAGCTCCTCCGGATAGGGCGAGAAGTACGTCTGGTCCTGGACGTACGTGGCCGCCTCGCCCCGGGCATGGTGGCGCAGCAACGTGAGCGGCACGCTCAGCGCCACCCGGTGCGCCGCGTACGAGCCGATGACCTCGACGAGGTCGGCGCGGCGCACCGGGTCCAGCTCGTCCCCGACCATGCCGAGGCAGTGTTGCAGCACGTTGACGTTGCGCCCGATCGACGCCTTGACCGCCATCGCCTCCCGGAACGCCCTGCCGTACTCCTCGGCGAGCTCCTCGCGCGGCCGGACGCCCGCGGCGGCCACCAGGCGGCCGGTCTCGCGGTAGCCGTCGGGGGAGTGGGCCAGCAGTTGCATCTTGTGCCGGGCCTGGAAGGCGACCAGGTCGCGCGGCCGCCAGTCGCCCTCCAGCAGCTCGCGCAGCCGCGCGTGGGCGAAGATGCGCTCGACGAACGCCTCTCGCAGGACCGCGTCGTTGAGCCGGCCCTCGTCCTCGACGGGCAGCAGCGGGTGGCCCTCGATCACCGCGTCGGCGAACAGGCCCCGGTTGTTCCTGGTCACCGCGTTGTCCCCGGCGTAGAGCGGGATGCCGTGGATGCCGCAGCTCGGGCTCTTGGCCTTGAACACGTAACCGTCGGCCGCCAGGCGCGGGGAGCGTTCGGCGGCCAGGTCGTCCATGGCGGCGGTGAGGTCGCGGCGGCTCTGCCGGGTCATCAGGCGGGGGCCGGCGGGGGAACGTTCCAGACGCAGCGTCTCGCGGGGCGCGCCGAGGCCGATCTCCATCTCGGGGCAGATCGGCACCCAGTCCACGAACGGCGCCAGCTCCTGCGTCAAGAATCGGGCGCGGCTGTGCCCGCCGTTGTGCCGTACGGGCTCGCCGAGCAGGCAGCTCGACACCGCCACCCGCGGCCTGCCCCAACCGTGCGCCTCCACCATGTCCTGACAGATGCCCACCACAGGCGTCCGCACGCCACGAAGATTTGTCGCAACCAGGGCGTAGCGTTCAGGCATGACGAATGCGCACATTCCGCTTGATGGCGAGCAGTGGCAGCCCGGGGATCTCGTCGTCGACGCCGACGGCGGCCTGTTCACGCGCGCGAGTGCGCAGGACCAGGCGGACGGTGTGCCGTGGGGGCGTCCCCGGCACACCGCCCGGCACGCCGACGGGAGCACCCACGTGCCGGCGGGCGAGGCGGGGGAGCAGGTGCCCGCTCGCCCGCTGACGCTGCTGCTCCGCGACGGGCGGCCGGCGCTGCCGGTCGTACCGGCGGACGCGGCGACCGTGCTCGGCACGCAGGCCCGGCAGACCGCGGCGCTGGCCGGGGTCGGCGGCCTGTTCCTGGCCGCCACCGCCTTCGACCCGGACGGCGCCGGCGACCCGAGGGCGGCCCGGCTGCGCGCGGACCTGCTGGATCACGTGGTGGTGGTGGACGACGCGGAGGAACTGACGGCGATGTTCGGCGGCGCGGCCGACGGGCTGCTCGTCGAGCTGGCGGAATGGCACCAGCGCATCGTCGGCGAGACCGCCTGACCGGCCCCCGGCCTTCGCCGGCGAGCACGACGGACACCCGTAGCGGGACCGTCAGCCGGTCCTGGCGCGCAGGCTGCGCGCCAGGACGGGGATCACCACCGTCGCCGGGACAGGTGGAGCCCGAGGAGGGCGGTGACGGTGGCGGTGTCCGCCCCGGACAGGAGGGGACCAGCGAGATCGCGGTCAGCGACCCCGCCGTCCACCGGAACCACCCGGCCTGCGACGCCTTCGGTGTCGTTCCCGGTGTTCATGGCGTTCCTCCGTCGTTCGATGACGTGCCGTCCGCGGGCAGGCGCTCCGGCAGGCCGAGCCGCGGGAACTGGTCGTCGTGGAAGATGACGACCTCGGTGATCGCTCCGCCGGTGACGCGCAGGACGTCGATCGTCAGCGGCAGGTACGCGCCCTCCGCCTGCCGCCAGAGGTGGAAGGCGACGGCGGGTTGCCGGTTCACGGCCGTGGGGACGGCGCGCAGGCCCCTCAGGTCCACGAAACCGCTCTCGACCCAGTCGCTCACCACCATGTCGCGGCCGACGCACATACCCGGCGTGGGCGGCATCGAGCAGCGGACGTCGTCCCGCAGCAGCGCGGTGAGCCCGCGGGCGCGGCGCGAGGTGCTGGACCGCGACCAGGTAGGCCAGCTCGATCGTCTCCGCGCGACCGCGACGGTCTCGGGCTCGTCCGCGTCGCCCGCGGGCAGCTCGTCGAGCAGCCGGTCCGGGTAGGGCTGCAACCACAGCACCTCGCCGTCGGGCACGCAGGAACGTCTCCTGGACGGTGTCCTCGGCGTCCTCGAACGACCCGAGCATGCGGTAGCAGTGCACGTGCAGCTCCCGCCGGTGCCGCTCCGCCATCCCCGAGAACGTGAGCTCGTCGACCCCGTCCAGCCGCGTGTCCGTACTCATCACCGGGGCGGCGCCGGGGGCAACTGGGACACCGGGTGCAGTACGGGCCTCAGTTTGCGCCGCACCAGCCGGCGGATGGTCCACACATGCCTCAGTCGCGGCACGGTCGGCGGGAACGGGGTGAACCGCGGACGCCACGCGTGGTCGAAGGACAGGATTCCCTGGAGCGGGAAGTCCCAGCGGAGGCCCTTGGCGTGCGGGTCGGGCGGCGGGATGTCCGGCAGCAGCGGTAGGGGCGGCCAGTCGACGTCCGGCTCGGCGGACGACCTCGTCGCGTACTCCTGGGCGGCGCTCTCCCGGAAGGCGTGGTAGATCTCGTCGTCATAGACGAGCAGCAGCAGCCGGGCGGGCGTGGTGGTGCGGAGCGCCTCGGTGAACTCCCACATCGTCCCGGGACCGGGGGCCGCTGTCATGATCACCGCGTGCGCGCCCCGGATCAGCCCGCTCACCGTGCGCTGCCAGTCGTCGACCGGCAGATATCCGCGTTCGGCCCCCAGCTCCGGCAGGCGTTCGCCGGGTTGCCCGATCGCGACGACGCGACCCAGCCCGCGGAACTGACGCACCAGGAACTCCTCCTGCGTCCCGGGCAGCTCGAAGGGCGAACGGGTGGTCCAGCCCGGAGCCTGGTCCGGGGGCAGGGCCATCGCGGGGTCGACGGCGAAGGGGCGCAGATAGAGCAGATACCGCTTCCCGGCGAGCTCCTCGAACGACGGGATGATCCGGTGGCGGTGCCGCCTTCCCCGTTTCAGGAGATCGGCGCTGACACCGTAGAGCAGCATCGGAGGCACCACGATCGCGACCGCGATCAGCGGCGGCGCCCACAAGGGAAGATCCGCGTTGGACACCAGCTCCTTGTACAGCGAGCTGCCGACGAGGGGCACCAACAATGCCAGGGCGCCCAGTGTCCATCCCAGAACGGTCAACACCCGTCCTCGGGCGGGGCTTTGAACGGCCCGGCCGTCAATGTGGCCGCCGTCGTCACGTGGTCGTCTGAGGGGGCCGATGGCGGTCGCCAGAAGGTTGTTGACGGTGGCGATGACGATGATCAGCCAGGGAATGTGAAAGTCATGGGAAATGCTGAACTTGGTGGCGATGACCGACACGCCGGCTGCCGTGATCGTGACCAGCGTCGCGACATGGACAAACGTCTCGGGCCTGCTCGGGCGTTCGGTGAGCAGAATGTTGATGGCCGCGCCGAGTATCCCCGCCGCCAGAATGGGAAAGAGCATCTCGGCGACCACGTCGCCGACGAAGAGCGCCAATTGGATGAACGGGGTGTCCAGGTCGTCGCGGATCGCGATGTAGGAAAGTGTGGCGAACTGCCGGCGTTCCTGCGCGTAGCTCACCATTGCCACCCACACGGCCGCGAACACCGTGGCGACCAGGCACATCCTGATCACCAGGGTGTTCGCCGCGGCCATGGGTGAATCGGAATTCCGGCCGTGACGAACGTCATGCATTGTTGCGACCGCCTGGATGAGCGCGGCGGCAACGGCGGTCCACGTGACGGCACCGGAAACGGGGGACACCCGCCCATGGTCGCACAGCAAGAATGTCGCCGGCCTGAACTTGAGAATGGCGCAGACCCGCATACTCGAATGGAGACTGCCGCCGGCCTGGAATGGCGCAGTACGCCGTCCCCGGTCAGGACGCGGGCCGGGCGAGCGTATAACCGAGCATCGGCCACACCTCGCCCTTGACCTCCTGCGTCTCGTCCCGCCGTGGATCACGACGGAACCCCGTGCGCGATGCCACCAGCCGCGAGGCGACGTTGTCGCGATGAGCACGCAGCCACAGCTCGCCCAGGCCGACGTTCCGGAAGGCCCAGGCGCTGAACAGGGCCACGGCCCTGGTCGCCGCCCCGCGCCCGCGCGCCTCGGCGGCCACCCAGTAGGAGATCTCACCGAACCGGCCGTCATGCCGCAGCGCGATGTTGCCCAGCCGCCGCCCGGTGACCGAGTCGCAGACGAGGAAGCCCTCGTCGGCCTCTGACTCGCGCAGCCGGACGATCGCGGCCAGCACCTGCGCGGCGTCCAGGGTCGGCGAGTCGGTCGTGAACCGCTGGATGAGCGGGTCGCGCACGCTCTCGGCGTACCAGCCGGCGTCCTCGTCGGTCCACGCGCGGAGCCGTACCACCCCGTCGTCCAGTTCGTGATCGTGCATGGCCGAACCCTGCCAGAGGAGCTCGCGTCCGGCGAGGCAGGGGACGTCGCGCTAGGCGTTCAGGGTGGCCACGACCTGGTCGTAGTCGCCGCGCGCCTCGCCGTACCGCAGGAACTTCACCCGCTCGACCTGGATCTCCTTCGCGTCCGGCCGGGTCTCCAGCAGCTCCATGACCTCTGCCACGAACTCCTCCAGAGGCATCGCGTGCTCGACGAACTCCTCGCCGGGCAGCAGCGCGGTGCGCACGGCCGGCGGTTCGAGCTCCACGATCTTCACCGACGTGTCGGCCAGTTGCAGCCGGATCGACTCGCTGAGCATGTGGACGGCCGCCTTCGAGGCGTTGTAGCTCGGCGTGATCCTCAGCGGCGCGAACGCCAGCCCCGAGGAGACGGTGACGATCGTCGCGTCCGGCCGGGACCGCAGGTGCTCGATGAACGCGGCGATGAGCCGGATCGGGCCCAGCACGTTGGTCGTCACGGTCTCCTCGGCCGTGGCGAGGAACGTCGCGGGGTCGTGCCAGTCCTCGACGCGCATGATCCCCGCCATCGTGACCAGCACGTTGAGATCGGGGTGCCTGGCCAGGACCTCCTTCGCGGCCGACTCGACGCTCGCGGCGTCCGCGGTGTCGATCCGCACGGTGTCGAGGCCCGGGTGCTCGGCCGCGATCCGCTCCAGCAGGTCGGCGCGCCGCCCGCCGACGATGACGGTGTTCCCCCTGGCATGCAGCGCGAGGGCGAGGGCGAGCCCGATCCCGCTCGTGGAACCGGGGATGAAGACGGTGTTGCCTGAGATGTTCATGCCGTCCAGGTTCCCCCTCCGGGCGCAGCGGGTGCAGAGAGCGCTCATCGGGGGATCGGCGATCCCTGGCTGACGGTCATCAGCCCTGGTGAGGCGGCACGATACTGGGAGGCATGGACCGCGCATCGCTCGCCGACTTCCTCCGACGCCGCCGCGAGTCGCTGCAGCCCGAGGACGTCGGACTGCCCACGGGTGCCCGCCGCCGCGCCCCGGGGCTGCGGCGCGAGGAGGTCGCCGCCCTCGCCATGATGTCGACCGACTACTACACCCGGCTCGAACAGCGGCGCGGCCCGCAGCCCAGCCTCCAGATGCTCGCCGCGCTGGCCCGCGCGCTGCGGCTGACCACCGACGAGCGCGACTACCTGTTCCGGGTGGCGGGCCAGAACGCCCCGGCCGCCGTCACGGCGGCCACGCACGTCGCCCCCGCGCTGCTGCGCGTCCTCGACCGGCTCAGCGACACCCCCGCGCTCATCATGTCCAACCTGTGCGAGACGCTCGTGCAGAACCGCATGGCCGAGGCGCTGTTCGGCGACAGGTCCGCCCACACCGGGCTTGCCAGGAGCGACATCTACCGCTGGTTCACCGACCCCGGCGAGCGGCTCGTCTACCCCGAGGACGACCGCGACCGGCAGAGCCGGGCCCTGGTCGCGAACCTGCGGGCCGCGTACGGCACGATGGGGCCGCGCTCGCGGGCCGGCGAGCTCGTGCGGACGCTGTGCAAGGCGAGCACGGAGTTCGTCGCGCTGTGGGACCGGCACGAGGTCGCCGCCCGCTTCGCGGACCACAAGATCATCGTCCATCCCCGGCTCGGGCCGATCGAGCTCGACTGCCAGGCACTGTTCACCGAGGATCAGTCACAGGCGCTCCTGGTGCTCACCGCTCCGCCGCGCACCGAGGCCCGCGAGAAGCTGGAACTCCTCGCGGTGCTGGGCTACGAACGTTTCCCCACCGACGTGCCGGGCTGACCGCTGCCGACCCTGGCGGACGATGCCGTACTTGCCGTTACAGGGCCACGTGCCGGACTTGGCGATCCTCTCGCGCTGTGCTCGCCTGAGCCGTGCCGGCCTGGATACGCGCGGCGGGGGCGGCGACGGCGGGGGCGGCCGTCAGCAGGGCCAGGCCGGCGGCGGTGGTGGCCAGGGCGAGGGCGGCCGCCGGGGCACCCCGATGGGGACGAACCGCCTTTCCCTGGTACGGAAGCGGCGTCACCTGCCCGACGTCCGTTCCGCGACCCCCCAGAACCACTCGATCTTGGCCGCGTGCCTGCGCTCCTCGATCCATTCGCCGAAGATCCGGCGCTCGACGAGGTCGCGGACCGTCCCGTCGAGCACGGCCGGCTCCACCGCCAGGACCTTGACCAGCAGGTGCCCGCCCTCCACGGGGAACGGCCCGGCGACCGTCCCGGGAGGCGCCCCGAAGATCCGCTCGGCCGTCTCCGCGTCGAGGTCGCCCCGACGGAGGGTGGCGAACACCTCGCCCGGCCGGGCGCTGCCGTCGGCGAAGGCCCGCTCGACCATCTGAAGGAACGCGGCCGCGTCGGGCACGGCCGGTACGTCGGCGAACACCACGCGCGCGACCCGGACGACGTCGAACTCCCCGCCGTGTTCGGCGAACCAGTCCTCCACCCGTCCCGCGGCCACCCGCGAGCGCAGCGCGGCGACGGCGGCCTCGACCGCGACCAGCTCCTCCAGCTCCCGGTGGGAGATGCGGTTGCGGTCCATCCAGGCCCGGGTCGCCGCCCCGGTCAGCAGGCCGCGTGCGCGGCGGAAGGCGTCCATCGCCTGCTGCAGCGCGGCGTCGCTCAGCGGTTCCCGCGCCTCCGCCAGCTTCTCGCGTACGAGGCTGTCGGCGATGAGCCGGTCGGCCAGCGTGGACTCGTCCCAGATGAAGTCCAGGCAGGCGATCGCCCTGGCCACGGGGGTCTCGATGCCGTTGACCCGGAGCAGCAGGTGCTCGCCCGCGCGGTGCACGCCGCGCAACGGCCACGGCAGGGCCCGGTCGGAGCACCAGGACAGCGAGATCGTGGCGCCGTCGCCGTCCTTGATGAGCAGGGCGTGGTGCAGTGACCCGTCGAACTCCTCGCGCTGGGCGACCAGTCGCGTCCGGGTGTGCGGGTACGCCGCGCGGAACCCCTCCAGGCCGCCCTCGGGCGCGCCCGAGCTGAGCAGGCCCACCGCGTCGGCGAGCATCGGCCCGTACGTCATCGCCGCACTCCGTTCTTGAGCAGTTCGCCGATCGCCGTGCTGATCGGCAGCCCGGTCGCGTCCTCGATCCACAGGAACTGGCCGTTCGGGTTGATCTCCAGGAAGACGTGGCGGCCGTCCGGCGTGAGGATCAGGTCGATCGCGCCGTACGTCAGCCCGAGCCGCTCGACCAGCTCCAGGCAGCGTCCGGCGACGTCGCCGGGCAGGTCGTGCGGCAGGACGGGGGTGGCCCCGGGGTCGTAGTGCCGCCAGTCGTAGCGGGTGTGGTTGCTGACCTGGGAGTGGATCTCCGCGGCGAAGAGCTCGCCGCCCACCACCGTCACCCGCACCTCGACCCGCTTGGGAACGTACGCCTGGACGATGACCGGGCACAGGCGCAGGGCGTCGGCGTGACCGAGGTCGGCCGGGGTCACGGGCGCCGCGAACCGCCCGAACCGCTCACCGCCCGCCTCCGGCTGATTGCCGTGCACGGGCTTGGTGATCACCCGGCCCTCGTGCCGGTCGTAGAAGTCGAGGAAGCAGTCGGGATCGTTGGTGATCAGCGTCGCGGGCAGGTCGAAGCCCAGCCGCCTGGCCACCTCCAGCTGGTACGGCTTGCGCCCCGCACGGTCGATGACCGGCCTGGAGGCCGGGACCTTGAGGCACCCCAGGCCGTCCCACAGGCTCTCGGCCAGGACGCGGCACTCCTCCTCGACGTGGTCGCCGGCGACGGTCCGAGGATGGGCCACCGGGTTGCCCGGGCGGCGGTACCAGATCGCGGTCAGCTCGTCGAGGACGAGACGTCGTCCGTCCTGGACGAGGGCGCGGACGGTCGAGCCGTCTCCCGGATGGCCGATCTGCAAGGTGGCGTCGGCGGGGAAGCGCGCGGGGTCGAAGACGGTGACGTCCGCCGCGGCGAGCGTGCCCACGACGCGCTCGGCGTGCTCGTCTCCGTCGCAGGTCAGTACGAGGATCATCAGCGTGGTTCCGGTCGGGGGCGCGACCCGGGCCGCGCCCCCGCGGCGTACTAGTTGCTGTCGCCGGAGGTGTGCGAGTGGCCGCCGTGGATCACGATGACCTGGCTCTTGGCGCCGCCGCTCACCTGGAGCAGCTGGCCCTCGTCGAGCTCAGCGCCGTACGCGGCGATGTCGTCGATGCTGGTACGCGTCTTCCCCATGATCATTCCCGCCCTTTTGTCTGCATGGGGAGCCGAATGCGCCCCATCGCGTGGAACACGGTAGGGAGGCGGCGTCCGGGGCGTCGTCCGCCGGATGGATGATCAGCCGTCATCCTGCGGGCGGAGCGCTGTCCGCGGTCTGCCATGATCATCTTTTGGACGGGTCGGGCCCGTCCGGGGGAGGAGCGGGTCGATGGCGTTCACGACGCAGAGGTACGCGACCGTCCGCGGGCTGCGTCTGGCCTGGCTGGACGCGGGTGAGGGGCGGCCCTCGGGGGACGGGGTGGTGCTGGCGCTGCACGGGCATTTCGGGCGGGCGCGCATGTTCGCGTCCCTGGCCGGCGCGCTGGCCCCGCGCTACCGCGTGATCGCCCTGGAACAGCGCGGGCACGGGCACTCCGCCCGCGGCGACGGCGATTTCGAGCCGGACGCGTACGTGGCCGACGCCGCCGCGTTCCTGCGCGGTCTCGGCCTGGGGCCGGTGGTCGTGCTGGGCCACTCCATGGGCGGCGTGGTCGCGTTCCGGCTGGCCGCCCGGCACCCGGAGCTGGTCCGGGCGCTGGTCGTGGAGGAGGGCGGGGCGGACAACCGTCCGCCGGAGGTGCCGCATCCCGTGCTGGACGTGAGCGGGTGGCCCCGCCGCGCCGCCACCCTGGACGAGCTGCGCCGCGCCATCGAGGCGCGCGGCATTCCCGACGCCGGCTACTTCCTGGACAGCGCCGTCGAGCGCGGCGACGGGTGGGAGCTGCTGTTCGACCACGACGACATGATGGCCTCGCAGCGGGCGCTGGTGGGCGACTGGTGGGCCGACTGGCTCGGCTCGGACTGCCCGGCGCTGTTCGTCCACGGACTGGACAGCTTCGTCCTGCCCACGGCCCTGGCCAGGCGGATGGCCGCGCGTCGGCCCGGCACCGTGCTGCGCGAGTTCGCGGGTTGCGGTCACTGGGTGCACGACGACGATCCCGTGGGGTTCGCCGAGGTCGTCCGCGAGTTCCTGGACGGCCTGTGAGACGCGTTCAGGCAGACTCCTTCGCCATGCGGCGCAAGCACCGCAGCCGACGGCCGAACGCGACCGCCCCGAGCGCGCAGCAGACGAGGGAGAAGATCGCCAGCAGCGGCAGCAGCCAGACGGTGACGATCCAGTACTGGATGTCGAACGGCCCCCAGACCAGCGCCGGCAACAGCGCGCCCAGCACCGTCACCACGGCGAGGGGCAGCAGCCGCGGAACCAGCCGCGGCCGGCGCGCCGCACGGCGTCGCGCGGCCCAGCGGCGCGCCCGGACGGTCGCGGTGACCAGCAGCGCGGTCATCCCCACAGTGAGCCCGAGCAGGACCGCGTTCACGACGGTGAGCGGGTTGCTCATCGGCGTCGCCGGCGCCCCGAGCCGCTCGGCGAGGAGGTTGGCCGAGAGCAGGCCGGGGTCGCCGCCGCTGTTGGTCAGGACGAGCGCGGCCACGCCGGTCCCGGGCGAGAAGACCATGTCCCCGGTCCACGTCGCCAGCGTCCCGCCGTGGCCGACCAGCGACGGCGGACCGCCCGCCGTGACGGGACGGGACCGCCAGCCCAGGGCGTAGCCGCCGGCCTTCGGCCGGCCGGTGTGCAGCTCGGCCAGCGAGCCGGCACTCAGCAGGCCCGCCCCGAAGGTCCCCTGGTTGAACCGCAGCCACCGCACCATGTCGTCCAGCGTCGAGACCACCCCGCCGTTGCCGAAGCACATCCCCGGCATCTCCGGCGCCGCGACGGCGACCCCGAGAACGACCTCGTACCCGGACGGCAGGCCCTCGGCGCGATCGGAACAGCCCGGCGTCGAGCTGGTGGCGGTCATGCCCAGCGGCGTGAACAGCTCGGCGCGGAGGAAGGCGTCGAAGGACGTCCCCGACAGCAGTTCGACGATCCTCGCCGCGATCGAGTAGTTGGTGTTGTGGTACTCCCAGCGGGTGCCCGGATCGGCGGCCAGGACCTTGCCGGCCAGCCCGGCCACGATCTCCCGCGCGTCGCGCGCGGGCGGGAACACGTACTCGCTGTCGGTGCTGTTCGACAGGCCCGAGGTGTGGCTGAGGACCTGGCGCACGGTGATCCGGGTGAAGCGCGGGTCGGCCATCCTGAAGCCGGGCAGGACCTTGACGACCGGGTCGTCCAGGGAGAGGCGGCCACGGTCGACCAGCAGCATGACCGCCGCCGCCGTCATCGACTTGCTCATCGACGCGATCCGGAACCGGGTCCGCGACGTCACCGCCTCGCCGTCCCCGTCCCGGCCGCGGACGATCGTCTCGACCGACGACCCGTCGATCACGGCCGCCGCGACGCCCGGCGTGCCGTAGACGGAACGGTAGTCGTCGACGAGCCGATCGCCGGCGGCGTGCGCCGGTGCCGTCCAGCCGAGCAGGACGGCGGTGAGAACGAGGAGGGAGGCCACCCGGGACAGGCGCGGCAGACGTGGAAAAAGCACGACGTCGAACCTAGGCCGGGCGTCCTCGGGCGACATCACACCAAAGGGTGAGGCGGCGCCACTCGATGGGATGGAATCCGGCCGGCCAGGTCGTCGCGCGCCACGAGCCCGTTCTCGTAGGCGTGGATCACCACGTGCACGCGGTCGCGCAGGCCCAGCTTCTGCAGGATGGCCCGGACGTGCGACTTCACCGTGTTCTCGCTCAGCACCAGCTCCGCGCGGATCTCGGCGTTGGACCTGCCGCGGGCGAGCAGGCCGAAGACCTCGACCTCGCGCGGGGTGAGGCCGTCCAGGGCCGCCGTCCGCCGCGTCGGCACCTGACGGACGAGATCGAGGATCGTCGCGGCCACGCCCGGAGCCAGCGCCGACGTGCCGGCGGCGACGTCGCACACGGCCTGGGCCAGCGCGGCGGGCCGGACGTCCTTGGTCAGGTAGCCGCTCGCACCCGCCCGGATGGCGGCCACGACCAGTTCGTCGTCGTCGAACGTCGTCAGCATGAGCACCCGGGTCGCCGGCGCGATCCGGACGATCTCCGCCGTGGCGGCGACCCCGTCCATGCGCGGCATGCGGATGTCCATCAGCACCACGTCGAGGCGGTGCCGCCGGACGACCTCGACGGCGTCGCCGCCGTCGCCGACGTCGTGGGTGACCTCGATGCGCTCGTCGGCCGACAACACCGTGCGGAGCGAGGCCCGCAGCAGCTCCTGATCGTCGACGAGCATGACGTGGATGCCGGTCACGCGCCCTCCTTCGTGGGGAGCCGCGCCCGCAGCACCCATCCGTCGTCCCTGTCGTCGATCGACAGGGTGCCGCCCGCCGTACGCACCCGTTCCTCGATCCCCATCAGGCCGGTTCCCGTGCTGCCGGCGTCGCGCGGCGCCTTGCCGCCGTCGTCGCGCACCTCCACGACCACCTCGGACGGGCTCCAGCACAGGCGGGCGGCCACCTCGACGGGGGGTTCGAGGTGGCGCAGCGCGTTGGTGATGCCCTCCTGCACGGTCCGGACCACCGCGACCTCGGCGCTCAGGCTCAGCGGCCGCCGCTCGCCCACCTCGGCGTACGTCACCGCGTGGAGCGGGCTCGCCGCCGACGCCACGAGGCCGGGGAGGGCGTCGAGCGAGATCGGGACCGCCGCGGGCCGGGAGGCGGCGCGCGGCGCCGCGGTGGCCGGGCCCAGGGTGGCCAGCATCGCGCGCAGACCTTGGTGGGCGTCCCGGCCGGCCTCGGCGATGTCGCCGAGTTCGCGGCGGGTCGCCGGATCCGCCGTCGTCACCGCCGCTGCCTCGATCCGGGCCACCATGACGGTGACCGTGTGGGCGATCACGTCGTGCAGGTCGCGGCGGATGCCGGCCCGTTCGGTCGCGACCGCCGCGGCCAGCCGTTCGCCCTCGGCTCGCCGGTCGGCCTCGTGCCTGCGACGTACCAGCAGGGCGGCGAGCCACACCCCACCGACCACGAGCATCAGCAGCCCGCCTTCGACCAGGCGGGTCCACACAGGGGTGTCAGGCGGCAGCCGGGCCCACGCCACCACCTCCGTGAGGACGATCCCGAGCACGGCGACGGCCAGCGCGACCACCGACGACCTGACCGGGACCAGGCCGGTCAGCCGCCACAACGCGAAGGGGAAGCAGACGGCCGAGGGCAGCAGGCTCGGCGACCAGCTCAGGGCGGGCGTCAGCACCAGGACGAGCATCGCCAGCGCGCCGATCATGTACCCCGGCCACGGCCGTCGACGGACCACCGCCGCTCCCGCGTGGAGCAGGACGACCGCGCCCGCCGCGGCGGCGACCTGCCACAGATCCGCCCCGAGGTGCCGCACAGCCGCCAGGACGAGCACCGTCAGCAGGGCCAGGACCGCGTGCGCCGCCACCGTCGTCGCCGGCCACGTGCTCCGGCGCGGGGAGGCTGTCACGGTCGTCGCCTTCCGGTGGGGGCTCGTGGCGGGGAGCCGTACCCGGCTCGACGTGCCACAGAATAACCAGCAACACCCACCCCCACCGACTCCGGCACCCCCGCGGCTCCTCGGCCACGGACCCCTGGTTCGTGGCCGGACTGGGGGAGTTCTTCGGATCGGGGCGGTCCTGCTACCCTGATCGCCGTTCGGGCCGGAAGGCGGGGCCGGGACGAGCGTGTGGCCTGGGAGGAACCCCGGCCGCCGTGAGCCGCTCGACCCACGCCGCCATGGAGTCGGGGGGCGACTGAGGATGAGCGCGGAAGAGGACTTCAAGCAGGTCGGCGCCGAGCTGGCCGACCTGGGCGTGCTGATCTCCAGGATGATGGGCAGGCCCGCCCTCAAGGACCAGGCGGGCAAGGTGTTCGCGAGCCTGCAGCGTGACGGCGCGATGGTGTTCCGGCTGGTCAGGGACACCCCCGAGCACGCGTCCGCGCTTGAGCTGCCCGGCGCGTGCCTGTTCGACCCCTCAGGACAGGGCAGAGTGGTCAAGGACTGGGTCGTCGTGCCCCACTCCTCGGCCGAGCAGTGGACGGACCTGGCCGAGGCCGCCCTCAGCCGCCCCCGCTGACCCTCCGTCCCGCTGACCACCCTTCCCGCCGGTCGGCGGGCGCGAGCACGCCTGCTCCCCGGTCGTCATCGGCCGAGCCCAAGAAGGTCTTCTGAAGGCGAAGGCGTGAAGGGGGAGCCGGAGCCCCTGAGTTGCCCGGCGAGTTACTTTGCCCCTCGCCGTGGATTCGGGAGCACTGGGCCTACCAGTGGTCGTGGACAGGTACGTCAGGCGGCGGCGCGGTCGCCGGTGCGGCGGCGGCGCAGGTCGGCTTGCTCGAGTGCGGGTGGTACGTAGGCGATGTCGAGCGTGCCCGGGTTCACCCCGGGCGGGACCACCTTGTCGATCTGGTCGAGGGTGTCGTCGTCGAGGGTGGTGCCGGCGCCGGCGAGCAGGTCGCCGAGCTGCGCCATGGTGCGGGGGCCGATGATCGCCGAGGTGACCGCGGGATGGCTGATGACGAAGGCCAGGGCCAGATGGGTGAGCGACAGACCGGCCTGCTCGGCGATCGGGACGAGTTCTTCGACGGCATCGTGGTTGCGCTTGTCGGTCATGTGCTTGGGCACCCAGTGCATGCGGGCGCTCGAGACTTGTTCGTTGCCGCCCTTGCGGTAGCGGCCGGTGAGCAGACCCGAGGCCAGAGGGCTCCAGACCAGCGTGCCCAGCCCGTAACGCTCGCAGACCGGGAGGACGTCGCGCTCGATACCGCGGTTCAGGATCGAGTACGGCGGCTGTTCGGTGCGGAAGCGGGCCAGTCTGCGCCGTTCGGAAACCCATTGGGCCTCGACGATCTCCGCGGCCGGCAGGCTGGAATGGCCGATCGCGCGTACCTTGCCCGCCTGCATCAGGTCGGTCAGGGCGGCGAGGGCTTCCTCGATATCGGTGCCGGGCTCGGGGTGGTGGACCTGGTAGAGGTCGATGTGGTCGACGCCGAGACGCCGCAGCGAGTTCTCGACCGCGGTGACGATCCAGCGGCGGGAGCTGCCGCGATGGTTGGGGTCGGTGCCCATGGCGCCGTTGACCTTGGTAGCGAGCACCACGTCGTCGCGTCGGCCGCGCAGCGCCCTGCCCACGATCCGTTCGGTTTCGCCGTCACCGCCGTAGACGTCGGCGGTGTCGATGAAGTTGATGCCGGCGTCGAGGGCCCGGTGGATGATGGCGACGCAGTCGTCGGGGTCGGGGTTGCCGAACGGGCCGAACATCATGGTGCCGAGGCAGTAGGGACTGACCTGGATGCCGGTACGGCCCAGCGGGCGAGTGCGCATGATCTGTTCCTTCCAAAGGCGGCGGGCCGGGTGGTCCGAGGCGGCCGGGGCGGCCGCCTCGGACCGGATGAGTGCGTCGGTGGTCAGCCGGTGTACGGGGCGGCGACGTCGAGGATCCAGGTGACGCCGAAGCGGTCGGTCAGCATCCCGAAGCCCGGGGCCCACTGCGACGGGCCGTACTTCTCGATGATGTCGGCGCCGTCGGTGAGCTTGTCCCACAGCGCCCCGACTTCCTCGGTGGTTTCGCCGCGGACGGACACGAAGAACCGCTCGCCGGTCAGCGTCATGCCGTGCTCGCGAGTGGTGGCGGCGGGCGCGGCGGCGGCCGGTGCCTGGCCGGGCACGTCGTAGGCCATGATGCTGAAGCCGTTGTCGGCCGTGACCTGGCCGAAGACGATCTTGTCGGCGTCTGGCAGTTCCTTCGGCATGCCGAAGTCGCCGTACGCGATGGTGGTGAGGTGGCCGCCGAACACGGTCTGGTAGAACTCCAGCGCTGCGCGAGCGTCGCCGCGGAAGTTCAGGTGGGTGGTGGTGGAGATGGCCATGCCGGTGACTCCTTGTTGATTCTCCGGGCGCGGTACGCCCGATATGGGCTGGTAAGTCTCGTCAGCGTCGGGCGGCCGAATAGGCGAGTCCCCCCGGGGCTGTTGAAGGGGGCCGTCCGGGGCGCGGGGCTGACCGGCTCGATACGAAGGTTCGCAGGGGTAGGTGACAGGATGTGGCACCTACTCCCGGCAGAATGAGGTTCATGCAGAAAACTTCTGCCCGCCTGCTGGCTCTGCTGTCGCTGCTGCAGACCCGCCGGGACTGGCCCGGCACGGTGCTGGCCGATCGCCTGGACATCAGCCTGCGCACTGTGCGCCGCGATGTCGACCGGCTCCGCGAGCTCGGCTACCCCATCGCAGCCGTCAAAGGCCCTGACGGCGGCTACCGGCTCAGCGCCGGCACCGAACTACCCCCGCTGCTGTTCGACGACGAACAGGCCGTCGCCCTCACCATCGCCTTGCAGATCGTCGCCACCAACCCCGGCAACGGCCTCGCCGAACCCGCCGAACGGGCACTGAACACCATCCGGCAGATCATGCCCTCCCGACTCCGGCACCGCATCGACGCGCTGCGCGTCACCGCCGTTGAACGACCTGTCACCCGGCCGGCCACCCCGGTCGACGGCGACGTGCTCCTGACCATCAGCGCCGCCGTCCACGCCCACGAGATCTTGCGCTTCGACTATGGCGCCGAGGTCACGGACAAACCCCCGCGCCGCGTCGAACCCCACCACGTCATCACTTGGGACGGGCGCTGGTACCTCATCGCCTGGGACCTCGACCGCGACGACTGGCGCACCTTCCGCGCCGACCGGATCACTCCGCGCACCCCCAACGGGCCCCGGTTCACTCCACGCGTACTGCCCGGAGGAGACGCCGCCACCTTCGTCACCAGCACGTTCCGCGGCTCTGGCGACGCCTCGGGCAACTGGCCCTGCCAAGGCACGGTGATCCTCGACCTGCCCGCCGCCACCGTGGCCCTCTACACCCGCGAGGGAATCGTCGAGGAGACCGGCCCCCACCGCTGCCGGCTCACCCTCGGATCCTGGTCCTGGCCCAGCCTCGCCGCCGCCATCGCCCGCTTCGACGCCGACATCGACGTCATCGGCCCCGACGAACTCACCGACGCCTTCGAACACCTGGCCCGCCGATTCACCAGAACCGCAACCGGCCACGGCATCGCATCACCGACATCGTGAGTTGCCACGCCTACGAAAGACCTCGCCGAAATCGCCGATGTTCCGCGAACTGCTCACCTACGCGCGGCCGCGCGACACCGTGCACATCTCCGAGATGCGGTCATGGCGTGCAGGTGCGGGTGCCGGTCGAGCCGTCGACCCGATGGATCTTGACCCGGACGGAGCCCAGGGCGGCGCGCGTCGTCGTGCTGACCGTGTCGGCCACCGTGCACACCAGTTGCCGTTCGGCGGTACGGTCGATGCCCCAGCCGAAGGACAGCCGGACGTCCACCGGCCCGCGCGGGCCGATGCGGACGGGCGGGAGCGGAGCGCCCGGTGGGACGAAGCTCACCAGGCCACGCGCGCGTTCGGCGGCGTCCGGGCCCTGCACCAGCGCTTCGAGCGCGGCGTGCAGCGTGTCGGTGCCCCGGTGGAGGCGTGACACCCGTTCCAGTCCGAGCGCGGAGGAGAAGTACACGTGCACGGTGGCAGACCGGCTGGTCGCGCCCTCCAGCGCGGTGGCCGCGGGACCGGCGGGCGTCGGACCGGTGTCGATGATCGCGCAGGCCGCCGTCAGCGTCACTGCCAGCAGAACCGGTGCCAGGAGGCGGCTCACGGCCCGTTCCAGGGCAGGGTGAGGGTGAAGACCGCTCCGCCGTCCGGGGCGTTGGCGGCGCTCAGCGTGCCGCCGTGCAGGCGGGCGTTCTCGTAGGCGATGGCCAGGCCGAGACCGCTGCCCTCGCTGCGGGTACGAGCGGCGTCGCCCTTGGTGAACCGGTCGAAGACGTAGGGCAGCAGGCCGGCGGCGATGCCCGGTCCGTCGTCGGTCACGGTGAGGGCGACGCCGCCGGGGACCGCCCGGGCCCGCAGCCGTACCGTGGCCGCAGGTCCGCCGTGGCGCAGCGCGTTGCCGACGAGGTTGGCCAGGATCACGTCCATGCGGCGGGGGTCGAGCCGCACGCGCAGCCCCTCCGGGACGTCCACGGGGACGCGGGCCTGCCAGTGCCGCAGCGCGAGCGTCTTGCGCACCAGCTGGGCCAGGTCGACCTCGTCGAGGGTGAGGACGGCGGCCCCGGCGTCGAACCGCGACACCTCCATCAGGTCGTCCACGAGCCGGGCGAGCCTGCGCGTCTCGTCGGCGACCAGCCCCACGGCCTCGGCGGTCTCGGGCGGCATCCGGCCCGCCGCGACGTCCTCGTCCAGCAGGCCGGTCACGGCGGTCATCGCGGCCAGCGGCGTGCGCAGCTCGTGGGAGACGTCGGCGGCGAACCGGCGGGCACGGGACTCCATGTCGCGCAGGACGGCCGTGTCGCGTTGCAGGGTCGCGGCCATGGTGTTGAAGGTGCGGCCGAGATCGGCCAGTTCGTCGTCGCCGGTGACGGTGATCCGGGTGTCCAGTTCGCCCGCCGCCATGCTCTCGGTGGCCGAGCGCAGCCGCCGCACCGGGCGCAGCACGCTGCCCGCCGCCAGCAGCGCGGGCAGGATCGCGGCCAGGACGACCGGCAGCGCTCCGGCGCGCGCGGCGGTGACCAGCGAGTCCACGTCACGTTGCTGGGCGGCCAGCGAGAAGGAGGCGAACACCACCAGTGGCGGCCGGGCCGCGGGCCGCGCGGCGTCCTGCACCGGGACGGCGATCGCCAGCCAGGGGCGGCCGTCCCGTTGGAAGCGCTGGACCAGGGACGTCGTCGCCGCGGCCGCCGCGCTCTTCAGCTGAGAGGGCAGCGCTGGAGCGGTCGAGGCGGCGACGACCAGCGGCCCGTCCTGGAACGACGCGGCGGTGCGCCAGTCGCGGGAGCCGCCCGCGCGGTCCAACTGGAGGGTCAGGGCGCGCAGGTCGGCAGGGGCCGGATCGGACGGCAGGTCCGGTGCCAGCGAGTCGATCTGCGTGCGCAGGTCGTGCACCGCGCCGCTCTGGACGCGTTCCAGGATCGCCGAGCGGGCCTGGTGGAAGGTCAGCGCGGCGGTGGTGAGCGCGCCGAGCGCGGTGACCAGCACGAACCCGACCACCAGGCGGGTACGCAGCCCGCGCGGCACTTTCACCCGCGGCACTCTCACAGCGGTCCGAACCGGTAGCCGAAGCCGCGTACGGTCTGAACGTAGCGGGGACGGCGCGGATCGTCCTCGATCTTGGCCCGCAGCCGCATCACCCCGGCGTCGACCAGCCGGTAGTCACCGTGGAAGGTGTGCTCCCACACCTGCTCCAGGAGCTGCTGACGGCTGTAGGTGCGTTCGGGGGAGGCCGACAGGAACAGCAGCAGCTTGCGTTCCGAGGGTGCGAGGGCGACCTCCGTGCCGTGCTTGAGCACGCGCAGCGCCGTCCGGTCGATCTCCAGGTCGCCGAAGGAGGCGCGGTCGTCGGCGGCCTCCGGCTGCGCGAGCGCGACGCGGCGCAGCACCGCGCGCATCCGGGCCTCGATGACCTCGGCGCTGGCCGGCTTGACGACGTAGTCGTCGGCGCCCGACTCCAGGCCCACCACGACGTCCACGTCGTCGCCGCGCGCCGACAGGATCACGATCGGGAGGACCTGGCTGAACGCGCGGATCCGGCGGCAGACCTCCAGCCCGCTCATGCCCGGCAACATCAGGTCCAGCAGCACCAGGTCGGGAAGCGACGCCGAGACCTCCGCCAGCCCCTGCTCGCCGGTGCCGACCGCCACGGTCTCGTGCCCGCGCCTGCGCAGCCCCAGCGAGACACCCCGGCGAACGGCCTCGTCGTCCTCGATCAACAGAATCCGCGTCATGATCCCTCCATCGACCGTCCCCGTCACCGGGACGGGGTGGCAACGTCGAGCGGAACGGCCGAGCCGGTCTCGTCGCAGGTGACCGGCCAGGCCGGGCCCGCGATCCCCGACTCGAAGACCCGCACGACCACATCGGCCTGCGCGCGTCCGCCCGGCACGCCCGGCGCCGCGGCGGCGGTGCACACCAGCTGGCTCACCGCCGTGTGGTCGAGCTCGGACACCACCCACGGCAGGTACAGGTCCACCGCGCCGCGCGCGGCCCGCGCCCGGACCTGCCGCGACCCGCCCGGAAGGGCGGTGGTCAGGCCGCGCGTCCGTTCGGCGGCGGTGGGCCCGGCCAGCAGCGCGTCCAGCGCCTGCTGCGGCCCGGCGCCGGGCCTGGCCGGACGGGCGGCCGGCCAGGAGCCGTACGGCGTGCGGAAGTACACCCGCAGCTGACGTGACCGGTCGGTGGTCAGACCGCCCGTGGCGGGCGCACCGGCCGCCATCGGCCCGGTCGCCCTCACCTCGGTCCCGCAGGCCGCGACCGCCAGGACGGCAGCCAGCATCGCGACCAGCCGGATCAGCTGCGTGCCTCCCACTCTCCTCCTGCCCGCGCGTGTCGTCATGGTGAGCCCAGCCGGCTCACGTCGACGGTGCCCGCTCCCGGACTCGGCTGAGGAATCGCCACCCAGGTGCCCACGGCCACGGTGATCGCGACGGCCAGCGCGGCCAGCCCCGGGCGGCCGGTCGCCCATCGGGCCCGCGACCGTACCGGGTCCTCCACCAGCAGCTTCGACAGTATCGCAGCCAGCAGCGACAGCCCGATCGCCAGAGCGTCGCGCCCCCAACCCCCCACCCCGAGCACCTTCTGGGGCAACAGCAGAAATATCGGCCAATGCCACAGGTACAGGCTGTAGGAGACCTCGCCCAGCCGGCGCGGCAGGACGGCGCCGACGGCCCGCCCCACGAGCCCGCCGGGCACGGCGGCCAGCAGCGCGATCAGCACGGCCGAGGCCAGCGAATGCGCGAACATCCCGCCCTGGAACAGGCCGGGGGCCTTCTCGCCCGCGGTCAGCGTCCAGGAGAGCACCAGGCCGCCCAGCAGGACCGCGCACACCGCGTCCGCAGCCGCCCTGGGCACGCGTCCGGCCAGGTCCCGTGCGGGTGCGGTCGCCGCGACCGCGCCCAGCAGCAGCGAGAACGCACGTGTGTCGGTGCCCTCGTAGGCGCGGGTGGTGTCCACGGCGTCGCCGTACCTGACCATCAGGACGAGCGAGACCAGCGCCCCGACCGCTGCGACGGCGGCGACCCGCCGATGCCCGCCGGCGCCCCCGCGCCCCACGGCCAGCACGACCAGCGGCCAGAGCAGGTAGAACTGCCACTCGACGCCGATGCTCCACAGGTGCGCGAACAGGCGGGTACCGGCGGCGTTCCAGTAGCCGATCTGCTCGGCGATGTAGTGCCAGTTGGCGGCCTGGGCCGCCGACCACGGCGCGTCCTGCAACACCGCCCGCAGCATCGGTGGCGTGGCGAACGCCCAGGCCAGCAGCAGCGTCGCCACGCCCACGAAGGCCAGGGCGGGCAGCAGCCGCCGCGCCCGGCGCGCCCAGAAACCGGGCAGGTCCAGGCGGCCGCTCCGGTCGAGCTCGGCCAGCAGCAGCCCGGTAATCAGGAAGCCGGACAGCACGAAGAACAGGTCCACACCGAGGAACCCGCCGGACAGGTATCCGGCGTGGAACAGCAGTACTGCCGCGACGGCCAGGCCGCGCAGCCCGTCCAGCGGCCCGATGTGCGCACGCCCCGGGCTCTGCCGCCGATGGGTCCCGGCGAAAGAAAGCATGTCAACGACTCCCGTCCGGGTGGGGATCAGGCGCAGCCCAGCTTGGAGAAGCGCTCGTCGCCGACCCACGAGCCGTTGGCCCACGCCTCGGGCGCGGCAGGGGTGAAGCCGAGCTGCTCGCCCAGCTTGCCGGTGAACCATTTGGCGAACGCGGCCGAGCCCTGCTGGCAGGAGTGGATGCCGTCCTTGGAGCGCTGCGCCTTGGACGCCGACGCGTCGGTGCCCCACAGCTCGGAGGCGTCCAGGAACTGCGCTTTGCCGTCCTGGGCGGCCTGCCGGGCGGTCTCGGGGGCGCTCTTGATCGCCGAGGCGTACTGCTTGTAGAAGTCGTCCAGCTTGAACGGCGGCGCCGAGACGATCACCAGCTCCCCACCCGCCTTCTGGACGGTGGCCGCGAGTTTCCGGTAGGCGGCGAGTTGCTGCTGCCGGGTTCCCCAGTCGTAGGTGGTGATCTGGTAGGCGACGACGTCGGGCTTGAACTCGGCGAGGTTCTTGCCCAGTTGCTGCCAGGTGTCCTTGGCGCCCATCTTCGTCACCGGGTGCTCACCGGCGACGACGTTGCCGCCACCGCTGGAGGTAGCGTTCTTGAACGCCACGCCGCCGGCCTTCAACGCCGCGCCCAGCGCAGGGGCCTCGGCTCCGGCGATGGAGTCGCCGAGCCACAGAACCTTCTTCCCGGTCGATTCGGACGTGCCGGAGGTCGCCGCCGTGGTCCTGGCATCGTTGCCGCCGCCGACACCGTCGCCGCAGGCGGCGAGGGTGGCGCTCAGGCTTACCGCGGTCAGGGCCAGTGCGGTTCTCTTGATCGGACGGCGTCGCGCAGGAAGGCTGTTGTTGTGCATGACTTCACCCAACCAGCGGAAAACTCCTGGTCAGTGTGGTCGTCATCAAACCATCACACAATGGTGGAACTCCGGTCATCAACCGGTTGGCGTCGCCCCCGAAGATCTCCAGCGACGATGTGCTTCTCGGGGGCTCACGAGCGCAGGCCCGCGACGAGCAGCCCGACCAGGCGGCGGGCGTCGTAGCGGGGGTCGGCCTCGGCCTCGATGCACAGGTTGCGCACGCCGCGTATGAGCTCGAAGGCGTCCAGATCGGGACGGACTGTGGCTGCGCGAGCCGTCCGAGCGGGTGCACGAGGCGTAGTCATATCACCTGACTTGATAAAAATGACAACGGACCATTGCTGATATCTTAGCTCGCTCGTACTGTGATCCCAGTCGCTCGTTGAACGAAGGAGATCCAGTGCCCCCCAGTCACGATCCTCGACCGGCCGGCTGGCGAGTCGGCGCCGACATCGGTGGCACCTTCACCGATGTCATCGCGCTGGGCCCGGGCGGCGAGGTCGTACCGATGAAGGTCCTCTCCACCCCGCCCGACTACGGCGCCGGCGTGGTGGCGGCGACCACCGGCGTGCTCTCCCTGGCCGGGGCCCGCCCGGCGGACGTGGTCGCCATGCTGCACGGCACGACCGTGGCCACCAACGCGATCCTGTCGATGAGCGGCGTCCGCACGGCGGTGGTCACCACCCGCGGCTTCCGCGACGTGCTGGAGATCGGGCGGCTGCGCCGGCCGGTGCTCTACGACCTGTCCTGGTCCAAGCCCCAGCCCCTGGCCCGACGCCGGCACCGGTACGAACTCGGCCAGCGGATCACCGCCGACGCACGCCTCGACCCGCCCGCCGCCGAGGACGAGGTCCGCACGCTGGCCGCACGCCTGCGCGCCGACGGGATCGAAGCGGTGGCCGTGTGCCTGCTCAACTCCTACGTCCGTCCCGACGAGGAGCGGCGGGTCGCCGACCTACTGCGGGCCGAACTGCCCGGCGTGTACGTCACGGCCTCGGTCGACGTCTCGCCGCAGCCGCACGAGTTCGAGCGCATGAGCACCGCGACGGTCAACGCCTACGTCGGCCCCACCGTGCACGGCTACCTCACCCGCCTGGAGGCGGGGTTGCAGGCCGAGCAGGTGAGCGCGCCCCTGCTGGTCATGCAGTCCAGCGGCGGGCTGCTCGACGCGGCCTCCGTCGCGCGGCGGCCGGTGCAGATCATCGAGTCCGGCCCCGCGGCCGGCGTCACCGCCGTGCAGAAGCTCGCCCAGCTGATCGGCCTGTCCACGGTGGTGGCGTTCGACATGGGAGGGACCACGGCGAAGGCGTCCCTGATCGAGCACGGCGAACCGTTCGTCTCGGCCGACTACGAGGTCGGCGGCGGCATGAACGTCGCCCGCGGCCTCAGCTCCGGCGCCGGGTACCCGGTGCGGGCGCCGTCGATCGACATCGCCGAGGTCGGCTCCGGGGGCGGCAGCATCATCTCCGTCGACGCGGCGGGCGCGCTCCACGTGGGGCCCGTCAGCGCGGGCTCGCGTCCCGGCCCCGCCTGCTACGGCCAGGGCGGCGAGCTGCCGACCCTGACCGACGCCAACGTGACGCTCGGCTACCTCAGCCCGGACGCGCTCGCCGGCGGCCGCGTGGCGATCCACCCGCAGCTCGCCGTGAAGGCCCTGTCGCCGGTGGCCGAGCGGCTCGGCGACGACGTGGCGGGCGCCGCGCGCGGCGCGTACCAGGTGGCGGTGTCGAGCATGACGACCGCGGTCAAGGCGGTGACCAGCGAACGGGGCCGTGACCCGCGCGAGGCCACCATGGTCGCCTTCGGCGGCGCGGGCCCGCTCTACGCCGCCGCCCTGGCCCGCGAGCTGGGCATCTCGACCGTCATCGTGCCCGTGCATCCGGGCCTGTTCAGCAGTCTGGGCCTGCTCGTGGCCGACACCGAACGCCAGGAGCTCACCCCGTACCGGCCCGGGTTCGCAGACGTGGGCGCGCTCGCCGACGAGTTCGCCCGGCTGTCCGCCCAGGTGCGCGCGGAGCTGGGCGCGGACGCCGTCGTGGACCGGCTCCTGGACATGCGCTACCGCGGCCAGCGGTTCGAGCTGCGCATCCGGGTGCCCGACGGCGAGTTCACCGAGGACCTGCTCGCCGAGACGCGGGCCCGCTTCCACGCCGAGCACCGGCGCACCTACGGCCGGGCCGGCACGGACGAGCTGGTGGAGCTGGTCAACCTCCGGGTACGCGGCCGGCTCCCCACTCCGGTGTCCATCGCCGACGTGCTGAGCCTCCCGCTCGCCGCCGCAGACGAGCCCACCACCCGCGAGTGCCGGTTCGCCGAGACCGTGACGACGCTCGTCGTGGGACGGTCCGACCTCGGCCCCGACCCGGTCGAGGGACCGATGGTCATCGAGGACATGGACGCCACCACCCTCGTCCCGCCGGGCGCGCTGGTGCACCGCGACCGGCTCAACAACATCGTCATCACCTGGAGCGCCTCATGATCCGCGACGCCGTGACCTTCGAGGTCTTCCGCAACGCCGTCACCGGGATCGCCGACGAGATGGCGATCACGATCCTGCGCACCGCGCACTCGCAGCTCGTCGCGTCCAGCATGGACTTCTCCGCCGCTCTGTGCGACGCCCGCGGCCGGGTGATCGCCCAGGCCAACACCCTGCCGGTGCACCTGGGCTCCATCCCGGACGCGATGGAGGCGATCCTCGACGAGTTCGGCGACCGGATCCGCCCGGGAGACGTCTACCTGCTCAACGACCCGTCCCTGGGCGGCATGCACCTGCCCGACATCTTCGCGGTCGCCCCGGTGTTCACCGGGGACACCCTCCTGGGCTTCGCGGTCACGGTCGTCAACCACACCGACGTCGGCGGCTGGGCGGCCGGGTCGATGGCCGTGCAGTCGACGAGCATCTTCGCCGAAGGGGTGCAGATCCCGCCGTCCTGCCTGGTCGAGGCCGGGACCGTGAACGAGACGTTCCTACGGCTGATCCTGCGCAACGTCCGCGAACCCGAGCTGCTGCGCGGCGACCTGGAATCCCAGCTCGCGGCCTGCCACACGGGGGCCGAAGGGCTGCGCGCCCTCGCGGCGCGGCACGGCGTCGAACGGCTCGCCACCCTCGTCGACGAGCTGCTCGACTACTCCGAGACCCTGCTGCGCGCCGCGCTCGCCGAGGCCGTCCCCGGCGCCTACGAGTTCCTCGACCACATCGACGACGACGGCCTCGGCTCCGGGCCGATCCCGATCCGCGTGAAGGTCACGCTGTCCGGGGTCGGGATCGAGCTCGACTTCACCGGCTCCTCGCCGCAGGTCGGCTCCGCGCTCAACGCGACGGCCTCCTTCACCCGTTCCGCCGCCTACGCCGCCCTGCAGGGGGTGCTCGCCTCCGACATCCCGGCCAACAGCGGCTTCTACCGGCCGTTCACCTTCGTCATCCCGCGGGCCTCCATCCTCGATGGGCAGCGGCCGTCCGCGCGCGGCGCCCGCGGGCTGGTCGGCTTCCGGATCATCGACGCGGTGCTCGGGGCGCTCGCCCCGGTGTTCCCCGCCCGGGTTCCGGCCGCCGGGGAAGGCGGGCCGGACGGGATCGCGATCGGCCTCGTCGGCCCGGACGGGGAGTCCATGGTGCTGTGGGACCCCCTGGCCGGGGCGTGGGGCGCCCGTCCCGACCGCGACGGCGTGGACGGCATCAGCTCCCTGGGCGCGAACCTGACCAACACGCCGGTCGAGGAGCTGGAACGCTCCGGCCACATCCGCATCGACGGTTACGGCTACCTGCCCGACAGCGGCGGCGCGGGCCGCTGGCGCGGCGGCCTGGCGACCTTCCGCGACATGACGCTCCTGGCGCCCGAGGCCAGGGTGCAGATCAGGTCCGACCGGCGCACGTTCCTGCCGTACGGGCTGGCCGGCGGCGCGCAGGGCACCCCCTCGCTGAACGTGCTCGACCCCGGCGGGCCCGAGGAACGCCTGCTGGAGTCCAAGCCGCACTTCGTGATGACCGCCGGAACCCGCCACCGGCACGTGACCGCCGGCGGCGGCGGGCACGGCCACCCCTTCGAACGCCTCCCGGACCTGGTCCTCGAAGACGTCCTCGACGGCAAGGTCACCCGCGAGGGAGCCGAACGCGACTACGGCGTCGTGATCTCCGCGGACGGCGTGATCGACGCGGACGCCACAGCCGGCCTGCGACGCCACGCGCGCTGAAGGCCGCCTCCCCACCCCCCGGATCGATTGGAACCCCCCATGAGCACGAACGTCGCACCCCCTGCGAGCACCGTCCCACCCGGCACCTGGCGCAAGGTGGGCATCCGGATCATGCCGCTGGTCGGCCTCGCCTACGTGGCGAGCTACATCGACCGCGCCAACGTCGGCTACATCGCCGCCCCCATGTCCCGCGACATGGGCCTCGACAGCAGCCAGATCGGCCTCGCCGCCGGGCTGTTCTTCATCGGCTACGTGCTGTTCGAGGTGCCGAGCAACATGATGCTCAGCCGGTTCGGCGCGCGGAAATGGATCGCCCGGATCATGATCACGTGGGGTCTGGTCACGGCGGCGACCTCGGCCGTGAGCTCCCCGGCCGCGCTGTTCGTCGCGCGGCTCCTGCTCGGGTTCGCCGAAGCGGGCCTGGCCGCCGGGATCCTGCTCTACCTGACGTTCTGGTTCCCGCGCCGCCAGCGTTCCTGGGCGTTGTCGACGTTCATCCTGATGATCCCGCTGTCCTCGATCATCGGCTCTCCGCTGGCCGCCGCGCTGCTGGAGTGGGGGCAGGGCGTGTTCGGCATCGCGGGCTGGCGGGCGCTGTTCCTCGTCGAGGGCGTCCTGACGGTCGTCGTCAGCGTGCTGATCTTCGTCTTCCTGCCCGACCGGCCGGCCGACGCGCGCTGGCTCGACGACGAGGAGAAGGCCGCCATCGGCCACATCCTGGCCGCCGAGGCCGCCGAACAGCGTGCCCACGGAGCGCTCACCGGGCTGCGCCAGGCGCTGACCAGCGGCCGGGTCTGGGCGATGGCCGTGACGTGGTTCGCGATCGCGTTCGGGCTCTATCCGCTGCAGTTCTTCCTGCCCACGATGATCAAGTCCATCACGCGGAGCGTCGGTCAGTCCGCCGACGTCAGCAGCGTGCTGCTGTCCGCGATCCCCTACGTGGTGGCCGCGCTCGCCCTCCTCGTCTGGGCCCGCGTCGCCGCCCGCCTGACGGCGGTGACGGCCACGGCCGTGCCGATGGCCCTCGGCGCGGTGGGGCTGGTCCTGGCGACCTTCACCAGCAGCGGCACGCTGTTCGTGCTCGCCGTCTGCCTGAGCGTCGCCGGGATCATCACCGCGATGCCGCAGTTCTGGCGCATCCCGGCGATCGGCCTGACCGAGGCGGCCGCCGCCTCCGGCATCGCGCTGATCAACTCGGTCAGCAACGTCAGCGGATTCGTCGGTCCCTACTTCACCGGGTCCATCGCGTCGGCGACGGGCAGCTTCACGTACGCGCTGCTGGCCATCGCGATCATCATGGCCGCCGGGCTGGCCGTCCTGCTCACCGTGGGACGCCGGATGGAGCGGCTGGACGGGGGCCTGTCGTGAACGCCGCGCTGCTGGAGCGCCTCCGGACCGAGCTGGACGAACGCCGGGTGACCACCGGGCTGCGCCGCGACCTCGTGGTCTCCGGCGCCCAGGGCCCGACGCTCGACGTGGGCGGCGAGCGGCTGGTGAACCTCGCCTCCAACGACTACCTCGGCCTCGCCGGCGACCCGGAGGTCCTCGACGCGGCCCGGCAGGCGCTGCGCGAGACGGGCCTCGGGGTGGCGGCGGGACGGGTGCTCTGCGGCACCCGGGCGGTCCACGGCGAGCTGGAGGCGCGCATCGCCGAGCTGGTCGGCGCCGAGGACGCCGTGCTCCACCACTCGTGCTTCGACGCGAACCTCGGCCTCTTCGACGCCCTGGTCGGCCCGCAGGACGTCGTCCTCAGCGACGCGCTCAACCACGCCAGTCTGATCGACGGCATCCGCCTCACCCGCGCCCGCCGGCACGTCTACCCCCACGCCGACCTCGACGAACTCGAACGCCTCCTCACCGCGTCCGCCGACGCGCGCCACCGGCTCATCGTCACCGACGGCGTCTTCAGCATGGACGGCGACCTCGCCGCGCTGCCCCGGCTCGCCGAACTGGCCGAGCGCCACGACGCGGTGCTCGTGGTCGACGACTCGCACGCCACGGGCGTCCTGGGCGCGACCGGCGCCGGCACCGCCGAGCACTTCGGCCTGCGGGGCCGCGTCGACGTGGTGACGGGGACGCTCGGCAAGGCGCTGGGCGGCGGGGCGGGAGGCTTCGTCGCCGGCGACCGCGCGGTGGTCGAGACGTTGCGCCAGCTCTCGCGGCCCTACATCTTCACCAATGCCATGGCCCCCGCGCTGGCCGTGGCCGCGCTGACGGCGATCCGCGTCGCACGAAGGCGTCCCGACCTGCGGGCACGCCTGGCCGCCAACACCGCCTGGCTGCGCGGGACGTTGCGCGATCTCGGCTACGAGGTGCCGCCGGGGGAGCACGCCATCATCCCCGTGATGCTGCGCGGCGGCACGCTCGCCGCCGACGTGGCGGCGGCGCTGCGCCGCGACGGCGTCCTGGTCTTCGCGCTCTCCCATCCGGTCGTCCCGGCGGGCGAGGAGCGCATCCGGGTGCAGGTGTCGGCCTCGCACACGGCCGGCCAGCTCGAACGGGCGGCCGCCGCGTTCGGCCGCGCGCGTGCCGTCCTGGCGGGGTCATGAGCGCCGCGGGGTTGCGGGCGCCGACCAGCGCCGACGGCCGCGAACTGGCGGGCCGGGTCGCGGTCGTGACCGGCGGGGCGAGCGGCATGGGCCTCGCGGCGGCGCACGCGCTGGCCCGCCGCGGCGCGACCGTCGCGGTGTTCGACCTCGCCGCGCCCGCCCCCGGCGAGCTGGCGTCGACGCTGGAGGTGCCGGCCGACCGCGTCCGGTCGGCCGCCGTGGACGTCACGGACGACGACCAGGTCCGGCGTGCGTTCGCCGCGCTGCTGGCGGAGCGGTCGCGGCTGGACATCCTGGTCAACGCCGCGGGCGTCGCGCCGGCGACCGCGTTCGAGGACATCACCCCGGCCGAGTGGGAACGGGTGCTCGCGGTCAACGTGCTCGGGACGTTCCTGTGCTGCCGGCAGGCGCTGCCCGCGATGCGGGGCCGAGGCTGGGGCCGGATCGTCACCTTCTCCTCCACCGCCGGCAAGACCGTGAGCACCGCGGGCGGCGCGCACTACACGACGGCCAAGCACGGCGTCCTCGGGCTCACCCGGCACCTGGCGAAGGACTACGGCGGAGACGGGATCACCGTGAACGCCGTCTGCCCCGGGCTCATCGACACCCCGATGGCACGCGCCCTGCTGCCCGAAGGGGCGCTCGAACAGGCCACCCGGTCCTTCCCGGTGCCCCGCGTCGGGCAGCCCTGGGAGGTCGCCGAGCTCGTCGCGTTCCTCGCCTCGGACCGCGCGGCGTACATCACCGGGGCGGCCATCGACATCAACGGCGGCGACCTGATCGTCTGACGCGGCGCCGCCGACCACCCGCAACCCGCACTTCCACGAGAAGGTGAACTTTCTGTGAGCACAGGGACAGTCAGGATGATCCAGCACCGGATCGGCGGCCGAGAGACCGCCGGAGAGTCGGTCCGCACCGCCCCGGTGTGGAACCCCGCGACCGGCGAGCGTCAGGCCGACGTGCTGCTGGCCGAGCCCGCCGACGTCGATGCCGCGGTGCGGGCGGCGCGGGCCGCCCTGCCGGGCTGGGCCGACACCTCCGTCATGCGGCGGTCGCGGTTGATGTTCGCCTTCCGCAACCTGGTCGAGAAGCACCTCGACGACCTCGCGCGGCTGGTCTCGGCCGAGCACGGCAAGGTCCTCGACGACGCCAGGGGCGAGCTCGTCCGCGGCCTGGAGGTGATCGACTTCGCCTGCGGGATCCCGCAGCTGCTCAAGGGGGAGTACTCCGACCAGGTCTCGACCGACGTCGACCTCTTCTCGTTCCGGCAGCCGCTCGGCGTCTGCGCCGGGATCACGCCGTTCAACTTCCCCGCGATGGTCCCGCTGTGGATGCATCCGATCGCGATCGCGACCGGCAACACGTTCGTGCTCAAGCCCTCCGAACGCGACCCGTCGACCGCCAACCTCGTCGCCGCCCTCTACGCCGAGGCCGGTCTGCCCGACGGGGTCTTCAACGTCGTCCACGGCGACAAGGTGGCGGTCGACGCGATCCTCGACCACCCGGACGTCGCCGCGGTGTCGTTCGTCGGCTCGACGCCGGTCGCGCGGTACGTCCACGAGCGCGCGACCGCCGGCGGCAAGCGCGTGCAGGCGCTCGGCGGCGCCAAGAACCACGCCGTCGTGCTGCCGGACGCCGACCTCGACCACGCCGCCGACCATCTGGTCGCGGCCGCGTACGGCTCGGCGGGCCAGCGCTGCATGGCCGTCTCGGTCGCCGTCGCGGTGGGCGACGTGGCCGAGCCGCTCGTCGAGCTGCTGCGCGAGAAGGCGCAGGCGATCAAGGTGGGGCCGGGACTGGACGCCGGGTCCGAGATGGGCCCGGTCGTGTCGGCGGAGGCGCTCGAACGGATCAGGGGCTACATCGGCTCCGGCGTCGCCGCGGGCGCCGACCTAGTGCTCGACGGGCGCGCGCTCGACATCGGCGGCGACGGCTTCTTCGTCGGCCCGACGCTGTTCGACCACGTCACACCCGACATGGACGTCTACCGCGACGAGATCTTCGGCCCCGTGCTCGTCGTCGTGCGCGTCGGCTCGCTCGCGGAGGCGATCGACCTGATCAACACCGGCAACCTGGCCAACGGCACGGCGATCTTCACCACGAGCGGCCACGCGGCCCGCCTGTTCCAGCGATCCGTGCAGGTCGGGATGATCGGCGTCAACGTGCCGATCCCGGTGCCCATGGCGTTCCACTCGTTCGGCGGCTGGAAGCAGTCGCTGTTCGGCGCCCACCACATGCACGGCCCGGAGGGCGTCGCGTTCTACACGCGGGCCAAGGCCGTCACCACCCGCTGGCCGGAGGACAGGGAGGACGGCCCGCGCACCCGCGGCGACCTCTCCTTCCCCACGGCGGTCTGACCTGGCGATACGGGCCCCCGACCAGCCCGGGGGCCCGTACGGGCTAGGCCGGTGGGCGCGCGGCGGGCAGCTCGATGTGCGCCCTGCTCACGGACGTGCTCTTCGCCAGAACCTGGAGCAGGTCCCGGCGCACGCGTTCGCACCGGGCGCGCATCGCCTCACGGGCGGTGTCCGCGTCGCGCGCGCGCAGCCCCTCGAAGACGGCCGCCAGCTCTCCGGGCGGGCTGGCGATGCCGGGATCGATCAACGCGGCCATCCGCAGCACCCGTTCCAGCTCGTCGAGCACGTCGACGATCGACTTGCCGAGACGGGGGTTGCCGCTGAAGTTGGCGATGATGCCCTCGAACTCGATGCCGGCCTGGAGCGACTCCTCCTGCTCCACCTCGCCCGCCGCGAGCGCCATGGGCACCTGCGACAGCGCCTCGAGCCGTTCGAGCGCGGGCGCCGTGACGCCGAGACGCGCCGCGGAGGCGGCCGCCTCGCCGGACAGCAGCGTGCGCAGGGCGCACAGGGCGTCGGTGTCCTGGAGCGTGATCGGGCTGACGACGTAGCCCGCGCGCGGGAGCGCGGTCACGAGCCCGTCGCGCCTCAACCGGGCGAGTGCCTCGCGCACCGGGGTCTTGCTGATGCGCCACTGCTCGGCGAGCGACGTCTCGGTGAAGCTGCTGCCAGGCGGGAGCGTCAGGTCGATGATCTGGCGTCTGATCGCCCGATAGGCCTGGCCTGTGCGGTCGAGGCCGGTCTCGTCCCTGCCGACCAGCAGCAGCGCGGGGATGTGCGGCGTTCCGCTGACCACGCCATGGATGTCGGACATCACGTCAGGATATCAACTCGGAGTGTTGATACAGCAGCTCGTCCGACATGTCATGAGAAGAGATATTAATTCTTGTTGCTGATATCTCAATATGTCATGCTTTGTCCATGCAGCGACGCAGCTCGAATCCCTGGGTCCTTCCCGCCACGAGCGACTTCCCGGCGTTGGGTGCGATGAGCACGCGCGCCCGCGCGGACCGGCGCGCCCGCGACGGCGTGCGGATGCTCCCGCTCGCAGGCGCCCCGATCCTGCCCATGCCCGAGCACGTACGGCGTGCGGTCGCCGGAGCGATGGACCGGCCCGACCCGCGCGACACCCGCGGCCTGCCGGAACTGCGCGCCGCGATCGCCGCCGAACTGGAGCGCGAGCACGGCCTGCGCGTCGATCCCGAGCGTCGCCTGCTGATCACCCACGGGGCGATGCAGGGGCTCTCCCTCGTGCTGCGCACGGTGCTCGCCCCCGGCGACGAGGTGATCGTGCCGACCCCCACCTACTTCTTCGACGGCGCGGTCCGCGAGGCCGGCGCGACCCCCGTCCGCGTCCCGTCCCGGGAGAGCGACGGCTGGGCGCTCGACCTGGCCGGGCTGGAGGCCGCCGTCACCAGCCGCAGCCGGGCCGTGCTGCTGTGCAACCCGACCAACCCGACGGGCTACCTCCCCGACGCCGCGACCCTGGCGGCCGTGGTCGACCTGGCCGCGCGCCACGGGCTCCTGGTCGTCTCCGACGACTCGTGGCAGCACTTCGCCTACGACGGCCGCCGGTACCACCCGGTGGAGGCGTTCGCCGACCGCTGGCCGCATCTGGTGACCGTCACCAGCCTCAGCAAGTACTACGCGCTGGCGAGCTGGCGGCTCGGCTACGTCCTGGCGCCGCCGCGGATCGTCGACGCGCTCAACCGCCGCTTCGAGTGGGAGGCGGTCTGTTGCGGAGTGGTTCCGCAGCGGGCCGCGGTGGCCGCCCTCACCGGCCCGCGCGACTGGCTCGACGAGGCGCTCTCCACCTACCAGGCCAAGCGCGACCTCGTCTGCGACGGCATCGCCGCCAGCGGCCTGCCCCGGCCCGTACGGCCCACGGGCGGCGCCTTCCTGCTCACCGACTGCTCGCGCCTGGGCGACAGCCCGGCGGCCATCGACCGCGTGCTCCTGCGCAACGGCGTCGCGACGGTGCGCGGCGCCGACATGCACGCCCCCGACACCCACGTCCGCATCACGTTCGGCGCGGACGAGCGCACGCTCGGCGAGCTGGTCCACGCCCTCGGACGGGCCCGCCGGGAGTCCTGACGCGGTCAGGGCGTGGGGGCCCGGCCGGTGACGCGGGCGCGCTTCATGCGCAGGCGGACCTGGGAGGAGGCGCGCGTCTGGGTGATGAGGAACTCGTCGCAGAGCCGGCGCATCACCCACAGGCCGTAACCGCCCGGCCCCACCTGGGGACGGACGTCGGGGCAGGCGTCGGGCCGGAGGCGGCCCGCCTGGTCGTCGACGTCGACGGTGAGGAAATCGTCGTCGGTCCAGATGCGCACCCACCCGGCCCCGCCCGCGTGGTCGAGGACGTTGGTGACGGCCTCGTTGACGGCGAGCGCGAGGTCTTCGCCGCACTGGGAGGCGAGCCCGGCCTGGAGCGCGTGAAGGCGGACGAGCTCGCGCAACTCCGCGAGATCGCGGCTGATCGGCCAGCTCGCCGCAGCATCGGGGGAAGGCTCGGACATCGGTCGCTCCTACCCGAGAACACACGCCGTGTGCCCATGATGACACCGACCCGGTCGTGCGTGCAGGCCGAGCGGAGACAGACAGGGCCGGTCCATCCTGCCCGAGTCGCGGCTTCCGCGCCATGCCCGGCCGGGGAAGTGCCCCGGAACCGGCCATCGGCCTTAATCCCGGGGCGAGGGACCCGAAAATTGGCAACGTTCCAAATGGGGGATTTATCCGAAAACCCGGTCCGGTTGCCCGAGCGTGCTCCATCGTTGGCGATGCAACGCGGCTCCGCTGCGGCGGAGGCGCACCGAGAGCCAAGGGAGTTCCATGCTCAACCGATATCGGGCCCTGCCGGCCGCGGTGGCGATGCTCGCCGCGCTGGCGGGCGCGGCCGTCGCCGCGCCCGCGCAGGCGTCCGCCGTCGCACCCCTCACCGTGACGTTCGCCGCCACGGAGGACGTGTTCATCAGCCAGGCCGAGCCGGCGAAGAACTTCGCGACCGCGACCTGGGTGAGCGTCTGCGGCGCCGCGTGCGGCAGCGCCGCCGCGGGCCAGCGGGTCGGCCTGGCCCGCTTCAAGGTCACCGGCATCCCGGAGGACGCCGAGGACGTCAAGGTCACGCTGGACGTCGTCTCCGCCAGGACGACGGACACCACCGTGTCGGCCCGCCCCGTCACGGGCTCCTGGACCGAGGCCGCCACGACCTGGAACACCCGTCCCGAGTTCGGCGCCGCGGCCGTGGCCTCGCACACCGGCTTCACCGCCGGGACGACGGCCAAGCTGGACGTCTCCGCCGCGGTCAAGGGCGACGGCACGTACGCCTTCGCGCTCACCGGCACCGACTCCACCGCGACCGTGCTGATGTCCTCGCGCGAGACCGGGAACCGCGGCCCCAAGCTCACGGTCACCTACACCGAGGGAAGCGGCCGGCAGACCGACGGGCCGCTGCCGTTCGTCCTGCCGGGGACGGCGGCCCTGCGCGGCTCGGCCAAGAAGGTGTTCGCGCACTACTTCACCCCGTACCCGGTGTCGCTGGACAACCAGGCCCCGGCGAGTGACTACTACGCCAGGAACTACCTCAAGCCGGACGGCGAGAGCGGCAAGCACGCCGCCTACGGCGGACTGCTGCGCGACCGCCCGCTCGGACGCGACCCGATCAGCGGCGACTACGCGGTGGCCGACTTCAAGACCGAGGTCAAGCAGGCCGTCGCGGCCGGCCTGGACGGGTTCACCGTCGACATCCTGTCGATCACCAGCGCCCACTGGACGCGGGTGCAGAACCTGATCAAGGCGGCCGAGGCCGTGGACCCCGGGTTCAAGATCGTGCTGATGCCGGACACGAACGGCCTGGCCTCGGTGGACAGCGCCGCGTTCGCCACGGCGATGGCCAAGCTGGCCGCCTCGAAGTCGGTCTACCGGCTCGCCGACGACCGGCTGGTGGTGGCGCCGTTCAAGGCCGAGGGGCGTACCCCCGCCTGGTGGGCGGCCTGGATGAAGACGATGGAGACCGAGCACGGCGTCAAGGTGGCCCTGGTGCCCTGCTTCCTCGACTTCGGCAAGTACCGGGACGCGTTCGCCTCGATCAGCTACGGCTTCTCCAACTGGGGCAACCGCAACCCCGCCGCCAACGCCGCCCTGGGCGGCAACATCGACCGCGCCCACGGCATGGGCAAGATCTGGATGCAGCCGGTGTCGGTCCAGGATGAACGCCCCAACCAGGGCGTCTTCGACGAGGCGGGCAACACCGAGAACCTGCGGGCGACGTGGAAGGGCGCGATCGACGGCAAGGCCGACTGGGTCCAGCTCACGACCTGGAACGACTACTCGGAGAACACGCAGTTCGCGCCGTCCAGGAACGCGGGCTGGACGTACCTGGACATCAACGCCTACTACCTGACCTGCCACAAGCTCGGCTGCCCGAAGATCACGAACGACGCGGCGTACCTGACCCACCGGGTCCAGCCGGTGGCGGCCCAGCCGTCCTTCGCGCAGACCAAGCTGATGAAGCTGCGCGGCGGCAGCACCGCCGCGCGTGACACGGTCGAGGTGCTCACCATGCTGACGGCGCCGGGCAAGGTGTCGGTGACCGTCGGCGGCACGACGCAGAGCTACGACGCGCCCGCCGGTGTGTCGGCCAGGACGTTCCCGCTCAAGGCGGGGACCGCGTCGGCGACCGTCACCAGGGAGTCGGCGACGGCGGCCAAGGTGGTCTCGCCGTACCCGATCACCGCGACGCCGTACGTGCAGGACCTGCACTACCGCGCGGCCTCCAGCGAACGCTGACCGCGCCTCCGGGCCCGCGCCGACCGCGCGGGCCCGCACCCCGCTCGCCCGTCAGTCGCCGGGTCCAGCAGGGCCGGCGACGGGTGCGTAGTCCGCCCTGCCGTGACCGCCCGCGGCCACGTACGCCGCCTCGGCCGCGTAGAACCTCTCCATGACCGGCCACGCGTCGGACGTCCTCGTCATGTTCATGTGGCGAGCATCCCGCGCGTCCACCGTGGGTCGCCGGCGCCGATCGGACGTCTCAGGCGGGAATCCGGCTCGGGGAGTTGACGAGCCGACCCTGCTGTGAAACGCTGAAGGCGGCACCGAGGTTGACACTCATAGTAAGTGTGGACACTCGTTTCTCAGTTGGGTTATGCTGCTTCCTCGCGCTGCCTTTCGACGCCCCGGATTTCGATCCGGGCGTTTGGCGTGCGCGCAGTTCGATCCCGTCCGTGCCCTCCGGAAGGACAACTGTTGGCAGCCTCGCGTAGTGTTCCCGCCGCCTCCGCCGTACCCGCTGGTCCCCGTCGCGTCTCTTTCGCGCGTATCCAGGAGCCCCTCGAAGTTCCTGACCTTCTCGCCCTCCAGACCGAGT